>NZ_JARPQB010000020.1 GCF_029478665.1 Pseudomonas entomophila
TAATTTCAAATAATTAGCGAGAAGACTGCATAACGGCCGCCAGCGTGCGCTCAGCACCTGCACCGCCCCGCAGATCGAGCGCCGCTTACGCGGCGCATCGCGGATGAATCCGCTCCTACACAGGTTTGTTCCAAGCCATTGTGCCTGGACGGGCCGACCATGGCCTCACTGGTGCGGCACACTGCATATATAGATGTAGGAAGCGCTCTATTCAGGGCGCCCCATCGATCGCACTGATGATGACTATCGAAAGGCACATCTGTTTGAATGCAAACACCGCCCTCTATAATCGCCCCCGAATTGTCTCCTCGCTCCTCTCGCCTGCTCCAGGCGACACTCCCTTGGAATCCGCACCATGCCAAGCGCCAGCCAGGCCTCACACGGCCGTCCCGAACATGATCAGCAAAGCGTCAGCCAACAGTGGCTGGCAATTCTCTCGGTTGCCGTGGGTGCCTTCGCCCTGGTCACCAGCGAGTTCCTCCCAGTCGGGGTACTCAACGATGTCGCCAGCGACCTCGGCATCAGCGCCGGCCACGCCGGGCTGATGGTGACCCTGCCCGGCATCATGGCAGCCCTCGCCGCCCCCTTGCTGTCGGTGGGCATCGGCGCCCTGGACCGGCGCTACCTGCTGATCGGCCTGACGCTGATCATGATCATCGCCAACGCGGTCGTGGCCTACGCCACCGACTTCAGCCTGCTGCTGTTCGGCCGCGTGCTGCTGGGCATCAGCATCGGTGGCTTCTGGGCCACCGCCATCGCCCTCAGCGGACGCCTGGCGCCCAAGGGCGTGAGCGTGGCCCAGGCCACCTCGATCATCATGGTCGGCGTGACCCTGGCCACTGTACTGGGTGTGCCCGTGGGCACCTGGTTGAGCGGGCTGATGGGATGGCGCACGACCTTCCTGGTCACTGCGCTGGTGGGCATACCGGTGCTGCTGGCGCAGGTCTTCCTGCTGCCACGACTCAACCCGGACAAGGCCATTCGCATCAGTGACCTGCCAGCCCTGTTCGTCAACCCGAAGGCTCGGGTCGGGTTGATCGCGGTGCTGCTGATCGGCCTGGCGCACTTCGCCGCGTACACCTATGTCGCGCCGTTCTTCAAGCACAACGCCAGTTTCGATGGGCCGACCATTGGTTCCCTGCTGTTGCTCTATGGCGTGGCCGGGGTACTGGGCAATATCTTCGCCGGCTTCGCCGCCAACCAGAGCGTGCGCCACACCTTGATGCTGGTGGCGCTGATGATCGGCGTCGGCACCGCGCTGTTCCCCTACTTCGCCACCAGCCTGACTGGCGCGGCGATGCTGATCGCGCTGTGGGGCTTTGCCTTCGGCGCCTTCCCGGCCTGCGCCAGCATCTGGATGTTCGTCGTGGCGCCCAAGGATGTCGAACGTGGCATGCCGCTGTTCGTCGCCATGTTCCAGGTGATCATCGCCCTGGGCTCGTTCTTCGGTGGGCAAATCGTCGACCAGATGGGCAGCGCGGTGCTGTTCAGCCTGGCCACGGCGCTGGTTGGCTGCGGATTTGTCACGGTGCTGGTGCTGGGGCGTAGTGTCAGCAACAGCCTGGCGGCTCAACCGTCCTGATGCTTGGCGGTAGCCTTGCAGCGCTCGATCTCGAAGGCGCTGCAAGGCTACCGCCGCCACCTTGAAAGCACCGCCCTTTACAACGCCTTCATCTCAGCAATGTCCCGCACCACTGCGTCCGCAGAGTGGTCGAACATCGCCTGCTCCTGCGCATCCAGGGGCAACTCGATCACCCGTGCAAGCCCCTCTGCCGCCAGCACGCAGGGAACCCCCATGGCAATGTCGTTGCGCCCGTACTCGCCTTCGAGAATCGCGACCGTCGGCAGGATGCGATTGCGCCCGTTGGCGATGGCATCCACCATCTGCGCAATGGCCACGCCCGGCGCATCGCAGGCGCTCCCCATTTTCTTCAAACCCAGTATCTCGCCACCGCCCTGGCGCGTGCGTTGCACAATCCGCTCTATCTGCTCACTGGAGAGAAAGTGAGACAGCGGCACCGAGCCGATCGCGCAACAGCGCATCAACGGCACCATGCTGTCGCCATGCCCGCCCAGGACCAGCGCCGTGATATCCCGGGCGGAAAAGCCGGTTTCCTCGGCGATGAAGCACTTCATGCGTGCTGTATCCAGCACCCCCGCCTGCCCGAACACCTTGCCGCGTCCCCCACTACTCAAGCTCCAGGCCCGGTAGGTCAGGACGTCGACAGGGTTCGACACCACCAGGACCGTCGCCGCCGGAGCGTGACGGTTGATGTCCTGCATGATGCCGTCGAGAATCGGCAGGTTGATGCTCAGCACATCCTGGCGCGACTGACCGGGCTTGCGCGGCACGCCCGCGGTGATCACCACCAGGTCGGAATCCTGCAGCATCTCGGCGTTGGCACCACCGTGAACCCGGGTATCGGAACCGGACTCGACGGCCGCCTGCCAGATGTCCAGCGCCTTGCCTTTCGCCAGGTCGCCCTGCACATCGACCAGCATCAACTCACGGCAGTACTCTTCCCGGGCGATGATCTGCGCCGCCGCCTCACCGACCATGCCCGCACCCACGATTGATAGTTTGTTCACCTCACACCTCTCTCGGCGCGCTGATCGCCGCACGCTCGGCTGTACAGAGAATGACAGCGTCGCATCACCCATGAATCCAGAATGCACTCTCGGCAAACTGCTCGCCATTCCACCAGTTGGCCATCCCCGTCTCCATGCGGAAATTCCTTGCCCCAGCCTGGCTCTGCAGCGGCGCCACCACCTCGCCATTGGCATCGCGCCTCGCGCTCTTCTGCGCCGTTTCAGGGACGACGGCAACGATGTGCCCGGACTTCCCTTCCGCCTTGCGCCGCGCAACGATCAGCGCTATGCCGCCCTGGTTGGCGGCCTGCTGCAATTTGCTCAGCGTGCCCGTCTGGCGCCAGCCGAAGTCCGGGCCAAAATCGCGCAGCCAACGGAACAGGTCGTTGGCTCGCATTTCGCGGAGGGAAGTGCCGATCAGCGGCTCGACCGGCTTGCCCTGCGACAGCGTGATCAGTGCTTTCTCTGTCCACCACACCCGCGGCAGGTACGCACCCGCCAGCATGCAGTAGTCATGGCAATAGATATTGCAGAAGGTCAAGCCTTCCCTGGGCTGGTAGCGCTTGTGCGCCGGCTTGTCCACCGCCAGCCAGTCAACGATGGCCGCCAGTTCGGCGCGCAAACTGTCGGCCGAATCACCAAGCCGCTGCGGCATGCTCGCTTCGTTGAGTGAATGGGCACCGGCGAAATCGATCCGCCGCGTCACCACACCCGGTTTGCGTGGCATGGAGACGGCGACGATACCGCTGGTAGGCGGTGATGCCGATGGGCTGACGAGCGGAATGTCCTGTACTGTCGAATCTGCGATCAGGAATTTCTGCGCAACGAAACCGCGCAGCAAGGCTCCGTTGAGTGACGTCTCCACCTCCACAAAACCATTACGCACTTTGCCGGTGAGGGCTCGCACCGGCTGGCCGTCCGGCAGGTTGGCGATCACGTTGGCTTGCGGCGGGTCGCTTTTGCGCGGTTCGCTACGCATGCGCAACGGGCTCTCGCGCGTGTCGACCCTGAAGAATTCGCCTTGTGCCGTCAGCTCGCTGGGAGGGGGCACCAATGAAAGCCCCGGCGCAGGCTGAGGCAACAGTGGCGGCTGGCCCTTCACGGCAACGGTGTGAGCCAGGCGGATGAAGTCGAAGAGGTTCTCGCCGTAGAACCGCTTACCGTCGAAAAAACCCTGGCGCAGCCCTTTACGAGGATTGAAACCGCCGGTGTTGTAAGCGATGCCGACGGCAGCAAGTTCCATGTCACTGAGGGACGATCGCTTGCTCAGACCCAGTTGCTTGAGGCCGCGCTTCAATTCGGCAACGCTCAGTTGCAATGCATCGTCGAAGTTGACGTAGCGCCGTTGCAGGAAGTAATCGGGGTCGCTCTTGAAGAACTGCAAATCACGTTGGAATATCCCGAACCCATGACAAAGCTTGTCCGGGTTACGGGCGACTTTGGCGTAACCGTCAATATGCTTGGCCATGTCCACCAGGGCCTGATGGGCAATGTCGAACATGGCCTGGCCGTTGGGAGCGGCCAGCAGTGCCGCCTTGTCCTTGGGGAAGGCCTGGCGCCCCTTCTTTGCATCCTGCTTGTTCACATCCAGGGTGTCGCCGACACAGAGTTCCAGGATCTCGGGCACCGGCAAGCCTTTGTTGCGCAGTACCGGCCAGACTTCTCCTGTTTCCTGACACGCGATCGCGGCCATGAAGTCCACCGTCAAGGGCGTATTGGCTAGCGCAGGCGACATCTGGCTCTGAAACTGGTTCTTGAACCACTTCACATCGTTGGCATTGGGCATGTGGGGGATCCTTGACCGGCGAGTCGCCGGCCCGCTTGCGCCCCCATCGCAAACTGCTGGGAAATGAATGACCTGACGTCTTCAGTAAAGTCTCGAATGTTCGAGTGTCAAGTTCATGGCGCAACCTGCCGCTCAGCGGCCTTGAAACCATTGGACGTTGTAAATGCTGAATGCGCGAAAGCGGCTAGAGTCATTTTGATATCACCTCAACCAGACGGAATACACCGCTCCACGGAGGACTCCATGCTCAGGCTCCCGCAAGCAGGTTTGACGATACTGTCCGCGCTTCTGATGTCCATGATCATGATCGCCTGCACCTCGACGGATCGCGTCATGACGCCCTACGAGAACAAACTGGAGGTAGATAGCGTCAATGCAGTGAAGTTCCACAGCATGCTCTATTTCCCCTCCGGGACAGCCCTCCACTACCCCGGTTACGTGGTCGCGCTCGAAAAAAGCCCACAGCCGATCATCGGTGGGCCCAAGGTCAACAAAGAGAGCAAGGGGCTGTTTCACGCCGACGCTACGTATTTCAAGGAGGAGGAAGATACCAGCACCAATACGTCCCACCAGATCGAACGCATCCAAGGCCGGGACACTAAAGCGATGTTCGTCTCACACATCCTCAAGAATGGCGTGCTGGCGGACCAGGCCACAGGCTATGTGGCCAAGTCCCATTGCTTTGTTTACAACGCTTATGTCAGCGAGGCCCTGGCCGGCATCCGCAAAGACTACAACCTGACAAAAGTCAGTGACTGGAATGCCTGCAAAGCCCCGCACAACGTGGAGCAGCCCCGATCAGACCTCACGGGTTTGTACCGAGAGAGCAAGCAAGCGCTGGCGTTGCTAGAACAAAACCTCACCGAGGACCTTGGCGGCTCTCGCTACACCCATGTCGTCATCGTGGTCATGGGCTGGAACACCGCTCAGGACGAGGCCATACGTAATATCAACGACATCACAGGCAACCTGATGGCCGCTGCCTATGAAGTTGGCCAGGCGCAAAAGCAAACGCATGACCAGGCCAAGGCCCTGCAGAGCCTCCAGGTCTACAAGCCATCAGGCGAAGAGGCCATCGCCACTCGCCCCAAATCGGACGTCCTCGACACCACACGCTTTCGTCCTCTCGTCATCGGTGTGACCTGGCCATCCTTCTGGTCCAACGCATTCACCAATTTTTTCAGCTATGGCAACAAGGCCAATGACGCCGACGAGATCGGCCTGACGTGGCTGAACATGCTCGTCAACCAGACTGTGCCCAACGCGCTCGCGGCGTCCAAGAGCAAGGCCAAAGTCGTCACCATCGGCCACAGCTTCGGTGCGCGCGCCATGATGCGTGCACTGTTCAGCTCGCCCGCGCTGGCGCCACGGCAGGCCTATCCGCAAAGCCATGTGGACCTGGCAGTGGGCCTTCAGGGAGCGGTCAGTATCAACCGCTTCACCGTGGGTGACGGCAAGGAAGGCGCGCCCTATCGGGATTTTGCAAAACTGCGGAAAACCCATATTGCGCTTACCGCCTCGGAGCATGACGGCGCTGCCGGAGGCCCGGTGTTCTGGTACGACCCTTCCGGCTCGATCAAGTCCTGGAACCTGGTGTGTGGCGTGGCAGTTCCGGCCAGGTCTGCCACGTTCGACTGCTTGAAAGCCAGCGATACCTCCGCCTCCCCGAATGGCCTGTTCAGCCTGTGCAAGGTAGGTGACAGCCATTGCACGGCATCGACGTTGAGTCGGGGCAAGGTCAGCTACATCGACGCATCCGACGGCATTACCCAATTCAACTCACCGGGCTCGGGCGGGGGCGCTCATAGCGATATCTACCGCCTTCCCATGGGTAGATTGTTGTGGCGCCTGATCGAGCAATATGCACCGAGCGCCGAATCTCGGGCCGAGACTCCGCTAGCCGCACAGTGAGCGCTGCGCATCAGCGCGCCAAAGTGTCGACCAAAGCCTGCCGCTGACGAGCGTCAGCGGCGGCGATTGGCTGTAGACCCCAATCGGGACTGCTCGGAAACGGCAGTTGCGCCAGGATCCCGACGATCACGGCGGCGCATCGTCCGTCAGGGTCCAGGTCGACCCGCACGGGTCGAAACAGCCAGGCGCCTGCACCCGTCACAGCAGCTCGGGGAAGGCAGCGCCAAGCAGGCCGGGGTCCTTCAGGATCGATGCACTGCTGGCGATATCCGGGGCCAGCCAACGGTCCTGGGCATAGGCCGGGACCCGTTCGCGCAACAACCGCCAGGCAACGTGGGTGCCTGCGCCAAAGCGCTGCTCCTTGAGGAACTCGAATGCCTGGGCCGCCAACAGGTATTCGATGGCGAGGATCTGCGTACAGTTCTCCAGGGCGCGGTGCAGCTTCAACCCGGCATTGGTGCCCATGCTCAGATGATCCTCCTGCAGGCCGGAGGTGACGTAGTTGTCGATGACGGCCGGTTGGGCCAGCTGACGGTTTTCGGCACAGAGTGAAGCGGCCACGTACTGGACAATCATCATCCCCGAGTTCACACCCGGTTGGCTGACCAGGAAGGCCGGCAAACCGCTGACCAAAGGGTTTATCAGGCGATCGAGTCGACGCTCGGCAATCGCCCCGATCTCGGCCACTGCGATGGCCAGCAAATCGGCCGCCATGGCCACGGACTGGCCGTGCGGATTCGCTTGGGAAACCACCCGATATGCCTCGGGTGTACCCAACAGCATCGGGTTGTCGGTCGTGGAGTTGAGTTCGGTTTCGATCTGCCTTGCCGCGTGTTCCAACTGATCGCGTGCGGCGCCATGAACCTGCGGAATCGAGCGAATGCTCAAGGCGTCCTGGGTGCGAATGCCCTGGCTGCTGGCAATGATTTCACTACCGTCCAGCAGGCGACGCAAATTGCTGCCCACACGCTGCATGCCGGGGTGAGGTTTGAGCGCGATGATTTCAGGGTCGAAGGCATCGAGCTGGCCGCGCAGGGCCTCGAAGCTCATGGCGCCGATAACGTCCGCCCATTGGCTCAAACGGGTGGCGTCATCCAGAGACAGGCAGCTCAGGCCGGTCATGCAAGGGGTGCCGTTGACCAGGCACAGACCATCCTTGGCCCCCAGTTTGATCGGCGCCAGGCCGACCTCGGCCAAGGCTTGTTGCGCCGGCACGATCTGGCCGCGATAGCTGACCAGGCCGACGCCCAGCAAGCTGATGCTGATATGGGCCATGTGGGTCAGATACCCCACCGACCCCTGTTTCGGAACTTGCGGAGTGACGTGCTGATTGAGCAGGGTCAGCAGCGCCTCGACCACCTTGCGCTGAAGGCCGGAACGGCCCTGGCAGAAGTTGATGATCGCCGCGCACATGATCGCCCGGGTCTGTTCGTCCGACAGCGCGGCACCCACGCCGCAGGCATGGCTGAGCAAGGTGTTGTGCGAGAGCTGGCTGAGTTGTTCGTCCTGCAACGAGACATTGCACAAGGCGCCAAGCCCGGTGTTGACGCCATAGGCGCGGTCACCGCTGGAAACGATGCGCTGGACAATCGCCTGGGCGTTGTCGATCCGCGCCCAGGCCGATGGGGCCAGCTCAAGCGTCGCGCCATGCCGGGCCACAGCCACCACGTCCTGCCAGCGAACGGGCGCCTCGGCGATGATGATTTTTTCGGCAAACGACATACACGCGGTTCCTTAAAGCGAAGCTACGCGACGCTGCACGAAACGATCTACGTATTCGTCCGCAGGCTGGTAGAGGATTTCCTTCGGCGTGCCGACCTGGATCAGGCGACCGTCCTTGAGAATGGCAATTCGGTTGCCGATGCGCACCGCTTCGTCCAGGTCATGGGTGATGAAGACGATGGTCTTGTGCAGGGTCTTTTGCAGTTCCAGCAACTGGTCCTGCATTTCGGCGCGAATCAGCGGGTCAAGCGCACTGAAGGCTTCGTCCATCAGGATGATGTCGGTGTCGGCAGCCAAGGCACGCGCCAGGCCCACGCGCTGGCGCATGCCGCCCGACAACTGGTGCGGGTACGATCGCTCGTAACCCTTGAGGCCCACGGTATTGATCCAATGCAGGGCACGCTCCGTGCACAGGGTCTTGCTCTCGCCACGGACTTTCAGGCCGTAGGCGACGTTGTCCAGCACGGTGCGGTGCGGCAACAGGCCGAAGCTCTGGAACACCATGCTGATCTTGCGCCGGCGGAATTCGCGCAGGGCTTGCATGTCGTATTGCAGAATGTCCTCGCCATCGACCAGGATCTGACCGCTGGTGGGGTCGATCAGGCGGTTGAAGTGACGCACCAGGGTCGACTTGCCCGAGCCCGACAGCCCCATGATCACGAAGATCTCACCGCTGCCGATGGACAACGAGAGGTCGTTGACCCCGACCACGCAGCCGGTTTCGGCCAGGACCTGCTCTTTGGTGTTGTTCTGGTGGATCAGTTTCAGGGCATCTTCGGTACGTGCACCGAAGATCTTGAACACATGTTTGACTTCGATCTTGCTCATCGCCTGCTTGGTGCTCATTTGCCCACCCCATGCCGTGGCCGGCCATAGGCCTGAGTAATGCGGTCGATCACAACCGCCAGAATCACAATGGCCAGGCCCGCTTCGAGGCCGCGGCCTACATTGAGGGTCTGGATGCCGACCAGGACGTCTTCACCCAAGCCACGGGCACCGATCATCGACGCGATGACCACCATCGACAGGGCCATCATCGTGGTCTGGTTGATACCGGCCATGATGCTCGGCAACGCCAGTGGCAACTGCACGCCGAACAGTTGTTGCAGGCGATTGGCACCGAACGCGTTGATCGCCTCCATGACCTCGCCATCCACTTGGCGAATGCCCAGGTCGGTCAGGCGAATCAGCGGCGGGGCGGCATAAATGACGGTGGCAAAGATTGCCGGCACCTTGCCCAGGCCGAACAGCATCAATACCGGGATCAGGTACACGAAGCTGGGCATGGTCTGCATGATGTCGAGCAGCGGCATCAACACTGCCCGCAGGCGATCGTTGCGCGCCGACAGGATACCCAGCGGGATGCCGACCAGGACCGAGATCAGCGTGGCTACCAGCATCAGCGCCAGGGTCTGCATCAGCTTGTCCCAGAGCCCGACCGCACCGACCAGAAAGAGCAGGCCGACGATCACCGCCGTGGGTACGGCTCTGCGGGTGGCGTGCCAGGCGATACCGCCGACGATGGCCAGCATCAGCCACCAGGGTGTTGCGCGCAGCAAACCTTCGAGGTTGACGATGGCCCACAGCAGGGTGTCGGAAATGTGCCGGAACACGTCACCGTAGTTGGTGACCAGCGCGTCGACCCAGCCATTGACCCAGTCGGCAATGGAAAACGTGAAGTTTTTGGGGAACATGGAGTTCTCTCGAGCAATGCATGAAGCGGACTGCTATGTGGCTTGTCCGGCAGGCGCCGGACCCGCCCACACCCTCAGAGTGCCGCATCTACCTTTTTGGCTGCGTCTTCGCTGACCCAGCTGTGCCAGACTTCGGGGTGCTCCTTGAGGAACAACTTGGCCAGTTCCGCCGACTCGACACGATCCCTGCTCATGCGCGCCAGATTCTGGTTCAGCAGATCGATCGGCAGATTGACCTTTTCCAGCACAGCCACCAGCTCCGGCGCCTGCTCGTGGAAAGTCTTCGACACACCTACCTTGATCGTCACGGATTTATCCACGCCTGGCTTCTCGTCCAGCTTGACCAGGTCGGCCTGGCCCATCAGCGGGGTTGGCGACCAGTAGTAGAAGAGGATTGGCTCGCCACGCTTGTAACTCGACAGCACGGCGGCATCCAGTGCCGGACCGGTGCCCGGGCGGAAGTTGGTGTAGGTGTTTTCCAGGCCATAGTTCTTGAGCATTTCGCTGTTGTCCAGCTCGCAGGTCCAGCCGGCCGGGCAGTTGTAGAAACGCCCCTTGTCCGGTTCTTCCGGGTCCTTGAACACCTGGGCGTATTGCCCCAGGTCGGCGATGCTCTTGAGGTTCGGTGCCTTGGCTTCGAGTTTGCGCCTGGCATCGCCTTCGATTACATAACGCGGCACATACCAGCCTTCTACCGCGCCAACCACCGGTGAGCCGACGCCGACGACCTTGCCGGCGGCCTCAGCCTTGTTCCAGACCTCGCTGCGCCCTACCCACTCCTCGGCGAAAACCTGGATATCGTTGCTGCCCAGGGCGTTTTCCATGGAGATGGAGTTACCCGGCAGGCTGTCAGTGTCACAGCCATAGCCATTTTTCAGCACAAACTGCATCACCTCGGTGAGCAGCATCCCGCTTTCCCAGTTCAATCCGGCAAATTTCACCGGTTTGCCGGACTCGCACCAACCGGCCGCCTGGCTGGCGCCAGCGGACGCCAAGAGCCCTAAAGAAAGTGTCGTGGTCAGCAGAGCCTTTGTAATTGTCATTGTGAAGCTCCCAAACAAGATGATCACTGCGCAGGAGAAATATTTCACAACCTTAAAAAAGGATAAAATAATAAGTCCTGATGCATCACCACGGAAAAAACTATGAAGTTCACACTGCGACAGCTTCGCTACGCGCTCGCAGCGGCCAAGCACGGAAACCTGACCACTGCCGCCATGGAGCTTCATGTTTCACAACCTTCCATCTCGGCGGCCATCACCGAACTGGAGGAGGTGTTGGGCCAATCGATCTTCATACGCCAACGTGGCCTCGGGATATCGCTGACCCCATTCGGTCGTACCGTCATGGTCCAGGCCCGTCGGGTGCTGGCAGAGGCTCAGACCTTTGCCGAGATCCATGCCAATGCCGGCGAGTGTGTCGGCGAACTGGTGGTCGGCTGCTTTGAAGACCTGGCGCCCTATTGCCTGCCGCAAATCGTGCGACGGATGCAGGAGTCCTGCCCAAGGGTCACGGTCGATATGCGCGATGGCAGCTTCGATTATGTTGGCAAGCGGCTCAGTGAGGGCGCGATAGAACTGGCCATCACCTACGACCTGGGTTTACCGCCGAACACGCATTGCACCCAGCTGTGTCAGCTGACCGCCCAGGTGCTGCTGTCGGCCGACCACCCGTTGGCCAAAGAGTCGCGTGTCAGCCTCAAGGCGCTCTCCGAATACACCCTGGTAGTCACCGATCAGGTCCACAGTTGGCAGCATGTGTTGGATCTGTTCAGCTTTTACGACCTTTCCCCCGCCATTGTGCACCGTGTGCGCACCTTTGAGTTGCAGCGCAGCCATTGTCGCCAATGGCTTTGGCGTGGCGCTGATCTATACCCGGCCATTCGGTGACCGTAGTTACGATGGTCAAGCGCTGGTATGTCGGCCGACTCAGGAGAAACTGCCAACCCACAGCATCGTGCTGGCGCATGATCAGCGTTATCCGCTGACGCCTTCGGCCGAGGCATTCAAGGAGCTGGCGGTGGCATGGTTCGCGGAGCGACCGTCGTTTGCATCCGAATGAGCAACGGGTGGGGCGAATGTCATATGACGACTGCTGGCGGGTAGATGAGACGCCCGGCGAGCTCGATCTGGCGGCCATGCAAGTGCTTACTCAGTGGTGAGCGGCGCACTGAAACCGCAGATACCCTCTGGAAATGGGCATCCGTCGGGCCTGGGGGGCGCCATGTGGCTGGCGAGCAGCACCAGATCGGCAGTGAGTCACGCTAGGCAAGTGCGCTCGACTGCCACCCGAGGAGTGTCTGCATTCGACCCAAAGCTGCCCTTCGCAGATGACGGCTATCGGCTAGAAACGGACGGTACCGAGGACATGGCGCCCCTCCCCTTGAGCATAGGTCGGGGAGCTGGAGATCTATCGGAGAGGGGGCGTCCAGAGTAGTCACAACTCGTAAACTTCAAGCCCCAGCGCAGCGCCGATCACGTACCAAATATCTTGCCAAAGCACATACGCCAACTCCGTTCCTGCAAAGGAAGTTTCCTCATTCCCTAAGCGTAGAAGCTTGGCGTTTGCAAGATACTTGTGGGTAAAGGTTCCGATAGTCATTTCGCTAAGCTCTTTGGGCAAAACTGCCCGGATGGAGTCTCTGTAGATTGGATCGTCAGCAGCCACCATGAACTCGTCAAAGAGGTGAGAAAAATCCTCTAGGTGCTCGCCTAGATCAATTGAGTACAGATCACTCGGCATAGTACTGAACCTGATCTCTCCCTTGTCATAGTCCATCACCGTTGAGTTCAAGTGTGCGATTTCACTATGAAGGTCTTCAGGACAGAAGACGAAAACTGTGATGAATGACTTTTCATGCAGCCACTCGATTGCGTGTGGGATGACATTCTCTAGGGGTTGGGGGGTTAGCACCTTCTGCGGGTGGATCTCACGATAAAATCTCAATGCTCTCTTCATCTGAGCGATGACAAACGAGTAATCAATGTACATGACTCGATACTTGGCTGGTGCACGTTGCATGCACTCCTTGTACATCTGCCTGACCTCTGCAACACAAGCCTGTACGTCTCTGACGATCTCTCGGCCGGTAAAGCGAATAACCGTGTAACCAGCCCGGGTTAGATAACGTTGCTTGATTGCATCCTTTTCCAGTTGTTCCTTGGTCGAATGGTAGGCATGCCCATCAAGCTCAATGATGAGTCGAGCATCTTTCAAGAAGAAATCTACTCGGTAGCGATGATGTCGTTCCGCGTCACCGAACCAGCTTTCTCTCTCGATCAAGTCCGCTAGGTCTGCAGCAGCCTTGTTGAATTCATCCTCGATGTAGGATGGTCCTCGATCCTGGTACCAGCTCGGGGATGTCGGCGTATGGTGGCCTGGTTTCTTCATCAAGCTGTCTCTTGTGGAGTGTATCGGCCCGAATGTGAACGTTGGTGGGAATGATGAGGGGTAACTCAATCCCTCAGACCGGATTCCCGTCTTCAGGTTTGCACGCTTTTGATGCAGGCAAGATGCTTTGCATGGAGCTGCCGGTCTCCATCCGATCCTATCCCAGGAAATGGTGTAAATCGCCAAGGAGCTCGCACGGCCTACAGGATAATCGGCCTAGGTGCGTAATTGCACCCGCGTGACCACACGTTTGCATTCGATGTGATCAGTCACTTGCATTCGATCTGACCAGTCGCAGGCATGGCTGAGGGGCGAAAGCAGCAATCCACGATTGGCAGCTAACGACCCATAGCTGCCGTCCGCCGAGAAGTCGGCCGGGCACCAGGGTGTGATGAGCAGCGTTTGTTCACAAGGTGTCGGGGTCGATGCCGATCGCACGAAGGGCTTGAGAGAACGAGCGATCGATGACAGTTTCGCCTGTGGTCGAGGCAGCTTGGTCGATAGCCACAATGCGGTACTGCAGCTTTTTCCCAGTCACAAGGTCCCGAATGATCTGCTTCGCTTTTTCGCCGGAGGCCAGCGTGTAGGGGCTCATTATTTGCGTAGCGGCATCCATGGCCTGCTTTTCGGCATTTTTGACGATTTCAGCGTGCTCACCAGTGGCAGTCACATCCTTCAGGAAAACGGCCGGGGAGAGACTCACCGGGTTTTCCTGCGGGGTGATGGTCCAGGCTTCATGTTGATCGACAAGCAGCTGCACGGTACCGACCGGCAGCCTGGCCCTGCCGCCGGACATCACTCCAACTAAAAGCTCATCACCGTCCTTGCGAATCACCGGAAAGTAGTACACCGGCCTTGTGAAGAACCAGCTAGCACTCTCTGTGTCGCCAGTGCTGACCATCATGGTCGTCATGTTGGTGGACTCGTCCGTCGAAGAGGTCGCTCTCCAGGTTGGTTTGCTCTCGGCGCAGCCTCCCTGCGAGAGAGCAATAGCGAGCACTGCTGTGGTCCATTTCATTGCGGATCTCAGTGTCCAAGGGGGCGAGTGAAACAGGGGGGCTAGCTTATCGTTGGCAACGCAGTCGAAGCATCTTCGCCAGGTCGCAGCTCTCTTGACTGAGGGACTATCGGGGTCGAATCTGCCATTGTCTCTGATCAGCCTATTACTGCTGCACCCCGTTCAGGATCGATAGCTGCCATTCTCTGCCGGCAGCTATCGACCCTTAGCGGCCCTGATGGAGGGCAGTTCACGGCCAGAAGCGACCATTCAAAGGTGTCTACGAAACTAGGTGCGATTCAGACCTACGCACGACCACTTGCATGTTTGGCGTAGCCCTCAAGCCCTACCGATTGAACTCCCGCCCGTGGACCAGCAGCTCGGTCGCAACCTCGCCACCCGACAGATGTACCTCGACCAGGTGCTGCACCTCTTCGTTGTTGCGCACCCGATACCAGCAAGCGTCGGGATACACCGTCAGCACCGGCCCCAGGTTGCAGGGGAACTGGCAAGCCGTGCGCGTCAGCAGCACGCCACCCGGCACCTCGATCAGTTTCCGTTGCAGCAACTCGCGGCGCAGTTGCTTCCACAGCGGCAAGGCGCCTCGCCGGACGCAACGCGGGCCGGTGCAGAGGAAAACCTGGCGTGCATGGTCCGGGACCTTCGACCAGTCAGGGTCGGCTGCCACTGCATTGACCTGGTCGCAGGCCAGGTGCCGCGTGTGGTCCTCGATGCTTGCACACGCCATTCGCGCATCCAGGCCGCGGCGCCCCAACGCTTGCGCCGTGACCCAGACTTGCGGCTGATGGCCTTGCTCACGCGCGATGCGCCCCAGTTCATCGCGCAGCCAGTCCAGGTAGGCGCCGTCGGAGGTGGGTTCCAGGTCCACCACCAACACGAGCTCCAGCCCGTCGGCGAAGGCTTTGCGCAAGACCGCCCACAAGCCCTCGAACCCGTCCAGGGTGTCGACGACATCGTCCCGAGCGGATTCGCCCCGCAGTTGGCAGAGTTCCGCGCCGAAGGCCTCGGCTGCTGAACCGCCCGCAAGGCCCGGCCCGACAAACAAGACGCGCTGGTAAGTCATCACATGCTCTCTCGAAGTGAATTTCGCAGAAGCACGCACAGGCAGGCATCGAGCATGGGCCCAGACCGGCCCATGCCTGCCCACCGCAGGAGTGTCGCCAAAACATTCCAGGCCGGTCTCCGGGCTCGCGAGGCTGGATGCCCTCGCCTTCCCATGGCCGGTTGGCCACAGTGGTCTGATTGAGGGCATCACTCGCATACCGTTGCGGGGGCAGCACCGGACTGGCGCGAAGCGCGTACCGGTTTCCCGTTTCACCCCAGGCGCGGCGGCTTGGGACACCTGAAACTGGGCGGCATGTGAACATTCGGTGCAGTGCGCGTCAAGGTGATGAACCGGGTCCGGCACTCCCACAGAGGCCAATGCTGCACCAAAAACCGTAGGAGCCAGCCTTGCTGGCGATGCCCGGCACAGCCGGGCCAATCACCAGACGAAGGCATCGATTCCCTGAGGTTGCGCACCTATTTGAAACGCCGTGGCTGGGTTGCCATTTCAGACTTTCTTCAATATCCCCATATGCGCATCGTCCATCAGTGCCTTGGCCATATCGCCGAGGTAGTGCGACGCCCAGACCAGCACCGGTTCGTTGTCCATCACACCGATGAATGACGCGCGGCGGGCGCTATCGAGCAGCACGGAGGCTTGTTCCATGGCGTGGTTGGCGCAGTTGCCGGGTTCTACGCGGAACAGGCGCGTGCCTTTGATGGCGCCTTCCATAAACGTGCAGGTGCCGACGGTCCAGCCAAGTTGGCCGTGGTCTGCTGGGATATCGTTGTCCATTCGAGGTTCCTCTGAAGCTTTGAAGGGGTGACCGAGCTACCTGTAGGAGCGGCTTCAGCCGCGATCACCAGCGACGCTGGTGCCAGGTAACGCGGTGTCTGCATCGCGGCTGAAGCCGCACCTACAGGGGCTGTGCAGGGCTGTCAGTGCAGCGTGTAGGACGGCGGTCGGGCGCTCATCTGTAGCTGAGCCAATGCCGATTCCAGCAACGCGCGAGTGGCATCGAGTTCGTGCATCACCGTCAGCATCACCAGCGTGGCGGGTGACTTGGGCAGGTGGGTCAAGGAATGGTGGGACACAGCCAACGCACACATGACGTACTCGGCGGCGTGGACCAGGGTGTCTTCGAGGAAGTGAGGAGACTCGGTGGAATGGGGTGGATCGGGAACGATCTTGAGCATGGTAAATCCTCTTTTGCATTGGATTTCAGCCACCACGCCACCCTTGCAGTGGATAGGGTGGCAGCTACGTACAGGTCTGCAAGACCGGCGCAAAAGAGAAAACCGGCAGGCCCGAGAGCCTCCCATACGCAGCCGCCATGACACAACAAGCAACACGATTACAGGTTGCTGCCTTGGCAGTGAATCTTTTGCGGACGGGCTTGCAGGCCCGGTCGTTGATTTGGCAACGACCCGGCGAGACTAGCCGTCACTTCGATAGCGCAAAAGTGGTCAAAGCATGCTTGGGAAACGCCCTACTGGAAATGAGGAAATTCTGACTCTCCATGTAGGACGGTGTGAAACCGATCACCCGAGTAACAGACTCTGCTTCCCCATGGACCCACTCACTGGGCTTTAAGAGGTGGTAGCGGCAAGCCCTTCGGCCTTCTAGATTTAAAGCAGCAACGGTGACGCCACCTTTCTGTCATTACTTTGTCCATCGCCCCCTCTTGGCCATTTGCAGCCGTTGCTGATCGGCAATTATGGTCAATTAATGCTGCTATAAATCACCACTACCGCCCATTTGCCAGACCGATGCGAATTTCAGCACCGCTACACGTTATCACCATCATGATCTGAGAATCCGAACGTCGTCTACACTTATGATCGAATCCAATGAAGGTAGACTCTGCCCATGGACATAAGACAAGAAGAGCTCGACGTTTTTAAAGCATCGGCAAACAGGATGCGCTGGTTCATGAGCACCGCCATACTTATATCGGTCCTAATACTACTTCATGTTTACCTGGAGAGATTCAGCTTCCAAGAAGCGCAACTCTCAGGAACTGAAGCCCATCGCATCCTGAACCACACCCTAAAAAAACAAAAATGCTACAAAGAGCTAATAGATTCAGAAAAACCAGGCAAAACAAATAAAGACCTTGACATTAACTCCGCATGCTCCGTCGAAAATATTGGAGAGAAGGAGCTCTTCCGATTACGCTCCTTGTCTTATGAAGAACTAGTGCATGACTACTCCCTGCGCAACTTCATAATCAACATGACAGACAACACCATAAAAGAAGCCAAGCTTCCCTCAAGACAAATACCAATACTTGGTACAGAGATACCAGCCAATGATTTCGTTATAGTGATGGCACTAATGTCTATGGTGTTTGTGATTGGCGTTTGGCTAAATCTTCGTGGTGTACATGCTTCCCTGCTTTCACTGGAAAAGCACAAAAACCCTGATCTCATGAGGATCGCACAGCTGAATACGGTTTTTCTAACAGCTCTTGAAAACAATGAAAATTCACTCGCCCTTAGATTGCGCACTTGCTCCTTGTGGCTTCCCTTTGCATCTATCGTAGCAGCTACAGTTTTCGGCTATGCACAACCTGTGCAGGAGCTTATATTCAAAAGCGACAGCTACCCAGGATCAATCACAACAGTGGCGGTATTCTTTATTATCTCAGTTATAGTTTCGCTACTACACTTCTCTATTGCACTTCAGTGCGACAGGGTAATGAGAAAAATAGATAGAGTTTTTAAGTCAAAGCCCACGTAACACACACATAAAGCCATACGCTTAATACTTGACATGCTTTCAAGGAAGTGAGTGGGGCTATGGAGGGTGGTGGATCCGGGACGATCTTCAACATGACTTCATACTCGACGTTCATGAATGATCAACCGGGCACCCGATCACCTGCAGGGAGATGGGTGGCGGCTACGTGCGGGTCTGCAAGTCCGGGGAACATCGAGCACTAACCCGGCCAGCCCGAAGGCTAACCGCACATAGCCACCATTGAGCACAACCACTGACAAGCGCCAGCGACTCAGAAAGTGAGCACAGATCGATGTTCAGACGGGCTTGCAGGCCCGGTCGTTGATTTGGCAACGACCCGGCGAGACTAGCCGTCACTTCGATAGCGCAAAAGTGCTCAAAGCATGCTTGGGAAACGCCCTACGCGAAATGGGGAAAGTCTGATTAGTCCATGCAGGACTTCATCCCCAGCTAATCATTTCCTTGAAATCACGCCACTCATGTACTCATGCAGATCGCGAAAATCTTTGACACTCCAGGCATGCGGCGCAATCTTCACCCCATTCTCCTGCAGCGTTTTCGGAATCAGGTTTCCATTTGGGCGAAGGATGACCGAAGACACGATAACGCCTGGATAGTCGTTCAAGCGCTTCTTGAATGCAGCGCTGGTAAGGTCCGGCGTTGGCGGGTTGCTCTTTTTTGCCAACGGCCCCGTCCCCTTGATATCCGCGCCATGGCACACGGCACAGCGCTGCACGAAGAGGTTTTTCCCGTTGGTGTTTTCCGCCAAGGACAGCGGCGTTTGCAGCAGTGACAAGATCCCCAGCATCGCGATACGTGAAACATTCATTCCCAAGCTGCCTCCATGGCTCAAAATCCATTTGATACCAGCATCACACGCCACCACCCGAATGCGCCATCCAATAAGTGCCGCAGCTGTCATCCCCTTCGACATGTTGCTACCCTGCCCCGACGCATCGGACAGAATCGAGCACATGCTGGAAGCACTACGACGGATCGACCTCAACCTCCTGCTGACCCTTCACGCGCTGTTGCTGGAGCGGCACGTGACACGTGCGTCGGTTCGCCTGCACAAGAGCCAGCCCGCCGTCAGCCATGCCCTGGCTCAACTTCGCGTCCACTTCGATGACCCCTTGCTGATACGCCGTGACGGCCAGTTGGTGCTGACCGCCCGCGCACAAAGTCTGCTGGGGCCGCTCGAGCAGTCCCTGAGGCATCTCAATGATCTGCTGGGTGCAGCCGATTTCGACCCGGGCCAATCCCAGGCGCGCTTCCGCTTGTCACTTTCCGACTACGCTGCGCGCCGAGTGCTGCCCAGGCTGGTTCGTCATGTTCGCCGCGTCGCACCCGGGGTGGACCTGGCGGTCAGCCAGGCCAGCCGGGAGACCATGATGGCCCAGCTGGCGGATGGCGAGCTCGACGTGGCGCTGGGCATTTTCCCGGAATACCCCCAAGGCGTGCGGGTGCAGGAGCTGTTCCCCGAACACTTCGTCAGCCTCGCCGATGAAAGCGCCCTGCCGGCGTGCGGCTGCCTGTCGCTCGAGGAGTGGCTGGAGCGTCCGCACGTCATGCTCGCCCTGCGCCCCGATGCCAACGACGAAATCGAGCGCGTGCTGACGCGAATGGGGGTACGGCGTCGGATCGCCGTGGCGCTGCCGCACTGGAGCGCCGCCATCGAACTCATCGCCGGCACCGACCTCATCCTGACGGTGGCGAGTTGGGCGGTGCGGGACCTCGACCGCTACCCGGCGCTGCGCACCTTCGATGCCCCGCTGGGCCTGCCGGTGCTGTCGTACCAACAAGCCTGGCACTCACGCAAGGACGCGGACCCGGCGAACCGCTGGATCAGGGACGCGATCCTTGCTTGCAGCCAAGGCACCTGACGTTCGGAAAACGCACTGAACCAAACCCCGATTATTTCGTGAAGAGCTTGGCCAGCTGTTTGATGGCCTGGCTGAAATGCGTATGGTCCCTCAGCCGATCCGGCGAATCGGTGGCGAACCAATTGGCGTCGTTGAAGGGCCTGAGCACATCGACATAGTTCAGGACCGCATCCAGTTCCAATGGGTAGTTGCTGAGCAACCGATCCTGGTCGAATGCGTGCTGCATGATGGCATCCCGGTCATGGGGCAGGTTGAGCTCGGTCATGACCCGGCAGGCGAGATCGGCATATCCCGCACCACTGGGATGCATGCCATCGATGCTCAGGTAGCCGCCGGCCTTGAGTCGTTTCCCCTGCGGGGCCGCGAAGTCCAACGCGCCGTCCAGATAGCGATTATCAATGAACTGGCTGGCATTCACCCGGACACGGGCCGTCTCGTTCAACCGATTTTTATAGTCGATTTCATCAAATGCCTGGTAGGTATCCACAAACACCAGACGGTGTGCCGTTTGCGTTGCGTTCGCGGCCTCGATAAACAGGTCGCGTATTGTTGCGTTGACCTCACGGACTTGTGCGTCGGCCTGGACAACGACACTGCGGTCAATCTTCAACGACGTCGGCAGCAAACGGACACGGTAGGCTTCGGGATAGCCATCTTCACGCAGGTCGGATACAGGCTGCAATGCGGCAACCGCGCTGATCTTGGGCAGCAGTACGATCACGACGCGCTCGACCGCTGCTGGAAGCCTGGCAATCCGTTCAGCCACCTCTTGCCACTGCTGGAAATAGTTCCTGCCGTTGTACTCCCCCTGGGTGATCGATTGGTTTTTCCCCAGGAAGCCAAACTTGAAAAGCCCGTGGTTGTGCCCGGAGTGCACCACCAACATTTCCGGTTGCCGCTGCTCGACCCAGTCCAGCGGGGAGAAGTCATCGAAATCGGCGACCTTCTGTGGGTTCAGTACATATTGGCCATTGATAGCGATATGCAGATCGGAGAAATGGTCGAGCTGTGCCGCGAGATCGGTCCTCAGGTGCGCCTGTACTTGCTTGAAGAAAGCGTTCCATGAACCGCTGTACATATGGTGAACCTCGCTCCCGGCAATGGCGAGGTTGTCGAAGGATTGATGCAGGGACTTGGGGGTGGCCGCCACCCAGAGATTCAGGTTGTCCAGGATGCGCTCGGGCAAGCCGACCAGGGACAGTGCGGAGGGCGCGACGAGGATCGGGTTCAGTCGCCTGATTTCCTGTTCGAGATCGAACAACACTTCCCATGGATGATCGGGAGGAACAAAGTCCCAGCCTTGCGCGCCAGCAAGCCGAGCCGGCCAGGACTGGGCACAGAGCGAGGCCCTGACGGTAAGGCTTCTGCAGCCCTGGGGCAGTGAGTCCCCCACAACCATCAGCTTCGGGTTGAGTCTGGCGATGTTCATGACGCTTTGTCCTCACAGTGGCTAAAGCAGGTAGTGCTTCATAAGGGACACTGCGCGGACTTCCCTTTGTTTAATCCGGTACTTCGGTCAAGTTTGTTGTCGGCGATGCTGTTGCCATCGGCAGTCGAACTGAGGCAATCCTCCTACCAGCGTTGCAAAGTCAGTGTAGCCGCGCGCCTCGATTGAGGAGTTGGCGACAGGCATGAAACCGAGGATAGGCATCCGCTGGAACCGGTAGTGCCGGGTACCGCGGTGCCCATTTCGCGGCTAAAGCCGCTCCTGCAGGGGATCAACCCCGGATAATCCTGACGGTTTGGTTACGCACTGGCGATTTCCGCCGGCCCCTTGAGCTCCACCTGATTGCCGTCAGGATCGAAGCAGTAGAGCGACAAGCCCACACCCTCGGCCCCGTATCGGCTGGCGGCCTTTTCCACCGCGATGCCGTGCCCTTGCAGATGGGCAATGATTGCCTGCTCGTCGAACGGCTCCACGCGCAGGCAGAAGTGATCGACATTGCGCCGCTCTTTGCCGGGTGCCCCACCGCCTTTGACACCCAGTGGGCCCTCGATATCCACCAGGTCGATCATCGAACCGCCCGCCGCCAGATGGATCATGGCGAGCTCTTCGTTGTGCTTGCTGATCGAGCAACCCAGTACCTGGGTATAGAAATCCACACTCCGCTGCATGTCCTGCACGCGCAGCACGATGTGGTCGATTTGCTGGATAGTGAAAACCGTCACCTTGTCACCTCCTGGGTCAGTCCTCCGCCCTTTCCGTGTGCAGGGTGCAATACCTGCCGGGCTTCGGTGATTTATTCCGATGTGGATGACCAGCTTCATTCATTCAAGTCTCGAATGAAAACTGACAATTCGTATATGGCATATTCGCCAATCGAATGGCGTTGCATCCTGGGCTGGCCGATGTTTCATGAATCGCCCTAGCATTTCTGCCAGTTTTGTTAACCCGTACGGCGTACTACTGTCTTCGGAAACGCTACAGAAGCACACCGGAGGTCGCGATGTCCAAACAAGAAACGCCTCAGCGCCTTGCTCCGTCTGCAACCCACAAGGCAGGCGATCCACCTTTGCAACTGATCGTGTTTTCGCCGGAAGGCGAGCCGGATTCCCCCCAGCAAAAGCCGCCGTTCAAGCTGTGCCATGGTGCGAGGCATCAACTGAAGATCACCGCGCCACCCGGCAGTCTCTGGAAGGAGCAACGCCTCTGCGTTCTCTGGATGGACAACAATGAGGGGGCGTCGACGCTATACGGTTTGAGCGCGACGCCCCCCTTGAAGGACGATGATCAGGATAATAGTAGTGACAAGGAGCATCACTACCTGACCTTGTCTGGTGGTGTTGCACAATGGGGCTTGGAGGCGGATAAGCGCGATGACGCGCGCTCCGGTCTGGTGAAGTTAGGCCTGGGCAGCTACTGGCAAGCGCCCAAGTACCTTTTTGAAGCAGATGTGGGCGATCACTGGTTCAGCATCACCGACCTGGAGTGGGATGGCACGACGCCGATCGTTGGCGGGAAAGCCGTAACCCTGACTGTCACGGTGAACAGCGCTTTTGTCGAAAAGCGTGCCATGCCGGGGGTAGAGGTGGAGTGGACGGTTGGCGTCCAGGCCCCGCAGCGCATCGTGACCGACACAAATGGCCAGTCGAAGTTTGAGTACATACCCAAGGAGGAAGATATCGAGGGGGAGTACATTACGATAACGGCTGCCTGTAAAGACGCACTCGGGCACGACATATCCATAGAGAAAAAACTCCGAGCCTTTGTCAAAGCGCCCTGGGATGAATTGATGACGCTGGTCCTCCGTGAAAAAGATGGGCCGGTCGTCGATCCCTCTGAGCTGGGAATGCGCCTGGCTCGTGGTGGTAAATACGAGCTGACCCTGACCCCTGAAAGCGCAGACGATTACTTTATTGGTCACATGATCACGCTGGGCTGGTTCGACAACAGCCTGCTGCGCAACGCCAAGCCGCAGGACGAGAAGCAACTGGGCATCGACTTCTGCCCCACGATCGAACGGGAGATGACGAAGGACGGGCTCACTTGGGAAATCAACGCCGGCGAGGACAGCGGGGAGTTCAAGCTTCAGGTGTGGTCGGACAGACTGGGCAAGGAGGTGCCGTTTTTGCTGCCAGGGGTGCAGATGTCGGCCAATTTGGCTGAGGAGGCCGAACTCAAGGTGATGCTCGACGAGGCCGAGATGGAGGAGAGCCCCCCCATTTTCCATCGTGGCGTGAATGCGACGGTGCGCATCATACCGTTTGAGCACAGCCCACTGAGGTTGATGAAGCTTACCGCCAAGCTGCAATTTGATCAGATCGAGGGCGAGTTCTCACAAGGGCAGGTGCCGTCTGACCCTGCCTACGGTGTCGAGAGTGAAGAGGTCACCGATGCGGGCGTCCAGTGGTGCCTCAATCCCAAGGACAGTGGCAACAGTGGCCAGTTTGGCCTGAAGATCGAGATGCCAGGTTTTACCACCCCGTTGATGTTGGAAAAGGTGTTGGCGCTGTCCAAAGAACTTGGCGACGAAACGCAGGTGTTCATCAATGATGATAAAGATCCGCTGGGTGGCAGGTCGCTGGTCCTGCGACGGGGCACTCCCCTTGCGATCAAACTGAAACCCAGAGATCACAGTGGCCTGGGAAGAACCAAGCTCAAGGGCTGGATAACCTTTGATGGCGGGGACCTGAGCCCTGGGCAGGTGGTCGCGAAGCCGGGCTATGGGATCAAGAAGGATATGACCGAGGAGGGCCTGAGCTGGACGCTGACGGGGGAAAACGTCAGTGGTAGCTTGAGACTGACGATTCATGTCGAGCGCTTTGAGGCCATGACGACGTTGCCGAACGGGGTGCTGCTGTCACAGCATTTAATTGACGAAGTGACGGTGATGGTCGATGGCGAAATGGAGAGTGACCCGTTGATCTTCCCTCTAGACAAGGGGCGCAAGATCAGGGTCGAGCCCAGCAGCCCACTGGCGAGCCTGAGCGAAAAATGCAAATTAGGTTTCAAAGCTGAGAGCCTGACCGACCCGAGTCAGGTGCCGGCCTCTCCGCCCTACGAGGAAGAGCGGGCACTGACCGCAAGCGGGTTGGAGTGGGAGGTAAAAGGTGCGGCCCCTGGCACATTCGGGCTTGATATTCACATGCCGGGGTTCGTGACGACTGTCTCAAGGGCTGCGCGGGCACAGTCAAAATTGACTGATCATGCGCATATCTTGATCGATCTCTGGAGTTGGCCCGAAAGCCCGATGATACTGGATCGAGGTAAAGAACACACTATAAGGATCATACCGAAGCCTGATAGCGCTCCTCTGTTTGAGGGGCCTGCCAGCATGCACTTCAAGGAAGGCGGCCTGCCTAAGGAGATTGTGAAAGCCGAACCGGATTACAACGTAGAACGCTGTGTACCTGAGGAGGGGCTGACATGGAAGATCAGAGGTGATGAATCTATGAGTGGTCTATTCGGACTTGAACTTCATGTGGCGGGGTTTGAGAACTTCAGCATGGATAATATTATACTCGCGTCGATAATATTTGACGACGAACTTCAGCTTCGCGCTAACGACGCCCCCTTTAAACGTCTGATATTGCAGACTGGAGTTAAAACAAAGCTAACGATTGAACCTAAGCCCGGCAGCCCTTTACGGCATGCCAAAATAAGTGCCCAGCTGGACGTTCCTGCTGATATAGCTCGGAGGATAGACGAAACGCCAAGGTTCGGCAATTGGGTTACGCTTGGTGATGGAGCGGATTGGTGGCTGACGGGTCTCTACCCCATAGAACCTGGCTTTTACTTTCGTATTCGTATTCTTAGTATGGTGGGGGTATTTGTTTATTCGGTTCTTCTTGCGTCAGCAATCCGTGATTGAGTAAAAATGTTTGCATTGTCTGGACTTCGCAAAAAGAGCTTTCGTACAGGAGTAGAGGCTCATCACTGCGCCTTGATTTGGATGCTGGCATAATCGGTTGGTGCTTTTGCTATCGCGTTTGCCGGTAAGCTCACTGCCCATACTGCCGAAGCCGTGGCCATCGTACCGGCCGACATGCCCTGGGTTCAGGCGCAGACGGTCGAGGCGGCCGGTCCGATGGCCATTGCGGTGCTGCGTCATCAAGAGCAGAACGGGCATCCGGTGCTCGATCAGGCAAGGCGAAAACAGGCGGAGTCGCGCACGACTTGACGGGTTGTCAATGAGCATTCCGACCGGGCTGGCGCACCCGCCTGTTTTCAACGCAGCATGATCGTCGCGCAGACACTTATCGTAAAAAGCCTAGTTTCAATCTCTCCTGGTGAACACCCTGGACTGCCCGCTCCCCCCACAGGATCTCCGCGATGAACGGCGAGACCTCACTTGAAAAACTGCTCCAGTCCATGAAGCCCGAACTCAACGACGGCGAATATGTGTTCGTCACCGGCATTGACCCGATGACGCTGCCAGACGTGGAGGTTGTCGGAAGTTTCAGGGAACGCGAAGGATGGACCGTGATTCTGCAGCGAAGCAGCGCCGATGCGCTGAAGCTGCCCTACACCTGCGTATGTGCCTGGATCACCCTGACCGTGCACACCTCATTGGAGGCCGTGGGGCTGACTGCGGCGTTCGCCACTGCACTGGGCAAGGCCGGTATCAGCTGCAATGTGATGGCCGCCTATTACCATGACCATATCTTCGTCGGCGTGAATGACGCCCAGAACGCCATGGCGGTATTGAACGCGCTCTCGCGCCAATGAGTGATCGCCCTTGCACATGACGCACACGTTTGTGGATCGCTTCGCAGGTCATCGTGTTGTGTCTGCCAACCCCAACCAGGCGCGCAACACCCCATAGCCACGCCAGGGTCGCCAGCCCTGCGCTGCTTGCGTGGCGGCGCTGGCACTGCTCACGCCCAGGGCTTTTTGCAACGCCACATCGCCGGCCGGGAACGCGTCGGGCCAACGCAGTGCGCGCATCGCGATGTACTGGGCCGTCCAGTCGCCGATACCGGGCAATGCCCGCAACTGGGCACACGTCGCCGCCACGTCCACGCCAGGGCTCAAGACCAGGCGCCCCTCCTCGACGGCCTCGGCCAAGGCCTTGAGCGCGGCCTGGCGCTGGCGGGTGATGCCCAGCCGGCCAAGCGCATCGCCACTGGCCCCGACCAGGGCGGCCGGCGTGGGGAACAAGCGGCCCAGGCCTGGAACGGGGGTTTCGACGGGGACACCGAACGCGGTGGCGAGGCGCGAACCCAGCGTGCGCGCGGCTGCCACAGTGATTTGCTGCCCTAGCACGGCGCGCACCGCCAGTTCGAAACCGTCCACCGCCCCGGGAACACGCACGCCCTCGCCCAACGGGAACGTGGCGTGCAAGGCGCTGTGAATGGCGAGCGGATCGGCATCCAGGTCAAAGGCGGCGCGCACGCGGTTGATCACCGTAGGCAGCACGATTGCCAGGGACTCGCTGATCGTGACCAGCACCTGGGCGTGCGCCTCGTCAAAGCGTGCCCGCAGCCAGCCGGTGTATTCGTGCCTGCCCTTGATAAGGCGTAGGGTGCGCGAGTACTGCATGCCCTCCACACACTCCACCCCAGGTATGGCGCGCAGGCGCAGGAAACCCAGCATGGCCTCCACGTCATAAGGTGGGCGCCAGCCCAGACGCACGCTGACGCCCTGCCCGCCCGGCGAGGCTTTGGCGCGGCGCAGCGCACTCGGGTTCAGGCCGTAGTGCCGGAAAAACGCATCGTTGAACCGACGCACGCTGCCAAACCCGCTGGACAAGGCCACCTGGGTCATTGGCAATTGCGTGTCGGCGATCAATTGCTTGGCCGCCAGCAACCGTCGCGTCTGGAGGTACTGAAGGGGCGAAACACCAAACTGTGTCTCGAAGATGCGCCGCAGGTGTCGGTCGCTCACGCCCAGATGGTTGGCGATGGCGACCATCGAGCCCGTGCCCGTCATGCCCAGCAAGGCTTCCGGTTCGTCCATCAGCCGCGCCGCCTGCAGCGCCAGGATGCGTGACGCGTCCTCGGTGCTCCAGGCGGCCGCACGGGGTGCCAGCTCCGGCCGACAACGCAGGCAGGGCCTGAAGCCTGCCGCTTCGGCCTGGGCGGCGTGGCGGTAGAAACGGATGTTCTCGCGCCGTGGCGTCTTCACCCGGCACACCGGCCGGCAATAGATACCCGTGCTGGTCACGGCGGCGAAGAAGGCACCGTCGAAACGGGCATCGTGCGCCTTCATGGCCAGGTAGCAGGCGTCGCTTTCGGGGGGTTCGATGATGTTTGGCATGGATGACATCCTATGCCTTGGGCAGGGATGAGGCTCGCCATTTTCGGACATCCGCTCTGCCACTTCGCTACCTCGGCGGAGGACGGCAAAAATCCGATGCCTTGCGGCATCGGATTCCGATTGATTGGCCTCGACAATCAAATCCGTGGCACACCCGGCAAGTCTGCCGGATGTCGCCGTGATCGCGTGTTACCCAGCCGTCTGCGCTTGCAGCTCATCCTGCGTGGCGCCAGCCAGGTTGCTGCCGCTGGTCAACGGCCCGTAGCGCCGGCTGAACTCCTGGTTGTAGGGCACGTGGTTCTTGTTCACCCCGCTGTCCCAGTTGACCGACCAGGTCATCAGGCCCTTGATCGAAATGCCCTTGGCATACAGCCGCTTGAACGCGTTGGACACCGCCGTTGGGTTGATCACGTAGCCGGTGGCCGCGGCATCGACGTTGGCCGGCAGGCCGATGACGAACTTGTCGGCCGGGATCTTGGTGAATCCGCGGGTGCCACTGACCAGGCTTTCGGTCATGTAGTAGAGGAAGTCCTCTTTCATCGCGTCGTTGTTCTGCGCGATCCAGGCGCCCCGGCCGTTGTTGGCCTCCTCGACCCAGAGCCCGTCGCCGCCCTGATTGTAGAACTGCGGCGCGATGAAGTCGTAGTAGCCTTCCAGCGCCTTCAAGTAGGGCACGTAGCGGCCGGCGGCGGTCAGGTAGGGGAACTCCGGCGCCATGCTGATGATGAAGTGCTTGCCCTCGGCGGCGTAGTGGTCCTTGACCAGTTTCAGCGCGGCGGGCAGGACGGTCTTGTTGGCAGCGAAGTCAATCGCGCTCTGTTCAAGGTCGATGTCCAGCCCATCGAAGCCGTAGGTTTCCACCAGGCGGATGATCTCATTGGCCAGTGGCTGTTCGTGGCCCGGGTTCAGCGCGATATGCGCATCGGCGCCCCCCAGGGACATCAGCACCGCCCTGCCCTGGCTGTTCAGCACGCCCACCTGGCGGCGGAACTCGGCGTCGGACAGGTTGTAGGGCTTGAAGGTCGGAATACCGCTGCCCTTCATGAAGGCCACAGCCACCACGTTGTAGTCCCGTGGCACATCCTCCAGGCTCATGTTGGCGAACTGACCGCGCTGGTAGCCATCGGCGGGGCCGGCCGGCCAGTTGTGCCAGTAGCCCATGAGGATCTTCTTGCCGGCCAGGCTTGGCATTTTCGAGGCGGCATCCTCCGCCGTTTTCAGTTGGGTGAAGTCAAACGTAGACATGTTCTAGTCCTTCAGAACGTGTGGAATATCCGCCGGCTTACTGGAAGTCGACGTCGAAGGCCTGATAGAAGGCGTTGCCGGTGTTGGCCACGATCCACATCAGCACGATCACATGACGACCCTTCTTGTTCGAAGGCAGCTTCACTTCATGATCGATCTTGGCCTTCAACTCGCCGGCATGGCTGTAGTACGGCACCTGCGGGTAGAAGTCTTCGGCGAACGGCTTGGCTTCCAGCTGGGCGCGGGTGATGCGCTGTTTCGGGTCCCAGCCGTCCTTGGTGATCAGCCAGCGATAGCCACGGGTGGTGTGCGGCGCGGTGTACACCCAGTTCACCTTGAATACCTGGCCTGGGTCGACATTGAGCAGCGGCCAGGTGAAGGCGCGGTTGAGCTTCTTGCTCATTTCCTCGTCGGTGAAGTTGACGCAGTCACGGGCGTCGGCCTTGCCGCCGCTGAGGATGTAGCCGTCGGCGGGTGGCGCGACGCTTGGGCTGTCGGTCTCGAACGGCGCCGGGAACGGGCCGGCGACCAGGGCCGGGAAGTTCTTGCCGCCTTCCATCTCGTTGACCTGCCAGCCACCGAGCAGGCCGAGGTCGATGGCGACGGCGCCGCGGGAGGCCGGGGACATGACGCGGCCGTGACGAAGTGGGGATTGCGATTGTGGTTGGTTCATCGTTGTAGCTCCATTTGGTTTGAGAACTCTCCGTTTCCAGCGGAGAGGCCTTCAAACTAACCGAGCTGGATTTTCTGTCCACGGGGCCATTTTTCGTTCTGGGGGACGTGGGAGCAGGAAATTCCCGCAAATACTGGATGAATATACAGTGCATCCGTATTTTGCTCACTCTACCTGGGGCGGAAGTCCTACACGTACAGGCGGCGCTTATCTGTTGGTTGCATACCCTGAGCGTGCCTATCCAGAGCGCTTTATCAAGAATTTACGAAAGCAGGCGGTAACTCGACGGCAACTTGATACGCGAATCCATACCCTGTTAACGCCCCCTGTAGGAGCCGGCTTTGCCGGCGAAGCAGACAACACGGTGGCTGGCACCGGCACAGCCGGTGTTCGCCGGCAAAGCCGGCTCCTACAGAAGCACTGCGCAAAGGCCTCCATCGCCTTGTGCGCCACACGGATGATTCATAAACCGCCGAGACTTGTATGAACCCCCTTGAACGCCAGCTCAGGCAACAGGGCATCACCGAGGTCGAATGCATGATCAGCGACTTCACCGGCATTGCCCGCGGCAAGATCGCTTCCACCACCAGGTTCCTCGAGGAAGGCGGCATGCGCCTGCCGGAAAGCGTGCTGCTGCAGACGGTGACCGGCGACTTCGTCGACGACCCGATCTTCTATGCGCTGCTGGATGAGGCCGGCGTCGACATGTTCTGCCGCCCGGCTGCGCAGGCTGTCTACGTATTGCCCTGGCTCACGGAGCCGACCGCGATGGTCATCCACGACACCTTCGACCGCTACGGCAAGCCCATCGAACTGTCACCGCGCAATGTGCTCAAGCGCGTGCTCGGCCTGTACGCCGACAAGGGCTGGAAGCCGGTCGTCGCGCCGGAGCTCGAGTTCTACCTGACCCGGCGCAGCCACGATCCCGACCTGCCGCTCGAGGCCCCTGACGGCCGCTCGGGCCGGGCCGAACGTGGTCGCCAGAGTTACTCCATCGATGCGGCCAACGAATTCGCCCCCTTGTTCGAGGACCTCTATCTCTGGTGCGAAGCCCAAGGGCTGGACCTGGACACCCTGATCCACGAAGGTGGCCCCGCGCAGATGGAAATCAACTTCCGCCACGGCGACCCGCTGCGCCTGGCCGACCAGCTCATCGTGTTCAAGCGCTCGCTGCACGAAGCCGCGATCCGGCACGGTGTCGGCGCGACCTTCATGGCCAAGCCAATCGCCCATGAGCCCGGCAGCGCGATGCATATCCACCAGAGCGTGCTGGACATGGCCACCGGCGGCAATCTCTTCGCCGGGGCGGATGGCGCCATGAGCGAACGCTTCCTGCACTACATCGGCGGCCTGCAACGTTACTTGCCGAACGTGCTGCCGCTGTTCGCGCCCAACGTCAATTCCTTCCGCCGTTTCCTCGCGGACAGCTGCGCCCCGGTGAACGTCGAATGGGGCACCGAGAACCGTACCGTCGGGCTGCGCGTACCCGCGTCCGCACCTACGGCGATGCGCGTGGAAAACCGCCTGCCCGGCGCTGACGCCAACCCTTACCTGGCGTTGGCCGCCAGCCTGCTGTGCGGTTACCTCGGCATGCTCGAACAGGTCAGCCCAAGCGCCCCCGTGCAAGGCCGCGCCTACGACCACCACGGCCTGCGCCTGCCGCAAACGCTCGAGGAGGCACTGGCCCGAATGGAGCATTGCGAGGTACTCAGGGAGTACCTCGGAGAGCGCTTCGTGCAAGGTTACATCGCGGTGAAACGCACCGAGCACAGGCATTACCGGCAAGTGATCAGCGCCTGGGAGCGCGAGTTTCTCCAGCTCAGTGTCTGAACGCTCACTGATAGGGCGACCGGACCTTGATCTGCTGGTTGTCGGGGGTCCCGCCTGCCGGGCATGGCATGGGCGCGAGCTGCTTGTCGAGGCAGATCCAGAGCTCCTTCAAGCGGTTGCCCGAGCCCACCGAAACCCGCAGGCTCTGCGCGGGCAGCGCCGGGTTGCGCGACAGGAAGGCCTGCTTGATCGTGCTCACCTTGGTTTCCACCAACTGGTTCGGGCCAGGGTCGCTGCCCAGCATCTCTTGCGTGGTGGGGCGGCGCAGCGTGTCGTACACCCGCTGGATATCGGCGAAATAGCGATCGGGGGACGACCAGCCACAGGTGCCATGGGCCTGCCATTCGTTCTGCATCAGGTCCGCGCCCGGCATCATGCACAGGTGCTGCTTGACCAACGCGGCCGGCAGCGAGCCGACGCTCTGGCAGTTGCGCGGATGATCCCGGTCGGACCGGGCGTAGCCATTCTGCGGCCACAGCCCATGCACCACCCATTCGAAACGGTTGCCGGAGAAACACTGGAAGGCGTGCTTCTCACGTTGCGCCTTGGGCTTGTTGCGCTGGGCCTCGCAGTGCTCCGGCGACCAGGACAGCACCAGGGCCAGGTAGTCCGTGGGCAGGTCCTTGTTGACGTAGTCCACCGGGCGCGCCGGCGCGGGCTCCACGGTATCGGGCAATGCGCAGACTTCCTCGGCGCCGGCTTGGCTGGCAAACGCTGCCAGTGCCCCCCAAAGCAGCGCGTTCATCCAGGCCGAACGCAATGATTGGCTTGCCATGTTCAACTCCTTGTCGGGTTCGATGCGCTCCATGCGCGGGTGTGCTGGGTACCAGCCAGGCGATGGTGTACCTCGAATGTGACGATTCGTCAGTGGCTGGTCGGTTGGTGCTGGCCAGCCAGCGGCCAGGGCGAAGTATAATCGCGCGCTTCGCTGCCCTCGGGTACAGTCTTCACCCGCCTCTTCTCGATCACAGAACATGAACCGTCGCAAAAAGATCAACCAGCTGTTGAAAGCCCACGCCAAGAAGGCCAGCGCCAAGCTGGCGCCGAAAAACCGCAACACCTACATTTCCAAGGCCGACCGGGCGAAGCTGGCTGCCGAGGCCAGCCAACAGGCCGAGCCGACCCCCGAGACACCGGCACAGCCCTGAGCGCAGCCACAGCTGGAGAGCGATGCGATGGACCTGAAGTTCAGCCATGTCGATGTGCTGGTCAGCGACCTTGAGGCCGCCTGCGACTACTACGCCCAGGTACTGGGCGCTCGAATCTCCAGGACACTGGTGTGGGAGCGCGGCGGCCTGCACGTGCGCTACGCGATCGCCCTGCTCGGCGCGGAGCGCTTCATGCTGGTCCAGCCGCTGGCGGGCAACCTGAAGGAGCTGCTGGATGCCCACGGCGAAGGCATGATCTACCGCCACTGCTATGCCACGCCGGACATCGAGCAAGCCTATGACCAATTGGTGGCCAACGGCGTGCAGCCCGAGGACGAGAACGGCAACCCGCTGGCCCGCGAGCACCTGCAGTCGCCTGCCGGTGCGCGGATCATCTGGCTGCCGAAACGCTTCGGGCACTTCTCGATCGAGATCCTCGAGGCGCAGGCGCTCGAGGCCTTCATCGAAGAGGCGTTCCGCGCACCGTAGGTATCAGAACGCGTACTGCACACCGAAGGTCGACGTCACCGGTGTGTCCTGGCGAATGATCGGGCTCTTGCGCACCTGGTCGGTGTAGTGCATGACATTCACGCTGGCGATGGTCGACCAGTGCTGGTCGAACTGGTGCATCCACGCCAGTTCGCTGGAGTAGGCGTAGATGCCCTGGTCCGCCTTGAAGCGCTCGAACACGGTGTTCTCGCTTTGCTGGGCGGTGACGCCGAAGTAGGTCTGGTTGTACTTCGCCTGGCCCGCATGGCCGTTCAGGCTCAGGGTGACGGTGTCCCGGTCGCTCTGGTGCAGGGTGCTCAACAAGCCAAACTGATAGCGGTCGCCGCGCTTGTAGCCACCGGTACGCAATTCAGCCTCGGCGGTGACCGCCAGCCACGGCAGGAGCTGCTGCGACAGGTTGATGTCGACCACCGTCGCGCCGCCCACCGCGCCCATCCCCTTCAGCCTGTCCGAGCCATTGCGGTACTTGCTGTCGCCGTCGGCGCGACCGAAGTCGTAGCCGAGCGCGGCACTGGCGCTGAAACCATTGTCGGACTGGTACTGCACGCCCACGCCCGACAGGCTGTCGGCGAAGAAGATGCCGCGCTGGACGGTGACCGACGGCAGCAAGTGGCCCTGGCTGCCCTTGGCGCCGAAGTAGCGCGGCGCGGTGTGCAGGGCGAAGCCTGCGGTTACCTTGGTTTCGTCTCCCCAGATGCTGTCCAGCGCGCTCTTTTCATTCGCGCCGGCCTGGGTCGATGCCAGGAGCGCGTTGAAGGCGAACGAGGCGCCGAGGACTTTCCTGATGGACTTGGATTCGAACATGTTCATGACTCGCTAGTGTGTATGGGGAACATGCTAGCGAGGGAGGTTCAACGTTCTTTTCAGGGTTTATCAAGTTTCTGTGAAGATGGATGAATGGCTTCGTCCTGCAGGCGAATGGCATTGCACCGTGTGCGCCTGGTTCGCCAGCAAGGCTGGCTCCTACAGGTCAGGTCGAGCCACATTGGGCTTCAAAGTGGCATCGAAATCATCCAGGGACGGGAACACCAGCGGCGCCCGCTCATCGAGCGTCAACAGGTGCCGGCGGTACTGCGCCAGGTACTGCAGGCGCGCCTCTTCGCTGATGTAGGGCACATGGAACGCCACGAACGGCGGCAGCACCGCCAGCCCGACATAACCCAGCACACCGCGCTGGATCGGCCGCAGCAAGGTATCGAGTTCACCATGCACGGCATCCGGCCCGAACATGTGCGCCTGCCCGCCCAGGGAGAAACTCAGCATCGCCCGCTTGCCCTTGAGACCGCCACGGTCGTAGATGCGCGTACCGCCATAGCAGTAGCCCGAAACGAACACCCGGTCGATCCAGCCCTTGAGGATGGCCGGCATGCTGAACCAGTAAATCGGGAAGTTGAGGATGATCAGGTCGGCCCAGCGAATCTTGTCCAGCTCGGCGGCGATATCGGCCGCCAGGGTGCCGTTCTTCACCGCGTGGCGCTGCTCCAGGGCATAGACCAGGTAATCGGCGTTGGCGCGCTGCTGGAAGTCCTCGGCGCTGGCGACCGGGTTGAAGCCCATGGCGTAAAGGTCCGACACCTGCACGGCGTGGCCCTGGCCCTCCAACACCTCCACCGCCAGCCGGGCCATGGCGCTGCTGAAGGATTGCGGTTCGTGATGGGCGTGGACGATCAGGACATTCATTGCGACTCCATCGGCTCAGGGGTGAATGCCAGCAGCTTGACGCCGTTGTACTTGAGGAAGAAGGCATCGGCCTGGCGCGCCACATCGCGGTAACGGCCCGTGAGGGCCAAGCGCATCATGTCCAGCTGCAGCTGCTCCTGGTCGATCATGTAGTCCAGGAAGCGCTGCGCATCGCCGGGGCCGATGGCGCGCAGGGCTTGCAGCCAGGCCATGTACTTGACGGTCTTGCGATAGACGACGCGCAGCAGCAGGCCTTGCAGGGGCCGGGGGACCGAGGTCAGCAGCCAGGACTTGAACCGTGTCAGCACGCCGGGCGTGGTGTCCAGCCCCCAGAGGTCGGCTGCGGCCTGGTAGCGCGGCTGGTTGAAGATCTCGAGGTCGGCGTAGGTGTTCCAGAATGGGTGCGCCTGCTCGCCTTGCAGGCGCGAGGCCATGCGCCGGACGGCGGCCAGGGCGAAGGCGCGGTTGGCCAGTTCATGGCGAAAGCCCTTGAGAAACTTGGGGGATGGCATGGAGGGGTCACTTCTCCTCAAATTCACAACATTGGAAATCCATACTTGTAGGAGCGGCTTCAGCCGCGATGCGGGCATCGCGGTGCCGGGCACCCGCTTTGCGGGTGATCGCGGCTGAAGCCGCTCCTACAGAGATTGTTGGTTCGCAGGTCATGGGGTGGCGATGTAGTCGAGCAACACCCGCCGTTGTTCATCGCCATGCAGTTGCAGGGCAATGCCGCGCATCCAGATCGCCAGCTCGCTGCCGTGCTGCTCGCTGCCCCGGGTCCCGTCGCTGAAGGCCAGCAACTGGCGGTCGAGATAAGTCCGGTCGAGCAGTCGCAAGTTCGGCGTTTTCAGGTGCGCGAAGCCCTGCCCCTGCGGCCCATGGCAGGCGGCACAGGTGCCCTGGTAGAGCGCCTGGCCCGTTGCGCCGGGCACTGGCGGCGCAACGGCGCCACCTTCGAGCCCGGCGAAGTAGCGCGCCAGCGGCTCCTGCTCCCCCTCTTGCACCGTCGCGGCGATCGCCCGCATCTGCGCACCGTGACTATCCCGCGGGTCATAGCCCCGGCGCCCGGCCTTGAAATCGCGCAGCTGCGTGAGCAGGTATTCGGCGTGCTGCCCGGCCAGGCGCGGCGCGCCCAGTGCCGGGTTGCCCTGGCCTTGGGCGCCATGGCAGGCGACACAGGTGGCGGCCTGGGCGGGCGCGGTTTCGGCGTGGGCCATGAAGGTGCTGGCCAGGGCCAGCAGGCCGGCGCAAAGGCGTGGCGTCATCGGTTGAAGTGCTCTCATTGTTGTTCTCGTTGGGCAATGCGTTGCAGCAGCCGCTTGCGCGTGGCCTCGACATCGGCGGGCACCGCGCCGCGCCACTGCCGCACTTCGGCGCCGCTGTAGGGTTTGAAATCCGTGGGCAGGTGGCTGGCGTCGAAACGCGCCAGCATCCAGTTGAGCACCCCCGCCAGGGCGTCGTCCGACAGCCCCGACAAGGCCGAGCCCGGTACCTGCACCAGGTACTCGCGCCCACCCGGCACCCCGAGGAACTTGCCCAGCTGCCCGGGAAACGCCGGCACGCCGCGCCCCGGGTTGCCGCTGCCGTCGGGCAGGTGGCAGCCCTGGCAGTTGAGCATGTAGTCGAACTGGCGCGGCTCGGTGGCCAGGGCGCTGCCGACGAACGCCAGCAGGGCCAGGGTGAGCGCGCACGACAGACGGCCGGCCATGCCCTACTCCTTGACCCCGATCACCACCGACAGCGAACAGTGGTACGGCATGTCCGCCTGGCTGCCGGAACACCAGTTCAGGTCGTTGGAGCTCTGCGGGCGGTACAGCGGTGTGTCGCCCTGGTCGCGCTGGCACACGCAGCGGCCGCAGTTGCTCTTGCCGCAGCAGTCGTTGTACGAGATCACGTAGTCCTTGCCGTCGGTGGGGTTGTGGCAGGTGCCGATCCAGGTGATGTCCGAGCGCACGGTGCCCGGCGGGCAACTGCTGGAGGTGCCGCCGCAGCAGCCGCAGAGGAAGCCGTCGATGGCGCAGTGGCGCCAGTACTCGCAGCTGTTCGGGTCCCCCGACTCCTGCAGCCCGGCACTGGACTGGGCGAAGGCGTCGCCTCGGAACACCGGTAGCAACGTGGTCGCCCCGGCGCCGACCAGCAAGGTGCCCAGGCCACCAAGGAAACCCCGGCGCGAGGTACCGCGGGCAACGCGGCGGGTCAGCAGTTGGGTGGCTTCGTCGAACCAACGGATCGTCATGGCTGCTGCCCCTGTTGCGCGGCGTTGTACGCCTGGACGGTGGCATGCCCCAGGCGCCGTGCCTCCAGCAGGCTTTCCAGATGCTCGCGGGTGTTGACCAGGCCGTGGCTGGCGACGGTGCCGTGCTCATCGATCAGCACGCCGTAGGGCAGCTTGCTGATCTGGTAGGCCAGGCCCGCTTCTCGGGAGAGCAGGTAAGGGAACGCCTGCAAGCCGTGGGCGGTGATAAAGGCCAGGTGCTCATCCACTTCACCATCGCTGGCCAGCACGACCCTCAGCCGCTCCTGCCGACGCAGCGCATCGAGCACTGGCAGCAGCGTCTTGCACACCGGGCAGGTCTCGGACAGGAAGAACAGCAAGGTACCCTGCCCTTGCCCGTCGGCGCCACCGAGGTTGACCGAACCTCCGTTCAGGCTGGGCAAGGTGAACACGGGCGCCGTGTCTCCGGCCTTGATCGCCTTGCCCAGGGACAACGCCCCCACCGGCTGGATGCGTTCGTGCAGCAGCCCGACCTGGCGCGCCAGGGCCCACACGGCAAGGGTCAGCATCAGGATGATCGCCCAGGACAGCAGGCTGGAAATGATCAGTGCGTAAGTCATGGCCGTTGCCTCGGGAGTGCACGGTTGGAGATCAGCTGGTTGGCCAGCAGGTACAGGGCGGCGACGCTGATGAAGGCGAACACCAGGGTGCAGCCGTCGAGCCAGGTCAGCGGACGTTCGCTCACAGGCGTCAGCAGATTGCCAGCGACCAACGCCAGCAGCAGGTTGCGCCAGACCAGCGCCGCGGACGGCGGCTGGCGGCGGCCGCCGAAGTGGCAGCCGCAGTCTTCCAGGGAGCTACCCTCGCTCACGGCCGCCGCCAGCACGCCGGCATACAGCACCAGCAACCCTACGGCGGGCAGCGCTGCCAGCGGCCACCACAGGCTCAGCAGCAACCCCGAGCAGGCCAGCACATCCAGCACCGGCAACAGGTGCGGCCACACAGGCGCCGCGCACCAGCGGCCCAGTACCTGGGCATAGCGTTGCAACACAGCGGCGAACGCCTGGGGATCGTGCAGCTTGTGCAGCGCGGCAGCGCCCAGCAATAAGGTCAACCCACCGACACTGGCGACATGCACCAGGGGGTCATGCAGCAGTGCGACGGTCACCATGGCATCACCACGTTGAGGAAGCCCAAGGGGATATCGCCGACACTGCGCAGGTGCTCGCCGCTGTCGGCGTCGTACAGGTTCACGCCCTGGCGCAGCAGCGGTGTCAGCCCGGCCTCGCCTTTGGTGAGGTAGACCCACAGGGTGAACAGGCTCGGCATCGGCACCACCCAGTCCAGGCTGTACAGCCGAGGCCGGTCGCCCTGACTGACGCCGATGGCGGTGCTCTGCCCCTCGAGCGACAGGCGCGCCACCCGCTGTTGCGTGGCCACGTCGTACACCCATACCTCGGTGCCGGGCTTCTGGTAGTTCTCCGGCACATCCTTGTGCATCAGCACGTACAGCCGCCCACTTTGCTGGTGCAGGGCCACGCCATGGTTGCCGGCGATGCCCCAGCCATCGGCGCGCTCCTGGTCGCTGACCAGCGACCACTGCTTGATCGGCCGCACACCGTCGGCGCCCATGCCCAGGGCGCAGGCGCGGTTGTGCTGGGAAACGAAGTACCAGGTGTCGCCATCGCGCACACCGGTGGTCAGCAGCAGGTCCTGCAGCGGGTCGAATACCGACGGGGTGCGTTCCTGCAACGCCACTTGCCCTTGCTCATCCAGGCGCAGGTGGAAGAACCCGCCATTGCCGCAGATCGCGTAGAAGTCACGAGGGCCGGCCGGGTAGATCGACGCGCAGCCCGGGATCGGCACCTCGGTGACGAAGCGGTCGTGCGCCAGGTCGACCACCGAGATCGACTGCGCCGGGGTGAAGTTGAGCACCAGCAGGAAGCGCTCGTCGTCGGACAGCACGCTGAGGCCGGTGGAGATCAACGCGGTCATGCGCTTGGCCGGGATCGGGATCTCGCGCTTGGGGCTCAGGGTCCTGGCGTCGTACACCGTGACCACGTCGCTGCGCTGGCCACGCACGCCCCGGCTGAAGTAGATCTCGGTGGCGTACAGCTCGTCGCGGCTGCGCGCCAGTTGCAGGCCATTGGACCAGATGCCGGTGCTCAGCTGGCCGAGGTTGCGGCCCTGGTCGTCGAACAGGTAGGCACGGCCATCGACCATGTTGGGCGCATTGCTGCCCCAGAGCCAGAACCAGTGCTGGTCGCGATGATCGCCGAGCACTTCGACACGGGCCTGCTCCGGCACGAAGCCGGCCAACACCGATGACGCACCGGCGAGCAACGACAGGCCACACAGCAGATGACGCAAGGAACGCTTGAACATAGGGGCTCCGCAACAGGCGATCGGCCTGGGCTTGAGTCTATCGAGGGGCATTTTCGGTGGATTGGCGCGCGGTGACAGTCGGCTTGGCATCCGGTGCCACGCTGTCGACCACGCCCGCGGCGCCGAGCAGCAACAGATGGCCCGGCCGAGCGACCAGGGCCGCGAGGTTCTGGCGGTCCTCGCGCTGAGTGCTGGTGAAGTGCGCCACCTGCGTGTCGGAGACCGCCACCAGGCCGGCGTTGCCCACCAGGGCCACGCGGCCGTCATTCAGTTGCGCCACGGCGGTGATCGCCTCGCGGCTGCCGCAGTCGAGCACCTGCCAATGCCGGCCCTGGCTGTCGCCCAGCAATACCCGCCCGCTCATGCCCGCCAGCAGCACCCGGCCATCGCGCAGGCCGGTGCCGGTCCACAGCGAGCCACTGACACCCGTATCCAAGGCTTGCCAGGACCCGCCCTGGTCGGTGGAGCGGTAGGCGTGGCCGGCCTCGCCAACGATGAACAGGCTGGCGTCGGCGGCCTGGAACACCTGGTTGAAGTGGAAGTCGTCGCCCTTCTCGCCCACCTGCAATGCCTGCCAGGTGACGCCGCCATCGGCCGTGCGCGCGGCATAGCCATAGGCACCGACCAGCACGCCGTGGCGGGCATCGGTGAACAGCACCGACAGCAGCACCGGCTTGCCCTCCAGATGTTGTTGCAAGGTCCAGTCCTGGCCGCCATCGACGCTGTGCAGCAACACCCCGCCATGGCCCACGGCCCAGCCTTGCTGGCTGTCGACGAAGCTCACCGCGGTCAACAGCCCATCCACCGGCACGCTGCGCGCCTGGCGCCACTGCCGGCCATCGGCGGACAGCGCCACCACGCCGTGGTCGCCCACCGCGACCAACCCCTGCCCCGCCCTGGCCACGGCCACCAAAGGGGCCTGGCGTACCTCGTTCAGGGCAATGGCCGGTGCGGCCCAGGCCTGCCCCACGCACATCAACCCAAGCACCCAGGGCAACACGCGAACACTCTTCATCAGCCAACCCTTCTCAATGGGCGACCAGGGGCGCGCGTACCGGCCCCCGTCGCGGAACCAGCATTTCCAGGACCACGGCCAGGGCCGGCAGCAGGGTCACCGCCATCAGCATGTTGGCCATGAACATGAAGGTCAGCAGCAGGCCCATGTCGGCCTGGAACTTCAGTGCCGAGCACGACCAGGTGGCCACCCCCACCGACAGCGTCAGCGCGGTGAACACCGTGGCCACGCCCACCTCGCGCAACGCCTGCTGGAACGCGGCGACGATGTCGCGCCCCGCCGCCAGGTGCAGTTGCAGGCGGTTGTAGATGTAGAAGGCGTAATCCACCCCCACGCCCACGGCCAGCACCATCACCGGCAAGGTGGCCACGGTCAGGCCGATGTCGAGGGCCTTCATGAACCAGTACCCGAGGAAGGTCGCCAGGGTCAGTGGCAGGCAGCAGGCGAGCATGGCCCGCCAGTCGCGGTACACCAGCCCCACCAGCAGCACGATGGTCAGGTACACGTAGAGCATCATCGGCAACTCGGAGCCCTCCACCACCGCGTTGGTGGCGGCCTGCACCCCGGCGTTGCCGCTGGCCAGGCGCACGTTCACCCCGGGCAGCACATGGCGCTCGCGGTACTGCTCGATGGCCGCGGTCACCTGCTTGAGGGTGCTGGCCTTGTGGTCGGCCAGGTACAGGTTGACCGGCAGCACGGTGCAGTCGGCGTCGTAAAGGCGCAGCGCCTCGGGCACCTGGCGCACGGCCTCGCCCAGGGACAGCTCGTCGACCGGCAGCGCCGCCCACTTCGGCTGCCCTTCGTTCACCCCCGAGGCCGCCAGCTTGGCCATGGCCGGCAGCGACTGCGCCGACAACACGCCGGGCAAGGTGCCCAGGTACCAGGTCAGGCGGTCGACATAGGCCATCACCTCATGCCGATAGCAGCCACCCGCCGGGGTCTGCACGGCCACGGTGAACAGGTCCAGGCCCAGGGCGAAGTGCCCTACCACCTGCTCCACGTCCTGGTTGTAGCGCGAGTCGGCGTGCAGCTCGGGGGCGCCCGGCAGCACATGGCCGACATGCCGACCCTGGCTCTGCCACACCGCCAGCACCATCAGGCCCGCCCCCAGCAGCGTCACCCGTACCGCGTTGCGTGGCTCGGCGATACGCCCGAGGCCGGTCATCAGCCCTTCGCGGCGCGCCCGCAGGCGCTCGACCCGTGCCACGTAGCGCGCGTCGAAACGGCAGTAGCTGGCCAGCACCGGCAGCATCACCAGGTTGGTGACGATCTTGTAGGCCACCCCCACCGAGGCGGTGATGGCCAGCTCACGGATCATCGGGATCGGCACCAGCACCAACGTCGCGAAACCGACGAAAGCGGTAATCAGGGCCAGGGTGCCCGGGATCATCAGCCCGACGAAGCTGCGCCGGGCGGCGGTCATGCCATCGGCGCCGGCACAGACTTCCTTGGCGATGAAGTTGACCTGCTGCACGCCATGGGACACGCCGATGGCGAACACCAGGAACGGCACCAGGATCGCCAGCGGGTCGAGGCCGAAGCCCAGCAGCGTCAGGGTGCCGAACTGCCACACCACCGACACCAGCGAGCACACCAGCGGCAGCACCGTCAGGCGCCAGGAGCGGGTGTACCCATACACCGCCAGCGCCGTGAGCACGAACGCCAGGGCGAAGAACTCGACCACGCTGCGGGCGCCGGCGCCGATATCGCCCATCTGCTTGGCGAAGCCGATGATCTGCACGTCGAAGTCGGCGTTGGCGTACTGCGCCCTCACCTGCTCCTCCAATTGCCGACTGAAAGCGAGATAGTCCAGGCGCTTGCCCGTCACCGGGTCCGGGTCGGCCAGTTCCGCCACCACCATCGCCCCGCGCTGGTCGGTGGCCACCAGGCTGCCGACGAAGCCCCCGGCCAGGGTGCGCTCGCGGATGCCGGCGATGGCCCGGGCATCGAGGTTGCCGACGGTGACATCGCCGCCGACCACGTCCTCGGCCTTCATGCCTTCCTCGGTGATCTGCACCGCACGGGTGTTCGGCGTCCACAGCGAGGTGACGCTGCGCCGGTCGATGCCCGGCAGGAAGAACAGCGTCTGGGTCAGGTCGTGCAGGCGAGTGAGCGCCACCGGATTCCAGATATCGCCGTGGCGCGCCCGCAGCACCACGATGACCCGGTTGGCGCCGAACAGCACGTCGCGGTACTGGTTGAAGGTCTTGATATAGGGGTGCTGCTGCGGCAGTTGTTTATCGAAGCCCGCCGACATCTCCAGACGCGCGGCGAACAGGCCCATCACCAGGGTGACCACGGCCAGCAGGCCGAGGGTCGCCAGGCGATGGCGAAAGACCAGGCGCTCGAGCGCCGAGACCAGATAAGCCAGCATGAATAACCTCCCCGCCACGCGCCTTGCGAGCACGTGGCGGCCGGATCAGAAGGAGTAGGAAATATTGCCGCTGACGAAGTCGCGGTCGGCCATCAGGTTGTTGTCGCCGCCACCCCAGTAGCGCACCCACTGCAAGCCGCCTTTCCAGCGGTCGCGGTAGTTGAACAGCAACGAGGTGGTCAGCGACTTGCGCCCCTCGACGAAGGGCATGGCGTTGGGCGTGGTGCCCTTGACGTCGTGGCTGAAGTCCAGCTGCGGGGTGACGGTGACACCGCTGTCGAACAGGTTCGGGTAGTTGACCCCGAACTCGGTGACGTAGCCCCACGAGGTGCGGTCGGGCAGCGAGTAGTCCGGCAGCACGTAGGGCACCCGGCCCGAGGTGTCCAGCCCCGGATAGCGGGTGACCGCCACCTCCGCCAGCAGGAAACCGTCGGAGGCGCCCAGGGCGTTGGGGATGAAGCCCAGCGGGTCGTTGCCCGAGAAGGTGTAGGTGGCGTTGACGTCGGCCTGCCACTTGCGTTCCTCGACGAAGCCCTTGCTCACCCCGGTGTCGAACACGCTGTAGCGGTTGTAGCTGCCGGTCAGGCCTTGCCCGAAGGCCACCGTCGGGTCGATGGCCACGCTGTCGTGGGGCCGGAACGACAGCTCGCCGGCCACGGCCACCGGCCCCACCAGGGTGCTCATCGACAGGCCGAACAGGTCCTTGTCCTCGCCATAATTGATGAAGTAGTCGTCCACCACCAGGGCATCCGGGTTGCTGCGCGCCGTGTAGCCGATGAAGGGCAGCTTGTCGTGGTAGCGCTGGTAGAACAGGCCGAACTCGGTGTTGATCGACTCGGCCGTCCAGCGCAGGGCCAGGCCGTACTGGCCGCCATTGCCGGGCTTGTGTTCGCCGCCATAGGGCACCGCCAGGCCGCTGGCCACCAGTTGCTCGTGGCTCAGGCCGCTGGTCAGCGGGTCGCCGCAGCGGCCGCTCGGTGTCCCCGCGCAGGTACCGGGTTGCAGGCCTTCGACAAAGCCCGTCGGGTAGTAGATCGCCCGCCGCCCTTCGCCGGCGATGTCGGCGCTGGAGAAATAGCTGCCCACCGGGTCGACGTCGTAGCCGTTCCACTTGAACTGGTAGTAGCCCTCCAGGTTCAGGGTGTCAGTCAGCCCCAGGCTGAACGAGGCCATCGGCGCGGGGATGAACACTTCCTTCAACTGCGTGCCTGGGGTGTGGTACTTGGGCAGGCTCAGGGCGTTGATCTGGTTGATGCCGCCGCTGACGAACAGCTCCGCGCCCCAGCTGATCACCTGGTTGCCGACCTTGACCTTGGCCGGCATCTCGCCGAGGTCGAAGCTTTTCGCCAGCCACAGGTCGAGCAGGTCGAAGCGCTTGGTGGCGTCGCGCCTGGCCGGGCCTTCCAGGTCGGTGCGACGGGTGTCGTCCATCTTGAAGTCCCGCGCCCAGGCCACCCGCCCCAGGGCGCTCCAACCCTCGCCGAAACGCAGGCTCAGTTCGTGGGTGCCCTTGAGCACCTGGGAGAACACGTCGTGCTTGTGGTAGTTGAGGTTGCCATCGTCGGCGTTGCTGTAGTTGATGTCGGCGTTGGCGTAGCCGTTGCCGCGCTCCAGGTTGTAATAGCGGCCCAGCTCGTTGTTTGTGCCGGTGTTGCAGCCGCCGTTGTCGTTGCCCAGCAAGTGGCAGTCGGGCGATTGCAGGCGGCTGGCGAAACCGTAGGACAGGGTCGAGTCGAAGCTGCCCGAGACTCCATCCTCGCTACCGAATGTGAAGGCCTGGCAAGGCTGCGCGCCGAGCAGGCCGAGGACGGCCAGGGCCAGCGCCGGGCACGGGGCGGCCTGCGCCCATGCCCGCGAAGGGAATGTGTTCATGCTCTGCTCTCCTGGCGGTCAGCGCTCGCCGCGACGGCGCAGTTCGCCTGCATTGAACTGCTTGTCGCTGACCCGGCCTTGCAGGCCGGCGGTGAGGTCCAGGGCCGCGCCCTGCTGGGTGAAGCCGTCGGCGATGTAGCGCCGGGCGATCAGGTCATAGCTGACGTACTCGAAGCTGGTGCAGGCCTGGATTTCGGGGTCGGCCCACAAGCTGCCCTCCTGCACCCGCCACAGGTTGCCCTTGGCGTCGTACATGTCCACGTGCAGCAGGCTCCAGCTATCCTCGTCGAAATAGAACACGCGCTTGGCGAACGAGTGGCGCTTGTCGGCCTTGACCGTGGCCTCCACCACCCACACCCGGTGCTTCTCGTAGCGCTGGGCGTCGCGGTCCAGGTAGTGCTCGCCGATCAGCTTGTCGTAGGTGTTGCTTTTGTCCACCAGGCGGTAGGAGTTGTACGGCACCACCATCTCGCGCTTGCCCAGCAGCTTGAAGTCGTAGCGGTCCAGGGCGCCGGTGAACATATTGATCTGGTCGACGAAGTACAGGTTGTCGGAGCCGGCGATCGGGTTGTCGTAGGCGAAGGTCGGCGCCTGGCGCACGCGGCGCTGGCCGGGGAAGTAGATCCAGGCGTTCTGCGGCTGGTCCAGGCGGGCGTGCACCAGGTACATCTCGCCGGCGCGCGAGGACGGCGACTGGATGTCGTAGAGCAGCTTGGCCTCGACGTCGTCGGTGTCTGCCGGGGCCTTCACCGCCGGGTCGTTGTAGGGGTAGTACTCGCTGGCCCACTGGCGCACCTCGGTGAGCCCCCCGGCCGGCTCGCGGCGCAGGAACGAGATCTGCGCCTTGCGGCCCTTGGCCATGTAGCGCAGCTTGTAGTTCCACAGCACCTCGATGCCGCTTTTGGGTTGCGGGAACGGCACCGCCGCCCCGGCTGCTCGCTCCAGGCGCCAGCCGTCGGCGCCGATGCTGGCCTGGCCGGCGAAAGCCTGGGTGCGCTGCGCCACTTCGTCGGGGATCGCGCAGCTGCGGTGGGTGGGGTACACGTCGAGACGGTAGCCCGGGTAGGCCTTGATCAGCGCTACCTGCCCTTCCGGCAGTTGCGCCTGGTATTGGGCCACGTTGTTGGCGTCGATCGCGTACAGGCGCTTGTCGGCGGCGTAGGGATCGCCGTGGCCCGGCGACCAGCCGGCCGGGGCCAGGGTCAGGCCGCCGGTCCAGGCGGGGATGCTGCCGTCGGCGTTGCCGGCCTTTTCCGCGCCTGATGGGGTGAGGGCCGCCACGGCCGTGAACGAGGTGGTGGTACCGAGCAGCGCCAGCAGCGCGCCGCCCAACAGGGACAGGGGGCGTCGTTTCATGAACTTTTCCTTGCGTGATTGTTGTGGTTATCGAAAGGCAGTTCGTTGCAGGCAGAGGGGAAAAAGGGGCCGCCGAGGGACGGCCCAAAAAGCGTTTCCGGCTCTGCGTGACAGACAGTATTCAATGGCGACGGGCAGCGGCTTGACCGCGCGCGCCAGGGTGTTTGTCATCCGGTGCCAGGCCCCGAATGTGCGCCCTCTTCTGTAGGAGCCGGCGTTGCCGGCGAACACCGGCAACGCCGGTTCCATGCAGCGTGTCGCCTGGTTCGCCGGCAAGGCCGGCTCCTACAGAAGGATGTGTCAGGCCTTGAGGGCGCGCTCTTCCCACCAATCCCACGCCCGCAGCGCCTGGCGCGCCGTGCGCCCGGCCCAGCACGACAGGGTGTTGCCCGGCATGGCGATGGCCTTGCGGTTGACGATCCAGAAGTCGGTCAATTCGCTACGCCGCCCTTGCAGCAAGTCGGCGATGGTCCGCCCGTTGAGGTGGCACAGCGCAACCCCATGGCCGAAACACCCCCCGGCATAGACCATGCGTTCATCGCCGATGAAACTGATCTCCGGCACCATGTCGGCGTTCACCGACACCGGCCCGCCCCAGCGGTAGGCGATGCGCACATCGCGCAGCTGCGGGTAGATCCACTTCAGGTGCGCCTCGCAGTGCGCCCAGCTGGCCGGTGACGGCTGCTCGTCCATGGCGCTGCCGGTATAGGCCAGCACATCGCCGCCACCCATGACGATGCGACCGTCCACGGTCGGGCGGAAGTAGTGCAGCATCTGCCGGTTGTCACCGAACGCCTCCCTGCCCTGCCAGCCCAGGCGTTGCCACAGCGCGTCGCCCAGCGGCTCGGTGACCACCTGGTAGGTCCACAGCGGGAATTGCCGGCGCTCCAGCGCACGCGAGCCGGGAACCTGCCGCGAGTAGGCATTGGTGGCGATCACCAGCTTGTCGGCGGTCACCTTGGCCACGGGCGTGCGCAGCACGATGCCCGCACCACTGCTGTCGAAATCGAGCACCGGCGTCGCCTCATGGATACGCACCCCCACCGACGCCGCCAGGCCCTTGAGCCCGCGCACCTGCTTGCAAGGGTCGAGGTAGCCGGTCTCGGCTTCGCGAATGCCACCCAGCAGCCGCGGCGAGTCGTATTGCTGGCGCAGCGCGTCGCCGTCCTGCCAGCGCATGTCCGCCGCCAGCCCCAGCGATTCGTAAAGCGCCAGGGTCTTGCCCAGGCGCGCCGCCTGCTGCGGCGAATAGCTGACCCGCACCAGCCCGGCATGGCGGTAATCCGAATCGATGCCATGGCTGTCGATCACCTCGCGGGTATAGGCCACGGCCTTTTCGAGGTAGTGGTGAGCGTCGATCATCTTCTGCCGGCCCCAGCGCAGCACCACCAGCTCCGGCTCCAGGCCGAACAGTTTGGTGCTGAAACCGGCGTTGCGCCCGCTGGCGCCGAAGCCGATCAAGGCCGCCTCCAGCACCACCACCCGGGCACCGGGGTTGTCGCGCTTGAACTGCCAGGCCGTGTTGAGCCCGGTGAAGCCACCGCCGATCACCGCCACATCGACCTTGAGGTCTTCGGTCAGGCGCGTGTTGGGCGCGTAGATACCGTAGTCGTGTTGCCAGAAGGAGCGATGTTCATGCACAGCGTCGTTGTTGTTGTCGTTCATGCTGGACTCTCGGGTTTCGCATAGGAACATGCGGTCCCTTCGAGCCTATCGGGCGACACGTCAACTGGATTGCCCGGCGATGCCAGATTTTCAGCACCCCGCGCCAGGCGCGCGCCCGGCCTGGCGGAACTGCTGCGGCGACTGCCCGGTCCAGCGGCGGAAGGCACGGGTGAACGAGCCGGACTCGGCGTAACCGAGCAGCAGCGAGATCTGCGTCATCGAGTAGTCGGAATGGTTCAGGTAACCCAGCGCCAGGTCGCGGCGCACCTCCTCCACCAGCACCGAGAACTCGATGGCCTGGTCCTTGAGCCGACGTTGCAGGGTGCGCCGGCTCAGGCCCATGCGCGCGCTGACCTCGTCCAGCGACGGCACGCCGCTGGCCATGCCAAGGGCGATCATGCGGGTGACCTGGGGCAGCAGCTCGTCGCTGACGCTGCGCTGCTCGCGTTCCCGTTGCAGGTAGGGCTCCAGGGCTTGGAACAGCCGCTCGTTGCCCTGCGTCACCGGCAGCTTGAGCACCTCGATGGGCAAAGTAATACGGTTGGTCGCCTGGCCGAAGAACAGCGGGCACATGAACAACTGCTTGTGCACCGAGACATCTGCCGGGCGCGGGTGCTCGAAGTCCACCCGCAACGGCCGCAACGGGCTGGCGGTGATCAGCTGCAGCTGGCGCAGGATCGCCGCGATGGCGAACTCTGCGTCCTGGCGGCGGTTGACCACGGTGGTGTCGGTGACCTGGTAGGTGATGCGCAACTGGCGGCTTTCGCAGCAGTAGTCGATGGATGACTCCTGGGCGAACACCACGATGTAGGTGTGCAGGGTCATCAGCGCCTTCTCGACGCTGGGCGCGCAATGCAAGGCGTGGCCCAGGGCGCCGATATCGTCGGCTTCGGTCTGGCTGCCCAGGGTCAGGCCGATGGCGGGGTTGCGGGTGCCGGCGGCTTCCCACAGGGCGACGTACTGGTCGCCGGGGATCTCGATATCGGCGCGGTCCAGCAACGGCAAGTCGATGCCAAGGGCGTCCAGGTGCGGGGCGAAGATGGGCTTGAAGCGGCGGAAGAAGTTTTCCGAGATGACAGTGCGCGCTGATTTCATGTTGTTCTTCGCAGGCCAGTGAGTCTGTGCCGTTTTCAGCAACCGGCATCGTAACCGATTGTTGCCGAGACCAGGCAAAGCCTCAACAGGCAGGTGCGAATGGTGCTGTAGGAGCCGGCCTTGCCGGCGAAACAGGCAACGCGGTGGCTGGCACCGGCTGTGCCGGTGTTCGCCGGCAAGGCCGGCTCCTACAGGGGATCAAACCGAACGCAGGTTCAAGGGGCTTGGTTCAACATCGCTAGGTTGCCGCACTTCCTGGGCGCAGGCCACGAAGTCTTCCTTGCGCAGCACCACCAGCGCAATCAACGACGCCACCCCAGTCGCCACATAGAAATACCAGGGCGCGGTGATATCGCCGGTCACCTTGATCAGCCAGGTGGAAATCAACGGCGCGCTGCCGCCGAACACCGCCACCGGGATGTTGTAGGCCATGGCGATGCCGGTGGAACGGATGCGCGTCGGCAGCAACTCGCTCATCAGCGCATAGGTCGACGACGCATAGAGCCCGAACAGGATCGCCACCGCCATCAACGGCCAGAACAAGGTGGCCGGGGTGGCGCCGGGCGCCGCCTTGAAGAACCAGTACATGGCCAGGGTCGCCAGCACGCCGATCACCATCAGGAACGGCTTGCGCCCGTAGCGGTCGGTGAAGGCGCCGCCAAACGGCATCACCACCGCCGCCGACAGGCTGGCGACGAACACGTAGAGCAAGGTGGTGCCGCTGTCGAATTTGAGGGTGTTGGACATGTAGGTCGAGGCGAAGGTCAGCACCAGGTAGAAGATCGAGCTGTGCAGGGTGATGATGAAGAACACCAGGGCAATCGAGCGCTTCCACTGCCACACCTCGCGCAGCGGCGCCTTGGAGGTTTCCCCGGCCTCCACCAGGGCGATGAACTCCGGGCTGTCCTCCAGCTTCAGGCGGATATACAGCGAGATGAAACCCAGGGGCCCGGCGATCAGGAACGGAATCCGCCAGCCCCACGCCTGCATCAGCTCGGCGCCCAGCGCCCAGGTCATGCCATTGGCCACGGCGCCACCCAACAATAGGCCGAGCACGGCGGTGACCATCAGCCAGCAGGTGGCAAAGCCTCGGCGCCCGGGACCGGCATATTCGGAGATGAAGCTGGTGATGGTGCCGATCTCGCCGCCGGCGGAGAAACCCTGCACGCAGCGGATCAGCACCAGCAACACCGGCGCGGCGATGCCGATGCTGGCGTAGGTTGGCAACAGGCCGAGCAGGAAGGTGGAGCCGGCCATCAGCACCAGCACCGTGATCAGCGTGCGGCGGCGGCCGATGCGGTCCGCCAGGGGGCCGAAGAACAAACCGCCCAAAGGGCGGATGAAGAAGCTCAGGGCAAAGGCCGCGAAGCTGGCCAGCAGGCTGCTGGTGGGGTCGTCGGAGACGAAGAAGGCCTTGCCGATGTACAAGGCCAGGAAGCCGTAGACGCCGTAGTCGTACCACTCGATCAAGTGACCGGTGGTGGCGCCGAGAAACGCCCGGCGCCGCTGGCGCTGGGGGGTATTGGGTGACATGCCCATCAAGGGAACTCCTGTCGTGTTGCTGTCCATGAATACCGTGCTTCAGGGGCTGCTCAAGGCCCCTTTCGGGTCTTGCAGCCACTGGCGCACGCGGGTCTTGAGAATCTTGCCATAGCTGTTTTTCGGCAGCTCGGTGCAGAACTGGTATTTTTTCGGTTTCTTGAACGAGGCCATGCGCGCCAGGAACCAGTCGTTGAGCGCCTGGGCCTGGAGGCAACCCGGCCTGCGCGGCACCACGAAGGCTACCACCGACTCGCCCCATTCGGGGTCGGCCTCGCCCACCACGCACACTTCGAACACCCCGGGATGCTGCATCAGCACCTCTTCCACTTCCCGCGGGTAGATGTTGCTGCCGCCGGAGATGATCACATCCTTGCTGCGGTCGGTCAGGGTCAGGTAGCCCTGATCGTCGAGCTGGCCAATGTCGCCGGTCAGCAGCCAGCCGTCCACCAGGGCGGCACGGGTGGCCTGCGGATTGTCCCAATAGCCCTGCATCACCGGCGCGCCGCGCACGGCGATCTCGCCGGTTGCCCCGAGCGGCAAGGGGCTTCCATCGGCGCCCACCACCCGCACCTCGACGCAGGCCTGGGCACGCCCCACCGAGGCGGCGATGCGTGGCCAGTCGGGGTTGGCTCGGTCGGCGATGGCTTCACGGGACAGCGCGCTGATGGTCATCGGGCATTCGCCCTGGCCGTAGATCTGCACCAGGCGCGGGCCGAAGGTGTCCAACGCCTGTTCCAGATCGGCCAGGTACATCGGCCCGCCGCCGTAGATGATGGTCTTCAGCCCTTCGCCGCCATAGCCCTGCAGCCGGGCCTGCTCGACCATGCGCTTGACCATGGTCGGCGCGGCGAACAGGCTGACATTGCCCAGCGCCTGGGCCAGCTCGAACAGCTCCGCCGCCTGGAACCCACGGGACTCCGGCACCACATGGCGGGCGCCGCAGCGTACGTGAATGAAGTTGTAGAGCCCGGCGCCGTGGGAGATCGGCGCGGCATAGAGCACCGCATCGTCCGCGCCCACCGTGTCCACATCCAGCGGGTAGCACAGGGACATGGCGACCAGGTTGCCATGGGACAGTTTCACCCCCTTGGAGCGCCCGGTGGTGCCGGAGGTGTAGAACAGCCAGGCCAGGTCGGCGTCCGTGCGTGGGTGCGGCCGCACCAGCTCCTCACCCGCCACCTGCCGAAGCTCGCCCAATCCGGGTGCGGCCAGCTCCCGGCAGCCGAGCGGCAAGGCGATGCCGTCGAATACCTGGCCGTCATCGGTGTAGATCAGCCAGGCCCCGGCATTGCCGGCAATCCAGGCAGCCTCCAGGGCGTGCAGCTTGCTGTTGATCGGCACCGCCACCGCCCCGCACCACCAGATGGCGTAGAGCAGTTCGAGGTAGCCGCAGCTGTTCTTCATCAGCAGCGCCACCCGATCGCCCGGCGAGATGCCGTATTCGTGACGCAATTGCAGGGCCCGGGCTCGAGCCCGCGCCGCGAACGCCTGGTAATCGGCCACCTGGCGCGCGCCCTCGAACAGCGCCGCGCGTTGGGGCCAGCGCTGGGCGGTGTCGCACAGCCAGTTGGCGATGTTCATGTCACACCCGCACCGCCTGCAGGACACTGGCGTAGTTGGCCACCGCCATGCCGCCCATGTTGAACAGCAGGCCGAACTCGGCGCCCGGCACACCCAACCCGATAGGCTCGCCGACCAGCTGGGCAAAGCCCAGGGCATGCATCGACACCCCGGTGGCCCCCACCGGGTGCCCCTTGGCCTTGAGCCCGCCAGAGAGGTTCACCGGCAGCCGCCCGCCCGGGCGCACGGTGCCATCGTCGATGGCGCGGTGCCCTTCCCCTCTAGGGGCCAAGCCCATGGCTTCGTAGATCAGCAGTTCGGCGATGGTGAAGCAGTCGTGGACCTCGGCGAAGCTCAGGTCGTTCAAGGTCACGCCGGTTTCGCGCAACGCCCCGTGGATCGCCCGTTGCGGCCCCTCGAAGGCCAGCATGTCGCGGCGCGACAACGGCAGGAAGTCGTTGACCTGCACCATCGAGCGGATCGCCACCTGGCGCCGCATCGAGCGCGCCCGGCGCGGCGACGCCAGGATGATCGCCGCCGCGCCGTCGCTGATCAGCGAGCAGTCGGTCAGGCGCAACGGCGGCGCGATCAGCGGGTTGCTCGGCGACGGGTTGTTGCAGTGCTCGAAGTCCATCACCCGGTGCATCTGCGCCAACGGGTTGGCCATGGCGTTGGCGTGGTTCTTCACCGCGATCGCCGCCATCGATGCCAGCGGGCTGTGGTAGCGCTCGGTGTACTGCTGCGCCACCTGGCCGAACAGCTGGGCGAAGCTCAGCCCAGCCTCCGACATCGCGTTCTGGTAACCGGCGCCGGCCAGCGCCCGAGTGACCTCGACCGTGCTGTTGCCGGTCATTTTCTCGGCCCCCACCACCAGCACCAGCTCGGCGGCGCCGCTACGGATGGCGTGGATTCCCGCCTGGATCGCCGCCGCCCCCGAGGCGCAGGCGTTCTCGCAGCGGGTGGCGGGCTTGAAGCGCAGTTGCGGGTCGGCCTGCAGCATCAGCGAGGCGGGAAAGCCATCGGCCACCAGCCCCGAGTTGAAGTGGCCGAGGAACAACGCATCGATCTCGGCGGCTTCGATGGCGGCATCGGCCAGGGCGTCGCGGGTGACCTTGACGATCAGGTCCTCGAGGTTCAGGCCATCCAGGCGACCAAAAGGACTGTGCGCGGCTGCGACGATGGAAACGGAATCATGAAACATGGTGATTTTCTTCTGTCCTTGAAGCGGGTAATCCATACAATGTGTCAGCACCCGAATCCCACGCTAGTTGGGGCAACTACGTACGTGAGTAAGTAGTGAGCGCTACGGGGCATGACCATGACACCGAGGCAGGACGCCTGATGACAGTACATACCCCACCCTACCCCGACCTCGAGCGCCTGGCATTTCAGGTGTCGCCCGCGCCGCAACTGATTACCGGGCATCGGCGGATGCTCGACTGCAACCAGGCGTTTGCGCGGCTGTTCGGGTATACCCGGGAAGAACTGCAAGGGCATCTGACCTTGTTGTTGTATCCCTCCCATGCGGATTACCAAGCCATCGGCGAACGTAGCGAGCACTGGCTGCGCAATGGGCTGGGGGCTTTCTATACCGATGAGCGGTTCATGCAGCATCGCAATGGCGAGGTGTTCTGGGCGCGGGCCCATGGGTTCACGTTGACGACGGAGGATCCGTTCGAGCTGATGATCTGGCACTTTGAACGGCTTGATCGGCAGCCGGCGCCTACGGTTCAGCTGACGCCGCGGGAGCGGGAGATTTCGTTGCATATCGTGAATGGGTTGACGTGCAAGGAGGTGGCGCGGCGGTTGGGGATATCGCACCGAACGGTGGAGGTGCATCGGGCGCGGTTGATGAAGAAGTTGCAGGCGAAGAACAGTGCGGAGTTGGTTTCGAAGATTATTTTTATTAGTTGAGAGTATGATTTGAGCGCAGCTCAAAAGCCAAAGCAACGCTTCTTGACAGGCAAATCAAGCTTCCCTCGGGAAAGAAACACACTTTATCCACTGTCAACTTAACCCTCGATCCTTGACAGAATTACGCCAAAAATGAATTACACTCGACCACGAAAACAAAACTACCCTTGCCACCTATCATCCACATCGAACAACTCATACTGACGCACCTCAATTGCTCGCTCATAAAACAAGGAGAGTTTCGCCTCCTGAACATTCCCCCATCGCGTTGACACACAGTAGGAAAACAACTCCGCCTCCTTCTCTTGAACATAACGGAGTGCCTCTTCATCCAGATGTTCATCAATGAAGCGCCTTAGCGCCTCACCCGGGGCCAGCTGCCATATCACCAACCTTCGGATCGCTCGAACAAGATTCCCCATGGGAGAGGGGTTAGGCTGCAAATTAACGTCAAGTCTCTTGGTCTTTAAACGTTCAAAATAGTCCTCAGGACATATCAGCTTCCGCGCCCTCAGATCATAAGCGATCGCATCCCAGTCAAAGAAAGTGCCAAGCAGAACATCTTCCAATGTTTGCATTGGCACATGCTGTCGTGCCCATGTGGTTTCGAGGGCCCAGAAATCAATTTTCCATGGCCCACTTTTATAACCGTAACCGCCGAACCGGTTAGGCTCCGCACCAAGCCGCTCGGCCAGCAATTTGACCTTCTCTTTGGAGTCTTCAATGACAAGATCCACATCAGACCTGAAGCCATATCGACCTTCGCGAGCAAGGTCGCGGACAAGCCCACCGATCACCGCAACCCGTTCAAAGGAGAGAAAATTTTCCGCCAAAATCGCCTGCAAGGCCTCCATCTCTCGAGATTTATTGCTCCAGAGATATCGATCCAGTCGGCGTTTTAACGCAGATTGATTAGGCGCAATTGGCATCGGGCATATCTTTAATATCGTTCCAGAGACGCATGGCAAATGTATCGGTCATTCCTGACACCATATCGGTGAGTAGACGAAGCTCACGATAGCGCAGGCCTGATGCCACTTCTGAGGGATTGGTAGGCTCATGAGCCTGCTCAACATAGTTTTGGCTGATTAAGGAAAACACATACTTGGCACGAGCCCCTATCCGCGCAGAACGAAGGTCGGAAATATCCTTCCGATGAGAAATCGCCTCCCAAATCACTGTCATCAACCCATCGATAGCCGCTGCACCCAATGCCTCGGTTCGCAGCACGGAATAATGATTAAAGGCGTTCTGCTTCGCGACTTTCTGCAGTTCCCCACAAAGCACGCTACTGTCCATCAACGGCTGGATTGGCTCAAATGAAAATATAGCGGAAGACTGTGCCACGAACCTGGCGCTCGCGTGATCGATCAAACTTCCGATCAGGCATGCGCGCAAGTACTCGATCTTGATATCACGCTGATTCTTCGGGGAAAGTTTGCGCGACTCGACTCTACGGAAGACGCCTTGAATCTTTTCAACTACCGGATCATCGCTTTTAAACACCTGACGTAGAATCACCAGAATATCATCTGGAGACATAATGCCTTTCTTGAGCACATCATCCACGTCCAACACGGAGTAAGCAATATCGTCACACGCTTCCATGATCCAAGTCAGAGGGTGACGCTGTCCTTCCTCCAGACCAGTGTGCGCTCTCACCCACTCAACCACGTCTTTTTCAGATTCGAAGTAACCGCCTTTTTTCCTGACGGGATCATTTTTAACCCTGCTCAAGTAACTCACAGGATATTTCAATCCAGCAGCAAGAGTAGCAGCGGACAGGTCGAGACCAAGGCCGTCAATATGGGTCTGCAAGCGGGTCAGGAGGCGAAGACTCTGCGGATTGCCATCAAAGTCAGTGAACTCAGACCGATAAGCATTGGGGACTGTAACGTCTAAAGGGGTGTCACCTTTACCCTCCACGCCTTCGCGAAGGTGAGTAAAGATCCAGTTCTTACGTCGTTCAAACCAACGCCCAATAGCAACCTCCCCTTGGTGACCAAACGGAGGATTACCCAAGTCGTGCCCAAGACCTATTGATAACAATAAAGGGTTGATGACATCGGTTTGCCCTTCGTCGGTGCTGTAGAGCTTGAACTCATCGCGGACTGCCTTGTACGCACGAGCACCAATAGAGCGCGCCAGGTTGGCCACCTCATGAGAGTGCGTCAAGCGCGTACGCACGCCATCATTTTCTTCCATGGGCCAGACCTGAGTTTTATCAGCCAGGCGACGAACCGGAGTGGAAAACAGCAAGCGATCATAGTCCTGCTGAAAGACCGATCGGTGGTCCCTGCTAGGGCTGGAGGACTCAACTTCGGCCTCTTGCCTACCTCCACCCTCGACTGAAGCATCAGGTTTGCGAGGGCGACGTGCTTCAGACCAAATGCTTGGGGCTGCTGGCTGTTCTTTCATCAGGGTCCTTCCCGGAAGGCTGCGTTCAGATGGCCGAGAACAGTAGCACATTGAGCTCCACAGCCAAACGCGCAGCTGCCTCAGCCGACCAGCAGTCGTGGTCTGCGCGTGACTCGAAATAACGAGAAGCGCAGGTACCTCAGCCCAGTCAGGCGGCGCCTTTGGCCTGCTGTTCCAGGTGCACCTGCAATGTCGGATCGATTTGCAGTGCACTGGCCAATTCGTCCAGATAGGCCCGCTCTGCGGCCTGCTGGTCATCCACCAGCATCACGCTGGCCAGGTACATTTCCGCGGCCATGGCCGGGTCCTGGGCCGACTGTGCCACCTCGGCAGCATCGAGTGGCTTGCTGACTTCCTCATCCAGCCATTGTTGCAGTTGCGGGTCGCTGGTTTGACGTTTGATCTCGGCGTAGATCAGCTGTTCTTCTTGCTGGTCGATGCGACCGTCAGCCTTGGCTGCCGCAATCAGCGCGCGCAAGATGGCATGGCTGTGATTGTCGGCATCGGGGCCGGACAATTGATCGACAGTACGCAGGGCCTGTTGCGGGGCTGCCGCCTGGCTGCGCTGCCAGCTTTGATAGGCCTGGAACGCCAGCATGCCCAACGACGCCAGGGCCGCGTAATCGGTGCCACCTGCGGAACGCCCCTGGGTAGCGCCGCCTGCGCTGCCGCCACCCAGCAGGCCGCCGAGTAAACCACCAAGGCCACCTCCGCCACCCGCTGCACTGCCGCCTCCCAGCAGCCCTCCTAGCAAGCCGCCCAAACCGCCCAGGCCGTCTTGCGATGACACGCCACCGCTCCCTTGTTGCGCTTGCGAGCCCTGCCCGGCCCGCAGTAACTGTTCGAGTAGATCACTGGTGTTCATTGCAGCGCCCTCGCTCGGTAGTCGTTGCCCAGAGAAGCAACGATAGACCCCGCAAGGTAATTCGCCATGACCGTCTGACTGACGGGCAAGCAGCATCAATTTAACGGGGAATTGGTGTCCGATTTAGCGGGGGCAAGTCCAGCCGCCCTGTGCTAAACCTAAATGTGCCTCCAAGGCCGTTCGAGAGGAGCTCTAGGGATAGTGAAGTTCGACAGTACATCCTGATTGCATAGTGTCAGGTGTGGAACGAGGGTTTATACCGCGCCAGCACCGCCCATTCATCCATCGGAACACTGTCCGAATAACTCGAGATTCCCTATATGGACACAGAAACTCCTTCAAACGCACTCCCTGGCCGATGCCCTATCGAAGCAACACGTGACCCGAGGGATGAGCCTGAAGACATAGATCAAGGCACCATGAAGCTGATAGTGGGTCTTATTGCAGTGTCCCTGGGAGCAGTGTGCACCCTCTTGGCAGGTAAATGGCTTGCTTCTATCAGTGAAGCATATATTCAAGGCGGTTGGGCGCGGGACGTATTTGTGGGGGCCCTGTTCTCAATTGCCGCTTTCTTATTTGCCTACCTTGGCGGTTCGAAGTGCGAGGCTTGGCTGAGTAAGATTGCGGCTTTCGCTGCACTCGGGATTGCGTTGTTCCCATGCAGCTGCAAGCTATGCCCAGCTGTTGACGAAGCCGTGCGCTCGGCGGGAGCCGCGATAGCCAAGTGTATTGAGCCCCCAGCGATTGAACGGGTACCCGGCGTTCATCTGGCGTGCGCTACAGTTCTCTTTATAGTCCTTACTGTGTTTTGCCGCATTTTCTACCTCAGGGCTAAACGAAAATACGAGCAGTCACTCACTCAAAATCCGACTATGGCCGGTCGACGAATGGTGATCTACTTAATATGCGCTATCGCAATACTCGGATCGATTGCCGCGTTAGGCGTTGGGGCGATATTCAACTTTGACGACAAATACCCAGGTTTTGTATTCGCAGGCGAATCGGCCGGTCTGTTCGCATTTGGCATCTCTTGGCTGACTGCCAGCAAGGTTGTGCCCTGGCTTGCGGACGATGGAGAGAGGCTGCACCCCACACTCAGAAGGAAACGGATGGCCAGGCCACGTGAGAATGTTGGTGAACTTAGCGACTGCCAGAAGTAGGGCTGAAACCGCGCTTACATGCAGAATCCAACCTCACATGCCACCCGATCCATTGCAGATTTCACGCACAAGCGCGCTCTTCAATTTCTGGTTTGGGTTTTCACGCGGCCTGGACCCATTGCTGTGATCAGATACGGTAGAGCTCGGCCAAATGAGGATGTTCGCGGATCATGAAAATTTAGGATTGGCTTCCGTGAAACGGAGAGGCTGCTCTGCAGCGAGTCATGAAGCAAAGCGGCCCTCCCCCCTCGATTGTCGTTTCAGACCTTCTTCAAAATGCCCATATGCGCATCGTCCATCAGTGCCTTGGCCATATCGCTGAGGTAGTGCGACGCCCAGACCAGCACCGGTTCGTTGTCCACCACACCGATGAATGACGCACGGCGCGCGCTGTCGAGCAGTACGGAGGCTTGTTCCATCGCGTGGTTGGCGCAGTTGCCGGGTTCTACGCGGAACAGGCGCGTGCCCTTAGTGGCGCCTTCCATAAATGTGCACGTGCCAACGGTCCAGCCGAGTTGGCCATGGTCTGCTGGTAGATCGTTGTCCATTCGGGGTTCCTCTGAGGCTTTGAATTTGGTGGGTCAGGTCTTGCACTGAGCTACCTGTAGGAGCGGCTTCAGCCGCGATCACCAGCAGCGCTGGTGCCAGGCACCGCGGTGTCTGCATCGCGGCTGAAGCCGCTCCTACAGGGCCAACGCAGGGCTGTCAGTGCAGCGTGTAAGACGGCGGCCGGGCGCTCATCTGTAGCTGAGCCAAGGCCGACTCCAGCAACGTGCGAGTGGCATCGAGTTCGTGCATCACCGTCAGCATTACCAATGTGGCGGGGGACTTGGGCAGATGGGTCAAGGACTGATGCGTCACTGCCAGCGCGCACATGACGTACTCGGTAGCGTGGACAAGCGTGTCTTCGAGGAAGTGAGGGGACTCGGTGGAGTGCGGTGGATCCGGGACAATCTTCAGCATGATGTAGCTCTCCAGTTGCGCTGATCGGACCGCCGCCAATCGCTTGCAGGCGATTGGGTGGCGGCTACGTACGGGCCTGCAAGACCGGGGCAACTAGAGAAAACCCGGCTGGCGCGAAGGCCACCCGTACGCAGCCACCAAAACGCACAGTCAATGGCTGAAGCCAATGACAGGAGGTGGTGCTGATCTAGTTGTCCCGCTCGGGCTTGCAGACCCGGCCGCTGTTTTTCGCAACGGCCCGGCGAGACTAGACCTCATGGCGAAGGCGCAAAAGCGGCCAAAGCATGCTTCGGAAACGCCCTACTCGAAATAGGGAAAATCTGATCAATCCATGTAGGACGCCAGCCTCATACCCACTTCTCACCATTCCCATTCCCGTCCTCACCCAGTACACTTGCGACAAATTCTTATTTGCATCCAGATATGTCGTCAGGGGAGCCTCGATGTCCACCGTTGTGTCCGACGGAGCTGCACACTTTGGCTTGGAAACGCTCTACCGCGAGCACAGCGGCTGGCTGCACGGCTGGTTGCGCCAACGGCTGAACAACACCGCCGATGCCGCCGACCTGGCCCAGGACACCTTCATCCGGGTGCTGCTGGCCCGCACCGCAGGCACGCTCAATCAACCACGCCACTACCTGGCGACCATCGCCCGTGGCCTGGTCATCGACCTGTACCGCCGCCGCAGCCTGGAAAACGCCTACCTCGAGGCCCTGGCGCAGCAGCCGGAACACTACGCGCCCTCCGCCGAAACCCGGGCCGCCATCCTCGATACCCTGATGGCCATCGACCGCATGCTCGATGGACTCGGCCCACGCACGCGGGCGATCTTTCTCGCCGTGCAGCTCGACGGCCTGAGCTACGAAAAAGCCGCCGAGCGGCTCGGCGTTTCGGTGACCACCGTGCGCAAGCACCTGGCGCGTGCGCTGATGCATTGCCTGCTGATCGAGGGCGCATGAAGGCCATTCTCGCCGACGCCGTGGACTGGTACGTGCGCTTGCATGACAGCCACGTCGATGATTCAACCCGCGCCGCATGGCAAGCCTGGCACGCCGCCGACCCTCGCCACGCCGCCGCCTGGGCGCGGCTGGAACAGCTGCAATGCCGCCTGGGCAACGCCCCCAGCGGCGCCGCGCAGACGCTGGAAATCGCCCGGCAGGATCGACGCCATGTCGTGAAGGCATTGGCACTGTTGCTCGGGGTCGGGGCGATCGGCTGGCAGGGTTATCGCGCCTCGCCGTGGCAAGCCGATTACTCGACGCGGGTTGGCGAGCGACGCCAACTGACTCTGGCCGATGGCACGCGCCTGGACCTGAATACCGACAGTCGTGTGGATGTTCGCTTCGATGCCGGCCGGCGCCTGATCCATCTGCGCCAGGGCGAGATCCTGGTGGAGACCGCCAAGGACCCGCGCCCACTCAGCGTGCGCACAACTGAAGGTGAGATTCTTGCGCTGGGCACCCGGTTCAGCGTGCGCCAGGACAATGGCCTGAGTCATGTGGCGGTGGCCGCCCATGCCGTGGAAGTGCGCCCCGACCGATCGGCGCAGGTGGCGCGCATCGACTCCGGGCACAGCTTGAGCTTCAGCGCCGACACCGTCGGAGCGCCAAGCCCCCTGCCCCCCGGCGCCCAGGCGTGGGCCCAGGGCATGCTGGTCACCGTCGACTGGCGCCTGGGCGATGTGATTCATCAACTCGGGCGCTACCGCCCCGGTTATCTCGGCTGCGCTGGCGAAGTCGCCGGGCTGCGCCTGTCCGGCGCCTTCAAACTCGACGACACCGACGTCGCCCTGGCCAGCCTGGAAGACGCCCTGCCCGTCCGCGCCCGGCGCATGACCCGCTACTGGGTGCGCCTGGAACCCCTCGGCATGGGTTAAGGCGACTGCCTTCCACCTCCTCTCACACCTCTGAGAATATTTCGCATTCAGGGGTGACAGATTTCTTTCACTGCTTCGGCTCTTGAGAACGCGCGCTTCAGCCGTGCCCAAGCCAATCAGCACAGGAACCCCTTTTCATGTCCGCACGCCGTACCTCGCTAGCCTGCAGCATTCGCCAGGCGACCCTCGCGCTGAGCCTTTGCGGTGCCGCGCTGGCGACCTCCACCGCCTGGGCCGCCCCGCAGCGCTACGATATTCCGGCCGGCAGCCTGGCTTCGGCGATCAGCCAGTTCGCCGCCGCCAGCGGCGTGACCATCAGCTTCAGCCACGACGAAACCACCGGGCTGCAGTCTTCAGGGCTGCACGGCAGCTTCGAGCTGGAGCAAGGCTTTGCCGCGTTGCTGCAGGGCTCCGGGTTGCGGGTGCAACCGATGGGCGAAAAGCGCTATGTGCTGAGCAAGGCGCCCACCGACGGGGCCGTCGAGCTGGGTGCGACCAGCATCGATGCCATGGGCCTGGGCAGCACCACCGAGGGCACGGGCAGCTACACCACGGGCTCGGCCAACACCGCGACCGGGCTGCGCCTCTCCGCGCGCGAGACGCCGCAGTCGGTGAGCGTGGTCACCCGCCAGCAGATCGAAGACCAGAACCTGACGGACGTTGCCCAGGTGCTCGAGCAAACCCCGGGCGTGGTGGTCAACAGCATGGGGCCGGCCGGCAGCGACGGTAACCATATCTATGTGCGTGGCTTCGAGGTCGGCAGCATCCAGGTCGACGGCGTCAACCGCCCCGACACCTATGGCTTTCGCGACGACCTGGCCGACATGGTCTCGTACGACCGGGTGGAAGTGGTACGCGGGGCCACGGGCCTGATGTCGGGGACCGGCGACCCCGGTGCCACCATCAACCTGATCCGCAAGAAGCCGACTGTCGAGACCCAACGCAAGCTGACCCTCAAGGCCGGCTCGTGGGACAACTACCGCACCGAACTGGACGTGTCCGGCAAGCTGTCGGAAAGCGGCCATGTACGCGGCCGTTTCGTGGCGTCGACCACCGACAGCCAAAGCCATATCGACCGCCAGTCGCTGAAAAAGGAAGTGGCCTACGGCGTGGTGGAATGGGATGTCACCGACAGCACGATGCTGACCGTGGGGGCGGAATACCAGGAGCTGGACAGCGACGGCGCTGGCAACCATGGCTTCCCGATGTACAACACCGATGGCAGCCACTTCAACCCTTCGCGCTCGTTCAACTCGGCCTCGGACTGGAGCTACCACAAGCGCCGCGCGAAAACGCTGTTCACCACCCTGGAACACCAGCTGGACAATGGCTGGCAGTTGAAGCTGAATGCCGAGCACAGCCGCCGCAGCTACGACGATGCCTTCGCCACCGCCGCCAGCGGCACCGTCAACCCAGACGGCAGCGGCATCAGCACCTGGACCGGGCGCTGGGCGGGCGAGCCCCGGCAGACCTCGTTCGATCTGTCGGCCAACGGCCCGTTCGAGTTGTTCACCCGTGAACACCAGGCGTACCTCGGTGCCAGTCACTACCGGGCCTACTACCGCAACAACGGCTACCCGCTCTGGTCGCTGCAGAGCATCGACAACATCCACTCCTGGGACGGTTCGCTGGCGATCCCGGACGCCATCCACGCCAAGTCCACCAAGGACGCGCTGGACGAAACCCAGGACGGCCTGGTGGCATCGGTGCGCTGGAGCCTGGCCGACGACCTGTCGCTGATCACCGGGGCGCGGGTGATCGACTGGAAACGCGACGAAGCCAACACCACCCTGGCCACCGGCGACACCAGCCGCACCTCGCGCAGCGAGACCGGGGTTGTCACCCCCTACATGGGGCTGGTCTACGACCTCAACGAAAACTGGTCGGCGTACGCCAGCTACACCACCATCTTCAAGCCGCAAAGCAAGCAGGATGTCAGTGGCGGCTACATCGAGCCGGAAGAAGGCGTGAACTACGAGCTGGGGCTCAAGAGCGAGTTCTGGGACAAGCGCCTGACCACCGCGTTCAGTGTCTTCGAGGTGCATCAGGACAACCTGGCCGTGGCGGACGGCAGCAACCTCGCCCCCGATGGCAACCAGGCCTACCGCGCCGAGTCGGGTACCAAGACCCGTGGCTTCGAAATGGAGATGGCGGGCGAGATCCTGCCCGGCTGGCAAGTCTCCGCCGGCTACACCTATGCGGTGGCCAAGGACTCCGATGGCAAGCGCCTGCTCACGGAAGTACCACGCGATACCCTCAAACTGTTCACCAGTTATCGCCTGCAATCCCTGCCGCAGCTGAAAGTCGGCGGTGGTGTGCGCTGGCAAGGCGCGGAGTACGCCAAGAACGCAGGGCCCGACGGCGAAACGTTCAACCAGGGCGCCTACAGCGTGGTCGACCTGATGGCGCAATACGCGTTCACCCCGCAAACCAGCGTCGCCTTGAACCTCAACAATGTGTTCGACGAGAAGTACTACACCGCGATCGGTTCGCGGGGTTGGTATGGCACCCCGCGTAGCGCCACGGCCACGTTGGTCTACGCGTTCTGACGCAAGGGTGTGAAGCCTGGTGGTCTCCCGCGCGCGGGGGCCACCAAACGGCGGGTGATAGCCTTTTAGAATCACCACGCAGTCTCTACAATCATGCCCCGATTTCCCTGGAAGCTCTGCATGACTGTCTTCACACGCCTGTGCCTCTGCCTTGGTCTCACCCTCGGTGGCTGCGCTGCCGTCCCCCAGAATCAGGTGGCACCGGTCACCCTGCCGTCACCGGCGAACGAGGCGCAAAAGCCGAGTGTCCATGTCTCGGTGAGCCACTACTTCGGCTCCCCGTTACCCCACCAGTTGGCGGGTTCGCTCAAGGGCGCTGCCTTGGAGATGGACACGCAACGCTTGCAAAGGCTGGCCGCCCTTTCCCCGCTAGCCCCCGCTGGGGTGCAGCAGAACACCACGCAACAGGTGCGCCAGATCCTCGACGAAACCGGGTTGTTCGCGCATGTCAGCATGAATGGCGAAGCGGTGCGCCCTGGTGATTACCAGCTGGATCTGCGTGTCTACACCTACTGGCCGTTCAGTGCCGGTGAGGCGCTGGCCAGCATGGCCACACTGGTTACCTTGGGGCTTGTCCCCAGCAGCCGGCCACAGGAATTCAAGTTGATCCTGAACCTGTATGGCCCGGACAGGCAGCCTCTGGCCTTGGCCGCCAACAGCGATGCGATCGACCAGCGGGTGGGCCTCGTCAACCTGGTGCGGCTGGGTGATACGCAGGAAAAGGCCGAGTACGACACGCTCAAGCGTCAGGTCAATGCGCTGCTGTTGAATGCGATGTCGGAGCTACTGTAGGAGCGGCTTCAGCCGCGATGCAGACAACGCGGTCATGGCACCCGCTTTGCGGGTGATCGCGGCTGAAGCCGCTCCTACAGGGGCCGTGGCAAGGCTGCGCTCACGTTCCTTACTTGAACAGCTCGCCCTGCCCTTCGAAATGCGCACTGCAGCGCACGAACACCTCGGCCTGGCGATACTCCATGGCCAGCTCCAGGTAGCTGCAGCCCTCGTCGAACAAGCGGCCCATCAGGAACCGGTCCGATTCCGGAATCCGGTAGGCATCGAGGTTGTCCAGGTCCGCCCACACCAGCGGGTGCTTCTCCTCGACCAGCGTGGGCCGGGCCTTGGCCTCGAAGCTGTAGACGAAGATCAGCCAGTTCCAGTCCGGCGACTGCGAGTAGTCGTACACCAGCCCACGCGGGCGCAGCGGCTCGGTGATTTCGTAGCCCGTCTCCTCGGCGAACTCGCGGCGCGCGCAGTCGATGGGGATTTCACCGAACTCGCACTTGCCGCCCGGCGGCAGCAGGAAACCGCGGTAAGGCGACGTCTGCCGGTCCAGCAGCAGTACCTGCCCCTCGTAGGTGCAGTACACCAGGGTGCTGAGCCTGGGGCTCATCGATCGTTCCATCAGAAGGTCTTCCAGTTGAAGTCGTTGGCATTGTCGCACAGCAACCCCACGCGCCCGCCCATGCGCACCCCGCGCTTGCGGTAATCGTCGCTCACCGACTCGAAGGCGAAGGTCGACAGGTCGGCGAACAGGGTATCGGCATTCCTCACCAGGAAGAACAGCTTGCTGCGCAGGTCGTATTCCATGACCAGGCGCAGGGTCGCTTCGTTCACCGTATCGCATTCGACGATCACCCCGAACTCACCGAAGTACGCCGTCGGGTAGACCACCCGCCGCACAGGGATGCCCTTGCTCTCGAGGAAGCCGTACATGAACGTCTCGTTCTGCAGGCGCATCAGGTCCAGGCCCGACTCCTTGCCGCAGAAGATCCCGAAGAACAGCGGATTGTCCCGTGCGTGGATCGCCTCGACGGTCAGCTCGAAGCCCACGGTCTTCTCGCTGTAGTAGCCCTTGAACTCGCAGAACGGCCCTTCGTCGATCATCTTGCCGTTCAGGCTGGCGTGCAGCACCAGCTCGCTCTCGGCCGGCACCGCCGGGTAGTCGCCCTGGCGGCACAGGCCGATGGGCGCGTCGGCGATGGCCGAGGAGAACACGTAGCTGTCCACGTCCGCCGGGATCTTGCTGGCCCCGCCGATATAGGCCGCGATCGGCCCGCCATTGAACAGGCTGACCTTGACCTCGCCCTCCTCGCGCAGCCGCTCGTGGATGATCGCGTGGGCGTCGGTGCGGGGGTCGATGAACACCGCGATGGTGCGCCCGTCCTTGATCTCGCCACGGTAGAAGCCCAGGTTGTAGCGCCCGGCCTTGTCCTGCACGCAGAACACGAACGAGGTCAGGTAGCGGCCACCGTCACCTGGCTGGTACTTGAGAAACGGCAGGTCGAGCAACGACCAGTCCATCCGCTGCAACGCCCATGGCGCCTGCACGGGGGCGCGCTGGTCGGCGTGCACCCCGCGCGCGCGCCGGGCGAACTCCGGCTGCACGTTCTCTTCGTTCAAGCCCAGCCCGCGCAACATCAGCTCGCGCTTGAAGGCGTTGTCCACATAGGGCACCGCGGAAGCGCAGGCGACGTTGCTGAACTTCACCACCGGGTAGGCCTTGAGGTCGTAGTGCTGGTGCAGGTAGCGCGAGATCTCGAGGTCGGTCTCGAACAGGCCCGCGACTTCGTCGACGCGGGCCTCGCTGAGTAGGCTTCTCATCAGGCGTCGATCCTTCTTTCCCAGGGGAAGCGCACCCACTCGGTGACTTCCCGGGCATGGAACTCGACCATCTCGTTGACCTGGGCGCGGTCGCCGTTGGCGGCGTTGAACACCAGGCTGGCGACATAGATGTCGCGCCCATCCACGCCGTACTGTTCGCGGATGAAGCGCACGGTCTCGCCGCTGCCGACGATGTCCTCGATCACCAGCCATTTCTTGCCGGCCTGCGCCAGGGGGCTGATGTCCACCAGCTGCGGGGCGGCCTTGCGCGAGTCGACGCCATCGGACAGGTTGCGTTGGATCGACAGCGTGGCCACTTCGCGCATGCCCAGCTCATGGGCGACGATCACCGCCGGCACCCAGCCGGAGCGCGCCACGCCGACGATGGTGTCGAAGGCGTAGCCCGACTCGCGCACCGCCTCGGCGATGGCCAGCGACAGCTGCTCCACATCGTTCCAGGTCAGGTTAATCATGGCTGAGCACCTCGGCCTTGTAGTCGATGGGGTGCTTGGCCGCGTCCAGGGCATGGGGGCGGCTTTCCTGGCTGGTCTGCACCGATACCTCGATGAATTCGTGGCGCTCCAGCAGTTGCTGGTAGTCGCTGGCGCCGCAGTAGCTGAAGCCCGACTGCACGCCGCCGATCAGTTGGTACAGGTAGGCGCGCAGGGGGCCGGCGTATTCGAAGCAGGCCTCGATGCCTTCAGGCACATAGCGCAGCAGTTGCTCCTCGGTGATCTTCTGGCCTTGCAGGCGCTTGAGCTCGAGGTGGGTGCCGAAGGTGACGAAGCCGCGGGTCAGCTTGAAGCGCTTGCCGGACACCTCCAGCAGCTGCGCGGCGCTTTCGTCGGTGCCGGCGAGCATGCGCCCGAGCATCACCGCGTTGGCGCCGGCGGCCAGGGCCTTGACGATATCCCCGGAGCTGCGGATGCCGCCGTCGGCGATGATGCTGACGCCCGCCTCCTTCGCCGCCGCGGCGCATTCGAGGATGGCGGTGAGCTGCGGTACCCCGGCGCCGGTGACCGAGCGCGTGGTGCACACGCTGCCCGGGCCGATGCCGACCTTGATCACGCTGGCCCCGGCCTTCGCCAGGTCGAGCACGCCTTCGGGCGTGGCGACGTTGCCGGCGACGATCGGGATATCGCCCAGGCGCTCCTTGACGTTGGCGATCGCGGCGATGGCGTGGGTGGAATGACCGTGGGCGATGTCCAGGGTCAGGAAGTCCACATCGCAGGCGGCAAGGCCGGCGGCACGCTGCAGGTAGTCGTCGACGATGCCGATCGAGCCGCCGACCTTGAGCCGGCCCTGGCTGTCCAGGGTCGGCGCGAAATCAGGCTCGCGCTGGGTCACCGGCGCGCTCTTCACCGCATGGACGAAGGCCACCTGGTCTTCGATGCTGCACATGCGGTGGACGATGCCCAGCCCGCCCATCCGCGCCATTTCCATGGCCATGCGGTCCTCGGTGCACCACTGGGTGTTGGCCGAGATGACCGGTACGCTCAGGCGGCCGAGGCCCTTGAGCTCGACGCCGATATCGGCCTCCTTGCGGCTGGCCAGGTGGGTTCTCTTGGGTACCAGCAGCACGTCGTCGAACACATAGCCCTTTCTAAACATGCTGCGCGCCTCCCACGTTGCCGGCCGGGTATTCGGCCCAGCAGTTGGGGGTTTCGTATACGCGGATGGTGTCCACGCGCACCTGCGCCGCGCCGTGGCCGAGGGTGGCGACCTTGTCGCTCAGCAGCTCGTACCAGTGCTTGGCCAGCGCCTCGGCGGTGGGCGAGAACGGCACCAGGTAGATCTTCATCCCTTCACCGTTGGTCAATGGCAACGCCACGCCGGAGGTGCGCACATCGCGGGCCGGGCCGCGGATGTCCAGCACCTGCAGCAGGTATTCGTCCTCGGCGTCGACGATCAGCGCGTGGTCGCACAGCTCGTCGATGCACTGCACCATGGCGTCCTTGGCAAAGCTGAAGTCCAGCACCATGCCGGTCTCCGAGCCCTGGGTGGCGAGCTCGTCGGCGCTGCAGGTCATGTGCACCGAGTAACGGTGGCCGTGCAGGTTGCGGCACTTGGAACCATGGGAGCGGATCCGGTGACCGGCGTCGATTTCGATCTTGCGGTCGATCTTGAACATGACAGTCTTCCCTTACTGAGAGTGGTGAACGCCATTGCCCCATGGCAACGCGGCGGCGGTGTAGAACTCGCCGCGCTTGACCGAGTCGCTGTCCAGCACGCCGGAGAAGTAGGTGGTGGTCATGTTGGCGTTGGGCTTGTAGGCGCCGCGGGTGCACAGGCAGTTGTGCTTGGCGCGGATGATCACCCCCACCCCTTTGGGGCGCAGCACTTCGTCCAGGGCCAGGCCGATCTCCGAGGTCAGGCGCTCCTGGATCTGTAGGCGCTTGGCGAAGATATCCACCACCCGGGCCAGCTTGGACAGGCCCACCACCCGGCCATTGGGGATGTAGCCGACGGTGGCGTTACCGACGATGGGTGCCAGGTGGTGCTCGCACATCGACTCGAAGTGGATGTTCTGCAACATGATCAGGTTCTTGTAGCCGGCCACTTCCTCGAAGAACTTCTCCAGTACCCGATACGGGTCCTGGGAATAACCCACGGTCTGCGCGACCATCGATTTCAAGAAGCGCTCCGGGGTTTCATGCAGGCCCTGGCGAGTGGTGTCTTCACCCAGATAATCGAGAATATCGATAACGCCTTGTCGGGCTTTGGCGTGGGAACGTTCTTTATCGTTTTGCATGGTCATATCCTTATGGAAGATTCAGCAGCTTGTGCAATTGCATATTCAATGTGTAACCCTGGCGGGTGGCCACATCGATACAAGCCTTGAGGTTGTCCTTGTTGCGTTGCTCGTCGTAGTCATCCCGTGGCATGACATATACCGGCTTGCCCTGGGGCGGGCGGAACAGCCGGGCCTTTTTACCGGCCCGTTGCGTGGAAGTGCCCGGCAGGCCATCGACTTCGTCGACTTCGCCATGGGCCAGTACATATTTGTAGTGGGTGATGATCTCGATCATGCGCAGGTCCAGCACCGGCGTCTTCGGGCTGCACACCACGGTGACGTCCTGGCCGGTGGGGATGGCCTGGTAGATCGTGCCATTGGTTTCGATCTGGACCTTGAAGCCCTCGTCGAGAAACACCTGGATCAGTGGCGCGATGCTCTGGCGAAAGGGTTCGCCGCCTGTCAGCACGACCAGCTCGGGCACCGGTGCCTCGAGGCCGCGGATCATCTCGACGATGGCCTGCGGGGTCATCGACCAGCGAAACGCCTCGAACTGGGTGTCGCACCAGTAGCACTGCAGGTTGCATCCCGACAGCCGGACGAAGGTCGACGGCACCCCCGAATAAGGGCCCTCGCCTTGCAAGGTCCTGAACACCTCTTCCACCCAAAGGGTCTCGCTGTCAGGCGCTTTCTTTCTTATGGGGTTCTCGCCAAACATACCCACTCCCTGTTGACTGCAATGCGCACCTTGGTAATGAAGAGGCGCACGCTGATAAAACATCAGCAGGCAGGGAAGTTTCCAGACAAGCAGATGCAAGCGGATAGAAAACTTGAGCGGAACTATCCGCACTCAACATTTACTTCCTCGGCAGCCTGATCCCTGGCCAGTTCGCTTCCCTGCAGCGACTATATAAAAATGAACGCAGTAGTTGCGATCAATTAGCCATCACCCGATCCTGAGCGACAGCACCTGTTTAATTGACGTATATCATCTCGCCATGCACAGCATGTTATGCTTGGGGAGATCGATATATACGTGCGGTAAAACAAACTAGACCAGATAACCGGACCGTGCAAAATATCGATTTCGTTTATCCACGTGCCCGCCATATATCCATAAGGAATAAAAACATCGCGTGATATCATGATTCTTCATGAGATTGTGACCCTGAATTCCCGTACAGGAAAAAGGGATTTTGATCTGAACCCGAGCTTCGCTTGAGTCATCAAATGGACTGCTTCACCCGGCATCGGAGGCCGTTGCATGCTTGAACACAAATCCCCGACCCACCGCCCCACGGGCGAGCTGATGATCCTGCTGGCCATGGCCGGGCCCTTGATGGCCGCCCAGCTGTCCAAGGTGGTCATGGTCTTCACCGACACTTACATGATGGGCCGCCTGGGCGCCGAGGCCCTGGCCGGCGGCGGTGTCGGCGCGTCGATCTATTCGTTCCTGACCTTTTCGTTTTCCGGAGTCATCTCCGGCATCGGCACGCTGATCGCCATCGCCCACGGCTCGCGTGACATCACCCGTGTGCGACGCTCCTGCCAGAGCGGCCTGCTCATCGCCCTGCTGCTGGCGGCCCTGGGCATGCTGGTGCTGTGGCTGGCCGCGCCACTGCTGCGCAGCCTCGGCCAGCCGCCGCAAAGCATCGACGCCTTCATCGCCTTCACCCACGCGGTGGCCTTCGCACTGCCGGGCTACCTGGTGTTCATGGCCCTGCGCAACTTCGTCAGCGCCCTGGGCGACACCAAGCCGGTGATGGTCATCAGCATGGCCGGCGCGGTGCTGAACCTGGCGCTCAACCTGGTGATCATCAACCAGTGGTTCGGCATCCCCTTCCTGGGCCTGCGCGGCATCGGCGCGGTCACCGCCAGTGTTTCGCTGCTGATGGCGATCTCGCTGGCTGGTTACATCGCTATGACGCCCCGCTATCACCCCTACCGGATCTTCGAGGGCATCCTCGACATCGACTGGAGCATCCTGCGCCAGGCCTTGCGCTTCGGCATCCCGGTGGGCCTGTCGTTCGCCATCGAACTGAGCCTGTTCACCTGCGCGGCGCTGATGATGGGGCACTTCGGCGTGGTGGTGCAGGCGGCCCACCATGTGGCGATGCAGGCGGTGCTGATCGCCTTCGTGGTGCCCATCAGCCTGTCCAGCGCCACCTCCTACCGGGTCGGCCAGCTGGTGGGCGCCGGCCGCGTGGCCGAGACCAAGCGCGTGGCGCGCATCGGCCTGGCCTGTGGCGCCGTCGCCTCGTTGATCTTCGCCCCGCTGTTCCTGGTGTTCCCCACCGAGATCGCCAGCCTGTTCGTGCACGCTGGCACCGCCGACAGCCTGCTGCTCAAGAGCACCGTGGCCAGCCTGCTGGCCGTGGCGGTGTGGTTCCTGCTGTTCGACGGTGCGCAGAACATCCTGCTGGGGGCGCTCCGGGGGCTGAAGGCGCTGAAGACCTCACTGGCGCTGGTGGCGATCTTCTACTGGGCCATCGCCCTGCCGACCGCCTACATCCTCGGTATCCACCTGGAACTGGGGCCGCGCTACATCTGGGCGGGCCTGGCCATCGGCCTGGCGGCGGCGACTTTCGCGATGTACCTGGGGCTGGAGCTGATCGTCAACCGGCAGGCACGCGAGGCGCGTGCACCAGGGGCGCCGGTGCTGGCGCGGGAGGCGAAGAGTAGCTGAATAGCGCAGCACACCTTGCCTACTTCGTACGCTTGAAACGCTCTCGATAAGCCGTTGGCGTAAGCCCCGTGCGCGCTTGGAACAAGCGCGAGAACGAACTGGCATCCGAGTATCCGACATCGACCAGGATCGTCTCGATGTGCAGGTCGGTGAGCTCCAGCAACTGCTTGGCGGCCTCTATCCGCAGGTTCTGCAGATACGTCAGGGGCTGCATGCCCAGCGCAAGTTTGAAACGCCGATTGAGCGTGCGCTGGCTGACGGCCAGTTCCGCGGCCAAGGCCTTGATGGTGAGGGGCTTGCGCAGGTTTTGCTGCAGCTTGTACTGGGCCCTGGCGACCAGGCTGTCGCCATGGTCGCGGGCATCGGACAGCGGCAGAAAAGGCGCCTGCGCGGTCTGCCCGACATCCACCAGCAAGGTCTTGGCACACAGCGAGGCGATGGCGGGCGAGAAGAAATGCTCGATCATGCGCAGTGCCAGGTGCTGATAGGTGGGGATCCCGCCGGCGCAGAGCAGGCGTTCGTCCTCGGTCAGAAGGTGCCGCACATCCAGGCGCACCTTGGGGTAGCGTTGCCGGAAGCGCTTCTCCAGCCACCAGGTGGTGGTGGCGTGGCGCTTGTCCAGCAAGCCGGCCTCGGCCAACAGGAAGGTGCCGGTGCAGTTGGCGGCAACCAGCGCCCCCTGCTGCCATTGCTCGACGATCCAGTGGCCCAGCTTCGGGGAGGCCAGCACCCGCTCGAACGCTTCGTGGCCGTTGTAGAAGATGCCGGGGATGTAGACCAGATCGTAGGCGAGACCAAGGCTGACCAGTGGCTCCGTCGCCAGGCTCAGCCCCCCGCTGACATTGACGGCGCCCCCGGCCAGCGAGACGAACCGCCATTCGAAGGGCGCGACATGCTCGCCGAACTGCTTGCGGACATGGGCGTTGGCGACCTGAAAGATGTCCACCAGCCCGGTGAGGCTCGATGCATAGCAGTCTTCGAGGGTGATAAGCGCGACGCGGGGCATTGTGGAGGTCAACCTGTCTTGTTTCGCATAGCAACTGTCAAATTAGCCAATCCAACCCGAGCAGTCCAGTCCCTACACTCGACGCCACCTGGCAACCCAACTGATGAGGTTAAAGATGGCAACGCTTGTGAAACGCATGGCGGATGAGCTCTACCACGACCTGATGTCCTCCGCTGCGGTGCTTGAGATCCGCAAGGAAGTGCGTGCATTCGCCGATGAATTCGTCGCGCCCCGCGCCTATGAGATCGCCCACCGGGACGAGAGCGTCGAGAGCTTTCCCCGTGATGTGTTCGAGGCCATGGCACGCCAGGGCATCTTCAGGATCCCCTTCGCCAGCCGCGATGGCGGGCGTGGCCTGGAGCACCGGGTGCTGGCCACGGCCACGGTCTGCGAAGAGCTGGCGTACCACAGCAACTCGATCGCCGCCGTGTTCGATGTCCATTGCATCCTTGCCGGCCGCACCTTGGAGCGCGGCAGCGAGCTGATCCGTGATCGCTTTCTCAAGCCTGCCATCGAAGGCAGCAAGGTCGGCGCCTTCGCCACCACCGAACCCCTGGCCAGCACCGACCTTTCGCCCAAGGCTGTGGCGACCGTCGCCCGGCGCGAGGGGGACCGCTATATCGTCAATGGGCACAAGCGCTTCATCACCAACGCGCCGGTTGCCGATTTCATCGTCGTGCTCTGTCGCAGCGAGGAAGATGGCATGGTCGAGCTGGTGGTGCAGACCGGGCAGCCGGGTGTGCGCATTGGCAGGCCCGACCGGAAAATGGGCAACCGCGGGCAACTGACGGCCGATGTGCATTTCACCGATGTGGAGGTGCCGCTCGAGCATCGTATCGGCGAAGCCCATCAAGGGCTGCGCGTGGCGTTGGCGACATTGACGTATGGGCGCATCGGTATCGCCGCCACCGGTGTCGGCATGGCGCAATCGGCGTTCGACCATGCGACCGCGCACCTGCGCAGTCGCGAGGCGTTTGGCAAGAAGCTCGGTGCGTTCCAGCACTGGCAGTTCCGCATGGCGGAGCGCGCCACCCAGATCGAGAATGGGCGCAACCTCTACATCAAGGCGGCGCTGCGGATGGACCAGGGTGTCGAGTTCCCCGAACCGGAAGCGGCCATGGCCAAGTTCTATGCCACCGAAGCGGCAGGTGACATGGCGCGCGATGGCGTGCAGATCTTCGGTGGCTATGGTTTCCTGCGCGAGCTCTGCGAAGACGGCAGCCACTACAAGGTGGAAGAAATCTACCGGGACAACAAGATCAGCGAGATCTACGAAGGGACCAACGAGATCCAGCGCATGGTCATCGCCCGGCAGATCTTCGGCAAGGCATTGGTGGGATAGCACCCGCACCTCGCCTGTAGGAGCCAGCCTTGCTGGCGAAGGCCACACCGCGGTCCCCTCCCAGACCGGTTCGCCGGCAAGCCGGCTCCTACACGCGGTCCCCTGTAGGAGCGGCTTCAGCCGCGATCACCCGCGATGCGGGTGCCA
>NZ_JARPQB010000021.1 GCF_029478665.1 Pseudomonas entomophila
ACGAGACGGGGCTGCACTACAACCGCTATCGGTACTATGATCCAAGGGCTGGGCGCTTCCTGAGCCAAGATTTAATTGGCTATCAGGGCGGGCTGAATCTCTATGCTTATGTAGTAAACCCGATTGGCTGGATCGACCCCTACGGGTTGTCCGGAGAGGAGGTATGTGATTTAAGTCATTGGTGGGGTACCGACAAGCCAAAGCCTAAGGGACCACCTAATTCGGTATACACAAAGCTGAATGGCGATAAAGACTTGGCTGTACAAAATACGGTATATAACCGTGAAGGTGTCGCAATCGGACAAGTAGACTTTAAAAATCACGGTGAAGGTGCGCCTTCTGGCCATGGGCATATTCTTAATCCTCCGGGGAATTTTGCTAGTGCTCATGGAGCTGGCGCAGTTCACGTTCCACCTGTCGAAGTAGCTTCGGGGTGGAGCGTAATTCCGCCAGGTACAAAACCTTCACAGCCAATAGGTAGCTAAATGAAGCCAGAAGATGCTTGCAAGATTATAGATGCCTATCATCGCTTTGATGATGGGATTCTTGAGTTGTTTAGCTATGTATTTCTTCGAGATGGCTCTATGGCAGTAAGGCTCGAGCTTTATGCAAGAAATCATGCTGCGGCAGGAGATGTTTGGAGAACAGTGAGAATTGTTGTTGGTGGCGCCGGAGAGGTGAGATCAAACTTTACAGGTGGCGAGACAAATGTCATTTGCTCTGGTGTTAAATTGCTAGAGTTAGATGGGGTGATTTGTTTGGATGTTGATGGTGAATATGGGGCTCGTGATCCTGTCTCAATGGATGAAGTGAGAAAGTATAGCCCTTGTTATGTGGTTGGGGAGACTGTTGAGATAGTTGAGCTCGACTGAAATTTGCTTTAACTGTTGAAAGGGGATGGATTGATTTTTCTATTTTGGAGTAGGGGGTAAGTCTGCTCCCTTTCTTATAGGCAAGCCTTTAGTAAAAGGGGACAGATTTATTTTGCTACTCTAAAGTAGAGAAAATAAATCCGTCCCCTTTTCGTCCAAAATGGTCTACGAACGGCTAGAGAAGGCAGATGCCAACGGGTTGAGTTCGGTGGATTTCGAGTTGAAGCAAATGGGGTTGGAATACAGCAAAGGTAGATTTTTCAAATGATTGACTGGCAGCAACTTTACGAGAAGCACAAAACAGAGCTGGGCCAGCTTTACGACGATGTCAGAGAAGGCAGGCTGGAGCGGCTGCGCAACTTTGCGCAAAAATATCCGGATTTGCTGGCGCTACCCCGGTATGGCGAAGTGGTGGAGCAAAGTTTGCTACATATGGCTGCTTGGGCAGGGCAGACTGAGGTCTGCCAGCTGTTGCTCGAACTGGGGTTGGACCCGAATCGGGCGTACACTAGAGCGGGGTATGGAACTGCTCTGGAGTTGGCAGCCGGTGAAGGGCATCTGGCAACCTGTGTCTGCCTTCTAGACGGAGGTGCTTCGGTCGATGGTCTGCCGCGAAGCGTTTGTACACCGCTGTATGCCGCGGCCCAGTTTGGGCATGAACACGTAGTTGCTCTCCTTCTGGAAAGAGGAGCCGAGATCAATCGTCTGCATCTACAGTTCAACGCCAGTGTCTTGGATGTTGCGCGGGGATGGAATCAGCAGGCTGTCGTAATGCTACTGGAAGCCAAAGGTGCGCGCAGCACTTTGGAGGTAGATGCTCCCGATGTAGAAGGTGCCGGGCAGTCCATCGTCACCTTTGTGCATAATACTGCGGGCTGGGTCTTACCGGCCGTGTTCAGTCCACCCTGCGAGGTACCTGAGACCTCTCTACATATCAGCTTGCTCAATAGCAAGACTGACTACAAGCTTCTATTTACTGTTGGCCTTTACAATAAGGTGCCGATGACCGAACTGTTCATCTGCTTGCCGGGTAACTGGCCACTTTCCCGGAGGGAGTGGCTGGCACAGGGCCCTTGGCGTTTCCCGGTGCAGATGTTGGAGCGTCTTGGACTACAAACGCTTGAGCACGAGCCGCTTCAGGAGGGGAATCTGTTGCTGAGAAGTGATCCGGCCTATGCAGATTTACCTTGGCCTGAGTCAGTTGATGCTCTTTTAGTCATTGACAAACCCTGGAATAAAGATAGTAGTCCAGAAAATATTGCTGAAGATGACAGGGTGAATCTATTTATACTGGCCCCAGTTAAATTTACAGCCAAAGGTGAGCCTGGCGGAAAAGCATTGGTTGCGCTGGTCGAGCGCAAGCGCGCAGCAAGTTGGAAAGTCTTGGCTCTTGATGCTGGTTGTTGAATCGGTAAGAAGATAAAAGAGTTAAAAGGAGGTGAATTTATTTTTTGCTCTAATATCTACTCGCGAGGGACCAATGGGAGCAAAACTCAGGCAATGTCTGCTGAAAAGCACACCTTCACCCGATAGGTGCTCCGGCTGGGAGAGCTGACGGGGCGTTTTCGGTTGTGGACAGTAAAAGGGGGCAGATTTATTTTCCTATTTTTGAGTTGGGAAAATAAATCTGCCCCATTTCTGCGTCCCTCGCTTCAGGATTGAGTCATGCAGTAAAAGGGGACGGATTTATTTTTGCTACTCTAAAGCAGATAAAATAAATCCGTTCCCTTTTTTCTACATTTGCCGCCAGACCAAGTTCCAAAAGGGTGGGGCGTAATTCCACCGGGCACGCAACCATCACAAAAGTAATGGGGTAAGTATGATTTCAAATGACGTGCAGAAGGTTTTTGATGAGTACGATGGTTTTGCCGACGGGGTGTTGAAGGCGTTCGAGTATATTTTTTCGGATGATGATGCCTGCTCTGTAAAGCTTGAGTTGTATGCGCAAAATTATAATTTAGAAGGTAATGTTTGGCGGAGGGTGGATGTATGGGTTCGAGGTGTGAGCGAAGTGCGTTCGACAGTGATTCCGATTGTTATTAATTCGAAGGTTAAAGTTTTAGACCTTGAGGGGGGAGTGTGTTTGGAGGTGAGTGGGGATTTTGGCCTCGATTCGATGTCCATTGAAATAGTTCGGAGGTACAGTGTTTGCTATGCAATTGGACGGTCGGTTCAGGTTGTGGAGCATATATAGGTGGTCTGAAGTGGTGTGGGAAAGGCTGGGAGTCTAATATGTTGTTTAAAGATATTGTGAGTTTTTTTGATGGGTGCCACGGTTTTCAAGGAGGATATATAAGATTTTTTAGATATGACTTTCAAAGTTTTGGTAAGTTGAATATTACAATTGGGTTGGAAGGTCGATTTTTAAACGGTGTGGCTAGAAAGTGTAGTGTTGAACTAAAGATCTTCGATGTTGTGGAGGTTCGATCAGATTTTGCGGGCGGGCGCGGTAATGATATCTCTGAAAAGGTCATGTTTTCACCGTCGGGAGTAGGAGGCTACTGCATAGCGTTTGGTTGTGATTTTTTGGATATTCCAGTGACGCTGGATGCTATTAGACGGCGTAGCGATTGTTATGTTATCGGTAAGGCTGTCGAGGTGTTGGAGGTTAAATAGATGATTTGCGGAGGGAAAGGGAACGGATTTGAATGGCACTCAATTAACATGCTTCGAGTAAAAGGGGGCAAGTAAAATGGGATGGATTTATTTTTCCACAAACAGAATGGTCTGAAATTGGAGTAGGGAAAATAAATCTGTCCCCTTTTTTCGCATATGGTCGTGTAGGTCATGGCGGTTTTGAGCGCTACGACAGAATAAAAAATTCACCTGTTTATGTTGATGGCGCGTTGATGAATCCATGGGGCAAGTAATGAAGAATTATATTATTAATTTTGATTCCGATATAATTCCTGGTAGTTCGATTGGTGGAATTTCCTTGGGTGATTGTGCTGAGGATGTTTTTGAGTGTATAGCCGATACATTTGATGTGGAGATCTCCGAGTTTGAGAATTTCGGTGGGAGGTATGTATCCTATGAGGTAAGTGGAGGGGCGATTACATTTGTCGCCCGAGAAGACGGGAAAATATCTGCTTTGTGGTGCAAGCCTCCATATAAGGGGAGGTTTGATAGGCGATTTTATCCAGGAATCACTGCTGGAGAGTTAAAAAGTGTGTCCAGAAGGCAGGAGATATTTGATGGTTATTTAGTTGTCGATCGAAATTACTTGATTTACTATGCGATGCCAGAGGATATTGATGACTTTAATAGTTTTTCTGATCTGGATGATGGTGTTGTTTTTAATGAATTACATGTTGGTAAGTTGAGGTGATGGAGGGTTGGTCGGAGTTTTCAGAAAAAGTAAAAGGGGGCGGATTTATTTTTCTGCTCTAATCGAGTTTCCGGGGAATGCATCGAGCAGACGAGGCAGGGTATCCGGAAATTAGAGTAGAGAAAATAAATCCGCCCCCTTTTTTTGCAGTCACTTTCTGCACCTTTTTTGCATATGTTTCAGGAGGTCTATAATGAAAATTTCAATGAAAACCGCATATAGAGATCCTGTTGGTGATGTGGACGATATAGATGAAGAGTTGACGCCTTTTCAATATGCCTTGGAAGAGTTAAGGCGGTATGTTTGTTGTGAGTTGTTGGTAAGGTTGAGTGATGATTGTACGATGTATCTTGAGATTTGGCCGGACGTAACGATATGCTACGAAGATATCGTTAATTCAGTTGTGCGTGTTAAAAGTGGCTGGGAGGGTAAGGATTATATTTGGTTCTGTGAGCAAGGTATTGATTTTTATCTGCATTACGAAGTAAGAGGTGGAGACGTAGTGCTCGCATATAAAAAAGGCCCTGGTGCAGGTCGATATCATGGAAATATCCCTGATACTGTGGTCGCCATTAGTAGGGCGAGTTACGTAATGGAGTGGGGCTTGGTTTTTAAAGAGTTGACTGATCTTTTTGATAAATGTATTAACAAGAAAATTACATTGCCGTTTTAGCTTTGTGATGTTCAGTAAAAAGCGCAGTAAAAGGGGGCGCATTTATTTTACTGCTCTAATCGAATTTCCGGGGAATGCATCGAGCAGACGAGACAGGGCATCCTGAAATTAGAAAAAAAGGGACAGATTTATTTTTGCTAGCATAAACATGAGAAGATAAATCTGTCCCCTTTCTGCTGATGGCGTTTGACGCGATTGCCTGGGAGCCGGTGTGATTCACCCCCAGGCACCGCGACACTCAGTGAGTCATTCCCAGTTCGGCGTCATCCATCAGCGCCTTGGCCAGTGCGCTCAGGTAATACGAGGCCCAGAGCAGTTGCGGCTTTTCTTCCATGATCCCGGTGATGGTCAGGTCGCGCACGCAGCCCATCAGTTCCGAAGCCTGTTCGCGGGCGTGCTGGCAGGGGATGCCGGGTTCGATGCAGAACAGTGGGATGGTCTGGCCTTCGCCTTGGTAGAACTTGGTTTTGCCTGCGGTGGTGTTGGGGGTGGTGTCGTCTGTTGTCATTGTTTTGTCTCCCTGGATTTTTTGGGGCCTGGGCGGGCCCTTTCGCCAGCAAGGCTGGCTCCTACAGGCGTGGACGCAGCCCCCGGTAGGAGCCGGCTTGCTGGCGAACAGGGCCGGGCGCGGGCTAGTGCAGCGTCTGTGGGGCCTTGGGCATCTGCACCTGGATCAACGCCGATTCGAGCAGCACGCGCAGCGATTCGACTTCGTGCATCGACGCCATCATCAGGATCGTGGCGGGGGACCTGGGCTGGGTCAGCACCGCCTGATGGGCCACGGTCAAGGCGCACAGGGCGTACTCGGTGGCCTGGATGAGGGTGTCTTCGAGGGAGTGGTGGTGATGGGGTGGGTCGGGGACGATCTTCAGCATAACGATTTTCCTTTCCGGTGCGGCCACCTGTCTGCTGTCAAACAGAGGGTGGCAGCTGTGCGTGGGTTGACAGACCGGCGAAAATCGTAAAATTCCGGCGCACGCAAGCGTGCCCGCACGCACAGCCGCCATAGAGGGCGAGCCGTACACGATTTTTCGTCGCAGCCTGTCAAAGCTGTGTCGTTGATATGCAACGACTCGCCGAGACTAGAGCGCTCCCAGAGCAGCCGCAACGGAAAAAAGGCGGCGGGAGTATGTTTGGGAAATGGACTACAAGGAAGGGGTTTAATCTGATTTTTTGGTGGTTCGTGGGGGGCTGGGGATTCATTTTTGATTGGCGTTGTGGGTGAGAGGGCCAGCCACGAAATCTTCAGCGCCTATCAGATCGAGCGCCGCCCGCGCGGCGCATCGCGGATGAATCCGCTCCTACATTTGTTGCAACGTGCCGCATCTGTGAGGCCATGGTTGTCAGCCTTGGCGCATGGCTTGAGGCAGGTGGGGCGGCGGTGGCGACAACCAAAAAATCGCGTCGTACAAACCAGGCGGACAACCATGGCCTATCGGTCATGGCCACGTCGCAACCGATGTAGGAGCGGATTCATCCGCGATGCGCCGCGCGGGCGGCGCTCGATTTGCGCACCACTACAAATCCTCAGGCGGGCACCTGGTCGCCATCAAGACCCACCCAGCGCGTAAAGAAGCATTGATTTTTGGTTATTAACAAATAGCTTCTTATTCCTTTACGCTAGATCTCCCCTCCCTATACTGGCCCCCAAGCACGCAAACACCTTGGAGGCGTCCCCATGCGCAATGAGTCGATTCGTTACCTGATTGTGCCGGGCTGGCAAGGATCGCCAGACAACCATTGGCAAAGTCACTGGCAGCGCAGCCTGCCCAACAGCGCCCGGGTCGAGCAGCGTGACTGGCTGACCCCGCAGCGGCGCGATTGGGTGCAGGCCCTGGAGCAGGCGATTGCCGCCGAACGCTCGCCGGTGATTCTCATCGCCCACAGCCTGGGCTGCATCACCGTCGCCCACTGGGCCGCGCACGCCAGCCCGGAGCTGCTGCGCCGGGTGCGCGGCGCGCTGCTGGTGGCGCCGGCCGACGTCGAACGCCCGACCTGCGCGCCGGCCCTGCGCAACTTCGCGCCGATTCCATTGCAGGCGTTGCCGTTCCCCAGCCAGGTGGTCAGCTCCGACAACGACCCGGCAGTGAGCGTGCCCCGTGCGCTGCACCTGGCGAGTGCCTGGGGGGCCGAGGCGGGGTTGCTGACCAATGCCGGGCATATCAACGTGAAGTCCGGCCATGAGCGTTGGGAGCAGGGCTTCGCCTACCTCTATCGCCTGCAGGCGCGGATCGACCAGCGCGCGCTGCGCCGCGCCTGATTCGGCACTTATCCACAGCATTGCCTTGAGCCTCGGCCGCTTGCGGTCGGGGCGGGAGTATTCCATGACGTTTCACAGCCCTTTCGGCCAGCCGCTGCTGACCTTCCCCGAGCTGGACAAGAGCCCGCTGAGCATCCGCGCCAAGGCACTGGTGTTCGTCGATGAACGCTCGCAGGCGCTGCGCCGGGCCCTCGAGCGCCTGGCGCCGCAACCGTTGCCGGTGCTGATCCGCGGCGAGACCGGCACCGGCAAGGAGTTGCTGGCCCGGCAGATCCACCGCGCCAGTGATCGTGGTGGGTTGTTCGTCTCGGTCAACTGCGCGGCCATCAGCCCGACCTATGCCGACGCCGAACTGTTCGGCTACAGCGCCGGTACCCAGGGCGGCACCGCCAGCAGCCGAGCCGGCTGGTTCGGTTCGGCCAACGGCGGCACGCTGTACCTGGATGAGATCGCCGACCTGCCCCTGGCGATCCAGGGCAAGCTGCTGGCGGCGCTGGAGAACCGTGAAGTGACCCGTGTCGGCGCCACCCAGCCCCAGGCGGTGGATGTGCGGTTGGTCGCCGCATCGAGCATCGACCTGGCCCAGGCGGTGCGGGCCGGCCGCTTCAACGAGCGGCTGTATCACTACCTGCATGAAGGCGAGCTGGAACTGCCGGCGCTGCGCGACCGGGTCGGCGACATCCTGCCCTTGGCCGAATATTTCGTCGGCATCTACAGCGTGCGTCTGGAGCGCTCGGTGCCGCTGATCAGCGAGGCGGCGCAGCAGGCGCTGGAAGCCCATGCCTGGCCAGGCAACACCCGCGAGCTGGAGAATGTTATCCACTTCGCACTGCTGGTCAGCGACGGCGATGAAATCCTGCCGGAGCATCTCGACTTGCCGGACATCGCCCCCCTGGCCAGCCTGGCGCGGCAGTTGGAGCAGCTACGTCGTGGCGGTGAAGCGCAGACCCTGGGTGAACTGCGTCGGCTGTTGGGCGAAGCACTGGCGCGGCTGGATGAAGGCGCGTCCTAGACGATCGTCTTGCAGTGGTCTTGGGATCGAGCGCCGCGCGGGCGGCGCTCGATCTGATATACGCTGCAACTCTCCAATTCCTCATCGGAATAAGCAGCTAATCAAAAGATATTGTTACGGAATAAAAATAATCGGTATTGTCCGTTTCACGCCCACCCGAACGGATGGGCACCCGACGTCGCCATCTGCGATGGCCCAGCTATAGAACAAGGATCACCATGAAAAAGACCCTGCTGACCACCGCCCTGGCTGCCGCTCTGTCGTTCACGGGCTTCGCCAACGCTGCTGAAAAACTGGTGGTCGCCGCCACGCCCGTGCCGCACGCCGAAATCCTCGAACTGATCAAGCCGACCCTGGCCAAAGAGGGCGTGGACCTGGAAATCAAGGTTTTCACCGACTACGTCCAGCCCAACGTGCAAGTCGACCAGAAGCGCCTGGACGCCAACTACTTCCAGACCCTGCCGTACCTGAAGAACTTCAACGAAGGCAAGGGCACCCACCTGGAAACCGTGATCGGCGTGCACGTCGAGCCGTTCGGTGGCTACTCGAAGAAGGTCAAGAGCCTGGCCGAGCTGAAGGAAGGCGCCACCGTCGCCATCCCCAACGAAGGCAGCAACAGCGGCCGTGCCCTGCTCCTGCTGCAGAAGGCTGGCCTGATCACCCTGAAGGACCCGAAGAACGCCCTGGCCACCCCGAAAGACATCGCCGAGAACCCGAAGAAGCTCAAGTTCCGCGAGCTGGAATCGGCCATGCTGCCGCGCGTGCTGGACCAGGTCGACCTGGACCTGATCAACACCAACTACGCCCTGGAAGCCGGCCTGAACCCAGCCAAGGACGCCCTGGTGATCGAAGGCAGCGACTCGCCGTACGTGAACTTCCTGGTGGCCCGCCCGGACAACAAGGACAGCGCGGCCATCCAGAAACTGGCCAAGGCACTGACCAGCCCCGAGGTGAAGGAGTTCATCGCCAAGAAGTACCAGGGCGCGGTACTGCCGGCGTTCTGATACGCGGCACGACTTACGCCTGAACGAAAAAACCGACGCAAATAGCGTCGGTTTTTTTATTGGCAGGGTCTGCCCAACCGCAAACCCGTAGGAGCCGGCCTTGCCGGCGAACACCCGCGAAGCGGGTGCCAGGCACCACGCCAGCCTCAGCTTTGCGCGATTCCTGTAGGAGCGGCCTTGTGCCGCGAAAGGGCTGCGCAGCGGCCCCAGGATTTCAGCGGCAATGCAGAAAATGCCGGGGCCGCTTTGCGGCCCTTTCGCGGCACAAGGCCGCTCCTACAGGGAAAGGTGTGAACCCCAATAGTGGGCTCAGCGCTGGCTGGCCAATGCCCGGCGCAATGCCAGCAACCAAAGCAATTGTTCATTCGAGGCGGGTGAGCAGGGGCTGTTCATCGTTATCGTCCTTGTAGGTGTGATGGGCCATGCAGGTCGCAGTCTGAGACTCTTTTGAAAGGGCTTTATTCAGAAAGATCCCTTTGTGATGAGGGAAACTTCCGAAATTTTCGAAGGGTGATATCGATATGCAATAAAGGTATTTAGAGAAACTTTTTTATACCTTTAAAGTTTGCAAATCGTGCTTACCGGCACAGCGCCATCACTCTGTACAAGGACGTCGAGCGACCCTCGCGCCGAGCTGGAACCTCCCCATGCCATACCTTCAAACCCCCGTGCCGAGGCCCTTTCCATGAGCTTCGACACCGCCTTCATGCTTAGCACATTGCCCGCGTTCTTCAAGGCCGTGGGTGTAACCCTGCAGGTCGGGCTGATCGCCATTGCCACTTCGATGCTCGTGGCGCTGGTCAATGCAACGATCCTGGTGTTTCGCACGCCCTACCTGCGCCGCCTGGTGCAGGGCTATGTGGAGCTTGCCCGCAACACCCCGTTGCTGATCCAGCTGTTCTTCGTCTACTTCGCCCTGCCGAGCCTGGGTTTGAAGGTATCCGGCTTCACCGCGGCGATCATCACCATGACCTTCATGGGCGGCGCCTACCTCACCGAGGTGCTGCGCGCCGGTGTGGAAGCGGTGCCGCGCGCGCAACTGGAATCCGGTCGCTCCATTGGCCTCTCCGAAGGGCAGCTGCTGCGCCATGTGATCCTGCCCCAGGCCGGCATCCTCAGCCTGCCGGCGCTGTTCGCCAACTTCGTGTTCCTGCTCAAGGAAACCACCGTGGTTTCGGCGGTGGCGGTGCCGGAGATCCTCTACACCACCAAGAACTACATCGCCCTGTACTACAAGACCTACGAGATGCTCGCGGTACTGACCCTGCTCTGCGTACTGATCTTCCTGCCGCTGTCGCTGCTGCTGCGCTACCTGGAAAGGAGGCTGCAACATGGCCAGTTCGGGCATTGAGCTGTTGCTGGTGTCGCTGCCGCAACTGGCTGCGGGCGCGGCGCAGACCCTGGCGATCTCGGCCTTGGGCATCCTGTTCGCCACCTTGGGCGGCGTGTTCTATGGCGTGCTGGCGACCCTCGGCAATCGGGCGCTGAACCTCCTGTTGCAGGTATACCTGGAACTGTTCCGGGCGATTCCGGTGCTGGTCTGGCTGTACCTGGTGTTCTTCGGGCTGCCGATCTTCTTCGGCCTGAGCATCCCCAGCTTCTGGTGCGCGGTATTGGTACTCGGCCTATGGAGCGCCAGCGAGGTGGGCGAGGTGGTGCGCGGCGCCCTGCAATCTCTACCCCGTGGGCAGCGCGAGGCCGGGCTGTCGATCGGCCTGGGCGGCTGGCAGCTGTATAGCTACGTGCTGCTGCCCCAGGCGCTCAAGCGCATGACCCCGCCGACCATCAACATCTACACGCGCATCATCAAGACCAGCTCGCTGGCGGTGCTGATCGGTGTGGTCGACGTCATCAAGGTCGGCCAGCAGATCATCGAGCGCACCTACGAGTCGGTGCTGATCTACGGCGCGCTGTTCCTGTTCTTCTTCCTCGTCTGCTATCCGCTTTCCGCCGCCTCGCGCGTGCTGGAGCGCCGCTGGGCCCAGCCATGAACGCATTGATCGAATTCCAGGGTTTCAACAAATTCTTCGGCGAGCACCAGGTGCTCAAGGATGTCGACCTGCAGGTGCGGGCCGGTGAAGTGGTGGTGATCCTCGGCCCCAGCGGCTGCGGGAAAAGCACGCTATTGCGCTGCCTGAACGGGCTGGAGGAAGCCCAAGGCGGTAGCCTGCGTCTCGATGGCCAGGAACTGCTCGACCCACGCACCGACTGGCGCCAGGTGCGCCAGCGGGTCGGCATGGTGTTCCAGAGCTACCACCTGTTCGGCCACATGAGCGTGCTCGACAACCTGCTGCTGGGCCCGCTCAAGGTGCAGAAGCGCGAGCGCCGCGAAGCCCAGGCCCAGGCCGAGGCGCTGCTGGCGCGGGTGGGGCTGCTGGACAAGCGCGACGCCTTCCCCCGGCAGCTTTCCGGTGGCCAGCAGCAGCGCATCGCCATCGTCCGCTCGCTGTGCATGAACCCCCAGGTGATGCTGTTCGACGAAGTCACCGCGGCCCTCGACCCGGAGATGGTCAAGGAGGTGCTGCAGGTGATCCAGGGCCTGGCCCGCGACGGCATGACCCTGCTCATCGTCACCCACGAAATGGCCTTCGCCCGCGCGGTGGCCGACCGCATCGTGTTCATGGAGGCCGGCAGGATCCTTGAACAGAATGACCCCGAGCGCTTCTTCACCCAACCGCAGAGCGCACGCGCGCAGCAGTTCCTGGAGAAATTCTCGTTCGTCGAAAGCCTGCCCAAGATACTGCCCAAGTCACTGCACAAGGAACTGTCATGAAGACCGCACCGTTCGCCAAACTGCTCGCTCCACTGCTTGGCCTGGCCCTGCTGGCCGGCTGCAACAAAGCCGAAGACGCGGCCAAGCCCGCCGCCGCCTCGCCGGCCACCAGCTACCTGGAAACCATCAAGGCCCGTGACAAGCTGATCGTGGGGGTGTTCACCGACAAGCCGCCGTTCGGTTTCGTCGATGAAAGCGGCCGCTACGTCGGCTTCGACACCGATATCGGCCGGCGCTTCGCCAAGGAACTGCTGGGCGACGAGAACAAGGTCGAGTTCGTCGCCGTCGAGCCCGCCAGCCGCATTCCGTTCCTGCAGAGCGACAAGGTCGACCTGATCCTCGCCAACATGACCGTCACCCCCGAGCGCAAGGAAGCGGTGGACTTCACCAACCCCAACCTGCGCGTGGCGGTGCAGGCCATCGTTGCCGACGGCAGCCCGGTGCAGAAGCTCGATGACCTGGCCGACAAGACCATCATCGTCACCACCGGCACCACCGCCGATATCTGGCTGACCAAGAACCACCCGGACTGGAAGCTGCTGAAGTTCGAGAAGAACACCGAGTCCCTGGCCGCCCTGGCCAGCGGCCGCGGCGAGGCCTATGCCCAGGACAACCTGATCCTGTTCAGCTGGGCCAAGCAGAACCCGGGCTATCGCGTATTGCCGCAGTTGCTGGGTGACGAGGCGCCGATCGCCCCGGCGGTGAAGAAGGGCAACACCGAGCTGCGCGACTGGGTGAACGCCGAGCTGGCCAAGCTGGGCGAGGAGAAGTTCCTGCTCAAGCTGTACGACCAGTACGTGCGCAAAGAACTCAGCGATGACACCAAGCCGGAGAGCGTGATCGTCGAAGGCGGCAAGTGGCAGGGTTGAGCCACGGCCCCCTGTAGGAGCGGCTTCAGCCGCGATGCGGGCACCGCGGTGTATGGCACCCGCTGTGCGGGTGATCGCGGCTGAAGCCGCTCCTACAGGGATCGCGTGACGCGCTGGGCGTTATTTGCCAGGCACCAGGCGCAAGGTGCTCTGCGCCGGAATCACCCCCATGCGCGTCTTGTGATAGCGCCCTTCGATATAGTCCTCGGCCTGGTCCTTGTAGTGGCTGTCGAACAGCACGCCACTCTGCCCGACCGGGTTGATGGTCAACGCCGCCCCCGGGTCGCCGAAATCGACCACCCGGCGGGTCGAAGGCCCATAGGTGACCGGCCAGGGCGCCGGGCCGATCTTCGCCGACAAGTTGTTCGGCACTTCATGGGTGCCCGGCGCAGCAAACGGGCCGACATTGAACAGCAGGTTCAACGGCTTCTTCATCCCCAGCGGATGGTTGTGGGTGAGGGTGTGGGCCTTGCCCCACTGCCAGCTGGCCGGGTCCTTGCCGAGTGTCTCGCGCAGGTGCTTCAGGCTGTGTTGCCAGGCCAGGCGCACGATGGCGGCGCGGTCGGTGTGCTCGTTGCCGCCACGGGTGTTCCACCAGGGTGAATTCGCGTCGGCGGCCAGGCGCGGCAGCGCGGCGTCGATGGCGCGGGTGCTGATCAACACCGGGAACCAGGTATCGCCCAACTCATCGTGCAGCGCGGCGAAGGCCAGTTCGTAGAGGAACTGGTTGAACAGCGTTGCACTGGTGGAATCCAGCGGGTAGTCGCCGCGCCAGGCGGCCAGCTGTTCCACCAGCTCTTTCTCTTCGTCACCGTTGGCAACCGTGCGCAGGGTGCCCAGTAGCGGTGCCAGGGTACGTGGGCCGTAGTCGCTGCTGGTGTCGAGCTGCAGGGCCTGGCTGCTCTGGATGTCCCACTTGATGTCGGGATCGTTCAGCTGGCGATCGAGCTGGCGACCCCGGTCGGCCAGGTTGTAGTAACCCGGTATCGCGATCGAGGCCGGTGGCTGGTAGTTGGCCGAGACGATATAGCCGCTGGCCGGGTTCTCCTGCTGTGGGTTGACGCTGAAGGGGTAGAAGCCGGGCTTGTCGGCCTGGCCGCTGCTGCCGTCGAGGATGAATGCCGGGTTGACCCCGTCCGGGCGGATCGGCAGGCGCGCCGCCGCCCACCAGCCGATGTCGCCACGGGCGTTGGCCCACACCAGGTTCAGCCCCGGCGCCTGGACCTTCGCCGCCGCCTCGCGCATCTTGCCGAGGGTGTCGGCGCGGTTGATCTGGTAGAAACCGTCGAGCAACGGGTTCTCGGTTTCGAGGAACGCCCACCACATGGCGATCGGCGCCGGGCCGGCCGTGTCGCCCAGCACGCTGTTGACGATCGGGCCGTGGGGCGAGCGGCGCAGGGTGATGGTCACCGGCGCCTGGCCCTTGACCGCGATCTGCTGCTCGGTCTTCTCCAGCACTTGCCAGCGGCCATCGACCATCACCTGATTTGAATCTGCCGGGTTGGTCTTCTCGGCGATCAGGTCGACGTCGTCGTTCTGGAACATGGTCAGGCTCCAGCCGAAATCGCGGTTGTGGCCGAGCAGGGCGAACGGGTTGAGGGCCTGGAAATAGCCATACAGGTTGAAGTTCGGCGCCGACAGTTCAGCCTCGTACCACACTGCCGGCACGGCGAAGCTGATATGCGGGTCGCCGGCCAGCAGCGGGCGGCCGCTGCGGGTGTGGCTGCCGGCCACGGCCCAGGCATTGCTGCCCTCGAACTGGGGGATGCCGACCTCGCCAAGGGCCTCGTGGCTCAGCCGCGCCAGTTGCTCGAGGCTGCGCCAGTCGGCGGCGGCCAGCGGGGTGGCGACGGCGCCGTTGGGCTTCCAGTCGAGGTCGAAGATCTTCAGGTACTCGGGGCCGAGCTGGTCGCGGATGTAGGTCAGCGCCGGGTCAGTGCGAAACGCAGCCGCGAAGCTGTAGGCAAGATAGCCGGCGATGCTCAAGGTGTCCTCGGCGGTGAACGGGCGCTTCGGGATGCCGAGCACGTCGAACTCCATTGGCTTGGGGTGCGTCGCCTGCCATTGGTTGACGCCGTCGAGGTACGCCTGCAGGGCCTGCCAGGCTGGTGACTGGTGGTCCAGGCGCTGCACCATCAACGCGGCCTGGTCACGGATGCGCAGGCTGCGGAACAGGGTGTCGGTGGGCACCAGCTTCTCACCCAGCACTTCGGCCAGCTCGCCCCGGGCCAGGCGGCGCATGATCTCCATCTGGAACAAGCGGTCCTGGGCGTGTACATAACCCAGGGCGCGGTACAGGTCCTGTTCGTTCTGCGCTTGCAGGTGCGGCACGCCGCGGGCGTCGTAGCGTGCGCTGACCGGCGCCTGCAAGCCGCTGACGGCCACCTCGCCCTCGCGCTGGGGCTGCTTGCCCTGCACGTACCAGTAACCGGTGCCAGCGGCGGCCACGGCGATCACCACCGCCAGCAGGGTCAGGCTGCGCTTCATCGAAACTCCTTGTGCACGCCAGCGAAAAATGTGGTCCGATCATCGGCGGATTCGCGAACTGAGCATAGTCCCTGAAAGGAGTTTCCATGTCCCTCAGCGAAAAACAGAAGATGTTGGCCGGTGAGCTCTACCACGCCGGTTGCCCCGAGCTGCAGGCCGAGCAGATCGCCAACAAGCACTGGATGCACCGCTACAACAGCAGCGTCGAGTTGCTCAACGACGCGCGCCACGGCTTGTTGGTCGAGCATTTCGGCCAGGTCGGCGACGGTGCGGTGATCCGCCCGCCGTTCTATTGCGACTACGGCTACAACATCAGCATCGGCGCCAACAGTTTCATGAACTTCAATTGCGTGATCCTCGATGTGCTGCCGGTGCACATCGGTGCCGACTGCCAGATCGGGCCGGCGGTGCAGATCTACACCGCCGACCACCCGATGGACCCGGACCTTCGCCGTACCGGCCTCGAGAGCGGTCGGCCGGTGAGCATCGGCGACAATGTGTGGATCGGTGGCGGGGCGATCATCCTGCCCGGTGTGACCATCGGCGATAACGCCGTGGTCGGTGCCGGCAGCGTGGTGACCCGCGATGTGCCGGCGGGGGCGGTGGTGGTGGGCAACCCGGCGCGGGTGCGTCAGCCGGCCCAGGGGCAGTAGCAGCCCACCGCGAGGGTGTTGGAGGCCTGTACCCGGCGCCCTTGTTCCAGTGCCTTGAGGATCGGTTCGATGAAACTGTTGCTCGAGTTGCACACCGCGCCTTCGCTGTAGGGCCCGAAGTAGGCCAGGTTGCCCTCATGGTCCCAGATCGCCACGGCGGGCGTGGCGGGCAGCTGTTCACTGCCGGGCAGGCTGGCCAGTGGCTTCAGGGTGGTGAGGTTGGCGGGGAGCTGGCCGTGGCTGCCGGGTTTCTGCACGACGTGGAAGCTCACGCCCCGTGGGGCGAACTGCGCGACCAGCTCGCCCAGGTGCTGCTGGTTGCCGACGTTGCACGGGCAGGCCGGGTCCCAGAAGTGCACTACGCGGATCGGGCCGGGGCCGGACAGCTCGGGCGGTAGCCGCAACTGGCTGCCGTCGAAGAAGGTGGCCTGGTTGTCGAAGGGGCGCAGGTAGCGGCTCTGGAAACTGTCGTAGGCCCACCACAGTGCGGCGGCGCAGAGTAGCAGTGCAAGAGGTGTGAGAAATCGCTTCGCCATAGGGGCCTTGTTGCGGCGCGTGGGAGCGGGCTTGCCCCGCGATGGCTGCTGTGAAGCCAGCATCGCTTTCGCGGGGCAAGCCCGCTCCTACAAGGTCGCGTCGTTCGTTGGAAAAGGGGCCAAGCTTGCCATGGCGCGGCCCAGACCTGAATATCGCAGATCAATACTTGCTTCAGTGTGGATGTACCCGATGCCCGCCGCCTTCCACCCCGACTCGCTGCGCGCCAGCTTGTCGCCCCTCACCGAGCGCCAGTCGCTGCCAGGCCAAGGCCGTGACTACCAGCGCTTCTATGGCCTGGACCTGCCGGTGGCCAGTTGGCTTGGCCGCTTCCAGGCAGCCGGGTTCGACCTGGTCGGCCAGGTGTGGCTGCCGGAACAGCCGGTGGCCACCCTGTTCCTGCTGCATGGCTACTACGACCACATGGGCCTGTACCGGCATGTGATCGACTGGGCACTCAAGCAGCACTATGCGGTGATCAGCTGCGACCTGCCCGGGCATGGCTTGTCCAGCGGCGAGCGAGCCAGCATCGAGGATTTCGGTATCTACCAGCAGACGTTGGACGCATTGTTCGAGCAGGCGCGCCAGCTCGACCTGCCACGCCCGTGGCACCTGTGCGGGCAGAGCACCGGTGGTGCGATCGTGGTCGATCACCTGCTGCATTGCGACGGCCGCAGCCCGGCCGACGGCGAGGTGATCCTGCTGGCGCCGCTGGTGCGCCCGCGCGCCTGGCACTGGTCGAAGCTCAGCTATTGCGTGCTGCGCCACTTCGTCAACGGCATCGAGCGGCGCTTCAGCGAGAACACCAACGACCCGGCGTTCCTGCCGTTCCTGGAGGCCGACCCGCTGCAACCGCGCCGCTTGCCGACAGCCTGGGTCGGCGCGCTGCTGAAATGGGTCCGGCGTATAGAGGCGGCGCCGCGCAGCACGCGGCGGCTGTTGATCGTGCAGGGTGAGGCGGATGGCACCGTGGACTGGCCCTACAACCTCAAGGTGCTCAAGGCCAAGTTCAGCGAACCGCAGATTCTCATGCTGCCCGAGGCGCGGCACCACCTGGCCAACGAGTTGCCGGGTATCCGCCAGCGTTACTTCGACTTCATCGGCCAGCGCCTGGGCTGATCAGTTCAGCTCCGCGGCGTTCTGCCCGACCGCCAGCGCGGCGCGCACGGCGGCCACGGCGGCCTTGTAGTAGGCCTGGCCTTGCGGCGACTCGGCGAAGTTGGCGAATTCTTCCAGCTCGGTGTCCGACAGGTCGCGGTAGACATACAGCAGGGTGTTGTTCAGGTCTTCGCCGACCTGGTTCATCAGGCGCTGGCGCTGGCCATCGAGCAGGCCCTGGGCCTGGCCGGCACCGAACAGGCCGGGGATCATCGAGCTGAGGCTGTCTGCCGCCACCCCGGCGATCGCCAGGCTGACCTCGGCGCCGGCTTCGCGGGCCGGCAGGGCCTGGGCCAGGTGGCCGACGATCAGCAGGCGGTTGTCGCTGACCTGCATCTTGGGCAGGCCCTTGGCGTTCTTGGCCAGCTGGTCCTTGCGCGTGGCCAGCAGTTCGGCGGCCACCACCTTGCGCCCCAGCGGCGACTGGAAGAAGTTCAGCGCCGGCGTGGCGTTCTGCAAGTTCGCGCGCAGCTGCGCCAGGGCGCGGCGGTCCATGGCCTGGGCCTGGAAGCGCTGGTTGCTGTTGCTGACCAGCGCTTGATAGACCGCAGGCGGCAGGCTGCTGCGGTAGCGCTGCTGGGCGGCGCTCACGGCATCGTTGAAGTGGGCGCGCTGGTCGGGCCAGCCGGCGGCCTTGTACAGTTGATCGAGGCTGTCTGCCCAGACAGGCATGGTGCAGATCATCAGCAGAAGCAGGGAAAACAAACGGCGCATTCAGGACTCCTGTCGGCAGGCCGCTATTGTCCGTGGCCCGGCGGGGCTTTGTCGAGACGCCAGCGGCAGTTCTCGACCAAGTGGCGCTGTGCGAGCGCATGCCGAATGGCTATGATGCGCCATGCACATTCCTCCTGAACATCCGATGCTGTCGGCGATCGTCGATGACCTGGCCACCCGTGGCTGGTCGCAGCAGTCGCTCTTCTTGTCCGACGAACTGGCCCGCGCGTTGGCGCTCGAATGCCGCCGTCGCCACGCCGAAGGCGAACTCAACCCGGCCGGCGTCGGGCGCGGTGCCGCGCAGGAAGTGCGCGAGGCCATTCGCGGCGACCAGATCCAGTGGATCGACCCGGGTGAATCCGAGGCCTGCGACCAGTATCTGGGGGCCATGGACAGCCTGCGCCAGGCCATCAACCAAGGGTTGTTCCTGGGGCTCGAGGACTTCGAGTGCCACTTCGCCCTGTATCCGCCGGGCGCGTTCTATCGCCGCCACCTGGATCGCTTCCGTGACGACGACCGGCGTGCCGTTTCGGCCGTGTTCTATCTCAATGAAGGCTGGCAGCCCGACGACGGTGGCCAGTTGCGCATGTTCCTGCAGGGTGACGTCGAGCATGACGTGCAGCCGCTGGCGGGCACCCTGGTGGTGTTCCTGTCGGGCGACATCCCCCACGAAGTCCTTCCGGCCGGGCGCGAGCGCCTGTCGCTGACGGGCTGGTTCCGCCGCCGTGGCAACGATCCGTTCTAAGGTGCTGGTCAGCGCCTGCCTGCTGGGCCAGCCGGTGCGCTATGACGGGCGTGCCAGCGGCCATCCCGACCTGTTGCAGCGCTGGCAGGCCGAAGGCCGGGTGGTGCCGTTATGCCCGGAGGTGGCCGGTGGCTTGCCGACGCCGCGCCCGCCTGCGGAGATTCCGGGCGGGCAGGGTGGCGACGTGCTGGATGGGCAGGCGCAGGTCGTGACGGTGGCGGGCGAGGATGTCAGCGAGGCGTTTCTCGTAGGTGCCAGGCAGGCCCTGGCCCTGGTGCGGCGGCATGGCATCCGCGTGGCGGTGCTCAAGTCCGGCAGCCCGTCGTGTGGCAACCGGTTGACCTATGACGGCAGCTTCACGGGTGTGAAGGTGACGGGGGAAGGGGTGACCACGGCGTTGCTGCGGCGCGAAGGGGTGCTGGTGTTCAGCGAGCTGGAGCTGGACCAGGCCGCGCAGGCCCTGAACCACGCGGACTTGTAGGAGCCAGCCTTGCTGGCGAACGGCTTCACATCGCCTTCAGGGCTGTTCGCCAGCAAGGCTGGCTCCTACGGGATCGGTGGCGTGGCTACTGTTGGAGCCACTTCTGTTCCAGCTCGGTCAGGCGCCCGTTGTCCTTGAGCCGCTGCAGGGCGTTATTCACCGCGCTTTCGAACGCCGGATTATCCTTCTGGAATGGAATCACCAGGTGCAGGTCACCAAACGGTTGGCTGGCGCTCAGCGCGGGTGGGAGTTTGTTTTCCGCATCGGGCTTGTCGACCGTGATGTCGAACCTGCCACTCTCCACCCCCGCCAGCACTTCTGCGGCGGGCGTTTCGATGAACTCGGCGCGCAGGTCCAGCTCCCGGGCCAATGCCTGGCCAAGCTCGATATCGAAACCCGTCAGGTGTTCATCCTGTTTGAAGGCATAGGGCGCGGCGTCGCTCTGCACGGCAATGCGCAACTCCCCCCGGTCGTTGATTTCATCGATCAGTTCGGCCTGGGCCAGTGGAGTGAACAGTGCTGCCAGCAGCACGCCAATGGTCAAACGCATGAATGCCCCTTTTCTTGTTCGGCAGAAGATTTCCATTCGCCGGGACTTATTACCTGCCACGGTCGAGCGCAGCCTCAGACCTCAGGACCCGGTCAATGTTTGACACGGCCCTGAAATATTTCCGCGCCTGTTTTTGAACCTCTTCCGGTGTGGGTGGACTATGGTGAAGTACCGCCTTGCTTCGTTTAAGTGATAGCGGTCAATTGAAGTGAATCACAGGAGAAGTGAATGAAAAGCCTAATGTCGCGTGCTGTCGTCGCCGGTCTGCTGATGGGGGCGTCGGTGTTCGCCAGTGCCGCGGATGCCCTGAAGAGCCAGCAGCCACCGGAAGGCGCCAAGGTCTTCATCGTTTCCCCCGCCGACGGCGCCACGGTCGACAAGACCTTCACCGTCAAGTTCGGCATCGAGGGCATGGGCCTGAAGCCTGCGGGCGACCAGACCCCGCATACCGGCCATCACCACCTGCTGGTGGATGTCGACAAGGCGCCGGCGGCTGATATGCCGCTGCCGACCAGCCTGATGCCGGAGAACAACGCGCCACTGCCGGCCGGCCCGCAGGTGCTGCATTTCGGCAAGGCGCAGACCGAGGCGACCATCACCCTGACGCCGGGCAAACACACCCTGCAATTGGTTCTGGGTGACCAGTACCATGTGCCGTTCAAGCCAAGCGTCGAATCGCAGAAGATCACAGTAGATGTGAAGTAAGCGTGTAGGAGCCAGCCTTGCTGGCGAACGCAAGGCGACGCCTTGCGCCTGCAACCGCGTCGCCTGTTTCGCCAGCAAGGCTGGCTCCTACAGGTGAAACAGCGGGCGCAAAAAAAGGGAGGCCACCAGGGCCTCCCTTTTTCATGCCGCAATGAAACTTAGAACAGTACGCGCGAGCGAATGGTGCCCTTCACGTGCTGCAGTTTCTCCTGGGCCAGGTCCGAGTACTCGGCGTCCACATCGATTACCACGTAACCCACTTTCTCGTCGGTCTGCAGGAACTGACCGGAGATGTTGATACCGTTCTCGGCGAACACTTTGTTGATCTCGCTGAGCACGCCCGGGATGTTCTCGTGGATGTGCAGCAGGCGGTGCTTGCCGGGGTGGGCCGGCAGGGCCACTTCCGGGAAGTTGACCGACGACACGGAGGTACCGTTATCGCTGTACTTGACCAGCTTCTCGGCCACTTCCAGGCCGATGTTGGCCTGGGCTTCGGCAGTGGAACCACCGATGTGCGGGGTGAGGATCACGTTGTCCAGGCCACGCAGCGGGCTTTCGAACTCGTCGTCGTTGGAGCGCGGCTCGACCGGGAACACGTCGATGGCGGCGCCGATCAAGTGCTTGTCCTTGATCGCGGCGGCCAGGTGGTCCAGCTCGACCACGGTGCCACGGGCGGCGTTGATCAGGATCGAGCCCTTCTTCATCGCACGGATTTCCTTCTCGCCGATCATCCACTGGGTGGACGGCAGCTCAGGCACGTGCAGCGAGACGATGTCGGCCAGGCCCAGCAGTTCATGCAGGCTGGTGACCTGGGTGGCGTTGCCCAGCGGCAGTTTGGTCAGCGGGTCGTAGAAGTACACCTGCATGCCCAGGCCTTCGGCCAGGACCGACAGTTGCGTGCCGATCGAACCGTAACCGACGATGCCCAGCTTCTTGCCACGGATCTCGAAGGAGTTGGCCGCGCTCTTGATCCAGCCACCGCGATGGCAGGAGGCGTTCTTCTCGGGGATGCCGCGCAGCAGCAGGATGGCTTCGGCCAGCACCAGCTCAGCTACCGAGCGGGTGTTGGAGTACGGTGCGTTGAACACCGCGATGCCGCGCTCGCGGGCCGCGCCCAGGTCGACCTGGTTGGTGCCGATGCAGAAGCAGCCGACCGCGACCAGTTTCTTCGCACAGTCGAAGACCTCTTCGGTCAGCTGGGTGCGCGAGCGGATGCCGATGAAGTGGGCATCGGCGATCTTTTCCTTCAGTTCAGCGTCCGGCAGCGAGCCGGTGAGGTACTCGATGTTGCTGTACCCGGCGGCCTTGAGGATATCCACCGCATTCTGGTGGACGCCTTCAAGAAGAAGGAACCTGATCTTGCTCTTGTCGAGAGACGTCTTGCTCATCTGCTTAAACCTGTATCCCGGAGAAAAATGGCGAGGAGGGTGAAGCGGCGCGGCGTCGGCCTTAGCACGGACAGCGGGAGGGCTATGCTAGCATACGCGACCTGATCTGAGCTTATCCCGACAGGTGAAGCGTGCTCAGGGTGACTATGAATAAGTCGAGAGTTCCTGCGATGACCCAGTCTGCGGTAATTGATGAGCTGATGACCCTGGTCGACCCTGGCAAGGTCCTTACCGACCCCGCCTCGCTCGAGGCGTATGGCAAGGATTGGACCAAGCACTACCCGCCCGCGCCCAGCGCCATCGTCTTCCCCAAATCCATCGAGCAGGTCCAGGCCATCGTGCTTTGGGCGAACCGGCACAAGGTCGCCCTGGTGCCGTCCGGTGGGCGTACCGGGCTGTCGGGAGGCGCGGTCGCCGCCCATGGCGAGGTGGTGGTGGCCTTCGACTACATGAACCAGATCCTCGGTTTCAATGAGTTCGACCGCACCGTGGTCTGCCAACCGGGCGTGATCACCCGCCAACTGCAGCAGTTTGCCGAAGACCAGGGGCTGTACTACCCCGTTGACTTCGCTTCCAGCGGCTCCAGCCAGATCGGCGGCAATATCGGCACCAATGCCGGCGGGATCAAGGTGATTCGCTATGGCATGACCCGCAACTGGGTTGCCGGGCTCAAGGTGGTCACCGGCAAGGGCGAGCTGCTGGAACTGAACAAGGACCTGATCAAGAACGCCACCGGCTACGACCTGCGCCAGCTGTTCATCGGCGCCGAGGGTACGCTGGGCTTCGTGGTCGAGGCGACCATGCGCCTGGACCGTGCGCCGCGCAACCTCACCGCGATGGTGCTGGGCACGCCGGACTTCGACTCGATCATGCCGGTGCTGCACGCTTTCCAGGGCAAGCTCGACCTGACTGCCTTCGAGTTCTTCTCCGACAAGGGCCTGGCCAAGATCCTCGCCCGTGGCGATGTGCCGGCACCGTTCGAGACCGACTGCCCGTTCTACGCACTGCTGGAGTTCGAGGCCAGCACCGAAGCGGTGGCCAACGAGGCGCTGGCCACCTTCGAGCACTGCGTCGAACAGGGCTGGGTGCTGGACGGGGTGATGAGCCAGAGCGAAACCCAGCTGAAGAACCTGTGGAAGCTGCGCGAATACCTGTCCGAGACCATCTCCCACTGGACGCCCTACAAGAACGATATTTCGGTCACGGTGTCGAAGGTACCGGCGTTCCTGCGCGATATCGATGCCATCGTCGGCGAACACTACCCAGACTACGAAGTGGTCTGGTACGGCCACATCGGCGACGGCAACCTGCACCTGAACATCCTCAAGCCCGACCACATGACCAAGGACGATTTCTTCGCCTCCTGCACCAAGGTCAACAAGTGGGTATTCGAGATCGTCGAGCGCTACAACGGCTCGATCTCCGCCGAGCACGGCGTGGGCATGACCAAGCGCGACTACCTGGGCTACAGCCGCTCGGCGGATGAAATCGCCTGCATGAAGGCGATCAAGGCCGTGTTCGACCCTAATGGCGTCATGAATCCGGGTAAGATCTTCGCTCCCGAATAAAAAGCAGTGTTCACAGGAGTCGGCCATGAGTTACCAGCACCAGTACGTAGACGGCACCCGCATCCATTACCCGCTGGGCAAGGTGGTGTGCATCGGCCGCAACTACGCCGAGCACGCCAAGGAACTGGACAACCCCATCCCCAGCGAGCCGCTGCTGTTCATCAAACCCGGTAGCTGCGTGGTGCCCCTGGAAGGCGGCTTCAAGATCCCGACCGAGCGCGGCTCGGTGCACTACGAAGCGGAAATCGCCGTGCTGCTGGGCAAGCCGCTGTCCACCGCGCCCTCCGAGGAAGAGGTGCTCGACGCCATTTCCGGCTACGCGCCGGCGCTCGACCTCACCCTGCGTGAAGTGCAGGCGAAACTGAAGGAAAAGGGCCTGCCATGGGAGCTGGCCAAGAGCTTCGATGGTGCTTGTGTGCTGCCGCCGTTCGTTTCGGCCGGTACTTTCGAGGACCTGGCCGATATCGGCATCCGCCTGACCATCAATGGCGAAGTGCGTCAGGATGGCAGCAGTGCGATGATGCTCAACCCGATCGTGCCGATCATCCAGCACATCGCCGCGCATTTCTCGCTGCAGCCGGGCGACGTCATTCTCACCGGCACTCCGGCCGGTGTCGGCCCGCTGAACGTGGGTGACGAGCTGGTGTTGGAACTTCCGGGCGCAAGCCGTTTCGAAGGTCGCGTGCTCTGACCTTGCATGGCGGCGGCTGGATGCCGTCGCCGTATCCCTGACCGCGGGTGGTCGTTGCCATTTTTTTCACAATCGATGCGGATAATGCGCAGACCTGCGCATTTTCGTCGGCATTGGGCTATACCTCACCGCTCGCTTTCAGGAATTTCCTTCAATGGCCACCTCCACCCGTGCATCCCTTCCGCCTGCACCCAAGCGCCGTGCCTCTCTGCGCTGGCTGATCGGCTTTGCCGCCCTGGCGGTGATCAGTTATGGCGTAGTCATCGCCATGCACTGGGATGATCGCGGCCTGTTGTGGCTGAAGGAGCGTTTCGAAAGCCCCGCCGAGCGCCTGGAGAGCATCTGGCTGCCGGACTATGTGGTGGATATCGACGCCAAGCCCTTGGTGGGCATGGAGGAAGACGAAGCCTCGGACGTGGCCTTCAACCCGCACACCCGCACCTTGTTCGCCGTGATGGGCAAGCACCCGTTCCTGGCCGAGTTGAGCCTGGAGGGCGATGTGCTGCGCAAGATCCCGTTGCAGGGCTGGAACAATCCCGAAGGTGTCGCCGTGCTCGAGGACGGGCAGATCGCGATCACCGACGAGCGCCTGCACGACCTGGTCCTGGTGAAGGTGGACGCCGGCACGACCTCGCTGAACCGAGCCGACTTCAAGAGCTACGACCTGGGCGAATCGGTCAAGAGCAACAAGGGCTTCGAGGCCGTGGCCTGGGACCCGATGCGCCAGCGCCTGCTGATCGGCGAGGAGCGCCCGCCGAAGCTGTACACCTGGAACACCGACGGGCATGGCCCGCTCACGGGCGACAAGCAGGTACTGCCCAGCGATGAGCTGGACCTGCGCAACCTGTCGGCCTTGGGTGTCGACCCGCGCACAGGCCACCTGCTGGTGCTGTCGGCGGATTCGAACATGCTGCTGGAGCTGGACGAGAAAGGTGAACAGGTCAGCTTCATGACCCTGCTGGGTGGTTTCAATGGCCTGAAGGACACCGTCCCGCGCGCCGAAGGCGTGGCCATGGACGACAAGGGCAACCTGTACATCGTCAGCGAGCCCAACCTGTTCTATCGTTTCCGCAAGCACTGACACGGCCTTCGGCGTATTCCGACGACGGTATTAAGTTTTGCTTCAGTTGTAGATGGTTAGATTCGCCTCCCCTTTGCCGAGTCTGCCTCCATGCGCCGTCGTTACCGCCTCACCCTTGCTTTAACTGTGCTTGCCGCCTTGCTCGTCCTGGGTGCGGCGGCCCAGGAATTCCGCCTGTTCGAGCGCGGCTGGTTCAACCTGCGGGCCTGGTGGCAGCCCGCCGAGCAGAGCATGGGGCTGGATCGCTATCGGGTTGCGGTGGAGGCACAGCCCATCGAAGGGCTGGACGACGATCTTTCGGCCCTGACCTACGACCCGGACCGCAAGAGCCTGTTCACGGTCACCAATGCCCGTTCCGAGCTCATCGAGCTGTCGTTGGACGGGCGCATCCTGCGCCGCGTGCCGCTGACCGGCTTCGGCGACCCCGAGGCCGTGGAATATGTGGGCCCCAACAGCTACGTGATCACCGATGAGCGCCAGCAGCGGCTGATCCGCGTGCGCCTGGAGGATGACACGCTGTTCCTCGATGCCAACGACGCCGAGCAGTTGTCCCTGGGCATCGGCCTCAATGGCAACAAGGGCTTCGAGGGGTTGGCCTACGACTCGGCGGGCAAGCGCCTGTTCGTGGCCAAGGAGCGCGACCCGATGATGATCTACGAGGTGCACGGTTTCCCCCATGACAACCCCGACAAGCCTTACGCGGTGCATGTGGTGCAGGACCGCAAGCGCGACAAGCGGTTGTTCGTGCGGGACTTGTCCAGCCTGCAGTTCGACGAGCGCAGCGGGCATCTGCTGGCCCTGTCGGACGAGTCGCGGCTGGTGCTGGAGCTGGATGTGAAGGGGCGGCCGTTGAGCACCCTGTCCCTGCGCAAGGGCATGCAAGGGTTGAAGCAGACGGTGCCGCAGGCGGAAGGGATTGCGATGGACGATGCCGGGACCATCTACCTGGTCAGTGAGCCGAACCTGTTCTACGTGTTCAAGCAGCCGGCTGATTGATTGCCTGGGCTGACGCTATCGTGGGGCAAGCGGATTTACGCCTGCCCCTGTAGGAGCGGCCTTGTGCCGCGAAAGGGCCGCAAGGCGGCCCCGGCAATCTTTGTTCAACGCTGAAATCTGGGGCTGCTCTGCAGCCCTTTCGCGGCACAAGGCCGCTCCTACAGATATCGCGCAAGGCTTGAAGTTAGCGCTTGCGCGGGGGAGCGGGCTTACTCGGCCTTGAGGGTCTTCACGCCTTCGGCGGTACCCAGCAGCAGCACATCCGCCGGGCGCGCCGCGAACAGGCCATTGGTGACCACGCCGACGATGGCGTTGATCTGGCTTTCCAGCTCGACCGGGTTGGTGATCTGCAGGTTGTGCACGTCGAGGATGACGTTGCCGTTGTCGGTCACCACGCCCTCGCGGTAGACCGGGTCGCCGCCCAGCTTGACCAGCTGGCGCGCCACGTGGCTGCGGGCCATGGGGATGACCTCGACCGGCAGCGGGAAGGCGCCCAGGACGGGGACCAGCTTGCTGGCGTCGGCGATGCAGATGAAGGTCTTGGCCACCGCCGCGACAATCTTCTCGCGGGTCAGGGCCGCGCCGCCGCCCTTGATCAGGTTCAGGTGGGCGTCGCTCTCGTCGGCGCCATCCACGTAGAACTCCAGCTCGCTGACGCTGTTCAGCTCGTAGACCGGGATGCCATGGCCCTTCAGGCGCTGGGCGGTGGCCTCGGAGCTGGCGACGGCGCCGTCGAAGGCGGTCTTGTGCTGGGCCAGGGCGTCGATGAAGAAGTTGGCGGTGGAACCTGTGCCAACGCCGACGACGCTTTTTTCATCCAGCTTGGGCAGGATGAGGTCGACGGCGGCCTGGGCGACGGCCTGTTTGAGTTGGTCCTGGGTCATGCGGGCTCCGGGAGGGGCAGGGCGGATTTCAAAGTTGCCTAGTATAACGGCTCCGGCGGCTTTGCTGTGGCTGCCCGACGTGACGCTGCGGTAGACTCCCAGGCCTTGTCCCGCGGCCCAGTGATGCTTTCCGATGCTCGAACAGTACGTCAAGAAGATCCTCACCTCGCGCGTCTACGACGTTGCTGTCGAAACCCCGTTGCACAGCGCCGGGCAACTGAGCAAGCGCCTGGGCAACACGGTCCTGCTCAAGCGCGAGGACCTGCAACCGGTGTTCTCGTTCAAGATCCGCGGGGCCTACAACAAGCTGGCGCAGTTGAGCGCGGAGGAGCTGGCCCGCGGCGTGGTCACCGCTTCGGCCGGCAACCACGCCCAGGGCGTGGCCCTGGCGGCCCGGGAGCTGGGCATCAAGGCGACCATCGTGATGCCCCGGACCACCCCCGAGATCAAGGTCGAGGGCGTGCGTTCGCGTGGCGGCAAGGTGGTGCTGCATGGCGACTCCTTCCCCGAGGCGCTGGCGTACTCGCTGAAACTGGTCGACGAGAAGGGCTTCGTCTACATCCACCCCTACGATGACCCGCACACCATCGCCGGCCAGGGCACCGTGGCCATGGAGATCCTGCGCCAGCACCCGGGCCAGCTTGATGCGATCTTCGTGCCGGTGGGCGGTGGCGGGCTGATCGCCGGTATTGCCGCCTACGTGAAGTACCTGCGCCCCGAGATCAAGGTGATCGGCGTCGAACCGGACGACTCGAACTGCCTGCAGGCCGCGATGGCCGCGGGCGAGCGCGTGGTGCTGCCACAGGTCGGGCTGTTCGCCGACGGCGTGGCGGTGGCGCAGATCGGCCAGCACACCTTCGATATCTGCCGTCACCATGTGGACGAGGTGATCACCGTCAGCACCGATGAAATCTGCGCGGCAATCAAGGATATCTACGACGATACCCGCTCGATCACCGAACCTGCTGGTGCATTGGGGGTTGCCGGGATCAAGAAGTATGTCGAGCTCAAGGGGGTGACGGGCCAGACCCTGGTGGCCATCGACTCGGGCGCCAACGTCAACTTCGACCGCCTGCGCCATGTGGCCGAACGTGCCGAGCTGGGCGAAAAGCGCGAGGCGATCATCGCCGTGACCATCCCCGAACGCCCGGGCAGCTTCAAGGCGTTCTGCGAGGCGATCGGCAAGCGCCAGATCACCGAATTCAACTACCGCAAGCACACGGCGGACGAAGCCCACATCTTTGTCGGTGTGCAGACCCATCCGGAAACCGACCCGCGCGCCGCGTTGGTGCAGCAGTTGACCGAGCAGGGCTTCCCGGTCACCGACCTGACCGACAACGAGCTGGCCAAGCTGCATATCCGCCACATGGTCGGTGGCCACTCGGCGGGGGCCAGCGACGAGATGGTGCTGCGCTTCGAGTTCCCGGAACGCCCGGGCGCTTTGTTCAACTTCCTCAACAAGCTGGGTGGGCGCTGGAACATCTCGATGTTCCACTACCGTAACCACGGTGCGGCCGATGGTCGCGTGGTGGCGGGGTTGCAGGTGCCGGAGGAGGAGCGTCACCTGGTGCCGGCGGCGCTGGCGAAGATCGGCTATCCGTACTGGGACGAGACCGAGAACCCGGCTTACCGGCTATTCTTGGGCTGAAACAAGCATCGTGGGGCAGCCGCTGGGAGCGGGCTTGCCCCGCGATTGGACGGCCTGCAGAAGGACACTCCATAGATGGAACACCTGACCACACTCAAGACCCTGCACATCCTCGCCACCGCGCTGCTGCTGCTGGGCGCCCTGGGCCTGGCAATCTGGACCATTCGAGCCCGCCGCAAGGGTGATGCCGATGCCTACGGGAAGTTGCTGCGCCGGCCACTGGTATTCGTCTGGCTGCTGATGGGCCTGTGCCTGGTGAGCATGCCGTTCACCGGCTGGTGGCTGGTGCATCTGGTTGGCTGGCCGTTGGGACAGACCTGGGTGCTGGCCTCCAGCGTCATCTACACCTTCGGCGCGTTTGCCGCCTGGTGGTTGCTGGTGCGGCTCAACCGGCTGCGCAAGGCTGAAGTGGTGGGGCTTAAGTTCACTTTGGCGTTGGCGGTGTTCAGTGGGGTGTGTTTCCTGTCCATTGCCGGCCTGATGGGCGCCAAGCCAATCTAGCAACGGCGCCGAACCTGTAGGAGCCAGCCTTGCTGGCGATGCAGGGCGCAGCCTTGCCGGGGTTCTCCAGGGCCCTTTCGCCAGCAAGGCTGGCTCCTACGGGGCGCGTCCAGTTCAGTCGCGCAGTGAGATGATCTCCCAGCCCCTGCGCTGGGCCTGCGCCCGCAGTTTCGGGTCCGGATCCACCGCCACCGGCCGCTCCACCAGCTCCAGCAACGGCACATCGTTCAGCGAATCGCTATAGAAGCAGCTGCCCTCCAGGTCGAAGCCGTTCTCCAGCATCCAGCGTTTCAACCGCGTCACCTTGCCTTCACGGAAACACGGTATATCGGTACTGCGCCCGGTGTAGCGCCCGTCCTGCGTCTCGCATTCGGTGGCCAGCAGGGTGCGCACCCCAAGGCGGTGGGCGATGGGCGCGGTGACGAAGCGGTTGGTGGCGGTGATGATCACCAGCTGGTCGCCGGCCTCGCGATGCTGGCGCAACAGGGCCTCGGCCTTGGGCAGGATGATCGGCTCGATGCAATCACGCATGAATTCGCGGTGCCACTGCGCCAGCTGCGCGGGCTCGCTGGCCGCGAGGATTTCCATGGAGAAGGCCAGGTAGGCCTGCATGTCCAGGGCGCCGCTGAGGTAGTCCTGGTAGAAGGCATCGTTGCGTGCCTTGTACGCGATCGGGTCGAGGATGCCCCGTTCGCACAGGTAGTCACCCCAGGCGTGGTCGCTGTCGCCACCGAGGAGGGTATTGTCCAGGTCGAATAACGCCAGGCGCATGGGTTGTCTCGCATCAGCTTCCGGGAGCCCCGCAGAATACGGAGTTTTCACCTCGCTGCACATAAGCTTGGCGGGCGCGTTGCTGCGTGCTCGGGCTTTGTGGAACAATGCGGCGACATGCGTTTGCGAGGTTGCTGCCGTGATCGACCCGGATGGTTTTCGCCCCAATGTCGGGATCATTCTCACGAATGATGCCGGGCAGGTGCTATGGGCTCGGCGGATCAACCAGGATGCCTGGCAGTTCCCCCAGGGTGGCATCAACCCTGACGAGACGCCGGAAGACGCCCTGTACCGCGAGCTGAACGAAGAAGTTGGCCTTGAGCGCGACGATGTGGAAATTCTTGCCTGCACCCGTGGCTGGTTGCGTTATCGTTTACCGCAACGCCTGGTGCGCACCCACAGCCAGCCGCTGTGCATCGGCCAGAAACAGAAGTGGTTCCTGCTACGCCTGGTGAGCAACGAGCAACGGGTACGCATGGACCTCACCGGCAAACCGGAATTCGACGGCTGGCGCTGGGTCAGCTACTGGTATCCGCTGGGCCAGGTGGTGACATTCAAGCGCGAGGTCTACCGACGCGCCCTGAAAGAGCTAGCCCCGCGCCTGCTGACGCGCGACTGACGACGGAGTCCGACCCCGAGCCATGCTCAATACGCTGCGCAAGATCGTCCAGGAAGTGAACTCCGCCAAAGATCTCAAGACGGCGTTGGGTATCATTGTCTTGCGCGTCAAGGAGGCCATGGGCAGCCAGGTCTGCTCGGTCTACTTGCTCGATCCGGAAACCAACCGTTTCGTGCTGATGGCGACGGAGGGCCTGAACAAGCGCTCCATCGGCAAGGTCAGCATGGCCCCCAACGAGGGCCTGGTCGGCCTGGTCGGTACCCGCGAGGAGCCGCTGAACCTCGAGAACGCCGCCGACCACCCGCGTTACCGCTACTTCGCCGAAACCGGCGAAGAGAAATTCGCCTCCTTCCTCGGTGCCCCCATCATCCACCACCGTCGCGTGGTGGGTGTGCTGGTCATCCAGCAGAAGGAGCGCCGCCAGTTCGACGAAGGCGAAGAAGCCTTCCTCGTCACCATGAGTGCCCAGCTCGCCGGGGTTATCGCCCACGCCGAGGCCACCGGCTCCATCCGCGGCCTGGGCCGCCAGGGCAAGGGCATCCAGGAGGCCCGCTTCGTGGGTGTTCCGGGCTCGCCCGGCGCCGCCGTCGGCCGCTCCGTGGTGATGCTGCCGCCCGCCGACCTGGAAGTGGTGCCGGACCGCACCGTCGAGGACATCGACAACGAACTCAAGCTGTTCAACAACGCCCTCGAAGGCGTGCGCGAGGACATGCGCAAGCTGTCTGCCAAGCTCGCCACCCAGTTGCGCCCCGAAGAGCGCGCGTTGTTCGACGTGTACCTGATGATGCTCGAGGACGCCGCCCTCGGTGGCGAGGTGGTCGAGGTCATCAAGACCGGCCAGTGGGCCCAGGGCGCCCTGCGCCAGGTGGTCGGCGAGCACGTCAACCGCTTCGAGCTGATGGACGATGACTACCTGCGCGAGCGTGCCTCGGACGTCAAGGACCTGGGCCGACGCCTGCTGGCGTATCTCCAGGAGGCCCGTTCGCAGTCGCTGGTCTATGAAGACAACACCATCCTGGTCAGCGAGGAACTGACCCCCGCCATGCTCGGCGAGGTGCCGGAAGGCAAGCTGGTGGGCCTGGTCTCGGTACTGGGTTCGGGCAACTCCCACGTGGCGATCCTCGCCCGGGCGATGGGTATCCCCACCGTCATGGGCGTGGTCGACCTGCCGTATTCGAAGGCCGACGGCATCGACATGATTGTCGACGGCTACAAGGGCGAGGTGTTCACCAACCCCGGCGAGGTGCTGCGCAAGCAGTACAGCGATGTGGTCGAGGAGGAACGCCAGCTGGCCCGCGGCCTCGACGCCCTGCGCGAGCTACCCTGCATCACCCCGGACGGCCACCGCATGCCGCTGTGGGTCAACACCGGCCTGCTCGCCGACGTGGCCCGGGCCCAGCAGCGCGGCGCCGAGGGTGTCGGCCTGTACCGCACCGAAGTGCCGTTCATGATCAACCAGCGCTTCCCCAGCGAGAAGGAGCAACTGGCGATCTACCGCGAGCAGCTGCAGGCCTTCCACCCGCTGCCGGTGACTATGCGCAGCCTCGACATCGGTGGCGACAAGTCGCTGTCGTACTTCCCGATCAAGGAAGAAAACCCGTTCCTCGGTTGGCGCGGCATCCGCGTCACCCTCGATCACCCGGAAATCTTCCTGGTGCAGACCCGCGCCATGCTCAAGGCCAGCGAGGGCCTGAACAACCTGCGCATCCTGTTGCCGATGATTTCTGGCATCCATGAGCTGGAAGAAGCGCTGCACCTGATCCACCGCGCCTGGGGCGAGGTGCGTGACGAAGGCACCGACGTGCCCATGCCGCCGGTCGGGGTGATGGTGGAGATCCCCGCCGCCGTGTACCAGACCCGCGAGCTGGCGCGGCAGGTGGACTTCCTCTCGGTCGGGTCGAACGACCTGACGCAGTACCTGCTGGCCGTTGACCGCAACAACCCGCGGGTCGCCGACCTGTACGACTACCTGCACCCGGCCGTGCTGCAGGCGTTGCAGACGGTGGTCAGCGTGGCCCATGAAGAAGGCAAGCCGGTGAGCATCTGCGGCGAGATGGCCGGCGACCCGGCTGCCGCGATCCTGCTGATGGCCATGGGCTTCGACAGCCTGTCGATGAACGCCACCAACCTGCCGAAGGTGAAGTGGATGCTGCGTCAGATCAACAAGAGCAAGGCCAAGGAATTGCTGGCCGACGCCATGAGCCACGACAACCCGCAGGTTATCCACAGCTCGCTGCAACTGGCGCTGAAGAACCTTGGCCTGGCGCGGATGATCGGGCCGAACAAGACCCTCTGATTCGCTGCGCCTGGACGGGCCCTTTCGCCGGCAAAGCCGGCTCCTACGACGGTCGCGGCGTTACGCCTATCCTGTAGGAGCCGGCTTGCCGGCGAACCGCCCGTAAAACCACCTCAAACCTCCAGGCTGATCTCCCCGAGGTGCCCACCAAACGGCCCGAAACTGCGCTCGACGATTCGCCGGCGCCCCTGGTCATCCACGATCAATACCGTGCTCGCCCGCGTCCCATAGTTCTGGCTGGCGATGAACACACTCGACAGCAGCTTCTCGGTTGCCAGCCCTACGCCCGTCTCGGGCAGCTCGCTGTCCGGCGCAGGTTGCGCATCGGCCAGCAATACCAGCAGCCGCTGTGGATCATCTGAATCCAGCAATCCCTCCAGCCCGCTACGCGCCTTCACCAGCTTCGGCCAAGGCGTATCCAGCCCGGCGTTCGACAGTCCGTACACGCCGGGCGAGAGCAGGCGCGGCCCGGCCTCGCGAGCATGCAGGTAACCCAATTGCTGCTCATCACCGACCAGCAGGTTGAACCCGGAATACTGCCCACTACGGCTGGCCACCTGATCGAGGTAGGCCTCGACCCCCAGTTCGCCCCGCAGATACGAGGCGACCAGTTCCCCCCGTGAGCGCGGCCCCAACGGCTGGCGCGGATCGCGGATATTGGTCAGCGCCGCGAACCGCCCCCTTGGCCCGACCCCCAACCAGGTCCCGCCGGCTTCCAGGTCCCGCCCGGCATACACGCCTGGTGCATCCACCCAGGCGGCCAGGGCCTGGGTGGGCCGGGCATGGAATTCATCGCGGTTGGCCGCGACGATCAGCGGCCGGGCTGTCCCCGGCCGCCAGGCGAATACGATCAGGCACATAGGTTGTCCCCTGTGTTTTCGGCCACTCTACCCGCGCCGTCGACCGCTAGCCATCACCTGACACAGACTTCACTAGAGCGCCGGGCGTGGCTTCCGTTACCATGCCGGATTGTTTTCCACTGGGGCCACGAATGGAATTCGCTCTCTATCTGCTGCTGGGCGCCTGCGCGGGTGTGCTGGCCGGGCTGTTCGGCGTTGGTGGCGGCATCATCATCGTGCCGGTGCTGGTGTTCAGCTTCACCCTGCAGGGCTTCGACCCTTCGGTGCTGACCCACCTGGCGGTCGGCACGTCGCTGGCGACCATCGTCTTCACCTCGATCAATGCCGTGCTCGAGCACCAGCGCAAAGGCGCGGTGCAATGGCCGATCTTCGCCTGGATGACCGTGGGCATCCTGCTGGGCGCGCTGGTCGGCGCGAAGACCGCCTCGCTGATCCAGGGCCCGATGTTGCAGAAGATCATCGGTGTATTCGCCCTGGTGATTGCCGTGCAGATGGCCCTGGACCTCAAGCCCAAGGCCAGCCGCGGCATCCCCGGCAAACCCGGCCTGACCGCCGTCGGCGGCGTGATCGGCTGGGCCTCTGCCATATTCGGGATCGGCGGTGGTTCGCTCACCGTGCCTTTCCTGACCTGGCGCAGCCTGCCCATGCAGCAGGCGGTGGCCACCTCGTCGGCCTGCGGCCTGCCGATTGCCCTGGCCGGCGCCCTGAGCTTCATGTGGCTGGGTTGGCATGAAGAGCATCTGCCGGCCCACAGCATCGGTTACGTCTACCTTCCCGCGCTGGTCGGCATTGCCGTGACCAGCATGTTCTTCGCCCGCTTCGGCGCGCGCCTGGCGCACAAGCTGTCGCCGCGTGTGCTCAAGCGCCTGTTCGCCGCGCTGCTGTTCTGCGTCGGACTCAGCTTCCTTATCTGAAACTAGAGGAAAGACAATGCTGCCTTACCCGCAGATAGACCCCGTGGCCGTGGCCCTCGGTCCACTGAAAATCCACTGGTACGGCCTGATGTACCTGATCGGCATCGGCGGCGCCTGGCTGCTGGCTTCGCGCCGGTTGAACCGCTTCGACCCGACGTGGAGCCGCGAGAAACTCTCCGACCTGGTGTTCTGGCTGTCGATGGGGGTGATCGTCGGCGGGCGCCTGGGCTATGTGCTGTTCTACGACCTGCACCAGTACCTGGCCAACCCGACGCTGATCTTCGAGGTGTGGAAGGGCGGCATGTCGTTCCACGGCGGCTTCATCGGCGTGATGCTGGCGGCGCTGTGGTTCGGCAAGCGCAACAACAAGTCGTTCTTCGAGCTGATGGACTTCGTCGCGCCGCTGGTGCCGATCGGCCTGGGCGCCGGGCGTATCGGCAACTTCATCAACGCCGAACTGTGGGGCAAGGCCACCGACGTGCCCTGGGCCATGGTCTTCCCGCCGTTCAGCGACCCGGCGCAACTGCCGCGTCACCCGTCGCAGCTGTACCAGTTCGCCCTCGAAGGTGTGGCATTATTCGTCATCCTTTGGCTGTACTCGCGCAAGCCGCGCCCGACCATGGCCGTTTCCGGCATGTTCGCGCTGTTCTACGGCATCTTCCGCTTCATCGTGGAGTTCGTGCGGGTACCCGACGCCCAGCTCGGCTACATCGCCTTCGGCTGGTTGACCATGGGTCAGTTGCTCTGCGTGCCGATGATCGTCGGCGGCATCTTCCTGATCTGGCTGGCCTACAACCGCAAACCGACGGCCAAGGCCACCGTTTGATTCCCACGGCAGGGGCGATCCCCCTGCCGTTCTTGTTACAGGTAAGCCATGAAACAGTATCTAGATCTGGTCCGTGACGTCATCGACAACGGCACGCTGCAGGAAAACCGCACCGGTATCCGCACCATCAGCCTGCCGGGCGCCATGCTGCGCTTCGACCTGCAGAAAGGCTTCCCGGCCATCACCACACGCAAGCTGGCGTTCAAGTCGGCGATCGGCGAGATGGTCGGTTTCCTGCGCGGTGTGAAGAATGCCGGCGAATTCCGTGAGCTGGGCTGCAAGGTCTGGGACCAGAACGCCAACGAGAACGCCCAGTGGCTGGCCAACCCGTTCCGTCAGGGCCATGACGACCTCGGCGAGATCTACGGCGTGCAGTGGCGCCAGTGGCCGGGCTACAAGCGCATCCCGCTGAGCAACCCGGCCGCCATCGAGATGGCGGAAAAGGCGGGCTTCCGTCGCATCGCCCAGGACGAGGAAGACGGCCAGGCGTTCGTCATCCTGTACAAGGCCATCGACCAGGTGCGCCAGTGCCTGGACACCATCGCCAACGACCCGGGCAGCCGGCGCATCCTGTTCCACGGCTGGAACTGCGCCCAGCTGGACGAGATGGCCCTGCCGCCGTGCCACCTGCTGTACCAGTTCCACCCGAATGTCGAGACCAAGGAAATCTCCCTGACGCTCTACATCCGCTCCAACGACCTGGGCCTGGGCACGCCGTTCAACCTCACCGAAGGCGCGGCGCTGCTGTCGCTGTTCGGCCGCCTGACCGGTTACACCCCGCGCTGGTTCACCTACTTCATCGGCGATGCCCATGTGTACGAAAACCATCTGGACATGCTCAACGAGCAGATGAAGCGCGAGCCGCTGGCGGCGCCGAAGCTGGTGATCAGCGACCGCGTGCCGGAGTTCGCCAAGACTGGCAAATACGAGCCGGAGTGGCTGGAGAAGATCGAACCGAGCGACTTCTCGCTGGAAGGGTATGAGCACCATGCGCCGATGACGGCGCCGATGGCGGTGTAGCTTTTCAGATTGCCGGGGCTGCCTTGCAGCCCATCGCGACACAAGGCCGCTCCCACAGGTACGCTGCAGAACCTGTGGGAGCGGCCTTGTGTCGTGAAAGGGGCGCGCAGCGCGCCCGGGATTTTCAATGCCCGTGGCTTCTGCCCACGTGTGAGTGCTCCACCTCCGGCACCGACACCGCTCCATTCGTCTCCAGCTGCTGCAGAATCGCGCACTCCGCCCCCTGCGCATTGCACTGCTGGCGCAATTCCACCAGTTGCGCCTGCAGCGCCACCAACCCGTCGATCCGCGCCTGCACATGCTCGATATGCTCGTCGATCAGCGCATTGACGCTGCCGCACGACGCCTCGGGGCTGTCGCGCAGGTTCAACAGGCTGCGGATCTCATCCAGGGTCATGTCCAGCGTGCGGCAGTTGCGGATGAAGGTCAGCCGCTCGACGTGGGCCTGGGTATACAGCCGGTAGTTGCCATCGCTGCGGGCAGGCTCGGGGAGCAGTTGCTCGCGTTCGTAGTAGCGGATGGTCTCCACGGCGCAGTCGGTGGCCTTGGCCAGTTCTCCGATCTTCATGGCAAATCTCCAGCAAGGGGCTTGACCCTATAGTGGCTACAGGGTGTTCACTTGGCAACAACCCTCTCTGTAGGAGCCGGCAAAGCCGGCTCCTACAGGAAGCAAGCGCCCTTTTTAAGGATGATTCCATGAACCAGCCAGTCAGCCCCGAACACAAGCATGACCACGACCATGGTGAAAAGGGTCACAGCCACGACACCCATGCCCATAACTGCTGCGGCTCCCATGCCGCGCCGGCCCTGGTGCAGCTGACCGAGAAGGCCAGCGCCCAGGCGCGGCTCAGCCGTTTCCGCATCCAGGCCATGGACTGCCCGACCGAGCAGACGCTGATCCAGGACAAGCTGGGCAAGCTGGCCGGTATCGAGCAACTGGAGTTCAACCTGATCAACCGTGTGCTGGGCGTGCGTCACACCCACGACGGCACCGGCCAGATCGAGCAGGCCATCGACAGCCTGGGCATGAAGGCCGAGCCGTTGGCGGACGAGGATGACGGCAGCGCCGAAGCGCCCCAGCCAAGCAAGACCCGCTGGTGGCCGCTGGCATTGTCCGGTGTGGCGGCGATCGCCGCCGAGCTCGTGCACTTCTCCGGCAAGGCGCCGGAATGGGTGGTGGCGGCGCTGGCCCTGGCGGCTATCCTCGGCTGCGGGCTGGGCACCTACAAGAAGGGCTGGATCGCCCTGAAGAACCGCAATCTCAATATCAACGCCTTGATGAGCATCGCCGTGACCGGCGCCGTATTGATCGGCCAGTGGCCGGAAGCGGCCATGGTGATGGTGCTGTTCACCGTGGCCGAACTGATCGAGGCCCGCTCGCTGGACCGCGCGCGCAACGCGATCGGTGGCCTGATGCAGCTGGCGCCGGACATGGCGACCGTGCAGCAGGCCGATGGGCTGTGGCGCGAAATCGACGTGCGCGAGGTGGCGTTGGGCGCTCTTGTGCGGGTGCGCCCGGGTGAGCGCATCGGCCTGGACGGTGAGGTAGTCAGTGGCCAGTCCAGCGTCGATCAGGCACCGATCACCGGCGAAAGCCTGCCAGTGGAGAAAACCGTGGGCGACAAACTGTTCGCCGGCACCATCAACCAGGCGGGTTCGCTGGAATACCGTGTCACCGCGGGCGCTGGCCAGTCGACCCTGGCGCGCATCATCAAGGCGGTCGAGGAAGCCCAGGGCGCCCGTGCGCCGACCCAGCGCTTCGTCGACCAGTTCTCGCGCATCTACACCCCGGTGGTGTTCGCCGTGGCCCTGGCGGTGGCGATCATCCCGCCGCTGTTCATGGCCGGTGCCTGGTTCGACTGGATCTACCGCGCCCTGGTGCTGCTGGTGGTGGCCTGCCCGTGCGCGCTGGTGATCTCCACCCCGGTGACCATCGTCAGCGGCCTGGCCGCCGCCGCGCGCAAGGGCATCCTGATCAAGGGTGGCGTATACCTGGAGGGCGGGCGCAAGCTGGACTTCCTGGCCCTGGACAAGACCGGCACCATCACTCATGGCAAGCCGGTGCAGACCGACAGCAAGGTGCTCGACCCGTTGTTCGATGGCCGTGCCCAGGCGCTGGCCGCAAGCCTTGCCGCCCGCTCCGACCACCCGGTGTCCGGTGCCATCGCCTTGTTCGCGAAGGCCCAAGACCTGGCACTGAGCGAAGTCACAGAGTTCACCGCCCTGGCCGGGCGTGGCGTGCGCGGCGACATCGACGGTGAAACCTACCACCTGGGCAACCATCGCCTGGTCGAAGAACTGGGCTTGTGCTCGCCGCAGCTCGAAGCCGAACTGGACCAGCTGGAGCGCCAGGGCAAGACCGTGGTGCTGTTGCTCGACCGCAGCGGCCCGCTGGCGCTGTTCGCCGTGGCCGACACGGTCAAGGACAGCAGCCGCCAGGCCATCGCCGAACTGCATGAGCTCGGTATCAAGACGGTCATGCTCACCGGCGACAATCCCCACACCGCCACGGCCATCGCCGCCCAGGTGGGGATCGACCGGGCCGAGGGCAACCTGCTGCCGGCGGACAAACTCGCCACCATCGAGCGCCTGTACGCCGAGGACCACCGGGTCGGCATGGTCGGTGACGGCATCAACGACGCGCCGGCCCTGGCTCGCGCCGAGATCGGCTTCGCCATGGCCGCGGCAGGTACCGACACGGCCATCGAGACCGCCGACGTGGCGCTGATGGACGATGACTTGCGCAAAATCCCGGCGTTCGTCAGGCTGTCGCGCCAAAGCGCGGCGATCCTCACCCAGAACATCGTGCTGGCCCTGGGGATCAAGGCGATCTTCCTGGCGATCACCTTTGCCGGCATGGCCACCATGTGGATGGCGGTGTTCGCTGATATGGGCGTGAGCCTGCTGGTGGTGTTCAACGGCTTGCGCCTGCTACGCAAATAGAGGTTATCCACAATGCTGAGCGCCGAGCTCAAAGCCTTCTACATGGTGGCCCGCCTGGGCAGCATCACCCTGGCGGCGAAGAAGCTCGGGCTCAGCCAGCCCACGGTGACCACGCAGGTCCGCAACCTCGAAAGCCAGTATGCGGTGGAGCTGTTCTACCGTGGCGGCCGGCGCCTGGTGCTGAGCGAGGAGGGCGTGCGCCTGTTGCCGATGGTCAAGGCCCTGCTGCAGCAGGAAGCCGATATCGAGTTCGAGCTGCGCAACAGCGGCCAGGCCCAGGGCAGCCTGCGCATCGCCGCTACTGCGCCGTACTACATCCTCGACCTGGTGAAGATCTTCCGCGAACGCCTGCCCCAGGTGGACGTGGCGGTCGAGATTGGTAATTCCCAGCAGGTGCTGGAAATGCTCGAGGACTACCGGGTGGACATCGCGGCCTCTTCGCAGCTACTGGAGGACGCGCGCCTGGTGCGCCGGGTGTTGGGCACCGACCCGCTGGTGGTGGCGGTGCACCGCAATCATCCGCTGGCTCACCGCCAGGCGGTGTCCATCGACGTGGTGGCCGGGCATTGCCTGCTGATGCGCGAGAAGGGCTCGACCACTCGCAAACTCACCGAGCAGATGATGCAGGAAGCCGGCGTGAAGGCCGGCGCGCTGCTGGAGATCGGTAGCCGCGAGTCGATCCGCGAGGCGGTGCTGCGCAATATCGGCATCAGCATCATCGCCCGTCATGAAGTGCCGCATAACCCGGAGTTGCGGGTGCTGGCGCTGGAGGACGCGCCGGTGATGCACGAGTACCTGTATTGCCTCAAGGAGCGACGGCAGGCGCGCTTGCCAGCGGCGTTCCTGGGGGTGGCGCAGGAAGTGGCGGGGCTTGCGACCTGAGGGCTGGAACACCCAGGTAGGAGCCAGCCTTGCTGGCGATGCCCGGCATGGCCGGGCCCTGTGCAAATCCCTGCATCACTTCTCCCCGATCGCCACACCGGCCAATCACCATAATTCCCTTCGGATCGCCCACTCGTCGCCTTGGTGGGTATGGTGTTGATAAAGCATGTTCGGTGGTTATACTAACCACCGTCCGGCTCACCCAAGGATTGGGTCATGAACAGCCGTGAAATGATTTCGGTGATCGAAGCGGATGGTTGGTATCTAGTGCGTTCGAAAGGCAGCCACCACCACTTCAAGCACCCCCACAAGACCGGGCTGGTCACCATCCCGCACCCGAAGAAGGACCTGCTGCCCGCCACTGCGGCCAGCATCCTGCGCCAGGCGCGGATCGGTTACGCCAGCTGACCAGGAGAACCCCAGCCATGCTTTTTCCCATCGCGATCCTTCCCGGCGATCATCAGCACGCCTGGGGCGTGGAAGTGCCAGACATCCCCGGGTGCTTCTCGGCTGGCGACGACCTCGACGATGCCATCGCCATGGCCCGCGAGGCGATCGAAGGCCATCTCGAACTGCTCGCCCAGGACCAGCAGGAGATCCCCAAGGCCGGCAAGGTCAGCGAGCATGCCGCCAACCCGGCTTACGCCGGATGCACCTGGGCACTGATCGACATCGACATCACCCGTTACCTGGGCAAGGCCGAGAAACTCAACATCACCTTGCCGGCCTACCTGCTCACTCGCATCGACAGCTATGTGCAGAACCACCCCGAGCACAAGAGCCGCTCGGGCTTCCTGGCCGAAGCGGCGCTCAAGGTGCTGCAGGGCAAGTAAGCCCTGCCGGGCAACACCTTCAGATCACGCTTTCCCGCTGCAAATTGCTCACATGCCCATGCCCCGCGGCCTGCAAGCGTTCCACCAGGTCCATCCGTGCCTGGCCGCCGCCGTTGCGCACATAGTCGAGCTCGGCGGCGGTGATCAGTACCACCGGTACCAACGTGACTGGCGACAGCGGCATGTCTGCCAGATGCGTGCTGAAGTCCGGCGCCGGCCCGCCTACCAGCACACCGAGGCAGTCATCCTCGGTCACGAAGTGCGCGGGCAATTGCCCCTGCATGCACGGTGACTGGCTCACGCCAGGCAGTTCGAACGACAGCACGCCGAAGCGCTCAAGCCGGTGATTGATGCCGCCAGCGTCGGCCACGGTATCGGCCACCGTGCGCACCACATCGAACGCCCAACTGCCCATGAACGGGCTGACGTCGCCAGTCTTGCCATACACCGCCTCGGGGAAGTCGGCCGACTCGACGAACAGTTCCAGCTCGAAGCCATTGCCCGCGCCTTCGACATCGTCGAACGGATCGGACAGGCCATCGCTGGCCAAGAGGATGCTGCGTTCACGGCGCACGACCCGGTAGGCCTGGCGGGTCGAGGGCCAGTGTGGCCCGCCCATGAGGCTTGGGCTGATGGCGTAACCCAGCACATCCTGCTCGACCTCGCCGACCGTCTGCCAATGGCGATCGAGCACGGCGCAGCCCGCCTCGCGTGCGGCCTGGCTGGCGGCCTCGGCGGCCGTCATCGTTGGCTCGGGCTCGGCAGCCTGCGGCTGGGGTTGGGCATCGGCCTCGTTGGCTTCAGGGCGTGATTGGCCAAGCAGCTTCTTGAAAAAATCCATGGGCGGTCCTTGCTGGGTGATAGGGCGACCGCCATGGTGCCGTTATCGGCTGCCTGGCTCAACCTTGGTGGCGGATGGCTGATGCGTCGGGCAACAGTTGCTCCAGCGGGTCCGCTTGCAGGTTCCAGTCCTCGCCGAACAACTCCGCCGGATGCATGGTTCGCTCCGCTCCATTGCCACAGGCCAGCGCCTTGGCCGGGCAATACAGATCGCACCCCCAGCAGATCCGTTCGGGGTGGCTTGGGTTCACGGGAAATTTCTTGGCCATGGTCTCCCTCCATGAAGTGGATGCCTGCGCTCAGGCTATGCCGCGCATGGCCAAGAGGCTTGATCGGGATCAACGCCGCTACTTGATCGGCCCGGGCGCCTCCACCTGGCTCATCAGTTCGTCGTTCCACTGCCCTTCGACCTGCACATGGGCGGCCGCGCCAAGCATCACCGCCTCGATCAGGTTGTGGTTGAGGTAGGTGTACAGGCCGGGCTGGCGGAAGGTGTACAGCGCCGCGCCCGCCGCGCCGCCCGGGATGAACCAGGTTTCCAGGTTGCGCTGTGGCGGGTTGGCGAACTTGCCGGAGGCCCAGACATAGTCACCGTGGCCGCCAATCAGGTGCGGGCGGGTGTCGCGGTTGGCCTGCGAGTGCACGATCAGCACCGTCTCGCCCACCTTGGCGGTCAGGGCCTGCTTGCCGGTCAGCGCGCCGACGCTGCCGTTGAACACGATATGGGTCGGCACCAGCCCCTTCATCAGGGGTTGCATGTCGGCGAAGCTGGCGATGGGGGTGGGGTAGCGCTTGTACTTGCCGTCCTTGTCGCGGGGGATGTAGTAGTCCTGCTCGCCGATGTACCAGACCTTGTCGTACTGCAGCGGGCGGCCTTCGGGGTCTTTCAGGCCATCACGCGGCAGCACCATGATCGCGCCGTTCATACCACACACCACATGCCACGGGATCATCGCCCCGCCAGGCGCGCAGTGGTACACGAACACCCCGGCCCGGTCGGCCTTGAAGCGCAGTTTCACCTGCTCGCCGGGCTTCACATGGGTCAGCTCGCCGCCGCCCAGGGCGCCTGTGGAGGCGTGGAAGTCGATGTTGTGCATCATGCTGTTGCTGGCCGGGTTGACCAGGGTGAGCTCCAGGTAGTCGCCTTCGTGCACCACCAGCAGCGGGCCGGGCACCGAGCCGTTGAAGGTCATGGCGTGGATGAAGGCGCCGTTGTTGTCGACGGCCAGTTCCTTTTCCTCGATGACCAGGCGGAATTCGACGATGCGAGGTTTACCGGGCGCGCGCTGGGTGTGGGCGTGTACATGGGGCGGTGCGACCAGTTCCACGCTGGCCCGCTCCAGCTTCGACCAGTCGGCAGGCGAAGCTTTGGCCTGCGACTCGGTTGCCTGGGCCAGGCCAGGGCCCAGCAGGGTGCTGCCGACACCCAGTAGTACACCGCCCGCCAGGATGCCGCGCCGGGTCAAAGCCAATCCGTCTTGCTCACTCATGGGACTTCTCCTTAAGTCGACGAAAGCCGTCGGGCACAGGATTACCCCTTTTAAACATAAGGTTTATTGAGCGAAAACAAGAAGTGGAAAGGGCTGACAACCTGTCGCAGGTCTGGCGGAAGGCTACTATGGCTTGTGGGGCGCCTCTGGAGGGCGTTGGTTGCAACCTGGGCGTGCTGATCAGCCCTGCAAGGAGCACACCGAGTGAGCCGATTCGTCAGTTTCGAGATCACCAATCATCGGCATTACGTGGTCAGTGTCGATCACATCATCGCGATGTATCCGCTGCCTCAGGAACGCAATTTCAACAAGGGCGGGATTGTGTTGATCAGCGGGATGGGGAAGGAGGGCGCGAATGTGGCGCTCGAGCTGAGTGGGGTGGAGGTAAGAAAGCTGCAAAAGGCGTTGCTGGAAGGATGAGCTGGAGGCCCCCGCACGCAATCCAGAGCCACATACGCAAGGGTAGGCCTCCTGAATTCGAACGTTGTCGATCATCCCTTGCGCAGAGAATAGGCAAGTCGGCATAACCGTTTTCAACCAATCGCCGGAACAATGTGGCTGCTTCACCCAACCCCTTCTCGTATCATCTGCGCCTTCGCATCTGGAACGAACTGTGTGAAATCGCCAACTGGAAAAGCTCCGGCTGCCCCTGATGGGACGAAGTGGGACGTGGCCGAGGCTGTCAATCAGCTCTCGTGGGACGACTTGCGCATCATCAAGACGCTCAGTGATTGCGGCAATCGTTCGGCTACGGCCAAGAAGCTTGGCATCAATGTGTCCACTGTTTCGCGCCGGGTTGCGCAAGTTGAGCGAACGCTCGGCATCGCGCTGTTCGATCACCGCAAATCTGGGTATCTGCTCACCGCCGAGGGCGCTGAGTTGCGCGCACTCGCCGAGCGCGTGGAGCTGGATATCGTCAGCGTCACGCGGCGTGTTTCTCGTTCAGGCCAAGGCCCGCTGGGGAAACTTCGAATTACCACCAGCGACTCGCTGCTGCTGTACTTCTTCACCCCCATCATCGCGGCCTTCAAGGCCCTTAACGAGGGGATCACCATCGAGGTGCTGGTGGGCAATGAAACCCTCAGCCTCGCCCGGGATGAATCGGATATCGCGATCCGAGCGACGAGAAAACCTGCAGAAAGCCTGGTGGGCCGTAAACTGGCGAACATTGCCTGGGCACCTTACTGCTGCGCCAAGCAGATGACTGCCGAGCCCCTGTTCGCAGAGGGGCAGGCATGGGTGTCCTACTCGGCGGCGCTCAGCGGCTTGAGGGCGACACGCTATGTCGAAAGCAGAGTCGCCGCTGAGCGCATTGCCTACCGCACCGACTCTGTTGCCGCCGCAAGTGTCGCCATCGCGGCGGGCCTGGGGTTTGGATTCCTGCCCTGCATGCTGGGTGACATCACCCCGGGGTTGGTACGCGCAGGCCCAGTGCTGCCGGAGCTTCAGGACGAGTTGTGGCTGCTGACGCACCAGGACATTCGAAAATCCTGGCGCGTCAAAGCATTCATGACATTCTGCGCCGCTGCCGTGGCCAGTCAAAAGCCCTTGGTCGAGGGGCAGTCGGTGCTCCCGGTCACATAGGTCGAAACCGGGAGTGCCGCTCAGAGGTCCCGGGCGCCAATCACGGCCTTGCAGGCGATCTCGATCAACTGCGGGCGCTGCGCAAGCCTCGACACCCCGATGATATTGCTCGCGCACTGAGGCCGCTCAGTGCCATAGGCCGCCTTGCGCACGTTGCCGACCACCGCGAACGCAGCGTCCATGTCCAGCACATAAAGCGTTTCCTCGACAACGTCTTGCATCGACGCGCCATACACGGCGAGCAGCTTCGAAATGTTGTCGTAGGAGACCCGCATCTGCTCGCCCATCGAAGAGAAATCACAGGGCTTGCCGTCGGCGTTCAGCGGCGCCGGGGCTAGCAGGTTGCCTGCCTCATCATGGTTGAACTGACCTGAAACGTAGATCTCGTTGCCTACCCGCCGTGCCTGCGGATAGCCGTAGGCCTCCTCCCAGGAAACGCCCCAGTAGGCGGTCTGCTTGTTGAACGGTTGTGAAGCTGCCATTGCATTCTCCTGCACATGACGGACCGGCTTGATCCGAATGGAAAGGCGAATGCTAGCAGCGCGATCGCGTATTCAATGGCGCAAAAATGAGCCGGTAGAGGCGCAAAAGTGCGCCACCGCCAGGCGCTTTGTTTCGTTATCTTTTGCTCGTCCTCAAGCAACGACGCTGAGGAGCGTACTCGTGGCTACGGTAACGCCCGGGCCCCGAAACGGGTGCGCTTGAACTTCATCAAATTGAAAGGAAACAACAATGAGCAATCCTAAGACTGAAGTCCTGACCCCGCTTAACAGCCAACTGATCTTCATCGATCAGCAGCCGCAGATGGCCTTCGGTGTACAGAGCATCGACCGGCAAACCCTGAAGAACAACACCGTTGGCCTGGCCAAGGCCGCGAAGATTTTCAATATCCCCACCACCTTCACCACGGTCGAGACACAAAGCTTCTCAGGCCACACCTACCCCGAGCTGCTCGCGGTGTTCCCGGACGCCCCCCTGCTGGAGCGCACCTCGATGAACTCCTGGGATGACCAGAAGGTGCGCGACGCCCTCAAGCGCAATGGCCGCAACAAGATCATCGTCTCCGGCTTGTGGACCGAGGTCTGCAACGCCACCTTCGCCCTGTCGGCAATGAACGATGCCGGCTATGAAATCTATATGGTCGCGGACGCCTCCGGCGGCACCACCAAGGAAGCCCACGACTACGCCATGCAGCGCATGATCCAGGCCGGCGTGGTGCCGGTGACCTGGCAGCAGGTGCTGCTGGAATGGCAACGGGACTGGAAGAACCGCGACACCTACGACGCCGTGATGGAGCTGGTAAAGGAACATTCCGGTGCCTATGGCATGGGCGTCGACTACGCCTACACCATGGTGCACAAGGCGCCTGAGCGCGTTCAGCATGGCCCCACCTTGGCGCCTGTCGCTGCAACTGTCTGAGCCATCGCCAGCCCCAGCCCTGGGGCTGTTCACAGACTTGCGCAGGGTGCGCAGTCGACTGGACCGAATCAACGAGCCTGGCCTGGAACCTCTACGGTCTCCAGTGGCTAGCGCTGTTCGCGTCAGGCGCTCGCATCCTGCTACCTGGATTCATGGGTGTGTATGAACAAGGACAACTCTACCGTGCTGGCGACGCTCACATTGGCTTCGACAGGGCAGCTCAAATCCTGGCAGTTGAGAACGGCCAAGCAACTGATGCTGGACAGGCTGAATTCCGGCATTTCAGTGACTGAACTCGCCAAAGCGTGCGCGTTGTCACGCAGCCACTTCTCACGCATGTTCAAGGAAAGCACCCAAATGCCCCCGCAGCGATGGCTGCGTGAGCAGCGGGTCATGAAGAGCAGAGAGTTATTGAAGGCTTCCACGATGTTGCTCACGGAGATCGCGATGGAATGCGGCTTCAGCGATCAATCTCACTTCTGCCGTACCTTCGTGAAGGCTGAGGGCATGACACCGACGGCTTGGCAGCAACAAGCCAGCTGCCCGATTCCGGTCGTTGCGTGAAGCACTAAGGCCTCATCAACGCGCAGGCGAGCCTGGCCGGACTGAGGTGTAACCGCCTTGTAAATCAGATTGTTAGAGCGGCAGACGATTTTATAAAAATCTTGCGCGCGAAATTATTGAGCGACAGCTTATTGCGCATTGTTGGCGCGCAAACATTCAAAAGTGAGGAAAGCCATGAAAGTTCTCTACACCGCAGTCGCAACCGCAACTGGTGGTCGTGATGGCCGAGCCATCTCCAGCGACAACAACCTCGACGTGAAACTGGCCACACCGAAGGAATTGGGCGGTGCCGGTGGTGCTGCCAGCAACCCTGAGCAACTGTTCGCCGCGGGTTACTCGGCCTGCTTCATCGGTGCCCTGAAGTTCGTCGCCAGCCAGAACAAACGCAGCATTCCAGCCGACGCCTCGATCACTGCGCGGGTCGGTATTGGCCAGATCCCAGGCGGCTTTGGCCTGGACATCGACCTGCACATCAGCCTGCCAGGCCTGGAGCGAGCCGATGCACAAGCGTTGGTGGAGGCGGCCCATCAAGTGTGCCCGTACTCCAACGCAACCCGTGGCAACGTCGATGTCCGTCTGCACGTCACCGTCTGATTTCCCGCCTCAACAGAAACAGGGGTTATGAAATGAACGTTGTGAGCAAAACACTCGTTGGCTCGCTGCTTGCCTTGTCGATCGGTAACGCATTCGCTGACGCTGGCGTCGAACACAACACCCAGGCATTCCTCGATGCCTTGAACTCAGGCAGCGGTAAACCCATCGAGCAGCTTTCGCCGAAGGATGCCCGCGCGGTACTGACTGGCGCTCAGGCCGGGGTGAAACTGGCACTGCCCAAGGCGGATGTCAGCGAGAAGACCATCACCGTCGATGGCCAGGCCATCAGCTTGACCATCGTGCGTCCGGCGGGTGTGAAGGGGACCTTGCCGGTGTTCATGTACTTCCACGGCGGCGGCTGGGTGCTCGGCGACTTCCCGACCCATGAGCGCCTGGTGCGTGATCTGGTCGTCGGTTCCGGGGCGGTGGCGGTGTTCGTCAATTACACCCCGTCCCCTGAAGCGCGCTACCCGACGGCGATCAACCAGGCCTACGGAGCAACCCGATGGGTGGCCGAGCACGGCAAGGAAATCAATGTCGACGGTAAGCGCCTGGCGGTAGCGGGCAACAGCGTTGGCGGCAACATGGCAGCCGTGGTCAGCCTGATGGCCAAGGATAAGGGTACCCCGGCCATCAAGTACCAGGTGTTGCTGTGGCCGGTGACCGACGCCAACTTCGAGACCGCGTCGTACAACCAGTACGCCGAGGGGCACTTCCTCACCAGGAACATGATGAAGTGGTTCTGGGACAACTACACCACCGACCCCAAGCAACGTGCCGAGATCTACGCCTCGCCGCTGCGCGCCACCCCTGAGCAGTTGAAAGGGCTGCCGCCAGCGCTGGTCCAGACCGCGAGCGCCGATGTACTGCGTGACGAAGGGGAAGCCTACGCGCGCAAACTGGACCAAGCTGGGGTGCCAGTCACGGCGGTGCGCTACAACGGCATGATCCATGACTACGGGTTGTTGAACGTGGTCAGCCAGGTTCCGGCGGTACGCTCTGCAATGCTGCAGGCTTCCGAAGAGCTGAAAGTTCATTTGAAGTGAACCTGCTCAAGGCTGGAGATGTTTGCCATGGGCTGGTGATCACCTTTGGAAACGGAAAACCCGCTGAAAAGCGGGCTTTTTCGTTTCGGGTATCAGGAGTCGAACCCGGGACGTACTGATTACAAGTCCACCCTATCGCCAAGCGTTCATTGATAAAAGCCGGCTATCAGCTGATTTTATTGGTTATTCACGGATATTTGGGTCAGGTATCCGGGAGCGCTGTGGACACTTTGTGGACACTCTCACTGGCTCAACCCTGCACAGCCATCAATCCTTTGCACAGTGTGCAATGCCCTTCGGTCCCCCGTGGCCCGCGCTACGCCTGCCGTGGCCGGCCATAGCAAAGCCCAGCCCCTTTGCATTTTTTCCGAGGCGGAGCGCGTCGGCGGGAGGGGGATAAGTGATTTTCGTTGCCGATTTTTTTCAGCCGGCATTATTATTGACCACTAGGCTAACTGAGCCTAACCTCAAGAAAAATAAAGATTATTAATCTGACCAAGGCTAAATCTCAGGGGTGCGAAATGAATCATGATGAACTTCTCGCTGGCGCGAACATCACGGAAGACGAGTTTAAAAGATCAGGCTGTACATTCGAAAACCTTGTCGCGATATATGAGCACTACCAAAAAATTCAGTCGCCTCTTAATTCTGCGGCGAAGATGATTGCGTCTACAATTCAGACTTTCGAAAAGGTACACTCCGTACGCTGGCGTGTGAAAGATCCATTTCACCTGATAAAGAAAATTGTCCGTAAAAATCTAGAAGAAAATCCACAGGAGAAATGGACAACTGTATCCCCTGACAACTATCTGTGGGTGGTTACAGATCTAATCGGCGTGCGCGCACTTCATCTATTTAAGGACGAATGTGCGCCGATAGATGAGAGCATCCGAGATTACTGGGAGTTGGCAGAGGACGTGATTGCCTACGTCCGCGCAGGAGAAGAGCCCCACGATGCGATTTCTGCTCGCGGCGCCGTTAAAAAGGATCATGACGGCGGTTATCGGTCGATCCACTACATAGTAAAAATCCAACCAGCCAAACTTACATTTTATGCAGAATTGCAAGTTAGAACAATCTTTCAGGAAGGCTGGAGCGAAGTTGACCACACCGTACGCTATCCGGATTTTTCAGATAATGCTCAAATTGCGATTTTCCTTAGGCTGTTCTCTGGTCTCGCAGGCAGCGCAGACGAAATGGGACTTTTTGCTAAAGATTTGAACGAGCTATTGAAAGGCGCAGAAGCAGAAAAGCTGCAATTAATGACGGATCACCAGCGTATCGCTGCTGAACTGGAAGATGCAACGAGGAACGTTGATGCTACCCTCGCACGCCTCGAAAGCCTTGAAACCAAGGACGAACAGTCGCAGAAAATTATTAGACAGCTGAAAAAGGATATTAATAAACTCAAATCCACAGAGGATCGTGCTGGTGCATCGCAGTACGGAATCAGCAAGCACGGCCTTGAACGGGGGATTATGTATAGTGGGAAAAGTATCTCGCACTTTTTGGATTTAATGAAGGAACGCCGTGATTAGGAAAGCGTCAAATTCTTAGTTTTCTCGGACAGGCCTTGGGCTACTTGAGCTGCACCGCTAAACGCCGCCGCATTGCTTGGCGGCGGTGTTGGCCCGTGAACGTGGCTCGCCAGTTGCTGGTTCATGGCCTGCACTAGATCGAGCAGATCGCACAGCACCTGCAGCACGTTCACTCCCTCAGACCCCAGCCAAGTCTTCGGCGCCTGCAGCCGCTGGCTTCCCGCCGTGACGCTCTTGCGCATCCCTTCGATGCGCTCCTGCAGGTCCCCCCCCGATCGCCGTGTTGAGCTTCTGCCCCACCACCAAGTTGAGGTCGCGGCCCGTCGCCTGGTGCAGGTCATCGACAGCGGCCAGGCTCGCGGATCCGCCGGACAGCAGCTTGAGCGCGCCCAGGGCTTCGACCTTCTTCACCCCGCCCACCGTCTCGGTGGAATGTTCGTCCACGTTCCTGGTATGGCTCTGGAACTGCTCACGGTTGGCCAGCGACTCCACCTCGCGCTCGATCGCCTTGTCCTGGATCTTCCCGTCCGTCTGGCGCAGCCAGTTGCCGTCCGCGTCGACGCGCTGCTGGCAGGCTTCGCTGTACTGCCAGACCTGGTCGCCTTTCGGTACTCGGGGCAGGCTCAGCCCGTGCGGCAGGATCTGCTGCATTCGTTCGTGAAAACCACCAACAGTTCTGAGCGGCATGCGATGCAGGTTGCTGAGGATCGATTGAAGGAGCTGAAGCTGGAGCTCAGAAGAATGGGGTACAGGGTTTAGCTGGCGGGCGCTTGGGAGATCACAATCTGGGGAAGGGCACCAGTATCGTCCGAGGCCAGTACCAGGCTGGTGCGAAAGCCGAGCTTGTCGAGCATATCCAGCATGGCATCCAGGGTGAATTTCTCGATCTTGCCATTTGCCAGCTCGGATACCCGGGACTGGCTCACGTTCAGCCTGGCTGCAGCCTCGTGTTGCTTGAGGCCCATTTTTTTGATGCAGTCAGTGATGAAGATGGAAAGGTCCATCTTCAGAGCCATCTTGCTGGCCGTTTCCACATCGTGGGTAACGTGGAATGGGCTTTCGTGGAATTGAAGTGCCATTAGCCGATCTGCCCTGGATATCTAAAATTTACGATAAAAATCGTAGATGCCTTGGCGGGGCAAGTCAAAGCTTCATTCGCAGCAAAACAAAAAAGGCCCACCTTTCGGTGAGCCTTTTTTGATACTGCGTATGGTGCCGGCACCAGGAATCGAACCCGGGACCTACTGATTACAAGTCAGTTGCTCTACCATCTGAGCTATACCGGCACAGGGGCGTCATTATAGCGATGGATTCGCGGCTGTAAACCACTTCGTTGCATTCATCGCTAAAACCCCTAAGTCACCGAGGTGAAAGGAGAAATTTCCTACCAGCCGCGGTGGATGCTGTTGACGCTCGGTTCAGGCTTGCCTGGGTTGAAGAACAGCTTGCCGTTGTCGCAGCCACGCTTGCGGCAGCTGCCGTCGACGTTGTGCAGCGGCAGGCCGCGGTCGCCGCCGAGCTGCATGCCGGGCATGTTCCAGTCGAGCGGGGCGGGCTTGCTGGTGGCGGTGTTGCCGGCGCAGCCGGTCATGGCCAGGGCGAGGGTCAGCAGGGCGAAGGGCTTGGCGTGTTTCACGTGGTTCGAGTCCGTTCCGGGATCAGTCTTTGTTCAAAATGCGCTGGATGGTGCCGCCGCAGGCCATGTAGCAGGAATCGTAGTCGTTGCCGCAACTGTAGCTGCTCCCCGTCGAGAAGGGGTAGCTCGGGTAGTAGCAACTGTGACGCGCTTCCTTCTTGCTCTTGCCGTTCTGGCAGTACTGGTAGGCCCTCATCTCGGCCTGGTACAGCGCGCGTTCGCTGTTTTCCTGCAACCGCGCCATCTGCTGGCAGTGGTTGCGTTGTGTGGAGCAACTGTTGATGCAGTTCATGCCATGCGCGCTGGGCGGTGGCGAGTATCTATAGCTGTAGCTCGGGCCACAGCCGGCCAGCGGCAGGCAGGCCAGTAGCAGGGCGGCGAGGCCCGTGCGGGAAAATGCCATGGGTGGTGCAGTCCTTGATCATTCGTCGCTGAACTCCAGCAGGTCGCCCGGTTGGCAGTTCAGTGCGCGACACAGCTTCTCCAGGGTCTCGATCTTGAAACCCTTGATCTTGCCGTTCTTCAGCAGCGACAGGTTCGCTTCCGTGATGCCGATGATTTCCGCCAGGTCCTTGGAACGCATCTTGTTCCGGGCCATGACGACGTCGAGGCGGATGATTATCGGCATAGGGAGCGGTTAGACATAACAGTTGTGTTCATCGCTGATGGTCTTGGCGTCACGCATGAGCAGCGAGAAGGCACACAGCAGGATGCCTTTCATGATCTCGTAGACAGCCTGCGATGATACACCGATCGAGACGCTGAAGCTTCTTTCCCCGGCAGGCAGGTCGATGGCCAGGGCCAGGCCCTGGAAGGTGTCGACCACCGGCCACAGCAGCGGCGTGCCGATGCACAGCAGGCCGACCCACCACAGCAGCTTGATGTTGGCGCTGGTCCAGGTCTGGCCCTTGGACAGGCGGTGGAAGAACAGGCCGGTCAAGCCCAGGGCCAGGACCGAGATGCTGGTGGGGATCATGTCCAGTGCCAGGACCAGGCCGATGGACAGGGCCGAGGGCTGGTAATTGGGCGCCAGCAGCAGGGGCATCTGGTCGCCGTGGGCCTGCAGGTAGGCGGCTTGCACTTCGGGGAAGTCGAATAGCCACAGCATGGGGGTGCCGAGCAGTTCTACCGCGGCGGTCGTCCAGGCGAGAAAGGCAGCGAATGCGCCAATGGTGCGTAGGCGCGAACGCGCATAGGCCACGGATCTACTGTTCATGGGGTGCCTCCGTACAATGATGAACGGGACGGATTATTCTTGAATAATTATCGTAATACAATAATTAATTGGGTGATTTTGGGGGTGGTGACACTTTGCCGCAGGGTGGCGGCTGCCGGGTGGGGGTTGTGGCGGCTTTTTCGCCAGCAAGGCTGGCTCCTACAGGGGCGGGGTTTTGGCTGGGTAATATAATTTACGAAGCTTTCAGCAGGCTTTAAGGGGTTTTCACTGTTTGTGGACGATTGCTCGTGACAAATAATTAGGCTGAGTCTATCGTTTTGACTTATTCGATCATCTCAGCTAATCTCGTGTTCATTATGTTGAACAGTAAAGCTTTCAAGCTCCTCTCCACCTCCCGCCTGGTTTCCCGTGAACGTCACTGGACCGGCGACCTCTAGTTCCTCCCTCCCTCTTCAGCCTTAACCGTCTTTTTCCGGCGCCGATGACTGTGCGCCCGGCTGCTGTCGCCCATGGGAGGGCACCATGCGTTCCTGGATCTATCTGATCGTCGCCATCACCTTCGAGGTGATTGGCACGGCGTCGATGAAACTCGCCGCCACTCATTTCCCCGTGCTGGGGCATGTGGTCATGTACGTCATGATCTGTCTGTCGTATTTCTTCCTGGCCCTGGCGGTCAAGCGGGTGCCGGTGGGTGTCGCTTACGCGCTGTGGGAAGGGTTCGGTATCGTGTTGATCACCCTGATCAGCGTGCTGTGGCTGGGTGAAAGCCTGGGCTGGACCAAGGCCCTGGGCCTGGCGGTGATGATCGCCGGCATCCTGCTGGTCAAGGCGGGTACCCGGGCCAAGGCCGTCGAACGTGAAGGGGAGGCGCTGCCATGCTGATTCCATTCGCCTGGTTGGGCCTGGCCATTGCGCTGGAAGTGCTGGCCAACCTGTTGCTCAAGTACTCCGACGGCTTCCGCCGCAAGGGCCTGGGCGTGGCCTCGATCCTCTGCGTGCTGGCGGCCTTCACCGCGCTGGCCCAGGCGGTGCAGGACATCGAACTGTCGTTGGCCTACGCCATCTGGGGTGGTTTCGGCATCCTCGCCACCGTGGCCATGGGTTGGGCGCTGTTCGGCCAACGCCTGGCCGGTCGTGGCTGGCTGGGGCTGGTGCTGCTGCTGGTGGGCATGAGCCTGCTGAAACTGGCCTGAAAATACCCTCGCCCGAGGGGGGTTGGAGCGTTTGGCTGGAATGCTTATGCACAAGGAGCATTTGCGCCTTGCACAAAAGGCATGCCGGCCGGCGCTACCACCTGTCTTTGCGCAAAGGCCTGTTTTTTCTGGCTTTCATGGATTCAGTGGAATAAGCAAAGCGGCGCAAATAGCGCATTTCTCCACGACCGTGTGATTTTCATCACAAGCTTGTTCACAGACTTATCCACAGGTTGTCAAAGCGCCTGCGGCGATCCGTCGCGCTCGGCCAGCAACAACAGGTTGCGTGGCGTGAGGGGGTAGTCGCAGAACACGCCGACGCGTACCGCATAGCCTTGCTCCTGCAGGAACAGTGCGCGGTCGAGCACCAGCCACATCTCCAGCGGGCGGCGGAACAGGTTGCGCACCCACTCGAGATTGCGCACCTGGGCCAGGCGTTGCCATCCCGCGGCCTCCAGGCTGGCCCAGTCGGGATCACCGCTCAGTGTCACCTGCTTGAGGTCGGCCAGGTCGCGGCAGTACTGCTCGAAGGGCTTTGCCAGCCAACTGACGGGTAGCGAGGGGGTCGGCAGGTAGTCGTCCGTGCCCCGTTGCTGGCGCTGCAGCAGGTCGAAGCCCAGGCGGCGGGCCATGGAGGTGTCGCGCTGGCGGCGTGTCCTGAGGCTGGAGGTCACCGCCTCGCTCAGCGGCAGGCCCAGGTCTTCCTGAGTCAGAGCCAGGGTCGAAGCCAGCGCGGCTGCCGACATCGCATGGTAATGCTTGCCCTGGATGCGGTTGTAGCAGCAGGGGGCTACTGCGATCTGCTGGCACCCCTGTTGGCTGGCCGCTCGCAACAGGCGCACGTGCAGGTCGCCGCAGGCGTGGAGGGCGACTGCGCTTTTACCACCATCGAGGTGCTGGACACTGTCCGCAGCCATGACGTCCTGGTGCACATGAGTGGCGGGCAGGTGGTGATGGTCGCTCAGGGCCTGGCCGGCGTTGACCAGTTCAGCGTCGTACTCCAGGCAGGTCAGCTGCTGGCCGGGCTGCAGCAGTCGGCGGCCCAGGTGGCCTTTGCCGGAGCACCAGTCGAGCCAGTGGTGCGTGGGCTGGTCGAACGCCAGGCAGCTGGCGAAGGCTTCAATTTGCTGCCACTTGCGGCCGGGGACGTTGACGTCGAGGCGGTGGCCGGCGGGGTGCAGGCTGGCGTTGGGCAGTTCGCCGACTTTGGACAGGAGCAGGGCCTGCTTGGCCAGCTGTGGAAAGGGGGCCGGGGCGGCAAGGTGTTCAGGGTGTTGCTGGACGGCTTCGGCCTGTTCCAGGGTGCGTTGGCGCAGCCAGTGGGACAGCTCGGGATGTTCGGTTTCCCAGCCCATTCGCACGTGAGTGAAGGGGCGAGGGCGCCACAGGTGTTGATGCTCGATGAGGAATTGGTCGAGGGCCTGGAAGCGCTCTTGGAGTTGGTCGTTTTGCAGATAGGGCGTCGTGTTCATTCAAGCACCGGGGCGCTGTCGATAGGGGCCGCTTCGCGCCCCATCGCGGCACAAGGCCGCTCCTACAGAAATCGCACGAGCGGCCTTGTGCCGCGATGGGGCGCGAAGCGGCCCCGCTGTTGTCACAGGCTCAACGCCCCTGGCAGGCGTCCACGCGCAACCAGCGCTCCAGCAGCTTGAAGCCCTGGACCAGGAAGAACGAGATCAGCAGGTAGAACACCCCGGCGGCAAAGAAGATCTCCACCGGCAGGTAGGTGCGGGCAATGATGGTCCGCGCCATGCCGGTCAGCTCAAGCAGTGTCACGGTACTGGCCAGGGCGCTGGCCTTGAGCATCAGGATCACTTCGTTGCTGTAGGCCGGCAGGCCGATGCGCGCGGCGCGCGGCAGCATGATGTAGAACAGCGCCTTGCCACGCGACATGCCCAGCGCCCGGGCGGCTTCGATCTCGCCCTTGGGGATCGCCTGCAGCGCGCCGCGCAGGATCTCGGCGATGTAGGCGGCGGTGTGCAGGGTCATGGTCAGCACCGTGCACCAGAACGGATCGCGCAGGTACGGCCACAGCGAGCTGTCGCGCACCAGGTCGAACTGCGCCAGGCCGTAGTAGACCAGGAACAGCTGCACCAGCAGCGGGGTGCCGCGGAAGAAGAAGATGTAGCCGTAGGGCAGGGCGCGCACGTACCAGTGCCGCGACGAGCGGGCGATGCCCAGCGGAATGGCCAGGATCAGGCCGGCGATGACCGCGATGGCCACCAGCTCCAGGGTCAGCGTCGCCCCCTGGGCCAGGCGTGGCAGCCACTTGATGATGACTTCCCAGTTCATTTATTCGGCCCTCATGAAGCCGCGAGCGGCGCGCTTTTCCAGGAAGTGCATGCCCGTCATGGCGATGACGGTCAGGCCCAGGTAGATGCACGCGGCGACCGCGTAGAAGGTGAACGGCTCCTTGGTCACGGTCACGCCGATCTGCGCGTGGCGCATGATCTCTTCCAGGCCGATCACCGACACCAGCGCGGTGTCTTTCATCAGGATCATGAACAGGTTGCCCAGGCCCGGCAGGGCGATGCGCCACATCTGCGGCAGGATGATCCGCGAGAGGATGCGGCCTTTCGACAAACCGAGGGCCAGGCCCGCTTCACGGTGGCCCTTGGGGATGGCCAGGATCGCGCCGCGGAACACTTCGGTGGCATAGGCGCCGAAGCACAGGCCGAGGGCGATCACGCCGGCGGCGAAGGCGCTGAGCTCCAGGCCCGGCATGTTCAACAGCCCGCCGAGGCTGTTCATCAGCCCGACGGTGCCGAAATAGATGAGCAGTACCCAGAGCAGTTCGGGCACGCCGCGCACCAGTGTCGAGTAGGTGCCGCCAAGCCATTGCAGCGGCTTGACCGCGGACGTCTTGGCCAGGGCGCCGAGCAGGCCGAGTATCAGCCCCAGCAGCAGGGCGCAGAGCGCCAGTTTTACCGTCATCAGGGTGCCGGCCATCATGGCCGGACCGAATCCGTGCAGGTCGATATTCATGGGTAAGTTTGTTCAAGGGACAGGCATCGCCATGGCGGCGATGCCTGTCGGGGCGAATCAATAGATGCTGAACGGGAAGTACTTGTCGTTGATCTTCTTGTAGGTACCGTCGGCGACGATTTCCTTCAGTGCGGCATTGAGCTTGTTGCGCAGCTCGTTGTCACCCTTGCGCACGGCAATACCGACCTTGTCGCTTTCGTTGACCGGCTCGCCCTTGAACTCGTAGTCCTGGCCAGCCTTCGACTTGAGCCAGTCGTAGTTGGCGTACTTGTCGGCGAGGATGGCGTCGACACGGCCGGAGGTCAGGTCCAGGTAGGCGTTTTCCTGGCCATCATAGAGGTTGACCTTGAAGTCACCGTCCATGCCGCCGTTGTCATCCAGCCAGGTTGCGGCCTGGGTGGCGCGCTGGGTGCCGATGGTCTTGCCCTTGAGCGAGGCGCGGTCGGTCTTGAAGTCGACTTTCTTCGGTGCGATGAACTGTTGCTTGTTCGAGTAGTACGGGTCGGTGAAGTCCACCGCCTGCTTGCGCTCATCGGTGATCGACAGCGACGAGACGATGAAGTCGAACTTCTTGGCGTTCAGGGCCGGGATGATGCCGTCCCAGTCGGAGGTGACCACTTCGCACTCGACCTTCATCTTGGCGCACAGGGCGTCGCCGATGTCCTTGTCGAAGCCGACGACCTGGCCGCTGGCATCCTTGTTGTTGAACGGTGGGTAGGCAGCTTCGATACCCATGCGCAGTTTTTCCGCGGCCATTGTGTTGGCCGACATCACCAGCGTGGCAGCAGCTGCCAGGAAGAACTTCTTGTAAGTCTGCATGTATTGCTCCGTTAGCGGTGGCTGGACATGAATTGCTTGCAACGCGCCGAGGTCGGGTTCTCGAAGACCTGCTGCGGCGATCCCTGCTCTTCGACCAGGCCCTGGTGCAGGAACACCACTTCACTGGACACCTGGCGGGCAAAGTTCATCTCGTGCGTCACCAGCAGCATGGTACGGCCTTCGTCGGCCAATGCGCGGATGACGTTGAGCACTTCCTGGACCATTTCCGGATCGAGCGCCGAGGTCGGCTCGTCGAACAGGATGACCTTGGGCTTCATGGCCAGGGTGCGGGCGATGGCGGCGCGCTGCTGCTGGCCACCGGAAAGCTGGGCGGGGTAGCTGTGGCGCTTGTCGAAGATGCCGACCTTGTTCAGCAGCGCCTCGGCGTGTTCGATGGCTTCGGCCTTGCTCTGGCCGAGCACGCGGCGTGGCGCCTCGATGATGTTGTCGAGGATCGACATGTGCGGCCACAGGTTGAAGTTCTGGAAGACGAAGCCGATTTCGCTGCGCAGGCGGTTGATCTGGCGGTTGTCGGCGGCGATCAGGTCGCCGTTTTTCTGCGCCTTGAGCTTGAGTGCCTCGCCGGCGACGAGGATTTCGCCTTGATGCGGGTTCTCGAGCAGGTTGATGCAGCGTAGCAGGGTGGACTTGCCGGAGCCGGACGACCCCAGGATGGAGATCACGTCACCGTCGCGCGCGGTCAGCGAAATGCCCTTGAGAATTTCCTGCTCGCCGTAGCGTTTGTGCAGGTTGCGGATTTCCAGCGCGGGCGTGGCCTGGGCCATGTGCGGTCCTCATGTGTTCGGGTGCGTTCCCAGCTGTTGGCGGCCTTCCTGGCGAGCGCCACGCTAGCATAGCGGCATAACGGCGGCCAACCGGGTCGCGGGGGGCTCAGGTCGCTGGTGGGACAGTTTGTCGCATCGTTGCAGTGGACTGTCGCGAGGATGTCCGCAACGGCGTTTTGCCCAGCGCCGGAGCCTTGATGAAAAAAGGCGCGATGGTGCCAGCTTTGGCCCTGTCTGGGAAGCCGTTTTTGCCCGGGTGGCGCTTTGTTCATGGTTGTGCCGGGCGCCGGTTGCGCCTGCTGGTTGCGCTTTTGTGTGCCCATGAAGTGTGCGCTGGTGTTACCGGGGAGCACCTTTGGTGCGTTTGTAAGTGGGTATTTCAGTAATCCGGACTTGGCATGGGGTTTTGGTGGCCTTTCGGTCAAAGCTTGGCAGAATGCCCTGCAAGCCGCGCCGTTATTGGCGGCTGAATGATTTCAGACGAAAGTGGTTCTCACCTGGCCCGCTTATTGCCATCTGGAAACCACTGAATGCGGCAGCGCCCACTTACACCCCGGTGCGCGCCGGCAGTCATTCGTGTAGTCCACCTCCTTACAAAGGTAGTTTTATGAGCGGTAACAATTCCAATGACCTCGCTCAGGGGCTCAAGCAACGGCATGTGACCATGCTGTCCATCGCTGGCGTCATCGGCGCCGGCCTGTTCGTCGGTTCCGGCCACGCCATCGCTGCCGCCGGCCCTGCCGTGCTGCTGGCCTATGCCGCCGCGGGTACGTTGGTCGTGCTGGTGATGCGCATGCTCGGTGAAATGGCGGTCGCCTCGCCGGACACCGGCTCCTTCTCTACTTATGCCGACCGCGCCATCGGGCGTTGGGCCGGTTTCACCATTGGTTGGCTGTACTGGTGGTTCTGGGTCCTGGTGATCCCGCTGGAAGCCAACGCCGCCGCGGCCATCCTCCACGCCTGGTTCCCGGCCGTGGACCTGTGGGCCTTCTCCCTGATCATCACCCTGGCCCTGACGGTCACCAACCTGTTCAGCGTGAAGAACTACGGTGAGTTCGAGTTCTGGTTCGCCCTGCTCAAAGTGCTGGCGATCATCGGCTTCATCATCGTCGGTTGCGCTGCCATGTTCGGCATGGTGCCAAGCAGCCAGGTGAGTGGCATCAGCCACCTGTTCGACACCCAAGGCTTCATGCCCAACGGCCTGGGCGCCGTGCTGGCCGCCATGCTGACCACCATGTTCTCGTTCATGGGTACCGAGATCGTCACCATCGCCGCCGCCGAATCGAAAGACCCGGGCAAGCAGATCAGCAAGGCCACCAACTCGGTGATCTGGCGTATCTGCCTGTTCTACCTGGTGTCGATCTTCCTGGTCGTGGCCATGGTGCCTTGGAACGATCCGACCCTGGCCGAGAAAGGTTCATACCAGACCGTCCTCAGCCTGATCGGCGTGCCTAACGCCAAGCTGATCGTCGACATCGTCGTGCTGATCGCCGTGACCAGCTGCCTGAACTCGGCGCTGTACACCTCTTCGCGCATGCTGTTCTCCCTGAGCAAGCGTGGCGACGCCCCGGCAGTCGCCCAGCGCACCACCAAGGCGGGTACTCCGCATTGCGCGGTGCTGCTGTCGACCGCCGCAGCCTTCCTGTGTGTGTTCGCCAACTTCCTGGCTCCGGCCGCGGTGTTCGAGTTCCTGCTGGCCAGCTCCGGCGCCATCGCCTTGCTGGTGTACCTGGTGATCGCCGTGTCGCAACTGCGCATGCGTGCCCAGCGTGAAGCCAGCGGTGAGAAGATCTCGTTCAAGATGTGGCTGTTCCCGGGCCTGACCTGGGCGACCATCGCCTTCATCGTCGCCATTCTGGTGGTGATGGCGCTGCGCGAGGATCACCGTGCCGAGATCATCGCCACGGCGATCCTGAGCATCGGTGTGGTTGCAACCGGCCTGCTGGTGCACCGCAAGCGTGGTAGTGCCGCGCGGGTGGCGCTGGATAGCTGATTCGCTGGTATGAAATGAAAAGGCCGCGCCCTGTGAGGGGCGCGGCCTTTTTGTTTGTCTGGGCGGGCCCTTTCGCCGGCGAGGGGCCGTGTAGGAGCCGGCTTGCCGGCGAACAGGGCCCGGAAGGTCAGCCGAACTGCTTCTGCTGTTGCTGCTGCTTGGCCACCACCTCGGAGGCAGTGACGTAGGCATCCTGGAACTCGTCGCTCTCCAGCCAGGCCATGGTCGCGTCCTCGTCGATACCGTCGAGCCAGGCGCGGTAGGCGGTGAACACCATGACGATGTAGTCGGTGGAATGCTCTTCCTTGTGGCCCTTGAGCACCAGCGCCAGCAGCGGGTCGACCAGGAACACCGAAATCATCGGCACCAGGCCGTTTTCCTGGGCTTCCTTCATCTTCTCGAACAGGCTGTCGTAGCTGCCCGATTCCATGGCCTTGTTGAACACCTGCTCGACGCTGGCGCTGTCGCCGGCGCTGGCCTTGACCGCCTGGCCGCTGCGCACCATGCGGTTCTGCTTGGCCTTGGCGGCGGCGCGTTTGGCGCGTTTCTGTTGTTTGGTGTTGGTGGCCATGGGGCGGATCCTTGGGGTGTCTGGTAAAGGCGCGTATTGAAGCGTAGTTGCCAGGGAAACCCAAGTAGGTATTCGAGATCTCCGGGGGCGCTTTGCGCCCCTTTCGCGGCACAAGGCCGCTCCTACAGGCGATCGCGTAACTCTGTAGGAGCGGCCTTGCGCCGCGAAAGGGCTGCGTAGCAGCCCCAGCGATTCAACTGATTGGCGCCGCTGGTTCGTCTTCCTCGAACCCCCGCGAGGCCCGGCCGACCAGCAGCGGATCCGGTGCATGCGCCACGCGGTGATCCTTGCCCGGGTAATCCAGTGAATGCAGGAAGTAACGGATGCAGTTGATCCGCGCGCGCTTCTTGTCGTCCGACTTGATCACCGTCCACGGCGCATCGGCGGTATCGGTGTGAAAGAACATCGCCTCCTTGGCGGCGGTGTAGTCCTCCCATTTGTCCAGCGACTTGATGTCGATGGGCGACAGCTTCCAGTGCTTGAGCGGGTCGTCGCGGCGGGAGATGAAGCGGCGCAACTGCTCCTCGCGGTTCACCGAGAACCAGAACTTGAACAGCAGGATGCCGCTGTTGCACAGCATGCGCTCAAGGTCGGGCGCCTGGCGCATGAACTCCAGGTATTGCAGTGGCGTGCAGAAGTCCATCACCTTCTCGACGCCGGCGCGGTTGTACCAGGAGCGGTCGAAGAACACCATTTCACCGGCCGTGGGCAGGTGCTGGACATAGCGCTGGAAGTACCACTGGCCTTTCTCCTGCTCGGAAGGCTTCTCCAGGGCGACGATACGCGCGCCGCGCGGGTTCAGGTGCTCCATGAAGCGCTTGATGGTCCCGCCCTTGCCTGCCGCGTCACGGCCCTCGAACAGCACCACGATGCGCTGGCCGGTTTCCTTCACCCAGTTCTGCACTTTCAACAGCTCGATCTGCAGGTCGTGCTTGGCTTTCTCGTAGTCCTGGCGGCGCATGCGCGTGCGATACGGGTAGCTGGCCGGCAGGCGCGCCGAGGTGCTGTCTTCGTTGCTGCCCTTGCGCGCGTTGGCCACTTCCAGGGCCGCAGGCTGCTGGCTGACCTGGGTGATGGTTTCCGGTTTGCTGGCAGGTTTGCGGGCGCGTGGGCGGCGAGCGCGGAGGGTTGGCTGAGCACTGGGGGCTATGGCTTCAGCAAGCGAGGGGAGCAGCAAGGTGGATTCGTCGCTCATGGCGGTCCTTTCGATCGATTCGATTTTCCACTCGCCATGCTAGGGGGTAGCGATGGGGCGCTTCTTGATATCAATCAACAGGTCGGAACGAAAAATCACAGACAACAAAAAACCCGCACTAGGCGGGTTTCTTGTGTCGCTTCGGGTAACTTTGCAACCACCAGAAGCTGAAGGTGGTGCCCAGAGACGGAGTCGAACCGCCGACACGAGGATTTTCAATCCTCTGCTCTACCGACTGAGCTATCTGGGCGACGAGGTGCATTAAATAGATTTCCGAACCGATCGTCAACGACTTTTTTGAAAAAATTTAAATTAATTCCGTCGCTTACGTTTTCCGGGGTCAATTCGAGGGCGGAACGTAGCCTTCGGCCTGGGCGTAGTCCTCGCCGGCGAAGAACTTGTCCATCTCGGCCTGGATGAACTTGCGGTCCTCGGCGTTCATCATGTTCAGGCGCTTCTCGTTGATCAGCATGGTCTGGTGGTCCTGCCACTCCTTCCAGGCTTTCTGCGAGATGTTTTCGAAGATGTCCTGGCCCTTGGCACCCGGGTACGGTGGGCGGTCGAGGCCTGGCAGCTCTTCGTTGTACTTGCGGCACTTCACGGTGCGGGTCATGGCTTCTCTCCTGCAATCAGTTCGTCGGCCGCGCGTTGCAGCAGTTTCTTGACCGGGGCGGCGAGGCCCAGGCGCGGCGGGGTGGCGAGGTTATACCAGAGCCAGTCGGGCTCGGCCACGTGCGGCCCGACGGGGTCGACACGCACCAGCCAGGGCTCGATGGCCAGCTGGAAATGGCTGAAGGTGTGGGTCAGGCCTTCGAGGGCGTGGCTGCCGGCCAGGCGCAGGCCGTGCTGGTAGGCGAGGTCGTCGAGCTGTTCGAGGTTGTCCAGCTCCGGCAGGCTCCACAGGCCGCCCCACAGGCCGGTGGACGGCCGGCGGTAGAGCAGGATCGCGCCCTCGGGGTTGGTCAGCAGTGGCATCAGGGTCTTGCGCTGGGGCAGGGCCTTGCGCGGCTTGGGCTCGGGGTAGCGGGTCTCTTCGCCGTGCAGGTGCGCTTCGCAGCCGCGCTGCAATGGGCAGATCAGGCAACTGGGCTTGCTGCGGGTGCACAGCGTGGCGCCCATGTCCATCATCGCCTGGGTGAAGTGGTTGACCCGGGTCATCGGGGTCACGCGCTCGGCGGTGGCCCATAACTGGTTGGCCACCTTGGGCTCGCCGGGGTAGCCGGCTTGCGCGGTGAAGCGGGCCAGCACCCGCTTGACGTTGCCGTCGAGGATCGGTGCGCGCAGGCCCATGCTGATGCTGGCGATGGCGCCGGCGGTGGAGCGGCCGATGCCGGGCAACTCGGTGAGCTGCTCGACGCTGCGCGGGAACTCGCCGCCATGCTGCTCGACGACGATCCTCGCGGCCTTTTGCAGGTTGCGGGCGCGGGTGTAGTAGCCCAGGCCCGTCCACAGGTGCAGCACCTCGTCCTCCGGCGCTTCGGCCAGGGCCTGCACGGTGGGCAGGGCCTGCATGAAGCGGTCGAAGTAGTTGAGCACGGTGCTGACTTGCGTCTGCTGCAGCATGATTTCGGAAACCCATACCCGGTACGGGTTGATGCCCTGTTGCCAGGGCAGGTCGTGGCGGCCGTGCTGGTCATACCACTCCAGCACGGCGCTGGAGAACTGCTGGGGTGTCATCGCTTGAACAGCCCCTTGAGCGCATCTTTGAGTTCCGGGCTCACTTTGTCTCCGAGTTTTTCTTCGAGCTTTTCATCGATCTTGTCCTTCAGGCGGTTGCCGGCCAGCTTCGCGGCAACCTTGCCCAGGCCGTCCTGGTCCAGGCGGCAGGCCTTGGCGCCCAGCTCCAGCGGGCCACGGCAGCGCAGCGGCACTTCGATACCGGCAAAGCGCTCGTTGACCTGGCAGGCCGGGTCGGGCATGGCGCGCTGGTCGCCTTCGACGACGATGCCGACGTTGTAGTCCATGCCCAGCACGCGCAGGTCGAGGTCGCCATTGCCGTTGACGGTCAGGCCCGGGATGCGTGCCTTGAGGTCCGGGTTGCTGGCCACGCCGTTGCGGATCACCAGGCTGCCGCGCAGTTCCTGGAACGGCGTGTCCTTGCCCCGCGCCTCGCCGCTGAGCTGCTTGCGATTGAGGGTGGCGATGGCCTGGCACAGCTGCTGTTCCAGGTTGGCATTGACCAGCACGCCGTCGTTGATGGTGAAACTGGCATTGCCGTTGAGCGTGTCGACCAGCGCCTTCTGGCTGTTGCCGGTGGCGGTCAGGTCGCTGCCCAGGGTCAGCAGGCCTTTGACGGGCGGCGCCTGGTCGGGGCCTTCGCGCTTGATGAAGTGCTCCACCGGTACGCGATTGATCTTGGTGTTCACGCCGATCTGCGGCACGGCAGGGCGCACGTCGACCGTGCCCTTGGCTTCGAAGCTGCCGTTGTACAGGCCGCCACGCAGGGTTTGCAGGGTAATCAGGCCGCCCTGGCCGGTGGCCGTGAACTGGGCGTCGCTGATGGGCAGCTTGTCCAGCACCAGGGCGCCGAAGGACAGGTCGGCCTGCAGGTCGAGGGCGCGCAGGCGGTCTACCGGCAGCAGCTTGTCGTTGCTCCAGGCCTGTTGCGTCGGGGCGTTGGGCAGCGGGGTGGTGCCGGCACCAGCGACGGCGCTGGCCTCTTGCTGCTTCACTTCGGCCTGGCGCGCCGCGGTGGCGCCCTTGGCCTCGTCGCTCTTGGCCGGGAAGTAGCGGTCGGCGTCGAACTTGTCGCCCTTCAAGCGCACGCGCAGGGCCTGCTTGGCGAAATCTTCCACGGCCACGCGGCCGGTGAAGGTGCTGTCGTCCAGCTTCACCGCCAGGTCTTCCAGCGCCAGGCTGTCGCGAGTGCCATCGAGGCGGGTCACCAGCTCCAGCTTCTTGAACGCGGCCGGGTCGGCGGTGGCGGGCAGCGGGTGGCCGATGCCGTCGAGGAAGGTGCGCAGGTCGAACTGGGCGATGGACAGCCCGCCGCTGACCTGCGGCGCCTTGTCCAGGTCGCGCACATTCAGCTCGCCGAGCGCGCGCAGTTGGTTGGCCGAGACTTTCAGGCCGCTCCACGAGGCGACGTTGGCGGCCAGGTCGACCAGCACCTGGCCCTGGGCGACGAAGGTCAGGGTCTTGCCGGCCAGCGGCTCGCCCGAGGTTTCGCCGGACAGGCGCATGTCTTCGAGGTTGTAGCGCTTGAGCTTGCGGTCGAAGCGCAGCTCACCGGTGAGCTCGGTGCGCGCCTTGATGTTCGGTTGGCTGGCGCTGAGGAAAGCGCTGGCCTTGAGCGGAATGTTGATACCTTCGTGCACGGCACCGGTGCTCAGCTGGATGCTCTCTGCACCGTAGCTCTGGCCGGCCTTCTCGTCGGTGTACAGCACCCGGGCGTTGTTGACGGTCAGGCTGTCGATGTCGAGCTTGACCATGCGCTCGCTGACTTCGGGCTTGGCGGGCGGGTTGGCCGGGGCCTCGCCTGGCGTGGCGGCGGGTGCGTTGGCGGCCGTCGCATCAGGCAATGGCTTGCCGATGTCTTCCCAGTTGCCGTGGCCATTGGCGTCACGGGTCAGGGTCAGGTTCAAGCCCTCGACACGCACGTCGCTCATCTGCACTTCGCGGCGCAGCAAGGGCAGCACGCGCACTGACAAACCGAGCATCTGCAGGTCGGCGAACGGCACCTTGGGGTTGTTCAGCGTGGCGATGCTCGCCTCGTGCAGCTCCAGGCCCAGCCAGGGGAACAGGCTCCAGCCGATGTCGCCATTGAGGGTGAGCTCCACATGGGCCTTGTCGCGGGCCAGCTGGCGGATCTCGTCTTTGTAGTCGTTGGGATCGAAGAGGTGGGTCAGGGCGAAGCCCAGCGCCACGATGATCAGCAACAACCCGAGCAGCCCCAGCCCCAGGATTTTGCCGAACGCTTTCATGGGCGAGTCCTTGTAGTCCGAAAGTGAAATTCAGCGGCGAGTATAGCGCCGTGGCGCCTGGCTCTGCGCATTCGACGTTTCGACCGTGCGTGGGTGGACCGGTTCGCCGGCAAGCCGGCTGCTACCGAAGCCCGTAGGAGCCGGCTTGCCGGCGAACCCGGTTGAAATACCGTTTCAGCTGACGAAAAAAACACGATATCAGATTGCTTTCATGCCACCGGCTGCTGGTACTCTTGCGCCGCCCGTGGAGCCCCGCGACCCATTGTCGCGGGGTGCCGACCGAAGCGGCCGGGCTGCCTTGCGTGCAGCCATACAGAGCCCTCCGCGAGCACCGCCCACCTACAAAAAAGGAACAACCCATGAACAGCAGTATCACGGCGGGAGCGGCGGCGAGCACGCCGGGCTTCCTGTCGAAGGAGCGCATCATCGCCCGCCCGGGCTTCAACCGCTGGCTGGTACCGCCGGCGGCCCTGGCCATCCACCTGTGCATCGGCATGGCCTATGGTTTCTCGGTGTTCTGGTTGCCGCTGTCCCAGGCCCTGGGCGTCAGCGCGCCGGTGGCCTGCGCCGCGGACATGGGCTTCGTCGCCCGCCTGTTCAGCGCCGAGTGCGACTGGCCGATCTCCATGCTCAGCTGGATCTACACCCTGTTCTTCGTGTTCCTCGGTTGCTCGGCCGCGGTGCTCGGCGGCTGGTTGGAACACGCAGGCCCGCGCAAGGCCGGCCTGGTGTCGGCGCTGTGCTGGTGCGGCGGCCTGCTGATCTCGGCGATCGGCGTGAAGACCCACCAGCTGTGGCTGATGTGGCTGGGTTCGGGGGTGATCGGGGGGATCGGCCTGGGGCTGGGTTACATCTCGCCGGTATCGACGCTGATCAAGTGGTTCCCGGACAAGCGCGGCATGGCCACCGGCATGGCGATCATGGGCTTTGGCGGGGGTGCCATGGTGGGCGCGCCGCTGGCCACCGCGCTGATGGGGCATTTCTCCAGCCCGACCGAGGTGGGCGTGTGGCAGAGCTTCGTCGCCATGGCCGCGATCTACTTCGTGTTCATGACCGCCGGCGCCCTGGCCTACCGCGTGCCACCGACCGGCTGGAAGCCTGAAGGCTGGACCGCACCGGCGAAGAAGGCCAATGCCATGGTCACCGACCGTCACGTGCATGTCAGCGTGGCCTGGAAAACCCCACAGTTCGCGTTGGTGTGGCTGGTACTGTGTCTGAACGTCTCGGCGGGTATCGGTATCCTTGGCATGGCGTCGCCGCTGTTGCAGGAGGTGTTTGCCGGCAAGTTGCTGGGCAACGAGCTGACCTTCGGCGAGCTGAATGCCGCGCAGTTGGCGCAGATTGCCGCCATCGCCGCAGGCTTCACCGGCCTGCTCAGCCTGTTCAATATCGGCGGGCGTTTCTTCTGGGCGTCGTTCTCCGACTACATCGGCCGCAAGAACACCTACTTCGCTTTCTTCGCCCTGGGCGTGGGGCTGTACAGCCTGGTACCGAACATGGGGCATATCGGCAACGTGGCGCTGTTCGTAGCCGCGTTCTGCATCATCCTGTCGATGTACGGCGGCGGCTTTGCCACCGTGCCTGCGTACCTGGCCGACCTGTTCGGCACACAGATGGTCGGCGCCATTCACGGTCGCCTGCTGACTGCCTGGGCGGCGGCCGGCGTGCTGGGGCCGGTGTTGATCACCTACCTGCGCGAGGCGCAGTTGGCGGCGGGCGTGGAGCGCGCCGCGGCCTACGACATGACCCTGTACATCCTGGCCGGCCTGCTGGTGCTGGGCTTCATCTGCAACATGCTGGTGCGGCCGGTGGCGGACAAGTACTTCATGACCGACGCGGAACTGGCCGCCGAGCGGGCCTTGAGCCACGACAAGGGCGCGGATTCTGCCCGTGCGCTGGAATGGCATGCGGCGCCGGGCAGCCTGCCGCTGGTGCTGCTGGCCTGGGCCGTGGTGGTGATTCCGCTGGCCTGGGGGGTGTGGGTCACCTTGCAGAAGACGGCCGTGTTGTTTCATTGATTGATGTTTGAGGCTGTTCGCCGGCAAGGCCGGCTCCTACAGGGTGCGATGCGACCGTAGGAGCCGGGCTTGCCGGCGAAAGGGGCGGTTGTATAGACCTGTAGGCCTGTCCAACCCCCGTAATTGCTTGCTCCGCCATATGTCATCCGCGTTTCAAGCCGGCGCATTCTGGGCCTATAATGGAACCCTTTTCGCCCAATGATTTTGCGGAGCTGGTGATGGTCGAACGTAAGGCTTCCGTCGAGCGCAATACCCTGGAAACCCAGGTCAAGTGCTCGATCAACCTCGATGGCAGCGGCAAGGCCCGATTCGATATCGGCGTGCCTTTCCTTGAACACATGCTCGACCAGATCGCCCGGCATGGGCTGATCGATCTGGACATCGAGTGCAAGGGCGACCTGCATATCGATGACCATCATACCGTCGAGGATGTCGGCATCACCCTCGGCCAGGCCTTCGCCCAGGCCATTGGCGACAAGAAAGGCATCTATCGCTACGGCCACGCCTACGTGCCGCTGGACGAGGCCCTGTCGCGAGTGGTCATCGACTTCTCCGGCCGCCCGGGCCTGCAGATGCACGTGCCGTACACCCGCGCCAGCGTCGGCGGCTTCGATGTCGACCTGTTCCAGGAGTTCTTCCAGGGTTTCGTCAACCACGCCCTGGTAACCCTGCACATCGACAACCTGCGTGGCCACAACACTCACCACCAGATCGAGACCGTGTTCAAGGCCTTCGGCCGCGCGCTGCGCATGGCCATCGAGCAAGACGCGCGCATGGCCGGGCAGATGCCATCGACCAAAGGGTGCCTGTAAATGCAGACGGTAGCCGTAATCGACTATGGCATGGGCAACCTGCACTCGGTGGCCAAGGCCCTGGAGCATGTGGGCGCCGGCAAGGTGCTGGTGACCAGCGACGCCGCGGTGATTCGTGAAGCCGACCGCGTGGTGTTCCCGGGCGTCGGCGCGATCCGCGACTGCATGGCCGAGATCCGCCGCCTGGGCTTCGACAGCCTGGTGCGCGAAGTCAGCCAGGACCGCCCGTTCCTCGGCATCTGCGTGGGCATGCAGGCGCTGCTCGACCACAGCGAGGAGAACGACGGTGTCGATTGCATCGGCCTGTTCCCCGGCCAGGTACGCTTCTTCGGCAAAGACCTGAAGGAAGACGGCGAGCACCTGAAAGTGCCGCACATGGGCTGGAACGAGGTCAGCCAGGCCATCGACCACCCGCTGTGGCACGACATCCCTGATCGCGCGCGCTTCTACTTCGTGCACAGCTACTACATCAATGCCGGTAAGCCGGGCCAGGTGGTCGGTCGCGGCCACTATGGCGTCGACTTCGCCGCCGCGTTGGCCGACGGCTCGCGCTTCGCCGTGCAGTTCCATCCGGAGAAGAGCCACACCCACGGCCTGCAACTGCTGCAGAACTTCGTCGCCTGGGATGGGCGCTGGTAAATGAGCCGGTCGAAGACCAAGGCCCCGATCATCACGTTGGCCCCGGAGCAGGAGCGCGAGGCGCTCGACAAGCTCAAGCGCTTCCTCGAAGACCGTTTCGAGCTGGAGCTGGGGTCGTTCGAGGTGGCCGAGGTCCTCGAGCTGTTTTCCAGGGAAGTGGCTCCGTATTACTACAACAGGGCGATTGCCGATGTTCAGCTGCACCTCAAGGAGCGGTTCGAGAGCATCGAAAGCGACCTGTGGGCGCTCGAGAAGCCCTGAACTCAACGAACAAGACAGGTCATCAAGATGCTGATTATCCCCGCTATCGATCTCAAGGACGGTGCCTGCGTACGTCTGCGCCAAGGCCGCATGGAAGACTCCACCGTATTCTCCGACGACCCGGTGAGCATGGCCGCCAAATGGGTCGAGGGTGGCTGCCGCCGCCTGCACCTGGTCGACCTGAACGGCGCCTTCGAAGGCCAGCCGGTCAACGGTGAAGTGGTTACCGCGATTGCCAAGCGCTACCCGAACCTGCCGATCCAGATCGGCGGCGGCATCCGCTCGCTGGAAACCATCGAGCACTACGTCAAGGCGGGCGTCAGCCACGTGATCATCGGCACCAAGGCGGTCAAGCAGCCGGAGTTCGTCGCCGAAGCGTGCAAGGCCTTCCCGGGCCGGGTCATCGTCGGCCTGGACGCGAAAGACGGCTTCGTCGCCACCGACGGCTGGGCCGAAGTGAGCTCGGTGCAGGTCATCGACCTGGCCAAGCGTTTCGAGGCCGATGGCGTCTCGGCGATCGTCTACACCGACATCGCCAAGGACGGCATGATGCAGGGCTGCAACGTGCCCTTCACCAAGGCCCTGGCCGAAGCCACCTCGATTCCGGTGATCGCCTCGGGCGGCATCCACAACCTGGGTGACATCAAGGCCCTGCTGGAGGCGAAAGCCCCTGGCATCATCGGCGCCATCACCGGCCGCGCCATCTACGAAGGCACCCTCGACGTCGCCGAGGCCCAGGCCTTCTGCGACAACTTCAAAGGCTGAGGAACGACCATGGCACTGGCCAAGCGCATCATCCCTTGCCTGGACGTGGACAACGGCCGGGTGGTCAAGGGCGTCAAGTTCGAGAACATCCGCGATGCCGGCGACCCGGTGGAGATCGCCCGTCGCTACAACGAGCAGGGCGCCGACGAGATCACCTTCCTGGATATCACCGCCAGCGTCGATGGCCGTGACACCACCCTGCATACCGTCGAACGCATGGCCAGCCAGGTGTTCATCCCGCTGACCGTGGGCGGTGGCGTGCGCACCGTGCAGGACATCCGCAACCTGCTCAATGCCGGTGCCGACAAGGTATCGATCAACACTGCGGCGGTGTTCAACCCGGAATTCGTGGGCGAGGCGGCGGACCGTTTCGGTTCGCAGTGCATCGTCGTCGCCATCGACGCCAAGAAGGTCTCCGGCCCGGGTGAAACGCCGCGCTGGGAGATCTTCACCCATGGCGGGCGCAAACCCACCGGGCTGGATGCGGTGGAGTGGGCGAAGAAGATGGAAGGGCTGGGGGCTGGTGAAATCCTGCTCACCAGCATGGACCAGGATGGCATGAAGAACGGTTTCGATCTGGGGGTTACCCGGGCGATCAGCGATGCGCTGGGGATTCCGGTGATCGCCTCAGGTGGTGTGGGCAACCTGCAGCACCTGGCGGACGGGATCCTGGAAGGGCATGCCAGCGCGGTGCTGGCGGCGAGCATCTTCCACTTTGGTGAGTACACCGTGCCGGAAGCGAAGGCCTACATGGCTTCGCGTGGGATTGTCGTGCGCTGAACCATGATGGGGGCTGCTTTGCAGCCCATCGCGGCTGAAGCCGCTCCTACAGAAAACGCGTGATCCTTGTAGGAGCGGCTTCAGCCGCGATGGGCCGCCAAGCGGCCCCCATGCCATCACCCGTGATTCTTGCCGAGCAACGCGTGATACAGCTCGGTATCCCCGAGAATCCCCACCACCTTGTCGTTATCCTGCAACACCAGCTTGTTGCCGGTCTGGTAACGAATCCGCAGCGCCTCGCGCATGCCGATATCGGCGTGCACCACGGTCGGCCTGCGCTCCAGCAGCTCGACGTCCTGCCCTGGCGCCCAGTTCTGCATGTCCAGCCCGTTCTGGCCCTGGCGCGCGCGCTTGATCGAGTTGCCTTCGCCAAGGTCCAGCCATGAGTCGATACCCGGGTCCAGGCACACCGAGCCATTGACCCGCCTGCAGTTGTCCAGGCTGCGCATCAGGCTGCGGCCGCACAGCACGTTGAGCGGGTTGGTGTGGGCGACGAAGGTGCGCACGTACTCGTCGGCCGGGTTGAGCACGATGTCCTCCGGCTTGCTGTACTGGATGATCCGCCCGTCTTTCATGATCGCGATGCGGCTGCCCAGCTTCAGGGCCTCGTCCAGGTCGTGGCTGACGAACACGATGGTCTTGCTCAGCTTGCTCTGCAGGGCCAGCAGTTCGTCCTGCAGGCCCTGGCGGATCAGCGGGTCGAGGGCCGAGAACGGCTCGTCCATCAGCAGGATGTCGGCGTCCATCGCCAGCGCCCGGGCCAGGCCCACGCGCTGTTGCATGCCCCCGGAGAGCTCGTCGGGCTTCTTGTTGCGCCATTGGGTCAGGCCGACCAGCTCGAGTTTCTCGTCGACCAGCTTGCGCCGTTCCTTCTCCGGGCGGCCCTGCATCTCCAGGCCGAAGCTGATGTTCTCGCGCACGGTCAGCCAGGGCATCAGGGCGAACTTCTGGAATACCATGGCGATGCGCTTGGTGCGCATCATCTTCAGCTCGGCCGGGGTGCAGTGGGCGATGTCGATGTGCTTGCCTTCATGCTCGACGAACAGCTTGCCGCGGCTGACGGTGTTCAGGCCGTTGATGCAACGCAGCAGGCTGGACTTGCCGGAGCCGGACAGGCCCATCAGCACGCAGATCTCGCCCTTGTTGATGTCCAGGTTGGCTTTCTCGACGCCGACCACCAGGCCCGTCTGCTTGAGAATCTGTTCGCGGGTCTTGCCCTGGTCGAGCAGCGACAGCGCTTCGCGCGGCTTGGTGGAGAAGATGACGTCGACGTCTTCGAAACGAATGATGCTCATGCCTCACCCCTTACCGGCAGTTCCGGTTGCTTGCAGATTCGGTCGAGCATGATCGCCAGCAGCACGATGGCCAGGCCCGCTTCGAAGCCCAGGGAGATATCGGCGGTGTTCAGTGCGTTGACCACGGGTTTGCCCAGGCCGTCGGCGCCCACCAGGGCGGCGATCACCACCATCGACAGCGACAGCATGATGCACTGGGTGATGCCGGCGGCGATGCTCGGCATGGCGTGGGGCAGTTCGATGCGGGTCAGCAACTGGCGGCGCGAGCAGCCGAACGCCTTGCCGGCGTCAAGCAGCTCCTGCGGCACGTCGCAGATGCCGAGGTAGGTCAGGCGGATCGGCGCGGCGATGGCGAATACCACGGTGGAAATCAGCCCCGGCACCACGCCCAGGCCGAATAGCGTGAGCGTGGGGATCAGGTAGACGAAGGTGGGCACGGTCTGCATCAGGTCGAGCACCGGGCGCATGGCGGTGTAGAACATCGGTTTGTGCGCGGCGGCGATGCCCAGCGGCACGCCGATGACCACGCAGACCACCGTGGCGAAGGTCACCTGCGCCAGGGTTTCCATGGTTTCCTGCCAGTAGCCCAGGTTGAGGATGAGCAGGAACGACAGGGCGACGAAGACGGTGAGGGCCCACTTGCGCTGGATCAGGTGCGCGAGAGCGGCAAACAGGGCGATGAGCACGAACGGGTTGAACCAGGTCAGGGCGCTGGTGACGCCATGGATCATGAACTCCAGGCCCTGGGCGATAGCGTCGAAGTAGCTGGCGCCGTTCTGGGTCAACCATTCGACGAATGAGGCGATGTACTGCCCCAAGGGTATTTTCTGATCGATAAGCATGATAGCGAGCTTCCACCTGCAAAGATTGAAATCAGTCCGGGGCGGGCACGGTCCCGCCCCGCGGTGTTGCCATTGCGTCTTGCGTTATTGCGTCAGTTTGGCCTTGGCCGCCTCAAGGCCGGGTTTGCCATCCACGGTGGTCACGCCGGCCAGCCAGGTGTCGAGCACTTGCGGGTTGCTCTTCAGCCACGCCTTGGCGGCGGCATCGGCTTTCATCTTGTCGTCCAGGACCTTGCCCATCAGCTCGCTTTCCATGTCGAGGGTGAACGACAGATTCTTCAGCAGTTGCCCGACGTTGCTGCATTCCTGCGCGTAGCCCTTGCGGGTGTTGGTGAGCACGGTGGCCTTGCCGAAATCGGGGCCGAAGTACTCGTCGCCGCCGGTGAGGTACTTCATGGCGAAGCGCTTGTTCATCGGGTGCGGTTCCCAGCCCAGGAACACCACCGCCTCGCCGCGTTTCTGCGAGCGGTCGACCTGCGACAGCATGCCCGCCTCGCTGGACTGCACCAGCTTGAAGCCGGCGCTCTTCAGGCCGAAGGCATCCTTGTCGATCATGCTCTGGATGGTGCGGTTGCCGTCGTTGCCGGGTTCGATGCCGTAGATCTTGCCGCCCAGCGCGTCCTTGAACTTGACGATGTCGGCGAAGTCCTTCAGGCCCTTGTCGTACAGCGCCTGGGGCACGGCAAGGGTGTACTTGGCGTTTTCCAGGTTGGCGCGCACGGTCTCGACGGTGCCGGCGTCACGGAACTGCTTGATGTCGTTTTCCATGGTCGGCATCCAGTTGCCGAGGAACACGTCGAGGTCCTTGCCCCCGGCCAGCGACTTGTAAGTGACCGGGACCGAGATCATGTTGGTGTGGGTCTTGTAGCCCAAGGCTTCGAGCACGACGCTGGTCATGGCGGTGGTCACGGTGATGTCGGTCCAGCCGACGTCCGAGAAACGTACCGTCTGACACTGTTCGGGCTCTGCGGCCTGGGCCAGCAGCGGGGCGGACAGCAACGCGACCAGCAACAGCGAGGGTTTACCTTTCATGGATGGACTCCTGTGATTTTATCTTCGGGTTCGCGTGGGCCGCCGGGCGTTCTCAGGGCTCCGGTCGACCAGGCCTGCAGAGGGCAGGATGCGAGGCCGTGCAATACGAGTCGCTTTCGATAATCCTCCAGCGTTCGGCAATCGCCTACTGGTGGCGTCGTATCCAGTACAGGACGGGTCGCATCCAGTACGGACGATGTCGCAACTGGGTTTTTCCACCCCCGCACCTCGGTATTTACGGCGCCCGGGCGCTGGAAAACGGCGCACGCAGGGCCGGTTCAGCGGCGGCGCTGCTGGACAAAAGTACGTCGGTTGCAGACGGCGAGGGGGTGGGCAAAAGCCCGATGATGCGAGCATTCCAAGGCGGCTCGAACTTCAGCCTAGCAGTTGCGCAAGGCGGTGTTCGGCGCCGTGAGACAAGCCCATCAAGAGGTGATCCGGCCATGGCCATCAGCGTGTTCGACCTGTTCAAGATCGGTGTCGGGCCTTCCAGCTCCCACACCGTCGGCCCCATGCGTGCTGGCGCGCTGTTCGTCCAGGGGCTGCGCGAACGCGGCGAGCTGGAGCAGGTGCGGCGCGTCGAGGTGCGGCTCTATGGCTCGCTGTCGGCCACCGGTGTCGGCCACGGCACCGACAACGCCACGATCATGGGGTTGATGGGGGAGTGGCCGGACGCGATCGACCCCAGCCAGATCACCCCGCGTATCGCCGACCTGCGTGAAACCAACGTGTTGCAGCTTGATGGCCGGCGGCCCATCGAGTTCGTCTGGGGCCGCGACATGCTGCTGCTGGACGAGAACCTGCCCTACCACCCCAACGCCATGACCCTGATCGCCGAAGGCGAGGGCGGCGAGCTGCACCGCGACACCTACTATTCGGTGGGCGGCGGCTTCGTGGTCGATGCCGCGCAAGCCGCCAGCGGTGTGCTGGACGCCGACCAGACGGTGTTGCCCTACGACTTCGACAGTGCCGCCGAACTGCTGCGCCTGTGCAAGCAAAACGACCTGCGCGTGTCGCAATTGATGATGGCCAACGAAAAGGTCTGGCGCAGCGAGGCCGAGATCCGCGCCGGCCTGCTCAAGCTCTGGCAGGCCATGCAGGAATGCGTGGACAACGGCCTCAAGCATGAAGGGATACTGCCTGGCGGGCTCAATGTGCGCCGCCGCGCCGCCCGGCTGCACCGCAGTCTGCAAGAGCTGGGCAAGCCCAATGTGATCGGCTCGACCATGAGCGCCATGGAATGGGTCAACCTGTATGCCCTGGCCGTGAACGAAGAGAACGCCGCCGGCGGGCGTATGGTCACCGCACCCACCAACGGCGCAGCCGGGATCATTCCGGCGGTGCTGCACTACTACATGCGTTTCTCCGATGTGGTGGACGAGTCCAACGTGGTGGACTTCTTCCTGGGCGCGGCGGCGGTGGGCATCCTGTGCAAGAAGAACGCATCGATCTCCGGCGCCGAGGTCGGCTGCCAGGGCGAGGTCGGTTCGGCCTGCGCCATGGCCGCGGCAGGCCTGGCCGAAGTGCTGGGGGCGACGCCGCCACAATTGGAGAACGCCGCCGAGATCGCCCTGGAGCACAACCTGGGGCTGACCTGCGACCCGGTCGGCGGCCTGGTCCAGGTGCCGTGCATCGAGCGCAACGCCATTGCGGCGGTGAAGGCGATCAATGCCGTGCAGATGGCGCTGCGCGGCGACGGTGAGCATTTCATCTCCCTCGACCAGGTGATCCGCACCATGCGCGACACCGGCGCCGACATGCACGACAAGTACAAGGAAACCTCGCGTGGCGGCCTGGCGGTCAGCGTCATCGAGTGCTGATGCGCCGTTTTTGCCCACGCCTGACCATTGCGCCACATTCTGGCGCAACGGTTGTCATCTACCGGCCGTCGCCTGTCGTTACCAGCAGGGTCATTGTCGGTGACACTCAAATCTGTCGCATCTGGGCATCCTTCCCACAAGTGCTACCGAACTGCTCAGGCGTGACACGCAACGGCGCTGGCGCGCCGATTTGCGTTTAGGTCTACGCTCGTTGCTGAACCCGCTGGAAGGCGCATGGCAACGTCGCTTTTGGGTTTTATTGGATGAGCGTTCAATTTCCGGCATGCCATTTGCGTCGGGATTGGCAAAGCCCCTGCATACGAAACGGGGCCACTACAAGAACAGTGCTCGCCTGAGGCACACCCTGCATTGTGTGAGGAGAAATCGCGATGACGTCGTACACCTCCGGGACCCCAACCCAGAACCGCACAGCACCCCAGTCCATCGGCTTTCTCCTGCTGGACAATTTCACCCTGATCTCCCTGGCGTCCGCCGTCGAGCCGCTGCGCATGGCCAACCAGCTGTCCGGCCGCGAGTTGTACCGCTGGCACACGCTGACCGTCGACGGCGGCCAGGTGTGGGCCAGCGATGGCTTGCAGATCACCCCCGATGCCGCCATGCACAATGCACCACCCATGGACACCGTGATCGTCTGCGGTGGCGTGGGTATCCAGCGCACCGTCACCCGTGAGCATGTCACCTGGCTGCAGGCCCAGGCCCGCCAGTCGCGTCGCCTGGGAGCGGTGTGCACCGGCAGCTGGGCGCTGGCCTGCGCCGGGCTGCTCGACGGTTTCGACTGCAGCGTGCACTGGGAATGCCTGGCGGCGATGCAGGAGGCCTACCCACGGGTGAACATGAGCACCCGCCTGTTCACCCTCGACCGCAACCGCTTCACCAGCTCCGGCGGCACCGCGCCGCTGGACATGATGCTGCACCTGATCAGCCGCGATCATGGCCGCGAGCTGTCGGCGGCAATCTCCGAGATGTTCGTCTACGAGCGCATCCGCAACGAGCAGGACCACCAGCGCGTGCCGCTCAAGCACATGCTGGGCACCAACCAGCCGAAGCTGCAGGAAATCGTCGCGTTGATGGAGGCGAACCTGGAAGAGCCCATCGACCTGGATGAACTGGCGGTGTACGTGGCGGTGTCGCGGCGCCAGCTCGAGCGCCTGTTCCAGAAGTACCTGCATTGCTCGCCTTCGCGCTACTACCTCAAGCTGCGCCTGATCCGCGCGCGGCAATTGCTCAAGCAGACCCCGATGTCGATCATCGAGGTGGCGTCGGTGTGTGGCTTTGTTTCCACGCCGCACTTCTCCAAATGCTACCGCGAGTACTTTGGCATTCCGCCGCGTGACGAGCGCGTGGGTTCGAACACCACGCAGCAGGTGGCGATGATGCCGATCCCGCAGGCCATGGCCCTGTCGCCGCACAGCGGGCCGATGGCGGCGCTGAGCCAGGCGCGCAACGAATCGACGTTTGCCAGCGTGAGGCTTTAGGCCCATTCGCCGGCA
>NZ_JARPQB010000022.1 GCF_029478665.1 Pseudomonas entomophila
CCTCGTAGGAGCCGGCCTTGCCGGCGAACACCGGCTATGCCGGCGAACACCGGCTATGCCGGTGCCATCCACCGCGGCGCGCCCTTCGCCGGCAACGCCGGCTCCTACGAATACAGAGGTGTGACCCGAACATGGGCACAGTTCCTCACAAGGGTCGTCTCCCATAATTCGAGTCAGAACACTAGAATAGAGCCGACGCATCCATTCAGAACTTCCTTATGCCCAACCCTTCCGATCCCGAAGCGCTCGCGCAATTACCGCTGGGTGACCTCGTGGCCTGCCACGAGTGCGACCTGCTGATGCGCAAGGCGACGCTACAGAATGACGAGAAGGCCCATTGCCCGCGGTGTGGCTATGAGCTTTACGCTCACCGTCACAATGTCGTCAATCGCAGCCTCGCCCTGGTACTCACAGCCTTGCTGCTCTACGTGCCAGCCAACTTCCTGCCGATCATGCAACTGCACCTGCTGGGCCAGACCTCCGACGACACGGTCTGGAGTGGCGTGCTCGGGCTGTACGACTCGCAAATGCGCGGCATCGCCGTTGTCGTGTTCCTCTGCAGCATGGCCATCCCATTGCTCAAGCTGCTGTGCCAGCTGCTTGTGCTGCTGAGCATCCGCCTGAATATTGGCCGTGGTTACGGCCTGCTGATCTATCGTATCTACCACCACCTGCGCGAGTGGGGGATGCTCGAGGTCTATTTCATGGGCGTGCTGGTGGCCATCGTCAAGCTGGTCGACCTGGCCGAGCTGAGTATCGGTCTTGGCCTGTTCTGCTTCATAAGCCTGTTGTTGGTCCAGGTATGGCTGGAAGTGGTGATGTCACCCCACCAGATCTGGGTAGCGTTGTCCGGGGAGGACGTCCATGCGGGCGATTGATGCGGGTATCCTGATCTGCAACGAGTGCCATGAGCTGAACCGGCGCGAGCCCGACAGCGCATCGCAGACCTGCACCCGCTGCGGCGCCATCGTCCATGCGCGCAGGCCCAACAGTATCGTGCGCACCTGGGCACTGCTGATCACTGCGATGGTGCTCTACATCCCGGCCAACGTGCTGCCGATCATGACCGTCAGCGCCTTGGGCCAGGGCAGCCCCGACACGATCATGTCCGGCGTCATCACCCTGCTCAAGCACGGCATGCTGCCGATCGCCGCGGTGGTGTTCATCGCCAGCATCCTGGTGCCGACGTTCAAGCTGGTGGGCATCGCCCTGCTGCTGTACTCGGTGCAGCGTCACCAGCCGCTGTCGGCGCGCCAGCGCATCCTGATGTACCGCTTCATCGAATTCATCGGCCGCTGGTCCATGCTCGACATCTTCGTCATCGCCATCCTCGTGGCCGTGGTGAATTTCGGTCGCATCGCCAGTGTCGAAGCCAACCTGGGCGCCGTCGCCTTCGCCACCGTGGTGATCCTGACGATGCTCGCCGCCTTAACTTTCGATCCCCGACTGATCTGGGACAACACGGAGTCGGATGACGACCATGAGTGACTTGCCTACGGCTAAAACCCGCCCCGCTTCAAACTGGTCGGCCATCTGGATCCTGCCACTGATTGCCTTGGCCATCGGTGGCTGGCTGGCCTGGCAGGCCTATCGCGACGCCGGCATCGAGATCCAGGTGCGCTTCGAGACCGGTGAGGGCATTGTCGCCAACAAGACCGAAGTCATCTACAAGGGGATGTCGGTGGGCAAGGTCACCGCCCTGGTGCTGGACAACAAGGGCGATAACCGAGGCGTCGTCGCCACCATCGAGATGAGAAAGGAAGCTGGGCCGCACCTGACCACTGGGACGCGGTTCTGGCTGGTGAAGCCGAGTGTCAGCCTGGCCGGTATCTCGGGCCTGGAGACGCTGGTTTCCGGCAACTACATTGCCGTGGATCCGGGGGAGGGCGAGTTGACCAAGCGTTATACCGCGCTTAAGGAGGCGCCCCCTCTGTCTGACGAGGAGCCTGGCCTGCACCTGACCCTGAAGGCTGACCGTCTTGGCTCGCTCAATCGTGACAGCCCAGTCTTCTATAAGCAGATCCAGGTGGGCCGAGTGAAGAGCTACCGGCTCTCCGAGGACCAGAACACGGTGGAGATCAAGGTCTTCATTGTGCCTGCCTATGCGAGCCTGGTGCGCAAGCACACGCGTTTCTGGAATGCCAGCGGGGTCAGTATCGACGCGGACCTTTCCGGTGTGAAAGTGCGTACCGAGTCGCTGTCGAGCATCGTCGCCGGCGGTATTGCCTTCGCCACGCCCGAGAATCGCAAGGACAGTCCGCCGACCGACCCGAGCCTGCCGTTCCGCTTGTACGAGGATTTCGATGCTGCCCAGGCCGGCATTCGCGTGAAGGTCAAGCTCAGTGACTTCGAGGGCCTGCAGAAAGGCCGTACACCGGTTCTCTATAAAGGCATCCAGGTCGGCACGCTGAAGGACCTGAAGATTGAAGGTGACCTCTCCAACGCCACGGCCGAGCTGACCCTGGACCCGTTGGCGGAAGATTATCTGGTCGAAGGGACACAGTTCTGGGTGGTCAAACCGTCCATTTCGCTTGCTGGCATCACGGGCCTTGAGGCGTTGGTGAAGGGCAACTACATCGCCGTTCGCCCGGGCGAGCCCGGTGCCAAGCCCCTGCGCGAGTTCGAGGCGCGCCCCAAAGCGCCGCCTCTGGACTTGAAAGCGCCTGGCCTGCACATGGTGCTGTTCGCCGATACCCTGGGTTCGCTGGAGGTGGGCAGCCCGGTCATGTATCGCCAGGTGCGCGTGGGTAGCGTGCAGAGCTACCAGTTCGCGCGCAACAGCAAGCGGATCCTGATCGGCGTGCACATCGAGAAGGAATACGCCAACCTGGTCAACGGCTCCACGCGTTTCTGGAATGCCAGCGGTATCACCCTCACCGGCGGGCTGTCGGGCATCCAGGTCAAGAGTGAGTCGTTGCAGACCCTCATGGCGGGCGGCATTGCCTTCGACACCCCAAAACCCGACGTGCCGCTCAAGCGCCGTATCCCGCGCTTCCGCCTGCATGAAAACCAGGATGCGGCCAACCGTGCCGGTACTCTGGTTACCATCCGCGTCGAGCGTGCAGATGGGCTCAAGCCCGGCACACCGATCCGCTTCCGCGGCCTCGATGTAGGCAGTGTCGAAAGTGTCGACCTGACGAGCGACCTGCAGGCCGTGTTGCTCAGGGCGCGCATTACACAGTCGGCGGAGCGTATCGCCCGTGCCGGGACGCAATTCTGGGTGGTCAAGCCTGCGTTGGGCCTGGTACGCACCGAGAATCTCGACACATTGGTCGGTGGCCAGTACCTGGAAGTGCTTCCGGCGCTCAAGGACAAGGGGCCGCAGCGTGATTTCATTGCACTTGCCGATGCGCCTGAAGTGAAAGGCGAAGAAGTCGGCCTGCCGCTGACCCTGAGTGCGCCACGGCGTGGCTCGATCAAGCCGGGCGTGCCGGTAACGTATCGCGAGGTCACCGTGGGCAAGGTCGTTGGCTTCGAGCTGGGGCAGACTGCCGACCGGGTACTTATCCACATCCTGATCGAGCCGCGTTATGCAGGCCTGGTGCGCGGTGGCAGTCGATTCTGGAACAGTAGCGGGTTTGGCTTCGACTGGGGCCTGTTCAAGGGCGCCACGGTGCGTACCGAGTCCGTTGAAACGCTGATCGCGGGTGGCATCGCTTTCGCTACCCCGGACGGTGAGCAGATGGGCAACCCGGCGCGCCCGCAGCAGACCTTTGCCTTGTTCGACAAGCCCGAGGATGCGTGGCTGGAGTGGGCGCCGAAGATTCAGATCGGCAAGTGATCAAATGCCTGGCCTTGTACCTGTAGGAGCGGCCTTGTGCCGCGAAAGGGCTGCGAAGCGGCCCCATCGATCGTTGTAACGCCACCCGCTCGCTGGGGCCGCTTTGCGGCCCTTTCGCGGCACAAGGCCGCTCCTACAGGGGAAGGTGTTGGCGGTGACAAATCGCAGGCATAAAAAAACCGACCCTAGGGTCGGTTTTTTCGACAAGAACGTCGCTTAGGCAGCTGCAGCTTCTTTCAGCGCCTTGATGTGGCCATTCAGACGGCCTTTGTGGCGAGCAGCTTTGTTCTTGTGGATGATGCCCTTGTCGGCCATACGGTCGATTACAGGTACAGCCAGAACGTAAGCGGCTTGCGCTTTTTCGGCGTCTTTTGCGTCGATGGCTTTGACTACATTCTTGATGTAGGTGCGGACCATGGAACGCAGGCTGGCGTTGTGGCTGCGACGCTTCTCAGCCTGTTTTGCACGTTTCTTGGCGGAAGGTGTGTTGGCCACCGTCGAGCTCCTCGAAAGACTTTAGGTAAATAGCAAACAAAATAGGCCGCGAATCATGCCGACGAGTCGAACGGATGTCAAGGCCACCTGCAAGGTTCCGCCGAGTGGTGGGTCGATAAGCGGAAAGATTCCTTTCTGCGGCGCGACCTGTAAACTCGGGAATTTTTGGCTCCCCTGCGAAGGCGCGGGAGTATCGCACATTCGGACGCTGTCTGGCAGCGCCCTCTGCCCTTGGCGTGAAACTTTTCGATGAATCTGCTCAAATCCCTGGCCGCAGTCAGCTCGATTACCATGATTTCCCGGGTGCTCGGCTTCGTGCGCGACACCATCCTGGCACGGATTTTCGGTGCCGGCGTCGCCACCGACGCCTTCTTCATCGCCTTCAAACTGCCCAACCTGCTGCGGCGCATCTTCGCCGAGGGTGCCTTTTCCCAGGCGTTCGTGCCCATCCTGGCCGAATACAAGACCCAGCAGGGCGAGGAGGCCACGCGCACCTTCATTGCCTACGTGAGCGGCTTGCTGACCCTGGCCCTGGCCCTGGTCACCGTGATCGGCATCCTCGCCGCCCCCTGGGTGGTCTGGGCCACTGCCCCAGGTTTTGTCGACAGCACCGAAAAGTACGAGCTGACCACCTCGCTGCTGCGGGTGACCTTTCCTTATATATTGCTGATCTCGCTGTCGTCCCTGGCCGGGGCCATCCTCAACACCTGGAACCGCTTCAGCGTGCCGGCCTTCACGCCGACCCTGCTCAACGTGGCGATGATCGCCTTCGCCGTGTTCCTCACCCCCTACTTCGACCCACCCATCATGGCCCTGGGCTGGGGCGTGCTGGCCGGAGGCCTGGCGCAGTTGCTGTACCAGCTGCCGGCACTGAGGAAGATCGGCATGCTCGTGCTGCCGCGCCTGAACCTGCGCGATGCCGGCGTATGGCGGGTGCTCAAGCAGATGCTGCCCGCCATCCTTGGCGTGTCGGTGAGCCAGATCTCGCTGATCATCAACACCATCTTCGCCTCCTTCCTGGTGGCGGGTTCGGTGTCGTGGATGTACTACGCCGACCGCCTGATGGAGCTGCCCTCCGGCGTGCTGGGCGTGGCCCTGGGCACCATCCTGCTGCCCACCTTGGCCAAGACCTACGCCAACAAGGACCGTGAAGAGTACTCGCGCATCCTCGACTGGGGCCTGCGCCTGTGTTTCCTGCTGGTGCTGCCCTGCACCCTGGCCCTGGCGATCCTCGCCGAGCCGCTGACCGTGGCGCTGTTCCAGTACGGCAAGTTCACCGCCTTCGACGCCGCCATGACCCAGCGCGCCCTGATCGCCTACTCGGTGGGCCTGCTGGCGATCATCCTGGTCAAGGTACTGGCACCTGGCTTCTATGCGCAGCAGAATATCCGCACGCCGGTGAGGATCGCGATCTTCACCTTGGTCTGCACCCAACTGTTCAACCTGGCCCTGGTCGGCCCGCTGGCCCACGCCGGCCTGGCCTTGGCGATCAGCCTGGGTGCCTGCCTCAATGCCGGCTTGCTGTTCTGGAAACTGCGCAGCCAGCGGCTGTATCAGCCGCAGCCGGGCTGGACGCTGTTCCTGCTCAAGCTGGTGCTGGCGGTCACCTTGATGTCTGGTGTGCTGCTGCTGGGCATGCATTACCTGCCGGCCTGGGCGCAGGGCGACATGCTGGCCCGTTTCCTGCGCCTGGGCGGCCTGATCGCGGCGGGCGTGGTGACCTACTTCGGCTGCTTGTACCTGTGTGGTTTCCGTCCACGGCATTTCGCCCGCAAGGCGTTGCATTGAGGCGGTAAAAAGGGTCAGGCGTCGGTTTTTCGCATTCCATGCCCCGTGGTGGCGCTGCCGCCTGTCGTCAGCGCCCGGGTGTGGTTATAATCGGCCACTTTATGAGCAAGAAGCGCGTTATGCAGCTGGTTCGAGGTCTTCACAACCTGCGCCCCGAGCACCGGGGCTGTGTCGCCACCATTGGCAACTTCGACGGGGTCCACCGGGGCCACCAGGCGATCCTCGCGCGCCTGCGCGAACGCGGCCAGGCGCTGGGCCTGCCTACCTGCGTGGTGATCTTCGAGCCCCAGCCGCGCGAGTATTTCGCCCCCGACACCGCGCCGGCCCGCCTGGCGCGCCTGCGTGACAAGGTCGAGCTACTGGCCGGCGAAGGTATCGACCGGGTATTGTGCCTGGCCTTCAACCAGCGCCTGAGCAAGCTCAGCGCCTGCGAGTTCGTCGAGCAGATCCTGGTCGACGGCCTGGGCGTGCGTCATCTCGAGGTGGGTGACGATTTTCGCTTCGGCTGTGATCGCGCCGGCGACTTCGGCTTCCTGATCGAGTCCGGCAAGCAACACGGCTTCACCGTCGAGGCCGCCAACACCGTGATCCAGGACGGCCTGCGGGTCAGCAGCACCGAAGTGCGCAAGGCCCTGGCCGATGGCGACTTCGAACTGGCCGAGCACCTGCTGGGTCGCCCCTATCGCATCACCGGCCGGGTACTGCACGGCCAGAAGCTGGCCCGCCAGCTTGGAACACCCACTGCCAACATCCAGCTCAAGCGCCGTCGCGTGCCGCTGTCCGGGGTCTACCTGGCCAGCATCGAGATCGACGGCAAGGCCTGGCCGGGTGTCGGCAACATCGGCGTGCGTCCCACCGTCAGTGGTGACGGGCGCCCCCACCTGGAGATTCATCTCCTGGACTACGCCGGCGACCTGTATGGCCGGCGCCTGACGGTGGAATTCCACCACAAGCTGCGTGAAGAGCAGCGTTTCGCCTCCCTGGAGGCGCTGAAGTCGGCGATCGACGCGGACATCGCCGCCGCACGTGCCCACTGGCACGCTCAACCGCTAACGAAGAGCCTGAAATGACCGACTACAAAGCCACGCTTAACCTTCCGGACACCGCCTTCCCCATGAAGGCCGGCCTGCCTCAGCGCGAACCGCAGATCCTGCAGCGCTGGGACAGCATTGGCCTGTACCGGAAGCTGCGCGAGATTGGCAAGGATCGTCCGAAGTTCGTCCTGCACGACGGCCCGCCCTATGCCAACGGCAAGATCCACATCGGTCATGCGCTGAACAAGATTCTCAAGGACATGATCGTCCGCTCCAAGACCCTGTCCGGCTTCGATGCGCCGTATGTACCGGGCTGGGACTGCCACGGCCTGCCGATCGAGCACAAGGTCGAGGTCACTCATGGCAAGCACCTGACCGCCGACCGCACCCGCGAGCTGTGCCGCGAGTACGCCGCCGAGCAGATCGAAGGGCAGAAGACCGAGTTCATCCGCCTGGGCGTGCTGGGTGACTGGGACAACCCGTACAAGACCATGAACTTCGCCAACGAGGCCGGCGAGATTCGCGCCCTGGCCGAAATGGTCAAGCAAGGCTTCGTGTTCAAGGGCCTGAAGCCTGTGAACTGGTGCTTCGATTGCGGCTCGGCGCTGGCTGAAGCCGAGGTCGAATACGCCGACAAGAAATCCCAGACCATCGACGTTGCCTTCCCGGTTGCTGATGCGGACAAACTGGCTGCCGCCTTCGGCCTGAGCACGCTGGCCAAGCCAGCCGCCATCGTGATCTGGACCACCACCCCGTGGACCATCCCGGCCAACCAGGCGCTGAACATCCACCCGGACTTCAAGTACGCCCTGGTCGACACCGGCGAGCGCCTGCTGGTACTGGCCGAAGAGCTGGTCGAGTCGTGCCTGAAGCGCTACAACCTGGAAGGCTCGGTCATCGCCACCGCTCCGGGTTCGGCGCTGGAACTGATCAACTTCCGCCACCCGTTCTACGACCGCCTGTCGCCGATCTACCTGGCCGAGTACGTCGAACTGGGCGCTGGTACCGGCGTGGTTCACTCCTCGCCAGCCTACGGTGAAGACGACTTCGTCACCTGCAAGCGCTACGGCATGGTCAACGATGACATCCTCACCCCGGTGCAGAGCAACGGCGTGTACGTCGAGTCGCTGCCGTTCTTCGGCGGCCAGTTCATCTGGAAGGCCAACCCGGCCATCGTCGACAAGCTCAGCGAAGTCGGCGCGCTGATGCACACCGAAACCATCAGCCACAGCTACATGCACTGCTGGCGCCACAAGACCCCGCTGATCTACCGCGCCACCGCGCAGTGGTTCGTCGGCATGGACAAGCAGCCTTCCACTGGCGAGCCGCTGCGCGAGCGCGCGCTCAAGGCCATCGAAGAGACCAAGTTCGTTCCGGCCTGGGGCCAGGCGCGCCTGCACTCGATGATCGCCAACCGCCCGGACTGGTGCATCTCGCGTCAGCGCAACTGGGGCGTGCCGATCCCGTTCTTCCTCGACAAGCAGACCGGCGAGCTGCACCCGCGCACCGTCGAGCTGATGGAAGAAGTCGCCAAGCGCGTCGAGCAGGAAGGCATCGAGGCCTGGTTCAAGCTGGACGCCCAGGAACTGCTCGGTGACGAAGCCGGCCAGTACGACAAGATCACCGACACCCTGGACGTGTGGTTCGACTCCGGTACCACTCACTGGCACGTGCTGCGTGGCTCCCACGACATCGGCCACGCCACCGGCCCGCGCGCCGACCTGTACCTGGAAGGCTCCGACCAGCACCGCGGCTGGTTCCACTCCTCCCTGCTGACCGGTTGCGCCATCGACGGCCACGCGCCGTACCGCGAGCTGCTGACCCACGGCTTCACCGTGGACGAGAACGGCCGCAAGATGTCCAAGTCGCTGGGCAACACCATCGAGCCGCAGAAGGTCAACGACACCCTGGGTGCCGACATCATGCGCCTGTGGGTATCGGCCACCGACTACTCTGGCGAGATGGCGGTTTCCGACCAGATCCTGCAGCGCAGTGCCGACGCCTACCGCCGCATTCGCAACACCGCGCGCTTCCTGCTCTCCAACCTGTCCGGCTTCGACCCGGCCCGCGACCTGCTGCCAGCCGAAGACATGCTGGCCCTGGACCGCTGGGCGGTCGACCGCACCCTGCTGCTGCAGCGCGAGCTGGAAGAGCACTATGGCGAGTACCGTTTCTGGAACGTCTACTCGAAGATCCACAACTTCTGCGTGCAGGAGCTGGGCGGCTTCTACCTCGACATCATCAAGGACCGCCAGTACACCACCGGCGCCAACAGTGTCGCCCGCCGTTCCTGCCAGACCGCGTTGTTCCACATCTCCGAGGCGCTGGTGCGCTGGATCGCGCCGATCCTGGCGTTCACCGCCGACGAGCTGTGGCAGTACCTGCCGGGCGAGCGCAACGAATCGGTGATGCTCAATACCTGGTACGAAGGCCTGAGCGAACTGCCGGAAGGCTTCGAGCTGGGTCGCGAGTACTGGGAGCGCATCATGGCCGCCAAGGCTGCGGTCAACAAGGAGCTGGAGAACCAGCGTGCGGCCAAGGCCATCGGTGGCAACCTGCAGGCCGAAGTCACCCTGTTCGCCGACGACGCGCTGAGCGCCGACTTGAGCAAGCTGGGCGACGAACTGCGCTTCGTGCTGATCACCTCGGCCGCCAGCGTCGTACCGTTCGTCCAGGCGCCAGCCGACGCCGTGACAACCGAAGTCGAAGGTCTCAAGCTGAAGGTCGTCAAGTCCGGCCACGCCAAGTGCGGCCGTTGCTGGCACTTCCGCGCCGATGTCGGCAGCCACCCGGAGCATCCGGAAATCTGCGGCCGTTGCGTCGACAACCTGAATGGCTCCGGCGAGGTGCGCCACTATGCCTAATGCTTCCGCGGGGCGCTTCGGGCGCCTTGCCTGGCTCTGGCTGAGCCTGGTGGTCCTGGTCCTCGACCAGGCCACCAAGGTCTACTTCGAGGGCGCGCTGAGCCTGTACCAGCAGATCGTGGTCATCCCCGACTACTTCAGCTGGACCCTGGCCTACAACACCGGCGCGGCGTTCAGCTTCCTCGCCGACAGCTCCGGCTGGCAGCGCTGGCTGTTCGCGGTGATCGCCATTGTGGTCAGCGCCGTGCTGGTGGTCTGGCTCAAGCGCCTGGGGCGCAACGAGACCTGGCTTGCCGTGGCGCTGGCGCTGGTGCTGGGTGGCGCGCTGGGCAACCTGTATGACCGCGTCGTGCTGGGCCACGTGGTCGACTTCATTTTGGTGCACTGGCAGAACCGTCACTACTTCCCGGCCTTCAACCTGGCCGACAGCGCCATTACCGTGGGTGCGGTGATGCTGGCGCTGGACATGTTCAAGAGCAAGAAGTCCGAGGAAGCCGTCCATGACTGAGACCCGTATTGGCCAGAACACCGAAGTCACCTTGCACTTCGCGTTGCACCTGGAAAACGGCGACACCGTCGACAGCACCTTCGACAAGGCCCCGGCCACGTTCAAGGTTGGCGACGGCAACCTGCTGCCGGGCTTCGAGAGCGCCCTGTTCGGCTTCAAGGCCGGTGACCAGCGCAAGCTGACCATCGCCCCGGAGAACGCCTTCGGCCAGCACAACCCGCAGAACGTGCAGGTGATGCCGCGCTCGCAGTTCGAAGGCATGGAGCTGTCCGAAGGGCTGCTGGTGATCTTCAACGACGCCGCCAACACCGAGCTGCCAGGCGTGGTGAAGGTGTTCGACGACAACCAGGTGACCATCGACTTCAACCATCCACTGGCTGGCAAGACCCTGAACTTCGAGGTGCAGATCCTCGACGTGAAGGCCTTGTGAGCCGGGAGCCGAGCATGCAAATCAAACTCGCCAACCCGCGCGGCTTCTGCGCGGGGGTCGACCGGGCGATCGAGATCGTCAACCGCGCCCTGGAAGTCTTCGGCCCGCCGATCTACGTGCGCCACGAAGTGGTGCACAACAAGTTCGTGGTCGAAGACCTGCGCAACCGTGGCGCGGTGTTCGTCGAAGAGCTGGACCAGGTGCCGGACGACGTCATTGTCATCTTCAGCGCCCATGGTGTGTCGCAAGCCGTGCGCCAGGAAGCCGCCGGCCGTGGCCTGAAAGTGTTCGACGCCACCTGCCCGCTGGTGACCAAGGTGCACATCGAGGTTGCCAAGTACAGCCGCGACGGCCGTGAGTGCATCCTCATCGGCCACGCCGGGCACCCGGAGGTCGAGGGCACCATGGGCCAGTACGACGCCAGCAATGGCGGCAGCATCTACCTCGTCGAGGACGAGAAGGACGTCGCCGCCCTGCAGGTGCGCAACCCCGACCACCTGGCCTTCGTCACCCAGACCACCCTGTCGATGGATGACACCAGCCGGGTGATCGACGCCCTGCGCGAACGCTTCCCGAACATCGGTGGCCCGCGCAAGGACGATATCTGCTACGCCACGCAAAACCGCCAGGACGCCGTCAAGCAACTGGCCGACGAGTGCGACGTGGTGCTGGTGGTCGGCAGCCCCAACAGCTCCAACTCCAACCGCCTGCGCGAGCTGGCCGAGCGCATGAGCACGCCGGCCTACCTGATCGACGGCGCCGAGGACCTGCAACGCAGCTGGTTCGATGGCGTCCAGCGGATCGGCATCACCGCCGGGGCCTCCGCCCCCGAGGTGCTGGTGCGCGGCGTGATCGACCAGCTCAAGGCCTGGGGCGCGACCGGCGCCGAAGAGCTCGATGGGCGCGAGGAGAACATCACCTTCTCCATGCCCAAGGAGCTGCGGGTGCGCTCGCTGATCTGACTCAGGGGCCTGTGCAGCGGCGGCCCTCGTCGCTGCGCAGGCTGACCCTGCCACTGGGGCTGAGCACCACCTGGTGGTGGCTGAGCAGGGTGGCACGCTGGCAGATGTCCAGCGTGGTACCACCGAACCCTTCCCCTAGCGGTGCGCCGCGCCTGCTGAACCTCACCTCCCTGGCTGAACTCGCGGATATCCTCAGTGACCGTGCCAGCCGATGCTCGCGCAGCAGTTGCTCGTTGTGCGCCAGCGACACACGCCAACCCTTGCTCCAGTCGCCTTCCAATGGTCTGACCCGCACCACCTGTTGTCGCAACATGGCGTGGTTGCGAGCGGAACGTAGCGCTTGTGCCAGCTCCCGGGCCGTGGCCGCTTGATGAAGTGTTTCGCTGAAAGTCCTGTAGGCCGACGTACCGAGATGCATCAGAAGGCCAGCCACCGCCAGTGCGCACATCATTTGTATCAGTGTTACTCCCTGTTGCCTCACCGTGCATTCCTCCCTGGACCTGCTTCGCTGAAGCTTCCGGCTGCATGGCCGAGGGCGCCAGTCAGCCGGTTCAGGCAAATGGCGAGGAAAGCTCCCGGGAGGGCAGGGAATGCAGGTGGGGGAAGCGGGCATGACACTGTTGGAGGTGTTGCTGGCGATGGCCGTGCTGGCGCTGGGGGTATTTGCGTCAGCCGCCTTGCAACTGCGCAGCCTGCAGGTAAGCGATAGCGCGCACCTCGATGGCCAGGCCGTGCGGCTTGCCCAGAACATGCTGGAGCGGGCGAGGGCTGTCGGTTCGCTGACGGCGGGTGAAGAAGCCGCCTGGCGGTCCCAGGTGGTGGTCGTGCTGGGCCCGTCGGCCGAAGGGCGGGTGAGCCGGGCGGCGGGCGAACTGTCGCTGGAGCTTGAATGGTCGGCACCCGGTGACGCACAGCGTCCCTCGCTGAGCCTGCAGGGCAAGGTGTCGCCATGAGAAGGCGCCAGGACGGGCTCGGCCTGATCGAGGCCTTGCTGGCCCTTGCACTGGGGCTGCTGTTGCTGGCGGTGGCAGGCCAACTGTTCGGATCCGCCCACCAGGCTTGGCAGCTGCAAGGTGTGAAGGCGCGTCTGCAGGATGATGCCCGGCTTGTCCTGCAGCGCCTGTCGGAGGATGTCCGTATGGCGGGTATGTTTGGCTGCTTGCGTCTGGACCCCGAGGACTTTGCCGACCCGCATACCGCCAGGGCTTTTGCCAGGCCAATCGAGATCACCGGTGACAGCCTGACGCTGGTGGGAGCCGAGCTGCCCGGTGTGCTCGGGGTTGCGGACTGGACCGTGCTGACCGACTGCCGCACCTGGGCCAGGGTCGAGGCCGGGCCGCATGCAGCAGGCCCGCAGGTCCTTGCGATACCCATTCGCCGAGTGGGCTATCGCCTGCGCAATGGCAGCCTGATGCTCACCACCAACGCCCAGCATGTCAGCCTGATCGACAACGTGCGGGCGTTCGAGGTGAGCGAAGTCGAAGCCGGTGAGGGGCTGCGTGTGGATATCCGGCTGATCCTGCACGATAGGCGGCACAGGCTGGAACAGCGCCATGAAATGAGTGTGGCCGTACGCAATCCGTGGAGCGGTGCATGAGTGGGCAGCGAGGTGTGGTCCTGTTGACGGCGCTGACCTTGAGCCTGTTGCTAGGGCTGCTCAGCGCCATGGCGCTGCAGGAGGCGTTGTTGCAGCAGCGCCTGGCGGGCGAACAGCGGGGTACGGCGCGGGCCTTCGAGCAGGCAGAAGCGAGCCTGGTCGAAGGGGCCTTGTTGCTGCTCGATGTACCTCCGGCCTTGTGCCAGGCTTGTCTTCCACCGGGTTTGCCCGCGGGCGAGCCTGGCCGGCCTTGGTTGCGTACAGCGAGCGGGTTCGTGCTGTTGCAGGCGCTGGGGGAGAGTACGCGCGCAGCCGGGAGGCCCCAGGCGGAGGGGGTCACCCTGTTCCGGGTAACGGCCTTCAGCCGACAATCACGGGGCCGGCAGTTCCTCGAGGCGGTATATGCCGTGGACGGCCGCTTGCTCTCGGGGCGGGTCAGCTGGCGCCAACGCCTTGCGGAGCATTGAGATGCAGCGCGGCCTTGGTCTGATCGAATTATTGATTGTCGTGGCGCTGACCGGCATGCTGGCAGCCATTGCCTACCCCAGTTACAGCGACCAGCTTCGGCGCGCCGCGCGCATCGAGGTGGTCGGCCTGCTGCAGGACGCGGCCTTGCGCCTGGAACAGCACCGTGCGCGCGTTGGTGAGTACGCTGACAACGAGCAGTTGACCACGCCGCTGCCGGCCGGCAATCGCTATTACCGGCTCCAGGTCCGGCGCGACAGCGAAGCGTTCGTGTTTCTCGCCATTCGCCTGCCGGATGCCCTGATGGCGCACGACCGATGCGGTGACTTCCAGCTTGAGCACACGGGCGTGCGCGGTAATCCGGGCGGCAGCGAAGAGGCTGTGGCTTGCTGGGGAAGCTGAAGATCAGAAGGTGCCCGCGCACCGTGGAATTACTTCAGGTGTTGGATCGAACGATGAGCAAGCAAGTAGTGATTGTCGGCGGCGGTGTCATTGGCCTGCTGACGGCGTTCAACCTGGCGGCCGAGGTCGACCGGGTGGTGGTGTGCGACCAGGGCGAAGTGGGCCGGGAGTCGTCCTGGGCCGGTGGTGGCATCGTCTCGCCCCTGTATCCGTGGCGCTACAGCCCGGCGGTGACCGCGCTGGCGCACTGGTCGCAGGACTTTTATCCACAGCTGGGCGAGCGCCTGTTCGCCAGCACCGGGGTCGACCCCGAAGTACACACCACTGGGCTCTACTGGCTGGACCTGGACGATGAAGCCGAGGCGCTGGCCTGGGCTGCCCGGGAACAGCGGCCGTTGAGTGCGGTGGATATTTCGGCGGCCTACGATGCGGTACCAGTGCTTGGGCCGGGCTACCGGCACGCGATCTACATGGCGGGGGTGGCCAATGTGCGTAACCCGCGCCTGGTCAAGTCGCTCAAGGCCGCGCTGCAGGCGCTACCCAACGTCACCCTGCGCGAGCACTGCCAGGTCACCGGTTTCGAGCGCAATGGCGGGCGTGTCACCGGCGTACGGACCGATGATGGCGTGCTGGCCGCCGATGAGGTGGTGCTCAGTGCTGGCGCCTGGAGTGGCGATCTGCTGAAAACGCTGGGGTTGGAACTGCCGGTCGAGCCGGTGAAGGGCCAGATGATCCTGTTCAAGTGCGCCGAGGACTTCCTCCCCAGCATGGTCCTGGCCAAGGGGCGCTACGCGATCCCGCGCCGTGATGGGCACATCCTGGTGGGCAGCACCCTGGAGCACGCCGGATATGACAAGACCCCGACCGAGGATGCACTGGAGAGCCTGAAGGCGTCGGCCATCGAGCTGTTGCCGGCATTGGCCGATGCCGAGGTTGTCGGGCACTGGGCGGGTTTGCGGCCGGGGTCGCCTGAAGGTATCCCGTATATCGGCGCGGTGCCGGGGCATCAAGGGCTGTGGTTGAACTGCGGCCATTACCGCAACGGCCTGGTGCTGGCGCCGGCATCGTGCCAGCTGTTCGGCGATCTGCTGCTTGGGCGCGAGCCGATCATTGACCCGGCCCCCTATTCGCCAGAGGGGCGGTTGCTTTGAGCTGTTGAAGTTCTGGCTCGATGCGCACTTTGTAGGAGCCGGAGCCGGAAAACCTGGCAACGCGGTACATGGCACCGGCTTTGCCGGTGTTCGCCAGCAAGGCTGGCTCCTACAGGTTGCGGTAAGGTTAGCCTTGGATTGCTCAGCGTTGCTGGCCTGGCCCCTGCTGCAAATGCTGTTGGCTGCAATACCATTCCTTGCCCTGCTGCAACGCCCGGTCGTTGGGCAGGTGCACGCCGCAATGGGCGCAGCGCACCATCTTCAGCGGGTCCTCCAGCCGTGGTTCGGCGGGGGACTGCTGGCTGGTCTTGAACTTGCGCCACAGCCAGAACGCGGCGGCGATCAGGGCGATCCAGAAAAGTAGGCGAACCATGGTGTCCAGCTTGTCGAGAAAAGAAGCCGACAGTCTAGGACGCAGACAATAAAAAAGGGAGGCCTCAGGCCTCCCTTTCTTTTAGCGCTTGCGGTCAGTCGAACAGACCGAAGGTCATGTAGCTGAACCACGAACGGTCCTGCTCGGCTTCCTTCGGGCCGGCCGGCAGGATCGGGTCGCCGTTCTCGTCCTTGGGCAGCAGCTCTTCCGGCATTTCCGAACGGGCGTCCTGGAACTGCTTGACCACGTCCTGGTTGGCGCGGGTCTCACCAGGTGGAAGCGGGGTCTTGGTATCGATCAGGCCCAAAGTAGCCTTCGACAACCAGGAGCGGTTGCCGTTCTCGTCCTGTTTGACCACGAACTGGCCATCGACCAGGCTCGGGTGGTCCGGGTAGTTGAGCTTGAGGGTCTCGAGGCTGGTGGCGGCCAGCTCGTCCAGGTGCATGTGCTGGTACGACTCGACCATCACCGCCAGGCCATCACCCACCGACGGGGTTTCCTGGAAGTTCTCGACCACGTAGCGGCCACGGTTGGCGGCGGCTACATAGGCCTCACGGCTGAGGTAGTAGTTGGCCACGTGGATTTCGTAGGAGGCCAGCAGGTTGCGCAGGTAGATCATGCGCTGCTTGGCATCCGGCGAGTAACGGCTGTTGGGGAAGCGGCTGGTGAGCTGGGCGAACTCGTTGTACGAGTCGCGGGCCGCGCCCGGGTCACGCTTGGTCATGTCCAGCGGCAGGAAGCGCGCCAGCAGGCCGCGGTCCTGGTCGAACGAGGTCAGGCCTTTCAGATAGTAGGCGTAGTCGACGTTCGGGTGCTGCGGGTGCAGGCGGATGAAGCGCTCGGCGGCGGACTTGGCGGCCTCGGGCTCGGAGTTCTTGTAGTTGGCGTAGATCAGCTCGAGCTGGGCCTGGTCGGCGTAGCGGCCGAACGGGTAGCGCGACTCCAGGGCCTTGAGCTTGTTCACGGCGCTGGTGTAGCTGGAGTTGTCCAGGTCGGCCTGCGCCTGCTGGTACAGCTCGGCCTCGCTGAGGTTCTCGTCAATGACTTCCTTGTTCGAGGAACAGGCAGCGGTGAGCCCGAGGATGGCGATCAGCAGCAGGTGTTTCACTTGCATGGCGGCTTGCGTCCCTTTGACGGCCGCTGTCTTGGGCGGTGCCGTCCTGTTATGATGAGCGCCCCCGGCCAAACCCCGGGGCAAAAGAAGCCGTATTTAACCACAAGCGCGCAGCCGAAACCAAAGGCTGAACGCCCGTCGATTCGAGCATGTCCGAGATCATTCAACTTAGCGCAGAGGTCCCGTCCGAACTGGGCGGCCAACGCCTCGACCAGGTCGCCGCCCAATTGTTCTCCGAGTACTCGCGCTCGCGCCTGTCATCGTGGATCAAAGATGGCCGCCTGACCGTCGATGGCGCGGTGCTGCGGCCGCGCGACACCGTCCACACTGGCTCCATCCTCGCCCTCGAGGCCGAGCAGGAAGCCCAGGGCGAATGGGTGGCCCAGGACATCGAGCTGGACATCGTCTATGAAGACGACCAGATCCTGGTGATCAACAAGCCCGCCGGGCTGGTGGTCCACCCGGCGGCCGGTCACCCCGACGGCACCCTGCTCAATGCCCTGCTGCACCATGTGCCGGACATCATCAACGTGCCGCGCGCCGGTATCGTGCACCGTCTGGACAAGGACACCACCGGCCTGATGGTGGTGGCCAAGACCCTGCAGGCGCAAACCAACCTGGTCGACCAGTTGCAGAAGCGTTCGGTCAGCCGCATCTACGAGTGCATCGTGGTCGGCGTGGTGATCGCCGGTGGCAAGATCGACGCCCCGATCGGCCGCCATGGTGGCGAGCGCCAGCGCATGGCGGTCACTGACGGCGGCAAGCCGGCCGTCAGCCACTACCGCGTGCTCAAGCGCTTCCGCTCGCACACCCATGTGCGGGTCAAGCTGGAAACCGGCCGCACCCACCAGATCCGCGTGCACATGGCGCATGTCGGTTATCCGTTGGTCGGCGACCAGACGTATGGCGTGCGCTTCCGCATTCCACCGGCCGCCAGCGTGGCCATGGTCGAGGCGGTGAAGAACTTCCCGCGCCAGGCCCTGCATGCGCGCTTCCTGGCCTTGGACCACCCGACCACCGGTGAACGCATGGAATGGGCTTCGCCGCTGCCGGACGATTTCCTCTGGCTGCTGTCGCTGCTCAACGATGACCGCGAGAGCTTCATCGGATGAGCGGCCTGACGCAGTCGCTGATCATCCCCGACTGGCCGGCTCCGGCCTCGGTTCGCGCCTGCGTCACCACCCGCGAGGGCGGCGTCAGCCTGCCGCCCTACGCATCTTTCAATCTCGGCGACCATGTGGGCGATGACCCGCAGGCGGTTGCCGAGAACCGTCGCCGCCTCAGCGATGAGTTCGCCATCCAGCCCGCCTGGCTCAAGCAAGTGCATGGATTGGTGGTGGCCGACGCCGACCCCACCGTGGTCGCCGAAGCCGACGCCAGCTGGACCGACCAGCCCGGCATCGCCTGCACCGTGATGACCGCCGACTGCCTGCCCGTGTTGTTCTGCGACCGTGCGGGCACCCGTGTAGCGGCTGCCCATGCCGGCTGGCGGGGGTTGGCCGGTGGCGTGCTGGAAGCCACCCTCGAGCGCCTGGCCCTGCCGGCTGAAGAGGTACTGGTGTGGTTGGGGCCGGCGATTGGGCCGCGGGCGTTCGAAGTCGGCCTGGAAGTACGCGATGCCTTTACGGCCGTGCATCCTGAAGCGGCTGATGCCTTCGTGGCGGGCGAGCGTCCGGGCAAGCTGATGGCCGACATTTACAAGCTGGCGCGCATTCGCCTGGCGGCGCGCGGCGTCACGGCTGTTTATGGCGGTGGGTTGTGCACGGTCAGCGACCCGCGCTTCTTCTCTTATCGCCGCACCCCGCAGGGTGGGCGTTTCGCTTCGTTGGTCTGGTTGCAGCCGTAAGGACGCCGGGGGCTGCTTTGCAGCCCTTTCGCGGCTAAAGCCGCTCCTACAGAGGAGCGCAATCCTCTGTAGGAGCGGCTTTAGCCGCGAAAGGGGCGCAAAGCGCCCCCAGCCATTCCCCCGCCTGCTGACGCCTGTCAACCCCGCTACGCTTGAATCTTCCAGAATCAGCCTTATCTATTGGTCATCTCAGGCAGGTTCATCATTACAGGTGCTGTCCATCGCTCCGCCTGCCCTTTAAAGGAAGGTATCCCCCATGCGAATAGACCGACTGACCAGCAAGCTGCAACTGGCATTATCCGACTCCCAATCCCTGGCCGTGGGCATGGACCACCCGGCCATCGAGCCCCTGCACCTGCTGCAGGCGCTGATCGACCAGCAGGGCGGCTCGATCAAGCCGCTGCTGATGCAGGTCGGCTTCGACATCAACAGCCTGCGCAAGGCGTTGACCAAGGAGCTCGACCAACTGCCGAAAATCCAGAACCCCACCGGCGACGTGAACATGTCCCAGGACCTGGCACGCCTGCTCAACCAGGCCGACCGCCTGGCCCAGCAGAAGGGCGACCAGTTCATCTCCAGCGAGCTGGTGCTGCTCGCCGCCATGGACGAGAACAGCAAGGTCGGCAAGCTGCTGCTCGGCCAGGGCGTGAGCAAGAAGGCCCTGGAGAACGCCATCAACAACCTGCGCGGCGGCGCGGCGGTGAACGACGCCAACGCCGAGGAGTCGCGCCAGGCCCTGGACAAGTACACCGTCGACCTCACCAAGCGCGCCGAAGAGGGCAAGCTGGACCCGGTGATCGGCCGTGACGACGAGATCCGCCGCACCATCCAGGTGCTGCAGCGCCGCACCAAGAACAACCCGGTGCTGATCGGCGAGCCCGGCGTGGGCAAGACCGCCATCGCCGAGGGCCTGGCCCAGCGCATCATCAACGGCGAAGTGCCGGATGGCCTGAAAGGCAAGCGCCTGCTGGTCCTGGACATGGGCGCGCTGATCGCGGGCGCCAAGTACCGCGGCGAGTTCGAAGAGCGCCTCAAAGCCCTGCTCAATGAACTGAGCAAGCAGGAAGGCCAGATCATCCTGTTCATCGACGAACTGCACACCATGGTTGGCGCCGGCAAGGGCGAGGGCGCCATGGACGCCGGCAACATGCTCAAGCCGGCCCTGGCCCGTGGCGAGCTGCACTGCGTCGGTGCCACCACGCTCAACGAGTACCGCCAGTTCATCGAGAAGGACGCCGCCCTCGAGCGCCGCTTCCAGAAGGTGCTGGTCGAAGAGCCGAGCGAGGAAGACACCATTGCCATCCTGCGCGGCCTGAAAGAGCGTTATGAAGTGCACCACAAGGTGGCCATCACTGACGGCGCCATCATTGCCGCGGCCAAGCTGAGCCACCGCTACATCACCGACCGCCAGCTGCCGGACAAGGCCATCGACCTGATCGACGAAGCCGCCAGCCGCATCCGCATGGAGATCGACTCCAAGCCTGAAGTGCTCGACCGCCTCGACCGTCGCCTGATCCAGCTGAAGGTGGAATCCCAGGCGCTGAAGAAAGAAGAGGACGAAGCGGCGAAGAAGCGCCTGGAGAAGCTGACCGAGGAAATCGACCGCCTGGAGCGCGAGTACGCCGACCTCGAAGAGATCTGGGCCTCGGAAAAAGCCGAGGTGCAGGGCTCGGCGCAGATCCAGCAGAAGATCGAACAGGCCCGCCAGGAGCTGGAAGCCGCTCGCCGCAAGGGCGACCTCAGCCGCATGGCCGAGCTGCAGTACGGGGTGATCCCGGACCTGGAGCGCAGCCTGCAGATGGTCGACCAGCACGGCAAGACCGAGAACCAGTTGCTGCGCAACAAGGTGACCGAGGAAGAGATCGCCGAAGTGGTCTCCAAGTGGACCGGCATCCCGGTGGCCAAGATGCTCGAAGGCGAGCGCGAGAAGCTGCTGAAGATGGAAAGCCTGCTGCATGAGCGGGTGATCGGCCAGGACGAGGCGGTGACCGCCGTGGCCAACGCCGTGCGCCGTTCCCGTGCGGGGCTTTCCGACCCGAACCGCCCCAGCGGCTCGTTCCTGTTCCTCGGCCCGACCGGGGTGGGCAAGACCGAGCTGTGCAAGGCGCTGGCCGAGTTCCTGTTCGACACCGAAGAGGCGATGGTGCGCATCGACATGTCCGAGTTCATGGAGAAACACTCCGTGGCTCGCCTGATCGGCGCTCCACCAGGCTATGTGGGCTATGAAGAGGGCGGTTACCTGACCGAAGCCGTGCGTCGCAAGCCGTACTCGGTGGTGCTGCTCGATGAGGTGGAAAAGGCCCACCCGGATGTGTTCAACGTGCTGCTGCAGGTGCTGGAAGACGGCCGCCTGACCGACAGCCACGGCCGTACCGTGGACTTCCGCAACACGGTGATCGTGATGACCTCCAACCTGGGCTCGGCGCAGATCCAGGAACTGGCCGGTGATCGCGAGGCACAGCGCGCGGCGGTGATGGATGCGGTGGGTGCGCACTTCCGTCCGGAGTTCATCAACCGGATCGACGAAGTGGTGGTGTTCGAGCCACTGGGCCGCGAGCAGATCGCCGGCATCACCGAGATCCAGCTGGGTCGCCTGCGCGGCCGCCTGGCCGAGCGCGAGCTGTCGCTGAGCCTGAGCCCGGAGGCGTTGGACAAGTTGATCGCCGTGGGTTACGACCCGGTGTATGGCGCACGGCCGCTCAAGCGTGCGATCCAGCGCTGGATCGAGAACCCGCTGGCGCAACTGATCCTGGCTGGCGAGTTCCTGCCTGGCGCGGCGATCACCGCGAAGGTGGAGGGCGATGAGATCGTCTTTGCCTGATCACGGCAATCAATGAAGAGCCCCGCATGTGCGGGGCTTTTTTTGCATATTTGCCTGTGCGGGCCTCATCGCGGGTAAACCCGCTCCTACAGGCCTTGAGACCTGCAGGAGCGGGTTTACCCGCGATGAGGCCCGCACAAGCCCAGAAAAACCGGGGCTTTTCGGGCTTTCCAGATAACTTGCTGAAATTTTTGAAAAAAATGCTTGCACAAAATCCAGAGTGCCCCTAATATTCGCCCCGCTGTCAGGCACTGAGCGAATCACCAGCAACATCGGAGATCGCAAAACAACTTACAAATCAGTAAGTTGAATGAAAAAAAGTGGTTGACAAGCAAAACGAAGAATGTAGAATAGCCGGCCTCAGCAGCGACAACGCGAAAGCGAAGCAGCTAAAGAGTTCGAAGCTAACACAGACTTCGAAGCAGTAAAGATGTACCGAAGTTCAGTTCCGCGATAGCTCAGTCGGTAGAGCAAATGACTGTTAATCATTGGGTCCCTGGTTCGAGTCCAGGTCGCGGAGCCAATCTCGGGGTGTAGCGCAGTCCGGTAGCGCGCCTGCTTTGGGAGCAGGATGTCAGGAGTTCGAATCCCCTCACCCCGACCATTTTCCGGGTCGTTAGCTCAGTTGGTAGAGCAGTTGGCTTTTAACCAATTGGTCGTAGGTTCGAATCCTACACGACCCACCATGTAAAAAGGGCATCTCGAATGAGATGCCCTTTTTCTTTTGCCCGCGTTTTTTGGGTGTGGCATCTCCCCGCCCTTGCTACCCTGTGGCTTCTGCCCGCAGGAGCGCCGCGCATGTCCCTCAAAGCCCGTGTTTTCATCGCCACCAGCCTGGATGGCTACATAGCCCGTGAAGACGGCGGCCTCGATTGGCTGATGGGCGCCACCCAATCCACCGACGACCATGGCTATGCCGGGTTCATGGCGGGGGTCGATACGCTGGTGATGGGGCGCGGCACCTTCGACAAGGTCATGACCTTTGGCCAGTGGCCTTATCCTGATGTGCGCGTCGTGGTGGTCAGCAGCACCTTGCCCGCGTTGCCTCAACATTCACCCGAGCGGGTCGAGCTGCATCCCGGGCCGATCCCGGCCTTGCTCGAGCATTTGCAGGCCACGGGCGCGAAGAGCCTGTACCTGGATGGCGGCAAGCTGATCCAGGGGTTCTTGCGCGAGGGGTTGGTGGATGAGCTGACCATTACCCGCATTCCCGTGCTGCTGGGGCAGGGGATTCCGTTGTTTGGCGGGTTGGCGAAGGATGTGCTGTTGCAGCACATGAGAACGACCAGCTACGAGAGTGGCTTCGTGCAGAGCACGTATCGCGTGGTGCGTTGAATCGCTGGGGCCGCTATGCGGCCCTTTCGCGGCACAAGGCCGCTCCTACAGGCGATCGCGTCCCCCTGTAGGAGCGGCCTTGTGCCGCGAAAGGGCTGCGCAGCAGCCCCAGGATCTTGAAGCCTCAGTGCAGCTTCAGACGCGGCTCGGTGCCCCGGCCAATCTTGCTGCCCAGCATCATCATCGCCGTGCGGAAGAACCCATACAGCGCCATCTGGTGCATCCGGTACAGCGACACATAGAACATCCGCGCCAACCAGCCCTCCAGCTTCACGCTGCCCATCAGGTTACCCATCAGGTTGCCCACCGCCGAGAAGCGCGACAGCGACACCAGCGAGCCGTAATCCTTGTACTCATAAGTTGGCAGCGCCTTGTTCTCCAGGCGCGCCTTCAGGCTCTTGGCCAGCAGCGAAGCCTGCTGGTGCGCGGCCTGGGCCCGTGGCGGCACGTTGCGGTCGCTGCCCGGTTGCGGGCAGGCGGCGCAGTCGCCGAAGGCGAAGATATTGTCGTCGCGGGTGGTCTGCAGGGTCGGGCGCACCACCAGCTGGTTGATGCGGTTGGTTTCCAGGCCATCGATATCCTTGAGGAAGCCCGGCGCGCGAATGCCCGCCGCCCACACCTTCAGGCTGGCCTGGATCACTTCGCCGGCCGCCGTTTTCAGGCCATCCTCGGTCACTTCGCTGACCGCAGCGTTGGTCATCACTGTCACGCCCAGCTTTTCCAGGGTCTTGTGCACCGGCACGCTGATGCGCTCCGGCAGCGCTGGCAGTACCCGTGGGCCGGCCTCGATGATCGTGATGTGCATGTCCTTCGGCTGGATCTTGTCCAGGCCATAGGCCGCCAGTTCATGGGCGGCGTTGTGCAGCTCGGCCGCCAGCTCAACACCCGTGGCGCCGGCACCGACGATGGCCACGCTGATCTTCTCGCTGGCCACATCGCCCGCGTGGGCGCGCAGGTAGTGGTTGAGCAGTTGCTGGTGGAAGCGCTCGGCCTGCTTGCGGCTGTCGAGGAACAGGCAGTGCTGCGCCGCGCCCAAGGTGCCGAAGTCGTTGGTGTTGCTGCCCACGGCGATCACCAGGCTGTCGTAGCCGATGGTGCGCGCAGGCAGCAGCTCGCGGCCCTCGTCGTCGAGGGTCGCGGCCAGCTGGATCAGTTTGCTCTCGCGGTCCAGGCCGCTCATGCGCCCCATCTGGAAGTTGAAGTGGTTCCACTTGGCCTGGGCCACGTAGTTCAGTTCGTCTTCCGAAGAGTTCAGCGAGCCGGCCGCCACTTCATGCAGCAGTGGCTTCCAGATGTGCGTCAGGTTGGCATCAACCAGGGTGATCTCGGCCTGTTTGCGCTTGCCCAGGGTTTTACCCAGGCGGGTCGCCAGTTCCAGGCCGCCGGCGCCGCCGCCGACAATCACGATGCGATGAGTCATGGGGATATCTCACAAGTTTTACGGAATTCGTGGGCACAAGGCCCGGCCGCGTCCGGCACGAGGGGAGGGCGAGCGCAAGGCAGCTCATAGCACCAGTCCACTCAGCAGGCGGCTCAACAGGCCCAGACCGATGGTCACGGCCACCACCAGCAACAGGAGCAGCAATGGCCGGAAAGGCCTGCGCTCGACACGATGCTGGGGGGCACTCAAGTACTCATCGACGCGACGCTGATCTTCAGGATTCAGGCGGCTGGTCATGGTGGGCCTCGTCAGATAGACGTTGGTGGATGCGTAAACGCTACAGCGCTCACGCAAACGCATAGGTCGAATGATAATGCTTTCTATCCCTGGCGCCGAGTGTACGTGATCGCAAAGACACCCGGCACTGGATCAAAGACTGATCCCGACGTCGAACACGATGCTGCGCCCCAGGTTGCCGCGCAGGAAATCCGGCGCGTCCGGGTGGGCGAACAGCACCCGGGCGAAAGTCGGCCCCACCAGCGACAGCGAGCGCCAGCCCTGGCGCAGGTACTCGGTGGGCGGCGGGAAATGGCTGTTGAGGTCGAGCACCTCGCGCTTGAGGCTGGCGAAGGCGATGATGTCCAGCTCGCCCAGGTCCAGCCCGCGTTCACGGTAGTTGTGCGACTTCTTGCGCAATGTGGGGGCCAGGCGCGCCAGCAGTTCCTGGGCGCTGATCCTTCGGGGCCGCTGCTCGCGGCGTACCAGCTGGGCCAGGGAAAACGCGCTGCGCCGCCGTTGCAGCTCCTCGCGCCACTCATCGTTGAGGCGGCGGCCCTCGTCGAGCACGAAGAACACCTCGAACGCCGCGTCGCGGAACAGCACATCTGGCGGCTCTTGCCCGGCCGGGGTGAAGTCCTCGCTGCGGTAGGGAATGTTCAGCCCCTGCAGCAGGCGCTGGCAGACCCAACGCTCGCGTTCCCATTTGCGGGCATTGGACAGGAACGCATTGGCTTGTTCGGCCTGGATGGTAAGCAGGCGCAGGTAGTCTGAGTCATCCATGGGGACAAGCTTAGTCGCTAATTGATGACGGTAAGATGCTGTTTGTGCGTGGGAATCAGCCCCGCACCAGCCATTGCTGGACGACCCCGAACAGGTGCAGCAGCCCGCCACCCACGCAAATGGCCGAACTGACCGCGATGAAACGCTGGCTGCGCCCGGTGCCGGCCAGCAACAGCGGGCCCAGCAGGCCACGGGCCAGGTATACCAGGGTGATCAGGCAGATGATCGGCAGCAGCAACGGCAGTGGCGCGATCACCCCGGCCGCCGACAGCGCGTAGGCGGCCCAGATCAGCAGTACCGCCGCGATAACCAGGGTGACAAGGGCAGGGTAGGCGCGCCCTTGTTCGGCGGCCCGGGCCATGCGTTCGCCCGCGCCGAACAGGCGATACCAGCGTGGCCCCACGGCGATGACCATCAGGTGCAGTACCCCCGCGATGGCGCTGAACAGCGCGCCCAGCAGCAAGGGCAGGTTGATTCCTTCGGTCATCGGTGATGCGTCCTGCAGCGAAAGGAGGTGCCAGCCTATAGCAACCGGACGGAAGGGAGAATGGGTGTAGACTCAGGCTTGCCCACAGGATCAACAGGGATATTGCTTACGTGATCAGCGCACAGGTCTTGTCCAGCACCAGCCTCACCCTTGGCTGGCTTGGTTACGTGCCCCTGCTGATCTGGGCTGCCAGCCGTACCCGTTGGGTGGAGCTGTTCACCGACACTCGCCGCCAGCACTTGCTGTTTGGCACTGTGTTCTGCCTGTTCGTGTTGTGGCTGGTGCGGCGCGATTTCGACACTGGCGTGTCGTACCACTTCATCGGCATGACTGCCGTCACCCTGCTGCTGGACTGGCCGTTGGCGATCCTCGGTGGTTTTCTTGCCCAGCTTGGTTTGTTGCTGCTCGGCCGCCAGGACCTTGCCGCCATTGGCGTCAACGGCCTGCTGATCGTCGGCTTGCCGGTGCTGGTCACCGAGGTGTGCGCACTCCTGGTCGAGCGCGCCCAGCCGCGCAACCTGTTCGTATATATCTTCTGTTCCGGGTTCTTCCCCGCCGCGCTGACCGTGCTGGTGTGCCTGGCGGCCGGGCTGGGGTTGCTGTGGATGGACGAGCGGTTCGCCATGCCGGAGTGGCTCAGCGACTTTGTTGGCTACCTGTGGCTGATGATGTTCCCCGAGGCGTTCATCAACGGCACCGTGATCAGTGCCCTGGTGGTGTTTTGCCCCGAGTGGCTGGAGACCTTCAACCGCAGCCGCTATCTGCAGGCGCCCTGGAAGGACGAATAACCCATTGATCTGGCACAACCTCTGTTCCCGGGGCGATAACGGTGGTGCTGGCACCACTTCTTGTCTTGTAGGAGCGGCTTCAGCCGCGATCACCCGCAAAGCGGGTGCCAAACACCGAGGCGCCTGCATCGCGGCTGAAGCCGCTCCTACAGGCGATCGCATTCCCCTGTAGGAGCGGCCTTGTGCCGCGAAAGGGCCGCAAAGCGGCCCCAAGAACGTCGAACCAATCAGCGCTCCAAAAGCGCCTTCCTCAATGCCGCGGCTCCAGATCCCCCGAATACAGCTCATCCTCGGACTCTTCCGCCCCCGCGATCTTGTGCTCCTCGGCCGCCCAGGCCCCCAGGTCGATCAACTTGCAACGGTCCGAGCAAAACGGCCGGAACGGGCTCTTCTCCCCCCATTCCACAGGCGCCCCACAGGTCGGGCATTCAACGGTCATCGGCTGGCTCATGGCTGGCCTCCTCGCAAAGTCAGGTAAAAGTGGTGCAGGCGGTCGATTTCGTCGTGCAGCGATTGCAGGTCACGATCGTTGACCACCACGTCATCGGCATGGCGCAGGCGCTCTTCCCGGGCCAGTTGGGCCTTGAGAATCGCCTGCACCTGTTCCGGGCTGGTGTTGTCACGGGCCAGGGTGCGCTGCACCTGCAGCTCGGCAGGGGCATCGATCACCAGGATGCGCTGGATCTTGCTGAACTGCCCCGACTCGATCAGCAGCGGCGACACATACACCGCGTAGGGCGTCTCGGCCTTGGCCAGGTAGCTGAAGATCTCCTGGCCGATCAGCGGGTGCAGCAGCTGCTCCAGCCATTGCCGTTGCGCAGGGTCGGCGAAGATCAGCTGGCGCAAGGCGCCACGGTCGAGCTGGCCGTCCTCGAGCAATACGCCCGGGCCGAAGCGTTCGACGATGCTGGCTAGGGCAGGGCGCCCCGGCTCGACGACCCAGCGTGCAGCCTGGTCGGCATCGACCAGGTGCACGCCCAGCTCGACGAAGCGCTCGGCGGCGGCGCTCTTGCCGCTGCCGATGCCGCCGGTCAGGCCGAGAATCCAGGGGGTGAAAGGCGCTGTGCTCATCAGGTTCCAAGCAGTTGCAGGTATGAGGCGACTATTTCATCACCCCAGAGCACCGCGATCCACCCCGCAATGGCCAGATAAGGCCCGAAAGGCAACGCAGCGCCCATTTGCGTGCGCTTCAAACGCACCAGCGTCAGCCCGATCAGCGCCCCCACCAAGGAGGCCAGCATCAAGGTCAGCGGCAAAACCTGCCAACCGCCCCAGGCACCCAGCATGGCCAGCAGCTTGAAGTCGCCAAAGCCGATGCCCTCCTTGCCGGTCACCAGCTTGAACACCCAGTACACCGCCCACAGGCTCAGGTAACCCGCCACCGCCCCCCACACCGCATCGGCCAGCGGCACCAGCAGCCCGAAGGCATTGACCACCAGCCCCAGCCACAACAGCGGCAGCACCAGCACATCCGGCAGCAACTGGTGGTCGGCATCGATCAGGCTCAAGCCGATCAGCCCCCAGGTCAGCAGCATCACCGCCAGCGCCGCCATGCCCGGCCCGAAATGCCAGGCCACCAGCAATGACAGCAGGGCGGTGGCCAGTTCCACCAGTGGATAACGCGCACTGATCCGCGCCTTGCACCCCGCGCAACGCCCGCGCAAGGCCAGGTAACTCAACACCGGAATGTTTTCCCACGCCCGGATCGGGCGCTGACAGTGGGGGCAACGCGACGCCGGCAAACACAGGTCGAAGCGCTCGTGCTCGGCCTGCGGCAGCCCCAGCACCTCCTGCGCCTCCCGTTGCCACTGGCGCTCGAGCATCACCGGCAGCCGGTACACAAGCACATTGAGAAAACTGCCCACCAGCAACCCCAGCACCGCGGCCAGGGCATAAAAGAACGGCGGATGATCGACGATTACGGCCCAGGCATTCATGTTCAGATCAGGCTACCCAACTGGAAGATCGGCAAGTACATCGCCACGACAAGGCCCCCCACCAGCAGCCCGAGGATCAGCACGATGGCCGGCTCCAGCAGCGTGGTCAACTGCTCCAGCGCCTGGCTCACCTGTTCTTCGTAATGTAGCGCGGCCTTGTCCAGCATCGTGTCGAGGGTACCGCTGGCCTCGCCGACCGCCACCAGCTGGCGCAGCAGCGGCGGGAACAGCCCGTCCGCCTCCATCGCCTGCTGCAGGCTTGCCCCATTGGCCACGCCCTGGCGCAACGCCAGGATTGCCCGCTCATGCAGGCAGTTGCCACTGACCGGCGCCACCGTTGCCAGCGCATCCAGCAACGCCACCCCTGCGGTATAGGAAGTCGCCAGGCTGCGCGCAAACCGCGCCAACGCCGCCTGCCCGAGCAAGGTGCCAACCACCGGCACTCGCAACCCCCAGCGCACTATCCACAGGCGCGCCGGCAGATGCCGCCGATAAACCTCCCGCACGCCAACCCCCGACACAGTTATCAACAGCAGCAGCCACCCCACGTGATTGCCCAGCCCTGTGGATAAATCGATCACCCACTGGGTGAACGCCGGCAGCGCCTTGTCAAAACTGGCAAACAGCCCCTGGAACCGCGGCACCACCTCCAGCAGCAACAACGCTGCCACCCCGAGCCCGGTCAGCAGCAACAACGCCGGATACAGCATCGCCTTGCGCACCTTCTGCCGCAGCGCCTGGCGCTTCTCCAACATCCCCGCCATCTGCTCCAACTGCCGGTCCAACGTGCCCGACTGCTCCCCCACCCGCACCAGGTTGCAGTACAGCGCATCGAACCACGCCGGGTGGCGCTGCAAGGCATCCGCCAAGCCCAACCCCGCCGCTACATCCTGTTTCAACCGCCCAAGCAACGCCGCCATGCCGCTGTCCACCGTGCTGCGCGCCATCACCTCGAACGCCTGCAGCAACGGCACCCCCGCCGTCAGCAAAGTCGCCAACTGCCGACTGAACCCCGCCGCATCCGGCTTGCCCGCCCGCTGCGGCCAACGCCAGCGCAACCCACCCGCCAACCTCACCCGCGTGGCCCGGATACCCTGGCGTTGCAGCCACGCCTGCACGAATGCCGGGCTGCGCCCCGATTGCTGGCCGTGTTGACGAGCGCCGGAGGCATCAATGCCCTCCCAGGCGTAGAGGCGGGTAGACGGTGGCATGTGAAGGTCCTTTGCAGTGCGGCGACAAGCCCCGTAACAGCTTGCCGGGCCCGAGGGCGGGCGCGTTTCCATGACGCTCACTAGAGTAGTTCAGCGAAGATGACGCCCTGCCGTGCAGGGGTGACAAAAGGTGTCGGTTCAGGCCTACTGCGCGCCTGCCGGCCGGGGCGCAACCCAAGATGCAATGCGCCGACCGCGCCTCCATGTATTACGAAGGAAGACCGTTCATGAAAGGGCAACGAGGTATCACCCTGATCGAACTGATGATCGTCGTCGCGATCATCGGCATCCTGGCGACCATCGCCATCCCCATGTACACCAACCACCAGGCCCGCGCCAAAGCCGCTGCAGCGCTGCTGGAAATCTCCGCGCTGAAAACGCCGATGGACATCCGCCTGAACGAAGGCAAGGACGTACCCGACGTCGCCAGCCTCAGCGGCCAGCCCGCCACCGCCCATTGCGCGATCACCGCCAGCGGCACGGCGGCCGACGGCAGCGCCAGCATCGCCTGCACCCTGGCCGACGCACCGGCCAATGTGCTGGGCAAGACTGTGACCCTGGCCCGCACCCAGGCCGGGTGGAGCTGCGTGACCACGGTGGAGGAAGACCTCGCGCCGAATGGCTGCAAGGCGCCGTGAAAGTGAGGTGAAACAGAGGTTTGCGTAACGGACACGGCAATGGTACGTTGCGCAACACGCCGGTGTAGCTCAGTCGGTAGAGCAGCGCACTCGTAACGCGAAGGTCGCAGGTTCGATTCCTGTCTCCGGCACCAGAGACCAGTTTCCAGAAGTCTATGACTGTCTACGGAATACCCCACAAAGCCCGCCTAGTGCGGGCTTTGTGGTTTCTGTCCACCGTCAAGATTTTTATCTAGCTGTGTTGAGTCAAAGTGTGCTGTTTCTCATCGTCTAACTCGTTAGTTCGCCCTGGGTAGTAGGAACTTTTAAGCGACTCGCTTATCTCCACCACAGCTATGGTGTGCGACGATCGGGAGGAGCTATTGCCGTATCCAGGCTCGTACTGACGCAGGACTATTAGGATGAGCAAGTTCACATTATTCGCAGATAGATATCTCTGGATAAGGTCCGTACGACAACTTAGCTGAGTGCCGCTGGAGAGGTGATCATCGTTACGGTCTGCTCGCTGATTCCAAATTTGAGATTGCACCAGGACCGCGCCTGAGGGATCAATCCACCGGCGTCCATATGGGGCTTCTTCGGTGATTTGTGCGAAATCATTTACCCGCCTAGCAAGTTTTAAACGCGATGCTGCTGAGGCTGCACCCAGGGTGTCGTATTCATCGAGCCCTTCAGCATGGCTGACGTCAACAATCCAAGGTATAAGAGGCAAATGCGAGCTGGCGTCAGACTCTGTATCCTCATACTCGTCCAATCGAGGTATATAGGCATGGAACGGCTCCTCATTAGCTAGGGCTGCTGCGACCCGCGCGCTTTCCTCAGTCGAAACAAAAGCTGATCGAATATGGACGTCGATGCCATCGATAGATTTCCACTCGCCGTCTACCACTACCCATTCATCCAGATTGCCATTGATGCCTAGTAGTGATTGCAGCGTACTCGCTGCTCCGGTTAGGACCACTTTACCCCCGGACGCTTCCCTTAGGTTGATGCGGGTGGGCAGAGGTCGTCGATCAGTGGCATCGGCTAACCAGAACCCGTCTTTGCGGGTAAGCACTCGCTCACTCAACCATTCTTCCCACGGGTCCCCATCCCTATAGGGCCCCTGAATCACAGGGAGCTTAGCGAGAAACTCACCGGCCACCGCATGTAGGGCATGCCAACATAGTTGTTCACCATAGCTGTGTTGATCGTGAGAAAGTCCACGAGCCCTTCCGCGACGATATATGGACCGTCCTCCTTGATCTGACATATGAGTGATTTGAGCATCGTGATGTCTCACCCATAGGTTTACAGTATCTTCTGTATACCAATGCGGCTGGCCAAATACTTCACCTAATCCAGCGACATCAAGCTTGCCAAAGTCGTGATCGAGATAGAGTGGCTTAAGTGGTTTTGGTACGCCATCTGGACGCCCTTTGTAAAAAGTTCCTCCGAGATGTTTGCTCGACTTTTCAATTGGGTAGGGAGAGTGATTGACGCGTTCAAGCTCATCCAATCTTGCTGGCTCAAGCCTAAGTTGGCCCTGAACATTACACGTGAGTAGGGCCTGTACGGAGAAGTGCTTGAAAAGTACATGAGGCTCTTCCACGTCCAGCGCGATCCGTTCCAGCAGAGCTTGGTGTTTGCTCACCTCTGCGGGCTGATCTAAAGCTATACGTGCCAACGCTATCAGAAGCCAGAGCTTTGCATGGAGATGGAAGAAGGGCAGTTCGGGAGCCTGAAAAGGAGCTGCATTCGTGGCATCAAACTTCGACACAACCTTGTCCAAAATATCAGTTTGGCCAAGGCGCATCGCAACTCTTAGGCTGTGAGCGGCCATCCATCGTCTTTCGGCCTCTGGTGCGCCAAGTGCGAACCAAATGAGTCCTGCGGCCACCTCTGATTGATCTTGAGGTGGGTAAAGAGAGGGTTGCCAGGGGCCGTCCAAAACAGAAGACGCCAATTTTGCAGCCCCGGTATTCAAAAGTCGATGAATAGCTGTTTGTCCAACTCCCTCTGCGGCTGCACCATTCAGTGTGGTCCCTAGATTCAACCACACAGATGCCGGTACATCAAAATTGGGGCGAGAGAACTCTGTAATTAGCTCAAGTATAAGTTTTTGGCGGTCTTTGCCTGTCACCGTGGAAAGCTTATCGATGTCCGAGGTACTTAGGTAACCAAATGATATGAACTCATCTGCGCAGTGACGGATAATGATAGAGCCACAATCATAAAGAGCGTCGGAAAGAGCGTTGGATGCTTGTGACCAAGATTCTTTGCATGCGCTAAGAATGCGAATCTTCTCATGGAGCGTTAATTGCTCCTGGCGTGCAATTGTGGTGACATACTTTGACCAGTGTCCGTAAGGGACTTTGGTCTGCAACTGCTCGAAGAAATTCTCTTGAATTCGTCTGCCCCAACTATTCAGCTCCTGAATCTTCTCTAGTGCTTCAGACAGGGAGAGATCGTCTGTAGGGTTGATTGCCAGCACCAGTGACTCAAGTAACTTTTCTGCGTCAGCTTGTTCTCTTTGACGTCGATCGATAACCTCAGAAGCAGGGGCGCCTCGCCAATTATTCAGGTCGTTGTACTCTCGCGTAGAGACCTCAATGCTTTCAGCCAGTGAGGATAGATATTTATAATCATAAGAGTCTGTGCCTAAGGCGGATTTGGCCAGGCCTGCTAAAGCACGCGGTACTGCTGGGCTGAAGCCATGTGGATTATTTTGATGATACTGGGTGATTAATTCGCGTATTAGGTCATCCTGTTGACTAAGCTGCAGATGCTCCAAGGACTCAATTAGTTGCTCCGTGCCGCATACCCACAGCTCTGCAGGACTTGCAGTTCTGAGCATTGCAAGCGCAGCATTCGGGGGTATCTTCCTAGCGTGGATCAAGCCCCGAATATATGGAAGAAGTGTGTAGTCGAGTGTGACCCTACCTCTGTCTTCCCATCGGGAAAGCTTTGCCAGCCCCTTCAGTCCTGAGGCTTTTGCCATTGCCATGCCATACATGCCCCAGTTGAACTTATTTTCCTCATCACCAAGATTAAGTTCGCAGATGTTGGATAGCGTGTGGCAGTCTTCATCAGAAAGCTCCTCTCCATGCAGAGAGGCTGCAAATTGCATCAGCTCATTTACGAACTGATAGTCGCCAGACCCAACAGCATCTAACTGCTCCAAGCCGCGGTGAAAATAGACGGCCGCCTCTTGCTTGCTAGCTGGCGATACAGCTTGTGCTAGATCAGCAAAGAGCTCCGCACGCTGTTTAACCTCATCCTCTTGTTCGATGGCCAGCCTCACATTATTTGCTGTTGATCCTGCTAGTATGTGTAGTTCGGGTCTGACGGCCAGCACGCTTACGATTCTAATTAGATTCGAAATTTCGGATACTCCGCGTGCTTTTACTGCTTCCAGATAGTGGACAACCTCAGAGACTTCTAGATTGGACGCAGCTTCAAACGTTAGCGTTAGGAGTCGGTCAGCCACCAGGAGTCGATGACGCTGCGCATCACTTCCACCGGACTGGTAGTCATTGCAGCGAAGCAGGTCCGGCCAAATATCGAGTAGAGGGGTCAAGCGCCGGCCAATTTCAAGCTGATCACTGAAACCGGCAGCAAATGCACGGGAGATTGTTAACCAATGCTCCAATTGGTGCGTTAAGAATCGTAGTGCGGCACTCTTCGTGTCGGCGGAGAAGGTCTTCTGACTGCTATCGTTGCGGTGCGTCTCGCTAGATCTTTTTTCAAGTTCAAGCTTTAGCGCCGCTTTGAGCTCTTCTCTCTGGATGTTTGGGGGGGGATCTATAATAAGGTCCGTAAGTTCTTCGGGAAGAATTTCGCGCTCCCGAAGTTCTAGGCCATCGGAAACGCTAAGCAGCGCCACCTTCGCCAGAAATGGATAGATCTCTTCTGACCAGTATTCGCTTGTGTATACGTATAGTGATGGGACAGGTATTGGTGTGGCGGCCAAGATCTGCTTGGCCTCGAGTTTCATGCCGTTAAGAAGGGCTACTGAAGCCGCTCGTAACAAACCGAGAATGATCCGCGGTTGTTTATAGCTGGAGTTTTTTTCTCCTAATTTCACCTGTTGGGCTTTCTCGCACGCGCCTGAAAGTTTGCTGATCAGGGCTCTCTGTAGAGATGAATTCCCGTCAAAAAAGGGAATCAACGCTGTTAGCGGTCCTGGGCCCAACTGATCAGATTTCACAAAAGCATCGACCGAGCTGCTTTTCAGGCTTCCCATATCAGCGCCCAAGCGTAACAAAGGCACTAACGTCTCCGTCACCTCAAAAGCGTACCAGTCCATCCACATCTTAAGATCTGCTGCCGCGCGTTCACTTTCCCCTTTGATCAGATAGCAGAAAGGTATGGCAGCCATATCTAAGGCGGTCGGATCGGCTCTGTCGCTCTGCAGTTGGCGTTCGCTGAAGTCTTGCTCAAGCCAATGAGTTCTCCATTCTTTAACCCGATGGGCGTGGTGATAGGCATCTGCCAAGTCTCCGCCGAGACCATAAGCAATAGTCAGCCGCGCGTGACGAGTACCAGGCCAATGGGTACGCAGCTCGAAAAGGCGACGTATTGAGTCCGCATCGCCGGAGTAGACCGTGAGGTGAGGGTTGTCGAGGATGTAATCAGTGCCACGCTGATCCACCGCTGCCAAGGTCGACAACTCTACAAGAAGTGGGACCAAGCGGTTTGTTTCATCCTTCTCAGCAGCGTAGGCCACAGCAGCTCGTAAGCGTGCATGTCGAATGGCTTGGCGACTGACAGGACTTCTGATAGTGGTCGGGATTCTCTCGTCAAACGCGAGATTGAATAGCAGTTCTCCGTCTTCCAGTTGTTTCAACAAGTCGGGCAAAGTGGTAGCGGCATAAATTGAAGTCGCCTGCATACCAAGCAGTCTTTTCGAGAGACTGCTTAAAGTGTCGCTGTTTCCACAATACTCGTCTCGAATGAGGGTCTCTGTCGGTTCATCTCGGAACATCAGCCCGTGTTTCGTGTGCTCCAAAAGTGGCGAAAGGTCTGCAGCGAAACTGGCGATTGCTCCCTCTGCAAGCCCGCTGGCTTCGGCAAATTCCCGAACCGGTACTGGTGGCGGAAGTAACGCCAGACCGGTCAAAAATGTGGTGATATCCATATCACTATAGCCCTGCTTGCGGGCTTGCATTAGCGCAGAGTTGATTCTTTTGCGAAGTAGCTCATCCAACTGGATTACGTTATGCTTTTCGGAGGAAGCCAATAACGCGGGAGCATCTGCGACCAGATGTTCCAACACGCGAGCGTTTCCTCTTGATCGAGACTGAGCTACTTGAGTGTTGTCCTCACTATGATCCTCTATCCGGGTTTTCAGGAACTCACGTGTTTCATCAATCGTGAAGGCCTTCAACTCAAACTGTTCACATTTCGCTTCGCCTGTTGCAATGGCACGTCGATGAGTACGTGTACTCACTACTAACTGCACACCAGAAATCGAACCGCCGTGAGTTAGGCTGGCGAGCAGAAGTGCAGGGAAAGAGATTTCACCGCGATCTCTTGCATGTTCGCCAGCATTATCGATTGCGTCGAGCAGGAGAACAAGTTGTCGGTCAGGTTCGAAGCGGCGAACCGTTTCTGCGGCCTGCTTCATCCGAAGGCGAAACACCCGTATTAGGTCATCGCTATTATCTGTGATCGGTAGAAGCGGGTCGCAGTAGCCTCGACATGCCAATTCGTTGACTATATGAACCAGACCTTTTCTCGGGAGATGTCGCGCATCACCAGGAGCGCGGTATTGACCCATTCCATAACAGTCGAAGAGAACAACTTGATGTCTTTCAGTCAGTCGAGCCGCAATAGAGTTCATGAAGACTGTCTTGCCGATACCGCCATCTGCATGAATGACCAGTGGAATGGTCAGTTGCGGAATCTTCTCGACGACGTCGGATAACTGGCTGCGTTCTACAACCGTACCCACATCTGGAAAGCTTGCTGGGCAAGGCAGCAGTTCATGTTCATCTTGTAACTCCAGGGCTGTCAGAATATCAGCGCGTGAAATCACATTTCGCCTCTGATTGGCAAGGTTCGCTTTATCACGCGCTAGTTCTCTTATAGCGTTGAGTCGAACCCTAGCCTGAGGATCACGTGCTACACCCCAGTCTGCGAGAATCAGTGCTAACCGGTGCTTGCTTTCCCGTAGATCTCCTCGAATTCCTGTAAAGCTCAGTCGACTAACGAACTCTACCAAATCCTTGCCCTTGAGATTGCAAGCCGATTTAATTTGGTCTGTCTGTTCTTTGACGGTGCCTGTCGCTGAAATTCCAGCAATAATCCCAGCGATCGCGTCGTCCAGTTCGCCGAGAATTGGACGGTTTGTCACTAACTCGAAGCGAAGTTTTTCACGTGCTTGAGCAGTTCCGTACTTGGTCTTGTGCGACCTATAGGTCTTGGCGAACTTCTCGATGGTTTTTTTCGCATCGGCTGCACGGAACGCTTTGTTTTCCGAGGCTTTTGAGTACTTAACCTGCACCACGACGATCTTTTGGGCGTGCTCAAACGAGGCAGCTTTCCCGTAATAGAGAACGGCGTCGGCAATTTCGTTGCCTGCGTCCTCTGCACCCGTTTGATCAATGGGAGAGAAACCCTCTATCGCAACACCAACGAACTGGTCTCTGGGCAGCAGAAGTCCCAGGCATTTACGAGCGACCCACGCCTCGTGGAATTCGTGACCATCCCTGGATGCTCGAACACTGTCCATTTTTTCACGCGTGCTAGCCATTCTGATCGATGAGCTCCCTGCTGGCGATTTATAAGCTTTGATTACCAATAATGACATTTTCTACGGGCGGGGCCTATTCGCAGGGCTAAGGGGCCACCAGCGCTAGCCTTGCATTCAGAAAGGCATTGATCGGATCGCCATCCAGAAACGGTGTAAGTGGTATCGGCTGCTTGCGCACACAGTGGACATGCAACACCGATACACCTAAAAGTTTCTTGTTACACATGTTATTTCACGGTTTTTCCAGAAAAACTCTTATAAATCATAGTGTTGTCGATGGCGAAACACTTGAAACCCATTTCAATAGCTTTGGGTCAATACCCACGCCCAGCATGTAGGGCCACCTTCAGCGAGAGTTGGGCTTTGGCTATGCTTCGATGGTGCCGGGGACCCTGAGCAAACCTATGAGACACGGGGCAGGAAACCCGCGCTTTCGTGCTAGAGGACGCTCGCTCAGCTTAGTGAACAGGTTCACCTGGTGAACACCCTCAAATGGGAGGTAAACAGTGCGATTATCACTCCTAGGGAAATAATCCAGAGAGCATCGATCACGCGCTCCACTGTGCCTTACCGGCCAGCAGGATCTTTGCTTTCGCGAGTACACGTCAGGAGAACAAACTGCGATGATCTCTTCACAACTGGTGGCTTTCAAAGGCACGCTTGATTGCGCAAACGCTGTAGTCGGAATCAACGCGGCGACTGCGAATGCCCGGCGGCTAGCCGAGGACGCACAGATGCTGCTAGACGCAGGGCGTTATGCCTCTGCAATCTCCCTTGCTGCTCTGGCTATCGAAGAGTCAGGCAAAACCTCCATCCTCAGAGCGATTCTTCTCACGGACGATGCGGTCTCCCTCAAATCGGAGTGGAAGCGTTATCGGACCCATACGAGCAAAAACTGCCATTGGATACTGTCTGACCTGGTAGCTCAGGGAGCCAAGTCCCTCGATGATTTACGAGGAATCTATGACGAGCAGTCTGATCACCCAAAAATTTTGGATCAGCTGAAACAGCTCGGTTTCTACACCGACTGCTTCGGAGAACACGCTCATTGGTCGGTCCCTGATGAGGTCATTGATGCAGCGCTCGCCACTGAGGTAGTACGTTCAGCAACCATATTCGCCGGGCGATCGTTCGTATCAGAGCGTGAATTACAGCTGTGGGTTGAACATATGAAGCCCGTTTGGAAGCGCGATCTGGCAGGCATGAAGGCGGCTTTGATCACGTGCTACGCCGCAATGCAAAGCGAAGGCTTGCTGGCGGATGGGCCTAACAAAATGGATGAGTTTGTATCGGGCACATCCCCTAGCGGTTCATGACGCGGTGAGCTCGGAGGTGAAGGCGATGGGGGATGCTTGCGACGAGAGCAACTGTCTGTTGTAGTGCCGGGGGCAGTGGCCATCATGGCCAGTACAACAGCGAGGGTTCGCGATGCAAATGGTTCCGGTCAGATCTTCTGCTATCAGTGCTGTGGGCTATGACGCTACAACCCGGAGGTTGAAGATCACGTTCAAGCAGGGGCGTACATACGATTTCTGCAGAGTGCCATTAGAGGTATATCAAGGGCTCATAAACGCACCCTCGGTGGGGGCCTATTACGACCGCGTGATCAAGGACCGGTATCAGTGCTGACGGCAGACACGTTGACCTCGAGTAGGTGCATTCGGATTTAGGGATACGTTTAGGGATACGCGGCCAAGCGCGCCCCGATTAACATCAGCATTTCTTGGGGGAATGTCCTAGTGTTTGGTTCCTGTCTCCGTACTGCTCTTCGTAATCCTCGATCAAGCTTCGTTCAGCTGCGCCGAACCGGCTCGTTGGGTGGCATCTACGTGCCCTTGAGTTTGTAGGCGGTTTCCCGCAACACCAATCGCCTTTTCCCAGCCTTCCTAAGCTTGCATTAGCAGCCCCCAAGGAATAAATTCCCTCCGTCGCCGAAGCATCGGCGACGCGACCTTGGCCGGTCGGAATCGAAAGGCGCAACAGCGCCCAGTCTTCATCGCAGGCGCTTTTTTTGTGCCCGCGATGTCGCGTCATGGCGGTGGTGCGCGGGACACCTTCGGGTGTGCCGGGCCCCTTTCGTCCCGGTCGGCCAACCCGCGTACTGCTGCCACCTAAACTTGCTTGGCCGCGAGCGGTGGCAGTTCCACAACGAAAGGAACTCATGCATGACCACCAAGATACTGAGGATCCTCGCATCCGCTCTCCGCCGCCCAACCCCCGCGGCCACCGCAACCCCAACCTTCTACCCGATCGACAGCCACTCCCTAGCCACCCGCGCCAACCGGGAGGTGCCCCATGCCTGACCATGAACGCCTGTCCACCCTCCAGAGCTACGTCTGGACCCTCGAACTGCTCGGCGAAGCACTGGTCCAGCATGACGAGGTGCTGGAGTGTGAGCACAACCCACAACTGAGCTTTCGCAACACGGCGGGTATTCACCAGGCGATCCGGATCATCAGCCGCTTGGCCAGTGAGCAGTTCGGCAAGCTGGAGACGATGAAGGAGGAGGGTGATCCTGGGGACTGATGCTTCGCATCACTGGGGCCGCTTTGCGGCCCTATCGCATGGCGTATCCTGATCGGGCGTTTTCCATTTAAGCCGCCGCTGCTTTCGAGAAAGTGCCCAGCCGACACTCGCCGCTAGCCCAGTGTTTTGGGCCATCAGGCAAAAAATTTAAAGATAATGGTTTGGCTGGTTGGAGATAGTTTCTGACTGGAGAACATTGTCAGCATGCCCGCCAGTTTCCAACTTCACCTCATGGCGCCATGTGCGGACGTCAGTCACATCGCAATATTGACGCTCCGCAGCCGGCAATCGAAGACGTCTTGCGTGAAATTTCCCAACCTCATCCCATGAGGTTGCGCCTGCCGCCTCACGGCGATAAATTCCTCCGAGTCGCGGCAAATTCCGCGACCGGGTTTGGCGACCCGGATAAACTTGGCGCAGCAGCGCCCCACACGATTGCAGGCGCTTTTTTTGCGTCCGCAGCCTCGTGCCATGGCGGCTGTGCGCGGGAGACCTTCGGGTCTGCCGGGTTCCAAGTTCCCGGTTCGCCAACCTGCGTACAGCTGCCACCCATTGTTTGGCGACAGTGCGTGGTGGTTCCAACCTAACTTGGAGTCTCATGCATGACCATCACACGTCTGTACAGGATCCTCGCATCCGCTCTCCGCCGCCCAACCCCCGCGGCCACCCCGTCCCCAACCTTCTACCCGATCGACAGCCACTCCCTCGCCACCCGCGCCAACCGGGAGGTGCCCCATGCCTGACCATGAACGCCTGTCTACCCTCCAGAGCTACGTCTGGACCCTCGAACTGCTCGGCGAAGCGCTGGTCCAGCATGACGAGGTGTTGGAGTGCGAGCACAACCCGCAACTGAGCTTCCGCAACACGGCGGGGATTCACCAGGCGATCCGGATCATCAGCCGGTTGGCCAGCGAGCAGTTCGGCAAGCTGGAGGCGGTGAAAGAGGAGAGTGTTTCTGGAGATTGATACTGCGGAATGTTGGGGCCGCTTTGCGGCCCTTTCGCGGCACAAGGCCGCTCCTACAGGGACGGCGCTAGTTTGAGATTCTGCGTAGTCCTGTGGGGCGGTGCGCTGATGCTACTTGCCCGCGAAGGGCTGCAAAGCAGCCTCGTTAGTGGCGATGAAGCGCTAACTGGCCGGCGTTAGCCTGCAGGCCAATATTCTCAAATCACACCTGCGTCAGGCCCTACCAGAACCACCCACCCCGCGCGAGCTCCTGCTCGCAACTCCGATACTGCGCCCCGAACACCGAAGCGCGGGCCTGGACCTTCTGCGAGACGTTCTTCAGCCACGGCTTGGCGTCGTAGCTGCGGTTGCGGTAGCCGCCCCAGCCTTCGTGGTAATTCAGGTACTGGCCATAGGCGTCCCACTTGGACACGCCGTTGACCTGCTGGCTCTTCTGCATGTACCAGCCCATGAAGTCGAGGGCGTCGGCGAAGTCGTCGCGGGCGGCGCCCCAGCCGCCGGCGTCGCGCTTGTAGTCGGCCCAGGTCTCGTCCTTGGCCTGGGCGTAGCCGTAGGCGCTGCTCACCCGGCCCCAGGGGATGAAGCCGAGGAAGTAATAGCGCGGCGGCAGGGCGTCGTGCTTGAACGAGGACTCCTGGTACATCATCGCCATCGGCACCTGCACCGGCGCACCCCAGCGCGCCTGCATCTTCAGCGCCGCCTCGTGCCATTTCGGCTTCTCGCGGAAGATCTCGCAGAGGTTGTCGGGGTTGGCCGGGGGCTTGGTGGCGCAGCCGGCAAGCAGCAGGAGCAGGGCTGGCATCAAGAGCCGAAGCATGACGGGTTTCCTTTGGTAGACGTCGGGGCGCAGCTGGTTGGCGCTTTATACAGGCTTTGGGGAGGCATATGAATCAGCGGCCGGTTGAGCGATGCCGAGCTAGGCACGGTAGGACGGTCGTCGCCCATGTCTCGACGGGTAAGCGTATCGGGTTTATATTTCTTTGAAATTTTATGGAATCGTAAACCGAGGGAGACAGCCGATGATCGGCGAGCGGCTCAAACGTGCCCGCGCTGCTGCTGGCCTGTCGATGCAGGCGCTAGGTGATCAGGTGGGCGTGAGCGCCAACATGATCAAGAAGTATGAACATGACCAGAGCATGCCCAGTTCCGGCGTGCTCGTGCGTTTGTGCAAGGCGCTGTCGGTGCGCGCCGAGTACTTTTTCCGCCCCGCCAAGGTCGAGCTGGCGGGTGTCGAGTATCGCAAGCGTTGCAGCACGCCCAAGGCGATCCTCAAGCGCATCGAGGCCGATGTGCTGGATCAGGCGGAGCGTTGGCAGGAACTGATCAATCTATGGCCGGATTATCCCGTGCAGGCGTTCAGCGCGCCGGCAGGGCTGCCCGCGCAGTTGGATTCGCTGCAGGCGGTCGACAACCTGGCGGACCAGGTGCGGCAGCTGTGGGGCCTGGGGGCGAGCCCGATTCCCGATTTGATCGACGTGCTGGAGACGCACGGGATTCTGGTGATCATCACCCAGGTCGATGCACAGGCGAAGTTCGATGGCTTGCAGGCCAGCGTGGCGGGGCAGCCGGTCATCGTGGTGTCGGCGGACTGGCCGGGTGACCGGCAGCGCTTCACCCTGGCCCACGAGCTTGGCCACCTGTTGATGCACGGTCGGTTGGCCGAAGGGCTGGACGAGGAAAAGGCCTGTAACCGTTTCGCCTCGGCATTGCTGGTGCCGGCCAGCGCCATGCGGCAGCATCTGGGCCACAAACGCCACATGCTGGAGGTGCGCGAGTTGTATCTGCTCAAGGCGGAGTTTGGCCTCAGCATGCAGGGTTGCCTGTATCGCGCCGGGGACCTGGAGATCATCCCGCACGCTGTGCGCGAGCGGCTGTTCATGGTGTTCGTCAAACAGGGTTGGCGCAAGCAGGAGCCAGGGGCTGCGTACCGGCAGGAAACCACACGGCTGTTCCAGCAACTGGTCTACCGAGCATTGGGGGAGGGGATTATCGGTGAGTCCAAGGCGGCGGAGCTGCTGGGCATGACGGTCTATCAGTTCCACCAGGCGCGCAAACTGGAGTTACTGGATGCAGCTGCTCATCAGTGATGCCAACATCCTGATCGACCTTGAAGAGGGCGAGCTGCTGGCCCAACTCTTCACGCTGCCTTACCAGTTCACTGTGCCGGATATCCTCTATTTCGATGAGCTTGAAGCCCAGCATGCACATCTGCTGGGCTTGGGGCTTGAGCTGGCTGAGCTCAACCCTGCCACCATGCTCTATGCCGTGGAGTTGGTTGGCCGGGTCAGGGGGCCTAGCCGCAACGATTGCTTCGCATTGGCGCTGGCAAGGCAGGAAAAATGTCCGTTGCTATCCGGGGATGAGGCGTTGCGCAAAGCGGCAATGTTGGAAGAGGTTGAGGTGAAGGGCACGCTCTGGGTGGTTGAGGAGCTTGTTCGAGAAGAGGTGATCTCAGTTGACCAGGCCCATGAGGCCTATCGAAGGATGCGGGCGAATGCACGTCGGCTGCCCTGGGCGGTTGCTCATCAACGTCTGGATGAGTTCTATCGATAGCGGCTCGTTCAACCTGTAGGTCGCGGCATACCAGCCTCGATGCAAACACCGCAGTGGTACGCACCAGCAGACGTGCTCATACAGAGGGTGTTGTTCTCTGCGCATCAGCTCAGCTTGTGCGGCTTGGCAATTGAAACGGCTCTCCATTGCCTCCAAGCCTATGGTTTCAAATTCGCCGAGGTCGAGTAGGCGTTCATCGGCAATCTGATATGCGCACAGATCTTCTACTTTGGCGGTCATGACCCGGAACGTCTGGGCACTCAGTGATAAGGAATTAAAAGGAGAGGTATTTCCATTTTCGCGACTGAGTCACGAGAAAGTAAGTTCGCTATTTTCCGCGTGCTCTTTTTAGGAGGGCTGTACAAAGTATGTACATATTTGTCTGGAGTTAATTTTCCTCTGCTCAAGTCAATAGCGTATAGCTATGAATTTATAAAGCCGTTCGTAGGTTTCACGGGGTGGGTTTGCAGGCACAGTATGGGAAATTAATTGTAGGTTTTTCGTTGTGGGTTTTCTTGGAATGAAAAGTAATAATGAGTGCTTCTATTTGATATATATGTGTCGATGAGGGTGTGCTAATTGTTGGTGATGAGCCTGTCGATGTTTGGATGTTTTTATTGTATGTTTGCGTCAGCCAATGAGGGAGGTTGATATGTCAAAGTGGCCGCACCAGAGTGAGGTTGATGGTTTTTATGGCGACCCAAGAGGTGAGGGGGGTGAGGAAAACAAAAAGTGGGTGGCTGAAAATATAATTAGGCTTCCTGCGCCCTGGAGCTTGGTGACGGCATGGGATTTTATGCCGGTCAAAGGGGTTCGTATCCATAAAAAGTGCGAAGAGAGTCTGAGCCGAATATTTCTGGAGATTTGGCAGGCGGCAGGGGAGGATCAGAAAAAAATAAATGAGTGGGGTATGAGTTTGTATGCGGGAGGGTTCAATTATAGGCTGATGCGTGGCAGTAGTCGATTGTCAATGCATAGTTGGGGTTGCGCTATTGATTTTGACTCGGCAAGAAACTCATTTGGAGATAAAAGTCCAAACTTTGCGTTGCTGCCGGCTGTTCGCGGAGCTTTTGAACGAGAGGGGTGGACCTGGGGCGGGGGATGGGAAAAGCCGGATGGTATGCATTGGCAAGCTGCGGATATATAGAGTTTTCGGTAGGCTAGGGTGTGTTTAATGGCTAAGGCAACATGGGTGTAATCCGATTGAGGAGTACTCTCGATGGATATAAAAGAGACTGGAAAGTACTGGGTTGGTACAGTGAGTTCAATTTCTGAACGAGAAAAATCAATGCAAAATGGCCATGAAGATATTAGGGTCGTAAATTTCGCATTGCTGCCGCTTGTTGCTCTAGGATTATTCGCAGTCATTGTGATCGGTTGGCGTTTCAGTGCGGTTGGTTCTATGTTGCTGTGGGCTTCTGCATGTCTTGTCTCGGGTGCGACTATCGGTTTTCTGTTTGGTATCCCTCGATCAGGCGTTCTGTACGAACAAAAAGACCCGAAGGGTAGGTCGAACGGTGTAGCTACATTAACGCAGGATCACCAAAATACCGGCGAGAAGGGCCGGCCGAACACCAATCTTGAGGAAATATCTGACTGGTTGACAAAGATTCTTGTTGGGCTGAGTTTAGTTAATCTTGCAGAGATCAAGGCGCATCTGGTTATGTTGAGTCGCATGGTTGCGGCCTCTTTGAGTGCGGCGCCGACGAATGTTGATGTTTCTGCTGGGACAGCCTTGGTCATAGGCTTTACGGTGTTGGGTTTTTTATGTGGCTACCTCTATACACGTCTTTTTCTTCAGGGTGCGTTCATTCGCTCTGATAAACAATTGAATGGGTATGATAAAATTGTGGCTTCAGAGTTATCTAAAGGTGATTCTGGGATGAAACCTTTGGCTGGTGAACCCGCGGTGCCATCATCAACAGATAGGCAATCGGCCGAACGAATTCTACAAGTCGCACCCATAAATAGACCGGATGAGGTTTTGGCTCCACTTAGGGCATTGGCTTCCGAGTATGAAAACTTGCGACGGATGATGCCTTCCGGTGAAGCGCGTACCTACAAAATGTCTGAAATCGTCAATGGTATGAGAAAGCTAGCCTTGGCAACTGACCCATATTTATCCAGGCTGGCGGAGAGCACATCGCCTGGTGAGCGGCTGGCAGCGATCATAATTTTGCAGATGAAGTTTCATCCTGATTATATTGAGTGGCTCGCTGATCGGTTGGTGATTGAGCCGGCCTTCAGTGCTTTTCAGGCTGTTAGTGCATTGCTGGCACGAATTAAAGTAGTTGGTTATCCTGAGCGACAGAGGATAAAAGCAGCCATTATTGAGGCCAAGAAAAAAATGGATGAACATGGTGATAAGCCTAAAGAGGAGCAGGAGAAACTTATGCAGCAAATTATAGATTTTGAATAAATAGCGAAATTGATGGCGGTTTGGCGTGGTAGACCCTTGGGGCTGTTGGGTTCATTTTCGTCGGTTTGCAAACCCGATATAGCTGCCATCCATTGATTGGCGATAGTGCGTGGTGGATCCAACCTGATTTAGCGTCCTATGCATGACCATCACACGTCTGTACAGAACCATTGCCTTCGCTCTGCGTCGCCCAGCTCTTGCGGCCAGCCCATCTCCAACCTTCTACCTGATCGACAGTCAGTCCCTCGTCATCCGCGAAAACCGGAAGGTGTCCATGACTGACCCGGAATGCCTGTCTTCTATTCGGGGCTACGTCTGGACTTCCTCAGCCAAGCACCTCAGAAACCGGCCCATGTCGTAGGCAATCCCTGTTGGCAAACTCACCACCTCACCCGTCAACAACCCTGTCAGCATCACAATGTCATTGCGGTGTTTACGAATGTTTCGGGAGTCAACCTGCTCTCCCGCAGACTTGCGCGCCGAGAGGTCCAGCCAAGCCTTGGCCTTGAAAGGAATCAGGCGGTCTGCACCGATGTACGAGAGTGTGTCGTTCTGCCGGCGACCTGCGAGCAGAAAGGCGTAATAGCCTTCATCGAGCAGGATTGCCGAGAGGCTTGAGACGGATTCGTCGGTGGGGATTGGAGTCAGTGTGGCGTGCTCGGGGTGGTCGAACTCGTCGGGCGTTCGCGAGAACAGTTCGAGCTGCGCGGGGTAGGTTTCGTCCGTGGGGTTCTGGAACCGATAGAACACTGGGTGTGCGGAGCTGGCTTGGCGGATCTGGTAGCCACCGCTGTGGACGAATGCCCAGAACGCCGCGACGAACTGGCTGTCCAGCGCTTCGATGATCAGAACGATATCGAGGTCCTTGGTGGTCCTGAATGAAACACCGGCCTCGTCCATCACAAGTGAGGAAGCCCCCCCGCCAATCAGCACGTACTGATCGCAATAGTGGCTGAAGTGCTGCCCGAAAAGCGTTAGTCCCCTGACCCCAACCATTCCACCCGCTCCCTGAGTTCATCGAGTGCCATCTGGACGCGCTCATCCTGGCTATTGTCCAGGCTCAGGAGCAGGGAAGCTGCATCAGCACGGTTGCCGGATGTATCGAGGGTGTCGTAAGCCCAGATTTCCACCCACGCCCGGGTATCATCCACCGATTGGCTGAGGTGCAGCGAGCCATCGGCAAGCAGCGCATCAAAACTCCGCTTGGTCATGCCGTAGACGGGTTGCGCGGGCGCGGTCAGGAGCGTTTGGCTGGCCAGGGCGGTTTCACCGGCCAGGAAAGCACCCTGGCCGAGAGGTGGTTCGGCGGAAATTGCGACTTTACGTTTCACCGGGGAGCGCAGGTAAGGCCGAACCTGTTTGAACAGCTCGGGCGCGCTGGCGCTGAAGGCATAGGCCTGCACCGCGCCTTTGGGTTGGCTGGCGATCAGTAGGCCAGTCTGAAGCAGTTGCTCCACGACCTTCGAGAGGGTCACGCGGCTGTAGTTCAGGTCACCCAGGAGTGCGCTGGCCGGGAATGGCGTGTCGTTGATCCCTCCTCGATAGAGGCGGGCAAGCAACATGGCCTGGGCAGCAGGGGGCAGTGCGCTGATGGCAGCCTGCTCGCGGCGTTGGCGGACACGTTCGCGCAGGTCCATGGCCAGTTCGGGGATGAACAACTGATAGCCAGGCTGGATGAAATTGAGCTGGTGGCTGATCAGGCTGCGGCGGTCGGCTGGGGACAATGCCTGATAGACGTAAATGGGCGAGGCATCGGTGGCTTTGCTTATCTGCGCGATGTGCTTGGTGAGGGTAACTGCACCTGGGTAGGTTGCAGTGGTGGGGACGAGCAGCAACAAGGGCAGCGGCGACGGCTTGAACTCGAGGGTGAGTTCGACGCAGGTGTAGGCGTCCAGAAGATGGTAGGGGAGCCTGGGGGATACCGGCTTCAGGTGAGTGGGTACACCGAGGACGGACTCAAGGTAGCGCTGGGTTTCCTTTTGTGGGTTGGCCATGTCGAGGGTGTACCGTGTTAAGTAATTTTTTGAACTGTAAACCTGAGTAGTTAACAAATCAAAAAAATGGTTAACAGGTGGCGATTCGTCGAACGGAAAGGGTGACGAACTTCTCTACCGCTTGCGAAACGTTCTTCAGCCACGGCTTGGCGTCATAGCTGCAGTTGCGGTAGCCGCCCCATTCAGGGGCTGATGCACCTGCTGGCCAAGCCGGCGCCTAAGGGAGCAGGCGGTCCAGCGTATTAAGAACGCGGCGGACACTTGGGCTTTTTTTCCTACGCCCACCACGCCAGCCCCACAACCGCTCACAGCCCAAAGTTGAACGCAACGGAGATACGCGGCCGGTTACCTTCGAAGCGCCGTACCGAATGCATCAACCACGAGGGGAACATGATGAATGTGCCGCTGCGCGCCGCGCAGGTGCTGCTGAACCCTGCCGCCAGGCAGTCTTCGACGCGCATGCGCAGCGCCGGGTTGTAGGTGGAGGCGACCATGCCGCGGGGGTCGATGAACTCGAGGTCGCCGCCAACGGCGGGGTCGTCCTCTCGGCCGCCGGCGTCCACCCAGTAAACGCCGGACCAGAACGCCCCGGGGTGGCCATGCAGCCCGTTGCTGTGGCCGGCCTGGTTCACGTTGGCCCAGGCGTTGAGGGTCCATTCGAAACGCGGCTCGATCAGGCCGTGTCGCTCGCTGTGCACGGCAGTCAGTTCGTTGGCGAAGGCTTTGGCGAAGCGCACCAGGGCCTCGCAGGCTTCGCCGCCCCACTGCGCGAAGTCACTGCTCGATTGCCAGCCGCCTTCGTTGCTGTGCCGGGCGCCACTGGAGTCGTTTGCCATGCGGCTGAGAATCAGGGTTCGCAGTTCGCCATTCAGGCGGGCGGCGTCGGGGTACTGGATGCTGGCCAGCGGGGTCGCGAACAGCCGGCGGATGTTGATGTGTTCAGGGTTCAGCAAGTGACTGCTCGGCTGCATGGTGTCTCCAAGGTGCGCCCGCTTGCGGCTGGAGGCCCAGGTGGCGGAGCTTCGAATGGGGGCGCACTGTAGCAATCGCGGCAGCCGGCCAACTTTATGAACATTGCTAATGATTGTTAAAAAGTTTCAACGGCAGCGGTGGTGCTCTGCAGCTTTGCTCAGCGGCTGGTGTTGCCGACCCGCCATCGCGGGGCAAGCCCGCTCCCACGCCAGCGCAGCCTGGAAGGCTGGGTGATCGCTCGCGACTCCAGCGACTCCTTGGGTGCTGCCGAGGGTCGACAGGCTGCAAAATTCGTACTTTTGGCCACCTTATCGCGTATGGTGTCCACCAGATCACACTTGAATCGCCTGGTGTGCCACCGACATCGAGCATGGCATACCTGCCCTGCATTGGCCGGCCAGGCCCCCGCCTTACCTCGACTATTCTCATCAGCAGCATGGACCGCTCGGCACTGCTCAGCACAACGTCGCACGACATCGGGATAGGTATGACCCTGCAAAAGCGTAACAACGTGCATGTCGCTGGCAACGGCAGTGCCACCTTGATCTTGTCCCACGGCTTCGGTTGCGATCAGTCGATGTGGAAGTTGCTGCTGCCGCATCTCATCACGCGCTTTCGGGTGATTACCTACGATCTGGTAGGGGCCGGCCTGTCAGACCCTGCTGCCTATGAGCGCGACAAGTACGCTTCGCTCTGGGGCTATGCGGCGGATCTCAACGAGCTTGTCGATGCCTATGCCCAGGGGCCGGTGATCGTTGTGGGGCACTCGGTGAGCGCGATGATCGGCGCCCTGGCGGAGCGTCAGCGGCCAGGGCGCATCGCCGGCCTGGTGATGATTGGCGGCTCGCCCTGCTACGTCGATGCAGGGGGCTACACCGGTGGCTTTGCGCCGGATGAAATCCATGCCCTGCTCGCCACCCTGGACGACAATTACCTCGGCTGGTCCAGCACCATGGCCCCGGTGTTGATGGGCGTGCCCGGGCAGCCGGAGTTGCAGGAGGCGCTCACCAGCAGTTTCTGCCGCACCGATGCGCAGATCGCCCGGCATTTCGCCCGGGTCATCTTCCTCTCGGACCATCGCGAGGATGTCAGCGGCCTGCCGGTGCCGACGCTGATCGTGCAATGCACGGGCGACCCGGTAGTGCCGGTTGCCGTGGGTGAGTACCTGCACAGGGTCCTGCCCGAAAGCCAGTTGAGCCTGATCGACAACATGGGCCATTACCCGCAGCTGAGCGCCCCGGGCGCCTGCTCGGCGGCCCTGGATGCTTTTTTCGCTCACTATGGGTTTGGTCATGGATGACACCGCGTTGCTGTTCAGTGAGTCGTTTTTCGAGCACGCGCCCTGCGGGCTGGTGGTCATGGCCGTGGATGGCACGTTGTTGCGCTGCAACCAGACGTTCAGCAACTGGCTGGGCTATGACCGCGCGGGCTTGCGCGAGCGCAGTTTCGACCAATTGCTGACGGCGGCGGGGCGGGTCTTCCAGCTCACCCACTGGGGCCCGTTGATGAACCAGCAGGGCTCGGTGTCGGAAGTGAAGCTCGAGCTGCGCCATCGCGAGGGGCATGTGCTCTCGATGCTGCTCAACGGCGTGCGGCGGGAAACCGCCGAGGGTGTGCGCTACCACCTGGCGCTGGTCGGCACCACCGCCCGTGACCGCAACGAGCGGGCGGTGTTCGAGGCCATGCAGCGTGCCGAGGAGCTGCTGGCGCAGAAGGTTCGGGCAGAGGCCGCCTTGCAACGGGCCCAGGCCGAGCTGGCCACGGCCTACGAAAACGCCCAGCGCCGCGCGGTGCTGGCCGAGCAGATGGTCGCCATTGCCAGCCACGACCTGAAAAACCCCATGACGGCGATCAAGATGGCCACCCAACTGCTCGCGCGCGATGCGGGCTCCGACAGGGCCCGCCGCTTGCTGGGCAGCATTGACAGTTCGGCCGACCGGGCCCAGCGCATGATCGTCGACCTGCTGGACTTCGCCTCGGTGCGCCTGGGCCAGGGCATCCGTGTCAGGCGCCAGCAGGTCGACCTGCGCCGGGTGCTGGACCAGTGCGTGAGCGAGCTCAGGGTGACCTTCGCCCATGCCCGTATTCGCCATCTGTCGCGAGGCCATGGCACCTTCGAGGTGGACCAGGACCGCTTGCAGCAGATGATCGGTAACCTGGTCGCCAACAGCGTGGCCTATGGCGACCTGGGCTTGCCGATCACCGTGACCACCGACCTGGCGGACGACGGCGCGACCTTGAGCGTTCACAATCACGGGCCGGCCATTGCCGATGCGTTGGCCCCGACGCTGTTCGAGCCGATGACGCGGGGCAGCGAGCGCCAGGGTCAGCTGCGTTCCGTGGGCCTGGGCTTGTTCATTGTCAAGCAGATTGCCGAGGCGCACGGTGGCAGGATTGGCATGCGCTCGGATGCGACGTATGGCACTACCTTCACTGTTCAGTTGCCAGCCAGGGTGGCGTTGCCTGGCGCTGTTTCAGCCGCTGACGGGCAGGAACGGTAATCTGCCGCGCTCGCAGCGTTGATGCACAGAGTGACTTCTGAATGAAGGGCGAGCAAAGTCCATGGCGGCATCACGGGAAGCTGGGTGGCGGCAGGGCGCAGCGCGTTCTGGAGCGAGCAGGGGCTGTGTGTCGTGGCTGCCTCAGGGGCCGGGAGTCGGCTGTTGCTGGTTTCTCGGCTGTCGGGCGAATGGCAAGGACGCGAGGTGTTCGTGTCTCTCGATGTCGCGCAGTCAGCCTGAAATTACTTGGCTAACCGCTCTGCCGCTTTGCGGTAAACCTGATCCCGCTCACGTGTATCCACGGCGATCACGAACACCACGACTTCCTGATCGATGACCTGATAGATCAATCGATATCCACTGCTGCGCAGCTTGACCTTGTAGCAGTCCGGGAAGCCATGCAGGCGGTTGGCTTCGACCCTCGGGTTGAGCAACACGGTTGCCAGCTTCTTCTTGAGTTGCTGGCGAATGGTGTCGCCGAGCTTCTGCCATTCCTTGAGTGCGCGTGCATCGAATTCGAGGCTATAGGTCATCCAGCGTTACCCTGACCCTCTGCGGCGCGGCCAGGCGTTCGCGTACCGTGGCGAGCAATGCTTCGTCTTCTTCGGTCAGCAACACGGGCTTGAACGGCAGTTGCCCGCGCTCAGCGACGTATTGCAGTGCCTGGCGCATCAGCTCGGAAGGGGTTACACCCAGTTTTTCCAGCTCACGGTAGGCGCGCACCTTGAGTTCGTCGTCGATACGCACATTGATGGACGCCATGCTTGCAGTCTCTTTGTAATGACAGTGGTCTGTACAATGGGCCAAGGCCGGCAATTGAGCAAGAGGGCCGACGCGCTTGCCGACGGGCGTGTCAGCCAATGCTCGCATACCACCATCCATGTGGCAGCTTGGCTCCGCAAGCCAGGCGATCCCCGCACGCGGCGGGCCGGTTCCTTAGCCGTTCCAACCGTGAAAAATGCTCAGAGCCCGCCCACCAACTTCGTCTCCAGCACACCTTTGCGGCCAACGGCCTCGGAAACCACGTGCAACTTGGCATCGGCGGCGCCAAAGCCCATTTTCATCTCTTGCCAGATAAACAGGTTCTTGCCCGGCTGGGCCTCGACCTTGATCACCCTCAAGGTGCCGGCGTCGGAAGCAATGGTGTGCGGCCCAGGCGTTACTTCCGCCACCAGGTAGGTGTGGGCCGCCGTTGCACCGATCATGCGGCCGTCGATCAGCACGTCGTACTTCGCGCCCGCGCCCATCGTTTCATTGCGATAGATGTAGACCCGTGTCATGCCTGGAACGGTCTCGAAACGCTTCATCTGGGCATCCACCATGGGGTCACCTTTAGGCACGGTGACACAGGCAGACAGCAGCATCAGCATCGAAGCGGCGAGCAACTTCTTCATCGGACTTCCTTATCTTCACAAAAAACGGCGCGTGGCCAGGTTGGCAAGCGTTATACGCGTTGTGCAGTGGTATTCCAACAAGCGGGTTTGCGGCTGGCCGTGGTGGTGTCGAAGACAGGCAGTCGCCCACATTCGGCCAAGCACTGCACGGCCCAATGGCCTCACTCCGCCGCCTTGACCAACACCACCGGCACAGCCTTGAGCGCACCGTCCAGGTTGCGGTAGCGGGTGTATTCCCCCGACGCCGGCAACAACTGCCCACGCTCCACCATCCGCCGCCCGTCGAGCAGGTAGCGCACCGTCTCTGCCTTGCCCTGCTGGGCCGACGGATCCCGGTTCAGGTCTTGCGCGAGCATCCGCATCGACTCGTCGATGCAGATCCCCAGCAGCGCATCGACCTTCTGTGCATCCATCCCGCCGTCGTCGATGCATTGCTCGCCGCAGCGACGCACCGACAGGCTCTGCACGTCGAGGCGCGTGCGGTACAGCACGCTGCCGGCGATGTCCTGCAATTCCACCTGGCTGACCAGCACGAAGCTGCCGCGATCGGGGCTCACCACCACCTTCGGGGCAATGCGCAGGCTGGCGCTGACCCCGCCCGTGGCGGGGCGCAGCCCGGCGTTGCCGGCCGCCTCGCCGTAGCGCTGCTGGAGCTTGCCGTTGTAGGGATGCTCGGCCAGTACCACCGCCATCGTCTGCGCCGCCTGCTTGGCATCGCGTTCGGCTTCGCGCTGCAAGGCGGCTTCGCCGACCTGGGTGTTGATCGCACTGGCCAGCAGCAAGCCGATGGCACCGCCGCCGGTGGTGGCGCTGTGGGCCAGGGACTGGTTGGTCTCGCGCGCTTTCGCGGCGGCCTGGGCGTCGATCATCAGGCTGGCGTCGATCCAGCCCGCCGACGGCACCTGTATCTCCAACCGAGCGCCGTGCTCGTTCAGGTAGCGCAGCGCCGTCGGGTCGTGGATGTCGGCCGGGCGCGGTGCCTGCTGGGCGCAGCCCGCCAGCAGCAGGGTCAGCAGCAGCCCGCGTTTCATTGCGAGAACGGCGTGACGATCACCTGGCGGCTGCTGTCGACCGCCTGGTAGAAGGCGTTGGACAGGTTGCTGTAGGTTGGCTGGTCCCACTCGCCCTGGGCCGGCTGGGTGACCACGAAGGGCTTGAACCAGCGCAGGCGGCTGTCCTGCACGTCCACCAGGATGCCACGGCCGGCGACCAGCGGGATCGGCGCGCTGGTGGGGACCACGCTGTAGTAGCTGCGGGTGGCGCCGGTGCTGTCGATGGCCACCAGCAGCAGGCGGTCGATGCCGTAGGTGGCCTTCAGGGCGCTGATGTCACGCTCCATGTAGCCTTCCTTGAACTTGGTTTCCTTGTACTTGCCCAGGTCGATGCGTTCTTCGATGCGTTTGGTCTTGTAACCCTTGGCTTCGAGCTTGGCGATGATGGCGTCGGGCAGGGTGTTGACGTCGGCCAGGTCCCAGGTGCTCACATGCTCGCTGAGCTTGCTGTTGACCCCGGTGTTGATCGCCAGGTCCAGGATCCCCTGGTTGCCGGTCAGCATCAGCTTGGGCGGGGTGACGGGGGTCATGGCCACGCCGATCACCAGGTCCTTTTCATTCCAGAACTGCTGGTCGAGCTCCACCGGGGGCTGCACATTGGCGCAGCCGGTGAAGATCAGGCACAGCAGAAGCACCGCACATCCCTGCAAGTAACGCATCGGACAATATTCCTTGAGTATTGGAGACTCGCTGTATCGGCCTGTGCCCGGCAAGCATGATGGCAATAGGACATTATTTTTCGACATGGCATCATGCCGGCCCGCGCATGCCCTCCATGCCTGGTGCAGCAAGCACCGAGGCCAGGGGGCGCGAATCACAGGAAGCGAATATGAAAAGGAACATCTGCCTGGCTGTCACCCTGTCCATGGCCTCGGCCGCCAGCACCGTTCAGGCTGAAGAACACGCCATCGCCGGGGCGGGCGCGATCTCGTGCGAGCGGTTCCTGAACGCGCAGACCCAGGACAAGACCACCAGCCTGGCCACTATCCTGTGGCTGCAGGGCTTCCTCAGCGGCGTCAACATGCAGCGCAACCTCGACCTGAAAATACCGTTGCAGGCCCTGCCGGAACCTCCTGAAATCAAGGCGTTCACCGTGGACTACTGCACCAGGAACCCCGACAAGAGTGTCTTCGAAGCGGCCATGTGGCTGTCCCTGAAGATCTAGCGTGCCCGCTTATTCGGTGAGTTCGGGCGTGGCGTTCACCTGGGGGGCAGGGGCGAGCGTCGTGTCGAACCACAGGGGCCACGAGCTGCGATGCCGGTTCTCCACTTGTACACAGGGGATCAGGCGCTCGGTCAGTACATCGGTCCGGCCCACGCTCACCGCCAGCCGATACTTGGCACTGTGCACGCACTCCCGGTCGCCAAACTCGCAACGGTCCAGGCTCGTGCCGCCGCAGGGGCCGTTCGCCAGGCCTTTGGGGCAGGTCTCGGGGCAGGTGTAGAGCGTGTCTTCCAGCCGGCAACTGCCGCAGGTGTCGCAGCCCACCATCGGGCGTTTGATGCGCCGCTCCAGTTGATGCAGCCAGTGCGCCGCCGTGGGGTTGGCCCACAGCGGCCGGGTCACGGCCCAACCGAAAGCCTTGCTCAAGGCTGTGGTGCGGCTGAACAGCTGATGGTGCATCGCGGACAGCAGGTGGTAGCGGGCCTTTTCCTTGTTCGATGCGTTGATCTGCCGTTGGCCAAGGCGCCAGGCATGCCCGGGTGGATGGAAGGTGACCGGTGCCAGGCCAGGTTCCTGCCAGGCCGCTTGCCAGGCCGGGGCCCAGTCTTGCAGCGAGGTGAACTGCGGTTGCAGTGTGTCGATGGCCTGTTCCAGCGCTTCGAACTGCGCCACCTCATGGATGCCGGACAGGTGCACGCCGGCATAGCCCATCAATTTCAGGCCGATCACCTGCAAGGCCAGGCGATGGTTGGCGCGCTCCTTGGCGTATGTCTTGGACACCGCCGTTTCGGCGGCCAGCAGCGCGCGCATCGACGGCGTGACGGTCACCCCGGCGACGTGATCGAGCATCCCGGCGCGGCCTTCGGTCAGGGCCATGATGCAGGCCATCAGCGGTTTGGGTTGTGGCTGGCGCTGCATCCAGTCGAAGGCTTCCTGGTGTTTCGCAAAGTCGAAACCGAGTTGCAGGATGAACAGGTCGGCGCCGGCGGCGAGCTTCTTTTCGGCTTTGCAGTACTGCGCGCCGCCCTCGGCCTCCTGGTACTTGAACGGGTTTAGCGCGGCGGCCAGCAGCCAGTGTGGCCGCGCTTGGCGGACGATCTGCAGGGCGGCGACGGACTCCAGGTAGCGCACCGGCCGCTCGCCCGGATTGTGGCCGGGCAGGCGGTCGCCGGTCAGCAGCAGGAGCTGGTCGAGGCCGGCGGCGTCCATGCGCTGCAACTGGGCCAGCAGGTCGCGGCGTTCGCGGTCCTTGCCGGAGAAGTGCAGCAGGGCGGGGACGGGGTTCGCGAGGCTGCTGAAGGCCTCCAGTGGCGACATGTCCAGGGCACTGCCGACGCGGTCGCCGATGGCCACGGTCAGCGGCCAGCCGCACAGCCGGGTGCGGGCCATGAGGGTTTCGAGGGTGGCGAAACGCTCGGCAGCGGGCTTGGGGACGAATTCCAGGATGCAGGCGAAGGCGTTGGCGTCCAGGGTCGTTTTCAGCAGGCTCATGGGGGGCGGGCTACCGGGTTGGGGCAGGGTGGCAGTGTGCAACAGGTTGGCTGCCGGGGCATGCCTGTTTGCGCGGGGGAGTGTGCTGATCGAGACATCCATAAGGTCCTCTGTAGGAGCGGCTTTAGCCGCGATGCAGGCGACGCGGTACCAGGCACCCGCTTCGCGGGTGATCGCGGCTGAAGCCGCTCCTACAGGGATCTCCGTCGAATCATGAATAAATCTTGAGTTGATCTCAAATTTTATGAGTTTGTTTCACTTTTCCCCTGCACCCAGAATTCCCTCATTCACTTTTAAGGATCGAGGGACGACAACATGGCACTGGCACACAACCTGGGGTTTCCGCGCATCGGCCGCGACCGTGAGCTGAAGAAAGCCCAGGAGGCGTTCTGGAAGGGCGAACTGGACGAAGCCGGCCTGCGTGCCGTGGGCCGTGGCTTGCGCGCCGCGCATTGGCAGGCGCAAAAGGCCGCCGGCATCGAGCTGCTGCCGGTGGGCGACTTCGCCTGGTACGACCAGGTACTCACCCACTCGCTGACGTTCGGTGTGATCCCGGAGCGCTTCCGTGCCAAGGACGGTGCCCGGCCGACCCTGCAAACCTTGTTCGCCATGGCCCGGGGCGTAAGTGACAGCTGCTGCGGTGGCGCCCACGCCCAGGAAATGACCAAGTGGTTCGACACCAACTACCACTACCTGGTCCCCGAATTCATCGCCGACCAGCAGTTCGCCCTGAGCTGGGAGCAACTGTTCGAAGAGGTCGAGGAAGCCAAGGCCCTGGGCCACGCGGTCAAGCCGGTGCTGATCGGCCCGCTGACCTACCTGTGGCTGGGCAAGACCAAGGGCGCCGACTTCGACAAGCTGGAGCTGCTCGACCGCCTGTTGCCGCTGTACGACCAGATCCTCAACCGCCTGTCCGCCCAGGGTGTGGAATGGGTGCAGATCGACGAGCCGATCCTCGCCCTCGACCTGCCGCAGGACTGGAAGAACGCCTACGAGCGCGTCTACAACATCCTCCAGCGCGCCCCGCTGAAAAAATTGATCGCCACCTACTTCGGCGGCCTGGAAGACAACCTCGGCCTGGCTGCCAACCTGCCGGTCGATGGCCTGCATATCGACCTGGTGCGCGCCCCGGACCAGTACCCCACCATCCTCGACCGCCTGCCGGCCTACAAGGTGCTGTCGCTGGGCGTGGTCAACGGTCGCAACGTCTGGCGTTGCGACCTGGAGAAGGCGCTGGAGGTGCTGCGCCATGCCCACGAGCGCCTGGGCGACCGCCTGTGGGTGGCGCCGTCGTGCTCGCTGCTGCACAGCCCGGTGGACCTGGAGCGTGAAGACAAGCTCGATGACGAACTGAAGAGCTGGCTGGCCTTCGCCGTGCAGAAGTGCCAGGAAGTGGCGCTGCTGACCAAGGCGCTCAACCAGCCCGAGGCGGCCGATGTCGTCGAGGCGCTGGCGCAGAGCCGCGCCGTGCAGCATGCCCGCGCCACCTCGCCGCGCATTCACAAGCCGGCGGTGCAGGCCCGTGTCGCGGCGATCAAGCCCGCCGACAGCCAGCGCGTGTCCGCGTTCGAGCAGCGCATCGCCAAGCAGCGTGCCGGCCTGGGCCTGCCGGCGTTTCCGACCACCACCATCGGCTCGTTCCCGCAGACTTCGGCGATCCGCCTGGCGCGTCAGTCGTTCAAGCAGGGCAAGCTGACCGAAGCGGACTACGTCGAGGCCATGCACAGCGAGATCCGCCACGCGGTGCAGATCCAGGAGAACCTGGGCCTGGACGTACTGGTACACGGCGAGGCCGAGCGCAACGACATGGTCGAGTACTTCGCCGAGCAACTGGACGGCTATGTGTTCACCCGCTTTGGTTGGGTGCAGAGCTACGGTTCGCGCTGCGTGAAACCGGCGGTGATCTTCGGTGACCTGAGCCGCCCGAAAGCCATGACCGTGGCGTGGATCAAGTACGCCCAGGGCCTGACCCGCAAGGTGATGAAGGGCATGCTGACGGGCCCGGTGACCATGCTGATGTGGTCCTTCCCCCGCGAGGACGTGACCCGCGAGGTGCAGGCCCGCCAGCTGGCGCTGGCGATCCGCGACGAGGTGGTGGACCTGGAAGCCGCCGGCATCAAGATCGTGCAGATCGACGAGGCCGCCTTCCGCGAAGGCCTGCCGCTGCGTCGCAGTGCCTGGCCGCATTACCTGGAATGGGCGACCGAGGCGTTCCGCCTGTGTGCCTCGGGCGTGCGTGACGAAACGCAGATCCACACCCACATGTGCTACAGCGAATTCAACGATGTGATCGAGTCGATCGCGGCGATGGATGCCGATGTGATCACCATCGAGACCTCGCGTTCGGACATGGAACTGCTGGAAGCGTTCGAGCGGTTCGACTACCCGAACGAGATTGGCCCGGGCGTGTATGACATCCACTCGCCGCGGGTACCGGCGAAGGAAGAGATGGTCAAGTTGCTGCGCAAGGCGGCCCAGCGTATTCCAGCCGAGCGGTTGTGGGTGAATCCGGATTGCGGCTTGAAGACCCGTGCCTGGCCGGAGACCGAGGCGGCGTTGGTGAACATGGTCGCCGCCGCCCGTGAGTTGCGCGCCACGGTTTGATGACCTTTGGGGGCGCCATGCGCCCCTTTCGCGGCACAAGGCCGCTCCTACAGGGGATCGCGGTCGTCTGTAGGAGCGGCCTTGTGCCGCGAAAGGGCTGCATGGCAGCCCCGGGATCGTTCAGGCACCATCGTACTTTCGACTGTGACCAGAGCCTCGGCCATGAAATCCATCCACCTCACCCTCATCTGTCACGCCCGCACCGAGGCGCAACGGGTGGGGCGCTTTGCACTCGACGACGATCCGCTTCGCGATCCACCGTCCCCTCCCATCGAACTGGCCACAACCCCCCGTTGCCTTTGCGCACCAGAGCTGCGCGCCCGCGAGACCGCCGAGGGCCTGGCCGCGACCATCGATGAAGGCCTGCGCGATTGTGACCTGGGCACCTGGAAAGGCCTGCCGCTCAAGCAACTGGACGAGCGCGAGCTTCAGGCTTGGCTGGCCGACCCGCATGCCACGCCCCATGGCGGTGAACCGATTGCCGCCCTGTGCCAGCGTGTCGCGCGGTGGATGGACGGCGCCCTGGGCGAGGGGGAATGGATCGCTGTCAGCCATCCCTTCGTCATCCGCGCCGCGATGCTGCATGCGCTGAGTGCGCCTTTCGAGTCGTTCCATCGCATCGACGTGCCGCCGCTGGCGCGTGTGCGCTTGAGCCATTACGGCCAATGGCGGCTGCAGTTGGTGTAGGAGCCAGCCTTGCTGGCGATGGGTTCGACGCCGATTTCAGGGTGGGCCGGTTCGCCAGCAAGGCTGGCTCCTACAGCTGCGCGGGGGCACGTACCAGCGCCGGCACGGCGCGGACATAGACCAGCTCGCTTACCAACTCCACCAGCGTCTGGGTGATCACCGCCGCCGCCGCCAATGCCCGGATCGGCTCAGGCAATGCCAACGCCAGCGGCAGCACCACCAGCGAGTTGCGCGTGGCGGCACTGAAGGTCACCGCCCGGGCCGCGCCGGTGGGCAACTTGAACAGCCGCGCCGCGACCACCCCGAGCACCGGCGCCAGCAGGGCGAAGCCGACATACACCGGCACCACCGGCAGCAGGTCGTCCAGCCGGCTGGCCACCACGCCGATCTGCGAACCGATCACCGCGATCAGCACCAGCGCCATGGCCGGTACCGGCAGCCAGGCCCAGGTGTCGTTCCATTTCGAAACCAACACCGAGCGCCGCGCGCCGGCGCTGGTGGCGACCGCCAGCAACAGCGGCAGCACGATCAACAGGACGAAGGCCTCGACGAAGGGCGCCACCGAGATGTCCACGCTGCTGGTGCCACCGAGCATCAGCGCCAGATACAACGGCAGCAACGCCAGTTGCACCAGCAGCAGCACCGGCGTGGCGGCGAGGGTCAGGCGCGAGTCGCCTTTACCGATATGGGTGAACACCACCACGTAGTCGATGCACGGCGTCAGCAGCACCAGCAGGGCACCGACCAGCACGGCGGGGTGCTCGACCAGCCCGCGAGTCCCAGCCCACACCAGCAGCGGCACCAGCACGAAGTTGGCCAGCAGCAACGCGCCCATGAAGCGTCGGTTGCCCAGGCCCGCGCGCAGGTCGAGGAAGGGGATCTGCAGGAACATCGCGTACATCAGCACGGCGATGGCCGGGGTCACCAGCGCCTCCAGTGGCTGGGCAACGCCCGGCGCAAGCAGGCCGATGGCGGCGGCGAGCGCCACGGCAATGAAATAAAGGGGGATCTGATTGCGTTCGAGTTGATCTCTGTCCACGGATGCCTGGTTTTTCCGACTGAATTGCTAGGTGGGGCAGGGTACTATCTGGCGCAGTCCATAGGGAGCAATTCGATGCGAATTCTAGTGGTAGGTGCGAGCAAGGGATTGGGTAGGGCACTGGTCGAGGGCCTGGGTGACGCGGGCGATACGCTGATAGGCGTGTCGCGCACCCGACCGGCGTCGTTGCCGGGCACGGTGCACTGGGTCGAGGCAGACCTTGGCCAGCCGCGCCAGGCTGCGGCGGTCATCCATGAGGCGGTGGCCGACGGCGGGCTGGATGTGCTGGTGTACAACGTCGGCATCTGGGAAGAGCGGGCCTTCGAGGAAGGCTACAGCTTCCTCGACGATGACGAGGGGCAGATCGAGCGCATGGTGGGCACCAACATCACCGCGCCGCTGCTGCTGATCAAGCGCCTGCTGCCGGTGCTGCTCAAGAGCGAGCGGCCACGGATCATCCTCACTGGCTCCACGTCGGGCCTGCCTGGCAGTGGTCGGCCTGAAGTCACCTTCGGCGCCAGCAAGTTCGGCCTGCGCGGCATCGCCGAGACACTGCGCGAAGGCTTCCGCGAGCAGGGCCTTGGCGTGAGTTGCCTGAACCTCGGTTACCTGAACACCGAGGATGGGCTGGACGTGCCGCTGGCCGAGGCCGAGCAGCGCGGCGAGGGTTCGTTGATCCCGCTGCATGATGTGGTGCAGGTGTGCCGGATGATGTTGAGCCTGTCGGCGGCCAGCTACGTGCGTGACATCACCCTGCCGGCGCTGCGGGATGAGCGCTTCTGATATGCGCTGACGGCGGGTGGCCCATTCGCCGGCAAGGCCGGCTCCTACCGGTATCGTGTAGACCCCCGTAGGAGCCGGCTTGCCGGCGAACCGGATCAGCCGCGCTCGATCGCCAGCGCCACGCCCTGGCCGCCGCCGATGCACAGGGTCGCCAGGCCTTTCTTGGCATCACGCTTGATCATCTCGTGCAGCAAGGTCACCAGCACCCGGCAACCTGATGCACCGATCGGGTGGCCCAGGGCGATCGCGCCGCCGTTGACGTTGACCTTCGCGGCGTCCCATTCCAGCTGCTTGCCCACGGCCAGGGCCTGGGCGGCGAAGGCTTCGTTGGCCTCGATCAGGTCCAGCTCGCCCAGCTGCCAGCCGGCCTTGTCCAGGCAGCGCTGAGTCGCCGACACCGGGCCGATGCCCATGATCGCCGGGTCCACGCCGGCGCTGGCGTAGGCGGCGACCTTGGCCAGCACCGGCAGGCCGAGGGCCTTGGCTTTGGCGGCGCTCATCAGCAGCACCGCGGCGGCGCCGTCGTTGAGGCTGGAGGCGTTGCCGGCGGTGACGCTGCCGTCCTTCTTGAACGCGGCGCGCAGCTTGCCGAGGGATTCGGCGCTGGTGCCGGGGCGGGGTTGCTCGTCGGTGTCGAACACCAGCGGCTCGCCTTTTTTCTGCGGGATGTGGATCGGGGTGATTTCATCCTTGAAGCGCCCGGCCTCGATGGCGGCCACGGCCTTGCGCTGCGACTCGGCGGCGAAGGCGTCCTGTTGCTCGCGGGTAAGGCCGTACTTGTCCACCAGGTTCTCGGCGGTGATGCCCATGTGGTAGTCGTTGAAGGCGTCCCACAGGCCGTCGGTGATCATGCTGTCGATCAGTTGGCCATGGCCCATGCGCTGGCCGGTACGGGCCGACGGCATCACGTAGGGCGCCAGGCTCATATTCTCCTGGCCACCGGCGATCACCACCTCGGCGTCGCCGCAGCGGATGGCCTGGGCGGCCAGGTGCAGTGCTTTGAGGCCCGAGCCGCAGACCTTGTTCAGGGTCAGGGCCGGGACCTCGAAGGGCAGGCCGGCCTTCACGGCGGCCTGGCGGGCGGGGTTCTGGCCGGCGCCGGCGGTGAGCACCTGGCCGAGGATCACTTCGTCGACCTGGGCCGGGTCCAGCTGGGTCTGGGCCAGCAGTTGGCGGATCACGGCGGCGCCCAGCTCGACGGCGGACACGTTGGCCAGGGCCCCCTGGAAGCTGCCGATGGCAGTGCGGGTGGCGGCGACGATGACGACTTCGTTCATTGTTGTTCTCCGGGATACGAGCGTGATCGCCACAGCATCCATGGGCGCCGCTTATTTGGGAAGTTTGTTTTTCTTTGCCATTGATCCGAATTTCAAATGAATAGGTGGGTTTGGCGATGGGCAACTAAGCTTGCTGGCAGTTGTTCGCCGGCAAGCCGGCTCCTACCCGGTCAACGCCAGGCGCTATCCCTGTAGGAGCCGGCTTTGCTGGCGAATGGGCCGCACCGCGGCCCCAATTCCCAACCCGCAAGGAATCCCGACCATGCGCCAAACCCTGATCCTCCCCATCCTGCTGCTCGCCAGCACCGCTGCCTTTGCCGCCGAACCGAAGTGCACCACCGCCGACAAGGCCACCTGGCAGGACGCCGACCAGTTCCAGGCCAAGCTCAAGGACGAGGGCTACAAGATCAGCAAGTTCAAGGTCACCAAAGGCAACTGCTACGAGATCTACGGCTTCGACAAGGACGGCCGCAAGGTCGAGATCTACCACGACCCGGTGAGCGGCAAGGCGGTCAAGACCGAGATCCATAAATGACCGCCAGCGTGCGGCTGTGGGACCCGTTGCTGCGGGTGTGCCACTGGTCGCTCGCTGGGGTGTTCTTCGCCGATTACTTTTTCAACGAGGTGGGTGACGACTGGCACCAGTGGCTGGGCTACTACGCCTGCGCGTGCCTGCTGTTGCGCGTGGTGTGGGGCTTCGTCGGGCCGCGCAGCGCGCGCTGGGCGGACTTTTGGCCGACGCCGGTGCGGCTGATGAATCATGGCCGGGCGCTGTGGCGTGGCGAGCGTTATCACCGCCTGGGGCACACGCCGATCGGTGCGCTGGTGATGGTGCTGATGATGCTGGGCATCGCCAGCCTGGGCGTAACGGGCTGGATGATGCTGGAGGTGGATGCGTTCTGGGGCGCCGAGTGGCTGGATACGCTGCACAGCTGGCTGGCCGATGGCGTGCTGGTGCTGGTGTGTGTGCACTTGCTGGCGGCGTTGGTGGAAAGTGTGCGGTTGCGTGAGAACCTGCCGTTGTCGATGGTGACGGGGCGAAGGCGGTCGTCTGACGAGCCGTGAGCTGCGGCCCATTCGCCGGCAAGGCCGGCTCCTACAAGGCCTGCGCAATCCAGTAGGAGCCGGCCTTGCCGGCGAATGGGCTGCACAGCAGCCCCTGGTACTCACACCGCCGGGCACTGGTTGGTCACGCAGTGAATCCCGCCCCCTCCCGCCGCGATCGCGTCGATGTCCAACTGCACCACATCCCGCCCCGGATACAGCTGCTCCAGCAACGCCCGGGCCTTCTCGTCGGCACTGCGATCACCGAACTGCGGCGCGATCACCGCGCCATTGATCACGAAGTAGTTGATGTACCCCGCGGCAAAGTCCGGGTTGTCCTTGCTGAACTTGTTGCTGCGCGGCTTCAGCGGCGGCGACATCGTGTGGATCTCCAGCTTGCGCCCATCGGCGTCGGTGGCGTTGCGCAGGATCTCCAGGTGCTCGCGGGTCACGTCGTGGTCGTAGGAGTCCGGGTCGTTGTCCAGGTTGGCCACCACCACGCCGGGCGCCGCGAAGCGCGCGTAGAAGTCGACGTGGGCGTCGGTGATGTCCTTGCCCTTGATGCCCGGCAGCCAGATGATCTTGCGCAACCCCAGCCGCTCCTTCAGTTCCTCCTCGACCTGGGCCTTGCTCCAGCCGGGGTTGCGGTTGCTGTTGATCCAGCTGCTCTCGGTCATGATCCCGGTGCCGTGGCCATCCACCTCGATGCCACCGCCTTCGCCGACCAGCTCGCTGCGCTGGTAGCCGCCACCGGCCAGCTTGGCGACACGGGCGGCGAGCCTGGCGTCCTGGCGATGCTGCTGCTTGCCGCCCCAGCCGTTGAAGTTGAAGTCCACCGCCGCCAGCTCGCCATCGTCGTCGACCACGAAGTTGGCGCCGATGTCGCGCATCCAGATGTCGTCCAGTTCGGTTTCGACGTAGGTGATGTTGTGGCTGCCGCACTCTTCCTCGGCGATATCGCGTTCGCTGGCGCGGCAGAACACCGTCACTGGCTGGTATTGGGCGATGGCGCGGGCAATGCGCCCGAGCGCGGCCTGGACGTCTTCGGTGAAGTCTTCCCAGATGGCGTCCTGGGCGCCGAAGGCGATGTAGGCGCGCGCGTGCTTTTCCCCTTCGTCGGGCATGAACCAGCGGCCCGCCTCGGCGGCGCGGGCGCTGTTGCTAGCGAATGGCAGGCCGAAGCTGGCGGCGGCGCCGAGGCCGGCGACGACGCTCAGTTGTTGGAGGAAGGTGCGGCGTGTTGGCATGGGGTCAGTCCTGTGCGGTCTTGAAGCGGGTCCAGACGCGCATGCGCGCACGCATGTCGGCCTGGGGGATATCCTTGCCCGGGATCAGCCGGGTATAGGTGGCCTCGCCGAGGTAGATGTCCGGGTTGTCGCGCAGGCGCGCGTCCACCAGGGGGCGGGCCTTGGCGCTGGCGGTGGGGTAGCCGGTGAAGTTGCTGATCGCGGCCATGTTCTCCGGGCGCATGACGAAATTGATGAAACGATAGGCGTATTCCGGGTGCTTGGCGTCGGCGGGGATGGCCATGGTGTCCATCCAGATCGTGGTGCCTTCACGCGGCACGCGGTACTGGAAGTCGATGGCCTTGCCCGCGGCTTCGGCGGTGCGCTGGGCCTGGATCACGTCGCCGCTGTAGCCCAGCGACAGGCAGGTGTTGCCGTTGACCAGCTCGGTGACCGGCTGCGATTGCAGCTTGCGCACATAGGGGCGGATGCCCTTGAGCAGTTCGCTGGCGGCGGCCAGGTCCTCGCGCTTGGCGCTGCGCGGTTCGCGCCCCAGGTAGTGGAGCACCACGGCCAGCACCTCGTCGGGCGAGTCGATGATCGAGATGCCGCAGTCGGCGAACTTTTTCGCCAGCTCCGGTTTGAACAGCAGGTCGAGGCTGTCCAGCGGGGCGTCGGGCATGCGTTCGCGGATCTTCGCCGCATCCATGGTCAGGCCGATGGTGCCCCAGGTGTAGGGCACGGTGGCCTGGCTGGCCTTGGGGTAGCGGTCGTGGAGCTGGCGCAGGCCGGGCTCGATGTCGTCGATCGCGGTCAGCTGCTTGCGGTCCAGGGCCTGCAGGCTGCCGGCGCGCATCAGCCGTTCGGCCACGGTGTCGCCGGGGAACACCAGGTCGTAGCCGCTGCGCCCGGACATCAGCTTGGCCTCGAGCACCTCGCTGCCGTCCATGACGTCGTAGATCACCGGGATGCCGGTCTCGGCGGTGAAGCGCTTGAGGGTGTCCTCGGCAAAGTAGTCGGCCCAGTTGTACAGGCGCAGGGCTTCCTGCTCGGCCTGGGCGACGCCGGCGCAGGCCACCAGGGCGGCGATGGCCAGCAGTTTCGATGGACGGCTTGGCATGGTTCAGGCCCTCGCGGTCTGTGGGGTGCGGCCGTCCAGGCTGAGCAACGGCGCGTACATGCTGGGGCGGCGGTCGCGGTAGATGCCCCAGGTCAGGCGGTCCTCGCGCATGCGTTCCAGGTCCAGGTCGTGCAGCCAGACGCCGCTGCTGTCGCGGTCGGCCTCTTGCAGCATCGCGCCCTTGTGGTCGCAGATGAACGACGAGCCGTAGAAGCGCATCGACAGGTTGTCGTCAGTGCGCGCCACTTCATGACCAACGCGGTTGGCGGCTACTACCGGCAGCAGGTTGGCGGCGGCGTGGCCGCGCATGGCCATTTGCCAATGGTCGCGCGAATCCAGCTCGGCGGCGCCCGGTTCCGAACCGATGGCGGTGGGGAACAGCAGCACCTCGGCGCCCATCAGGGCCAGGCAGCGGGCGGTCTCGGGGAACCACTGGTCCCAGCAGATACCGATGCCCAGGCGGCCGAAGGCGGTGTCCCAGACCTTGAAACCCGTGTCGCCGGGGCTGAAGTACTCCTTCTCCTGGTAGCCGATGGCGTTGGGGATGTGGGTCTTGCGGTAGACGCCCAGCAGGCTGCCGTCGGCGTCGGCCACGGTCAGCGAGTTGAAGAAGGCGTTGCCGGCGCGCTCGTACCAGCTCAGCGGCAGCACCACGCCCAGTTCCTTGGCCAGGGCGGCGAAGCGCTTGAGCAGTGGGCTGTCGTGGTAGTCCTGGGCCAGGGCCTGGTGGCTGTGGCACTGCTCGATGCAGAAGTACGGGGTGGCGAACAGCTCCTGCAGCAGGATCACCTGGGCACCCTGGGCGGCGGCCCGGCGCACCAGTTGCTCGGCGCGCTCGAGGTTGGCGGACAGGTCCCAGCTGCAGGCCATCTGCGTGGTGGCGATGCGCAGGGTGCTCATGGGCGCGCTCCCTGCCAGGCCGGCTGCTGCTGGGTGATGCAGTGGATGCCGCCGCCGCCGTGGGCGATGTGGTCGATGCGCACCGGCACGACCTCGCGGCCGGGGAAGGCCAGGGCCAGTTGCTGGGCGGCGGCCTGATCGGCGTCGATGCCATAGGCGGGCATGATCACCGCGCCGTTGGCCAGGTAGAAGTTGGTGTACGAGGCGCAGAACACTTCCGCGTCCGGGTCGACGGCGGCGCTGGCTTCATACAGGTCGAGCAGCTCGAACGCGCGGCCTTGGGCGTCGGTGGCCAGTTCCAGGGCACGGCGGTTCTCGCGGGCCACCTCGGCGTACACCGAACCCTGGTCGTGGGTGGCGTCCACCAGCAGCACGCCGGGGCGGGCGAAGGCGCACACGCCATCGACATGGCCGTCGGTCATGTCGCCGGTGACGTACTGCGGGTCGCCCGGCAGCCAGATGGTCTTGCGGATGCCCAGCAGGCGGGCGAAGCAGTCCTCGAAATCGGCTTTGCTCAGGCCCGGGTTGCGGTTGGGGTTGAGCAGCACCGACTCGGTGGTGATCAGCGTGCCTTCACCGTCCACATGGATGGCGCCGCCTTCGTTGCACAGCGGGGTGCTCAGGCCTTCGAAACCGAGCTGGTCGAGGATGCGCCGGGCCAGGCTGCGGTCCTTGCCGTGCTCGGACTTGGCGCCCCAGGCGTTGAAGCGCCAGCTCAGGCCGGCCACGCCGTGTTGCGGGTGGGTCAGGAAGGTCGGGCCGCTGTCACGGCACCAGCTGTCGTCCACGGCCAGCTCGACCAGCTCGATACCGGGGCCGCACAGCTCACGGGCGATGGCGATGGCCGAAGGATCGACCACCATCTTCACCGGCTCGAAGCGGGCGATGGTGGCCGCGACACGGGCATAGTCGCGCTGCACGTCGGCCAGGGTCACGCCCCAGCCCGACTCCCACAGCGCTTGGTTGTGCGGCCAGATCATCCAGGTGGCGGCGTGGCGGGCCCATTCGGCGGGCATGCGCCAGCCGCTGTCGAGGGACAGGGTCATAGTGAACTCCGATCTATTAGGGATTTTTATCAACGAAGCCCGCCGTCGCGGGTGTTGGTGTCAATGCTATGGCTATGAAGCGGGCCCGACAAACGATAGATTTAGCGGATTACTGATCAGTCAGGCTTATCAGCATGCTCAAACACTGGCCACCGCTAAACGCCCTGCGCGGCTTCGAAGCCGCCGCCCGCCTGGGCAGCTTCCACAAGGCCGCCGAGGCCCTGAACCTCACCCAGTCGGCGATCAGCCAGCAGATCCGCAGCCTGGAGAGCTATCTGGAGCAGCCGCTGTTCCACCGCAGCGGGCGCAGCGTCAGCCTGACCGATGCCGGGCACGACCTGCTCAGCACCACCCAGGCCCTGCTGCAGCAACTGGCGGTGGGGATCCGGCGCCTCGATCAATACCGCAAGCCCAACCAGCTGGTGGTCAACACCACCCCGGCCTTCGCCCGCCACTGGCTGCTGCCGCGCCTGGCAGATTTCCATCAGCGTCACCCGGATGTGGACCTGTGGCTGTTCACCAGCTTCGAGGTGCCGGACATGGCCAGCGAAACCATCGACCTGGCCATTCGCGACGATATCGGGCCGCAGGCTGAATGCAGCTTTACCGTGTTGCATCAGGACCAGCTGTATCCGGCCTGTCACCCGGCGTTGCCCGAGACTGGGCGCACCACCCTGCATGGCGAGCGGGAGATGGACTGGAGCCATTGGCAGCTGGAGGGGGGGGAGGAAGTGGGGCAGCAGGGCAAAGGACTGAATTTTTCCGACCCGGGGCTGCTACTGGAGGCGGCGGGTGAGGGGCTGGGGATTGCTTTGGTCAGCCAGCTGCTGGCGCGGCGGATGGTCGATGAGGGGCGCTTGCGGCCCTTGTCTGAGCAGCGTGTGCGTGGACCTGTGTGGAGCTGCCTGGTGCACTGGGAAAGCCAGGAGGATCCGCTGGCGCGGCAATTCCTGGCGTGGTTGCGCGAAGCCCTGCTGCGCTGAGGGTGCGATTGCCTGTGGGAGCATGGCACTGTGTTCGCCGGCAAAGCCGGCTCCTACAATGACCGCGCCAGCCTCAAGATCGATGCCATACCTGTAGGAGCCGGCTTTGCCGGCGAATGGGGCCGTGCAGACAATGCAGCAATGCGAATCACCCCGTAATATGTGTCGGATATTCCGCGAGGGTAGTCTCACCCTCTAGATCAAACGGAACCGCCCCCTGATGCGGGCGTTTCCCCAGCCTAAACCTGAAGAGGTACAGACATTGGCCATCATTCATCCCAAGGTTCGCGGTTTCATCTGCACCACGACTCACCCCAAGGGCTGCGAGCTCAACGTCCGTGACCAGATCGAAGCCACCCGCAAGCTGGGCGTGCGCGAGGATGGTCCGAAGAAAGTCCTGGTGATCGGCGCCTCCAGCGGCTACGGCCTGGCCGCGCGCATCACCGCGGCGTTCGGCTTCAAGGCCGACACCCTGGGCGTGTTCTTCGAAAAGCCGGGCACCGAGACCAAGGCCGGTACCGCCGGCTGGTACAACGCCGCCGCCTTCGACAAGTTCGCCAAGGCCGAAGGCCTGTACAGCAAGTCGATCAACGGTGACGCCTTCTCCGACGAAGCCCGCGCCAAAGTGATCGAGCTGATCAAGACCGAAATGGGCGGCCAGGTCGACCTGGTGATCTACTCCCTGGCCTCGCCGGTGCGCAAGCTGCCGCAGACCGGTGAAGTGATCCGCTCGGCGCTCAAGCCGATCGGCCAGCCGTACAAGTCGACCGCCATCGACACCAACAAGGACACCATCATCGAGGCCAGCATCGAGCCGGCCACCGAGCAGGAAATCGCCGACACCGTCACCGTGATGGGCGGCCAGGACTGGGAGCTGTGGATCGACGCCCTGAACGCCGCTGGCGTGCTGGCGCCGCAGGCCCGCACCGTGGCCTTCAGCTACATCGGCTCCGACATCACCTGGCCGATCTACTGGGACGGCGCGCTGGGCAAGGCCAAGCAGGACCTGGACGAAACCGCCCAGCGCCTGGGCAAGAAAGTTGGTGGCAGTGCCAACGTTGCGGTGCTGAAGTCGGTGGTCACCCAGGCCAGCTCGGCGATCCCGGTGATGCCGCTGTACCTGTCGATGGTCTTCAAGATCATGCAGGAGAAGGGTATCCACGAAGGTACCCAACACCAGCTGGACCGCATGTTCCGTGATCGCATGTACCGTGAAGACGGTGCGCCGGCTGCCCTGGATGACGAAGGCCGTCTGCGTCTGGACGACTGGGAACTGCGTGATGACGTGCAGGACGCCTGCCGTGCCATGTGGCCAAAGGTGACCACCGAGAACCTGTTCGAGCTGACCGACTACGCCGGTTACAAGAAGCAGTTCCTCAACCTGTTCGGCTTCGAGCGCGCTGACGTCAACTACGACGAAGACGTGGCCACCGATGTGAAGTTCGACTGCGTCGAGCTGTAAGGCCTTCGGGTTGTTCGCCGGCAAGCCGGCTCCTACGGGGAAGCGCCGCTCCTGAGATTGGCGCAGCCCTCGTAGAAGCCGGCTTGCCGGCGAAAGGACCCTTTTGCTAGCGTTGGCGCACAACCGCAGGGAGCGCGCCATGAGCAGCCTCACTCAACCCGCCACCGCCTTCCACCACACCGCCGCCGATGGCTACCGTCTCGGAGGCTTTCGCTGGCGCCATGCCACGCCCGACCGCCAGCGCCCGCTGGTGATCATCAATGCCGCCACCTCGGTGCGCTGCCGCTACTACACCCGTTTCGCCGACTATCTCTTCGCCCAGGGCTTCGATGTGCTGACCTACGACTACCGTGGCATTGGCGAGTCGCGCCCGGCATCGCTGCGCGGCTTCCAGGCCAGCTGGAGCGACTGGGGGCGGTTGGATTTCGAGGCCATGCTGCAACTGGCCGCTGCCGAACACCCTGGCCAGCCGGTGCACGTGGTCGGGCACAGTTTCGGTGGTTGGGCGCTGGGGCTGGCGCCGTCCGCGGCGCAGGTCAGGCACGCGGTGCTGGTCGGCGCGCAGTTCGCCTACTGGCGCGACTACGCGGCGGACCAGCGCTGGCAACTGTTTGGCAAGTGGCATGTGCTGATGCCGCTGCTGACGCGCGTGTTCGGTTACTTTCCGGGCAAGCGCCTCGGTTGGCTGGAGGACACTCCGGCAGGGGTGGTGCGTGACTGGAGCACCCGCACGCCACGCTACGAGCAGCGTCCCAGCGGTCGCTTGCTCGAAACGCCGCCGTTCGCCCAGGTGCGGGCCGCCACCCTGGCCATCAGCCTGACCGACGACCCGTTCGGCACGGTGGCCGCGACCGAGCGTCTGTTGGGCTATCTGGACGGTGCCGTGCGCAGGCACCTGCGGCTGGCGCCTGTGGATATCTCGGTCGAGGCGATCGGCCATTTCGCCTTTTTCCACGACCGTTTCCGCGAAAGCCTGTGGCCGATCGCATTGAGCTGGCTACAACAAGCCAATCTCCCCGCCAAGACCCCAGGCCGCGTCCTGTAGGAGCCAGCCTTGCTGGCGATGCAAGGCGCAGCCTTGCCTGCATCACACCGACGCTTTCGCCAGCAAGGCTGGCTCCTACAGGTGGGCGTGCTTCTTCAGGCCAGGCGCGCCAGCGGTTGTGCAGCGAACTTCACACCAGCCAACCCATGCCTGATCAGCGCACGGATGTTGCCATGGTCGCTGCCCTCGGGCGTGGCCACCACGCTGCGGTAGTGCTCACCGAAGGCCAGCAGCGCTTCCTGGTCGCTCAACCCTTCCAGCAGGGCCAGGCCCAAGGTCTTGCACGAGCCCTCGTTCTGCCCGGCGGCATTGTGCACATCGCCGTTGTCGAAGGCCTGGGGCTGGTAGCTGTAGTGGGTGGCAACGAAGGCCAGGGTGTCGGCAAACACATGCTCGCCGCTGGCGAGGCTGCTGCGCAGGGTGTTCAGGTCAGTCACGGGGTTTTCCTTGTTCGAACGCCGCTTGCTGCTCGGCGCTGGCTTCTTTCTGGTGGAGGGCTTTCCAGTCGTTGTAGGGCATGCCGTACACCTGCTCGCGGGCATCGTCCAGGCTCAGTTCGATCTGGCGATCGTCGGCGGCGGCCTTGAGCCATTTCGACAGGCAGTTGCGGCAGAAGCCGGACAGGTTCATCAGGTCGATGTTCTGCACGTCGGTGCGTTTTTGCAGGTGGTCGACCAGGCGCCGGAACGCGGCGGCTTCGAGCTCGAGCTGTTGTTGCGGGGTCATGGGCGTCTCTCAGGTCATGCGGTTCTTCAGATGGCGGCCACCGTTGATGACCAGCTGGCTGCCGGTGCTGTACTGGCTTTCCAGCAGGAACAGCACGGCGTCGATCAGCGGGCGGGCGCCGGGTTCGAATTCGAGCAGGGCTTTCTTCAGCGTCTGCTGGCGGTACTGCTCGTCGCCACCTTCCTTGAGAATGAGCAGGCCCGGCAGGATACCGTTGACGCGTACCTTGGGCGCGTACTTTTCGGCGAACGACAGCACCATGTTCTGCAAGGCGGCCTTGGTGGCCGCATAGCCGATATGGCTCTTGCTGCCGCGCGAGGAGGTCTCGTCGCAGATATGGATGATGTCGGCCTTGTCCACCTTGGCCAGCAGCTCGCCGAGCGCCAGGTTGAGGTGGTAGGGCGCCTCGACGTGCAGGCGGAACATGGTGTCGAGGTTGTCGAGGCCGTCGTCGAGCCACAGCGAGGCGTTGTGGATGATCGCGCGCAGGCCGTCGTAGTGGCTGTGCAGGTGGTCGATCAGGGCCTGGCGGTCGGCGGCTTGTGTCAGGTCGGCCTGGAACTGGCGGATGTTCGGGTGCGGCGCCTGCGGGTGCAGGCTGCGGCTGGCGCTGACCACCGTATGGCCGGCCTGTGCCAGCTCAAGGGCCAGGGCCAGCCCGACGCGCTGGCTGGCTCCGGTGATGAGGATTGGGCTGTTCATGTGCGGGGTGGTCTGTTCGTCTGTCCGTGCGTGATGCCCCAGCATACCCGAACTGCGCGGCCTTGCGAGCCCGCGCCTCAGCGGCTGCGCAGGCCCGTAGGGCGCTCTTGCTCCGGGCGTGGGGCCGGGTTCAGCCAGCCGGCCAGCAAGCGGGTCGACAGGGGGATGAACAGGTACACCATGACCGGCGTCAGGGCCAGGGTGCTGATCAATACCCGGGGCAGCAGGTCCAGTGGCGCCAGCCAGTGGCCGAACAGCAGGTTGAACAGCAGCGAGACCGGGAAGAACGCCAGCCAGATGGCCGTGGCCTGCTTCCAGCGTGGTGGTTTTTGCACCATGTTGGTGCCGAACCAGTCGTCGATGCCGCTCACGCGCTTCTCTTTGGGGCGTTCGAACAGGCCGTCGCCGCGTTGCAGCCAGGCGCGGCGCGAGGCGGAATGCTCCCAGGCGTGCAGCGTGTGTTCGTTGGTGAAGCGGAAGATGATCTGGAACTCATCGCCGTCGGTGGGCGGGGCGAGGATGCCCGAGCCGAGATAGCCGGGGAAGTCGGTGGCCAGTTGCTCGCCTTCGTGCAGCCAGGCCAGCAGGTCCTGGTAGCGGCCGTGGGCGGCGCAGGCGTGCTTGCAAGAATCGGGCACGGATTATCGCCGATCGATCATGACCGGTCAGTTTCAGCCGAGGGGTGGTGGTCAGACCGCGATGGGCGCCTGGGCGTGCAGCTCGGGGTGGGCCTGGCGATGGGCCTGCAGGATGTACTCGCGCAGGCGCTCGATCTCTTCGGCGGGGCTGTGCGACAAGTCATAGGCCGCCAGCCGTGGGCCGATGCGCCGGCGCAGGGTGCCGTGCAGGCCGATTGCCGGGATGCCCTCGGGGGCGAAGTGCAGGTCGAACTGTGCAGGGGCCGTGCTGCGGTCGCGCACTTCCAGCAACACGCCCTTGAACGAGATGTCGCGCACCCACAGCGCGCTTTGTTGGTGGTGATCGTCCAGCAGTGGCGCGGGTTGTTCCAGCGACAGGCGCCAGGGCCGCAGCATGGGGCCATCTTCGTAGATGTCCGGCGAACCCAGTTGCAGGTGCAGGGCGTGGAATTCGTCCTCGACCAGTTGCAGCGGGAAGCTCAATTGCTGGTTGTTGAAGCTGGCCTGCAGCGTGACTTGTTCGTTGGCCACCAGGCGGGTGAGCAGGTCCTTGAGACGACGGTCGCCGTTGACCAGCAGGCTCGACATGGGGTCGGCCAGGTTCAACTGGGGCGAATGCTGCATGTCCTGGATGAAGTCCAGCTCGTCCTGGGAGAGGAGGGCGTCTGCTTGCATGGTCGAACTCGAAGGGGCGATCGATATGGGCGATTTCTTCACGGCGATGGACCGCGGTGCATGGGCTTGGTTCACGCCACTGGTCGGATCGCGGTTCGATCCGACGGGTGCCTGTGACTTTTGGCGGAGGCGGCCTTTTGCCACTGTCGGATGCTAGTATCCTACGTTTTCACTCAGTTTCGGAATCCTCACCCGATGAAAGTCGCCATTATTTCCGGTTCGGTGTATGGCACCGCCGAAGAAGTCGCCCGTCACGCCGAGTCCCTGCTCAAGGCGGCAGGCCTTGAAGCCTGGCACGCCTCCCGTGCCACGTTGCAGGATCTCGAGGGGTTTGCCCCCGAAGCGCTGCTGGCCGTGACCTCGACCACCGGCATGGGCGAGCTGCCGGACAACCTGATGCCGCTGTTCAGCGCCATCCGCGACACCCTGCCAGCGGCCTGGCGTGGGCTGCCGGGCGCGGTGATCGGCCTGGGCGATTCGAGTTATGGCGATACCTATTGCGGTGGCGGCGAGCAGATGCGCGAGTTGTTCGCCGAGCTGGGGGTGCGGGAGGTGTTGCCGATGTTGAGGCTCGATGCCAGCGAGACGGTGACGCCGGAAACCGATGCCGAGCCGTGGTTGGCGGAGTTCGCGGCAGCGCTGTAGGAGCGGCTTCAGCCGCGATGGCGGCATCGCGGTACCTGGCACCCGCTTTGCGGGTGATCGCGGCTGAAGCCGCTCCTACGGAGGGCGAGCCAAATCAGTGAGACGGTGACGCCGGAAACCGATGCCGAGCCGTGGTTGGCGGGCGCTGTAGGAGCGGCTTCAGCCGCGATGCAGGCAACGCGGTGTCAGGCACCCGCTTTGCGGGTGATCGCGGCTGAAGCCGCTCCTACAAGGGGCGAGCCAAATCAACGGGGTTCCCGCAGCAACGCCAGCCACGCCTGCGCCGCCCGCGACAGATAAGCCCCCCGCCGCCAGATGAAGGCGATATCCCACTTCAGGTAATCCGGCGCCCGCAACGGCAGGCGCACCACCCCGGGCCGCTCCAGCGCCCGCGCCACGATGGCCGGCAACAACACCACGCCCTGGCCCGCCGCCACCAGCGCGGCAAGAAAGTCCGCCTGGCCACTGCGCCCGCCTTCCTTCGGCGTGAACCCCACCTGCTGGCAAGCGCTGAGCAAGCGATCATTGAGCACGAAGCTGCGCTGGTACAGCAGGAACGGCGTATCGGCCAGTTGCCCCAGCTCGACCTCGACCCGCCCGGCCAAGGCATGATCGGCCGGCAGCAGGGCTTCCAGCGCCTCGTTGCAGAATGGCTGGCAGTCGAACGCCGGATCGCTTGGTGTCAGGCTGCCGCCCAGCTCCAGCTCACCGCTCCTGACCGCCTGCTCGACCATGCGACTGCCGCCTTCGAGCAAATGCACGCTGATATTCGGGTAGCGACGCCGGTATTCGGCGAACAACCCGGCGAACAGTGCATCGCTGCCGAGTAGCGGCAGGCCGAGGCGCAGCTCGCCGCGAGCCAGCTGGCCGAGGTCGTCCAGTTCGTTGAGCAACTCCTGACGCTGGCGCATCAACGCTTCGCCGCGCTGCAGGACGATGCGTCCGGCGGCGGTCAGGTGCAGCTGCGAGCCTTGCCGCTCCAGCAAGGGCTGGCCGATGGCCTGTTCCAGCTGAGCGACCTGCTTGCTCACCGCCGACTGGCTGATGTGCAAGGTGCTCGCCGCCTGGGTGAAACCACCCCGATTAACGACTTCGATGAAACTGCGCAGCTGTTTGAATTCCATGGTCACCATTCCATTTTGGAATGCCGATCAGTCTAGCAATTCGCTTCTGGCCTGGCTGGCCGAATTCTACAATGGGCACGTTGTCGAGGACCCCCCCGCCCATGAATGCCGAATTACTCAAGAAAACCCTTCGCCTGCTCGCCGAGCTGGCGGTGCTGCTCGCCCTGTTCCTGATCGGTGGCCAACTCGCCGCCTGGCTCGCCTGGCCGATCCCTGGCGGCGTGATGGGCCTGGCCCTGCTGCTGGCGCTGTTTGCCACTGGCGTGGTCAGGCCCGCCACCTTGCAACTGGGCGCCAAGTGGCTGATGGCCGAGATGCTGTTGTTTTTCATCCCGGCGCTGATGAGCCTGCTGGACTACGGCAGCCTGCTGCGCAGTGAAGGCTGGCGCATCCTGCTGGTGATCGCCGTGAGCACCCTGCTGGTGATGGTGGTCACCGCGGTGACCGTGGAGCTGGTGTGCCGTTGGAGGTTGCGCCATGAGCCTTGAGCCCATGCCGGTGTTCTGGCTTGTGCTGACCCTGGCGGCCTATCTCGGTAGCCGCTGGCTGTACCGGCGCAGCGGACGCTACCTGCTGTCGCCGTTGATCCTGGTGCCGGCCCTGTTGCTGGCGGTGGCCGTGCCGCTGCACACCGCCTACGCCGAATACGCCCGCAACACCCATTGGCTGATGGGGGTGCTGGGCCCGGTGACCGTGGCCTTCGCGGTGCCGATCTGGCAGCAGCGGAAAATGCTGGCCCGGCACTGGCCGGCGCTGCTGGTGGGCATGCTGGCCGGCAGCGTGGCGTCGATCGGCAGTTCGTGGGTACTGGCGCACCTGCTGGCGCTGGACGAGTCGGTCAGCCTGTCGCTGCTGCCGCGCTCGATCACCACGCCGTTCGCCATGCCGGTGGCCCAGGACCTGGGCGGCGTGCCGGAACTGACCGCGGTGTTCGTGATGTTCACCGGGGTGCTGGGCGCGCTGTTTGGCGGCGTGCTGCTGCGCTGGCTGCCGCTGCGCACGGCGCTGGCCCGTGGCGCGCTGTTCGGGGTAGGCGCCCATGGCGCGGGCGTGAGCCGGGCCCAGGAAGTGGGGCGCGAGGAGGGTTCGGTGGCCGGGTTGGTCATGGTCCTGACCGGCTTGCTCAACCTGTTGGCCGCACCGCTGCTGGTCATGCTGCTCTGACCGTTCGTGCCACTGACTCGCACGGTCATCAGGCTGGCTGCCAAGGCAACTTATCACCTTCGTAGGGGCTTCTAGACTGTGCCTCGACATAGAGAGCACATGCATGTGCCGAGGTGACTTGCAATGAACGCAGCCTTGCCCTATTCCGACACTCATTCCGACACTTACACACCGGGACGACCGTGATGCCTCTGGCAGAGATTCCATTGTGCGTCTGGCGTACCCGGAGCAGGAGTTTCAGCTTCCAAGGCCAGAGCATCCGCTACTGGACGGCAGGGCAAGGAGAGCCACTGCTACTGCTTCACGGTTTCCCCACCGCCAGCTGGGATTGGCACTACCTGTGGGCACCGCTAACCCAACGCTACCGCGTGGTGGCTTGCGACATGCTGGGCTTCGGCGATTCGGCCAAGCCCCCGGACCACGACTACAGCCTGCTGGAACAGGCCGACCTGCAACAGGCGCTGCTCGCCCACCTGCAGATCGACCAGCCTGTGCACCTGCTGGCCCACGATTACGGTGGCAGCGTGGCCCAGGAGTTGCTGGCACGGCATCATGAGCAGCGTCTTGCGATCGCCAGCTGCGTGTTTCTCAACAGCGGGCTGTTCCCGGAAAGCTGCCGGGTGCTGCTGATTCAGAAACTGTTGCTCAGCCGCCTGGGCTGGCTGGTCGGGCGCTCGTTCGGGCGCGACGACCTGGTGCGCAATGTCACCCAGGTCTACGGGCCCTGCACGCACCCGAGCGAGAGTGCCCTGGATGACTACTGGAGTCTGATCGCCGCCAATCACGGCCCGCGAATCCTGCACAAACTCATCAATTTCCTGCCCGAACGTCGGGCCCAGCGTGAACGCTGGGTCAGCGCCTTGCAGCGCGCGAGCGTGCCGCTACGCTTCATCAATGGCGCGGTAGACCCGTTGTCGGGCGCGCACATGGTCGAGCGTTACCGACAGGTGGTGCCGGAGCCGGACACCGTCGTGCTGCAGGGGATCGGCCATTACCCGCACACCGAGGCGCCGGTGCAGGTGTTGCGCCATTACCTGGCGTTTCGTGAACAGCCGTTGTGTTTCATCCCGCAGAAGGTTGCCTGGTCGTGACCGGACGAACATCGCCGGGCGTTATCGCCCGGCATTCGCCACGGTGGGCTTGATTGCCCGGCGCCCATGGCAGGCGGAGACTGGTTGCATCCATCCATTGCCTGGAGCCCTGAGCATGAGCGAGCCGGTACGTCTGCAAGATCGAGTGGTGATTGTCACGGGGGCCGGTGGCGGCCTGGGCCGGGCCCATGCGCTGCTGTTCGCCGCAAGGGGCGCCAGGGTGGTGGTCAACGACCTGGGTGGCAGCACCCATGGCGAAGGCGCCAATGCCTCGGCGGCCGACCGGGTGGTGGAGGAGATCCGCGCCGCGGGCGGCACGGCAGTGGCCAACCATGACTCGGTCACCGATGGCGCACGCATCGTCGAGCAGGCCCTGGACAGCTTCGGCCAGGTCGATGTGCTGGTGAACAACGCCGGCATCCTGCGCGACAAGACCTTCCACAAGATGGAGGACAGTGACTGGGAGCTGGTCTATCGCGTGCATGTCGAGGGTGCCTACAAGCTCACTCGCGCGGCTTGGCCACACCTGCGCGCGCAGAACTGGGGGCGGGTGATCTTCACCTCGTCCACGTCGGGCATCTACGGCAATTTCGGCCAGGCCAACTACGGCATGGCCAAGCTCGGGCTCTACGGGCTGACCCGCACCCTGGCCATCGAAGGGAGCAAGAACGGCATCCTGGTCAATGCCATTGCGCCAACCGGCGCGACCCGCATGACCGAAGGGCTGATCCCTCCCCAGGTGTTCGAACAACTCAAGCCGGAACTGATCAGCCCGCTGGTGGTGTACCTGGGCAGCGAGCAGTGCCAGGACAGCGGCCAGTTGTTCGAGGTTGGCGGTGGCTGGGTGGGCAAGGTGCGCTGGGAGCGCAGCCTGGGAGTGGGCTTCGATCCGCGCGAGGGCTTCACGCCGGAGCAGGTGGCGGACAACTGGGCGCGGATCGGCGATTTCGACGGCGCGGTGCATCCGCAGGACAGCCTGCAGGCATTGCAGCAGATGATGGCGAACTTGCAGCGGTTCCCTTTGGTGTAAGCAACATCACTGAGAGGGTTCGACCTCTGTAGGAGCGGCTTGAGCCGCGATCACCCGCGAAGCGGGGGCAAGACACCACGTTGCCTGAATCGCGGCTAAAGCTCCTACAGATGATTTTGCACAGCTCAAGGCGCCGGCCTTGTACCGCCCCCCATAAGGCCATGAAAAAGCCGATGGTTCTTGCAGAAATAAAAAAGGCCGCTGCAACCGCAGCGGCCAATCGAGACGTAGATCAAGGAGCTTCAAAATCAACGTCGGTGAACCTTGGTGGCCCGAAAGGCGGGGGGGAGAGCCCTTCGTGCCGACCAGTGAGGTAAGAATAAGCACTTGTTGCCGTGGGAAAAATACCGGCTTCTGACATTCTCTATTACATCGTCCGTGATAATCCTTCCGTTTTCAGGCTGTAGATCCAGAGCAGTCTTCAGCCTGCGTAGGCTAGTTGAACTTTGGCCTGTCAGGCTTTCCCTCCTCCTTCCCTCTTTCACATTGCTCATTGTTCAGGCTCCTACACAAATATTGGAGATTGAGCATGAACTTCGAGCCGCTTTTCCTGGCCGAAATCGCCGATGCCGCTGACTTTCCCAAGCAGGTGCTCGGTGCCGCCAACCTGAGTCGCCCCGGTACGCAGGCACAGCACTTCCAGGACGATGTGCTTGGCGCTCTGGCCTTGAGCACGCTGGCGCTCCAGGCACAGCTGAGCAGCGCGCCAAGGCCGCCCGAGGAAGTCGAGCATTGGTGGTCGGAGCAGTCGGAGGTGTTATCCCAGCAGCTTCAGCATCACGTGACGCTTGAGCTCCAGGCCTGGGCGATACAACGCCGTAGCGAAAGGCTGGCCATCGAGGCACTGCTGCCCAATGACCAGGCCAGAACGGTCATCGCCTCGGTCTCGCTGCGTACGCAGGACGACCTGAGCATAAGGATTCCGGGATGCGTGGCGATGTTCGCGCCTGGGGCTGACAGCGAGGCGTCCAAAGTGGTCTACGGCTTGGGCCTGGGTAAGTGGTTCGATACCGATCAGGACTTGGCCGAGCAGATGCTCTGGGATTTGAAACAGGATGGGCAGTGGTTAGCCAACTTGCTGCCGAAACAGCATGAGGCGTTGTTGAGCGCGGACGCTGTCGAGCTTGAATTCGAACCACTGGGCGAGCCATTTGAAGACTATCTGATCAGGGACATGCAGGTGCTTCAGGCATGGCTGGTCGAGCAAGCCCTGGATGAAGAGGTGGGTGATATCGAGGCGGCGGTGTCGATACACCCACTGGCCGAGCGGACACAGAAGTCGGTGGCAGACCTGCTCGAAGTCTTCCGGCGCAGGCGGATGCCGGAGTGGATGCGCAACTTGTCGGACCAGGAGCGCGAGCGGATCGCCGAGCTCGACGAGGTGCTGGCCCAGGCGCAGGAGGCCCTTGTGCAGCACACCGGGCACACCGATTTTCACGGGTACGCCCTAGAGAAGATGAACGAATGGCTCGAGGCGGCCGGTGTCATGGATGTTTCCGCGCAGGACATCGAACTGCACGTCAGCCATGACTTCGTTGCAGCGGGGAAGACGTCTGCGACCAGCTTGCTGGAGTGGGTATGTGGCGGCGCCTACCTCGGCGATCACCTGACGGTGGAGTGCGCCTGTGAAGACCTGCGGGAGATATTGACGCCGGAGCATCTGGTGCAAATGGCGCAAGCGCTGGACCTTCAGACGAGCTACGCCGCAATGGTAGAGAACGCTTACCAGGGGGATACCGCTGACACCCTGTTGCGCGAAACGATGGACGCCAAGCTGCGGCTTGCTATCCAGGTGGCCGACTATCAAGGGCTCGACCGGCGTGGGGTGGCACTGCTCGAGGCGGCCTTGGAAAACGGCTGGGCAGGCCCGTCGATGGGGATTGCGGGGGTAAGCATCCTGCACGACGATCATCAGTTCTCCCTTACCAATCATCTGTGTCTGAGCAACGACGATGGCTACCTCCTCTACGCGCCTGGTTCGCCGAAAGGAGATTTCCGCTTTTTCACATCGATGGAGGCATTGAGCTTCGGTGTGGGTGAGATGACTGCCACCGCCGAGGGCAATGCCTATCTGTTGAAGCATGGGCTGCACGACGATCGTCCTGAACTGGTCAGGTTCTTCCAGCTGATCCAGCGTCTGCCTTCTGCCTGGTCTGGGCAAACCGTGAGCTTGCAGGGCGCGCAGGCCGAAGACTGGGATGAAGTGGTTGAAGTGTGGGCGGTATTGAAGAAGGAGAAGATCAAGGATGACCTCAAGGCGATCAGGCCTGAAGCGTATCCCCATGCCGACGCATTCAAGCTGCAGCGCGTGACGGACCTCGGCCATGAGCTGCGGGTGCTGGCGCTGGAATATCAGGCCACTGTGAAAATCCCCAGCGCCGATGTGTATTTCCACAATGCCGCGGATGACCTCCTCAATGTGGGAGGCGTGGGGCCATGGATCGACCCTGACACCGTCGTCGTCGAACAGGGCAACGGTGAGAGACAGGCGTTGGTCAGCCTGTTGATCGAGTCCGGGGAGAGTTTCTTCACGCCCAGCGTTGCCCGGCTTCACTCAACCGTAGGGCAGAATCTGTCGCATCTGAACCGGTTGGTGATCGAGCGATGCATGCGTGAGCGTACGATCCAGATTAATTACCAGGCCGAACTGGAGCGCCTCTACCTTGGGCCGGATGATCGAGTCGACACACCGGCGCTGGCGCTGTATCGGTACCTGCTGGGCTTGACCATGCAGCGAGATTGCCTGCTCGAGATCATGCGAGGGTCACTTGAGGAGCCCGCGCATGTGCAATGGTTGTCCGAAGTGTGCGGGCAATTCGACGAGGGCAGTTTCATCGAGGACTGCAAGCTGGCCGAACTGATGATCAATGGCTGCCCGATACAAGGCGCTTACCTGCTTCAATCCACGGCGGCGCGGGGCACGTTGGTCTATCTGGCCGATGGTCCACGAGGGCGCTCGTTGCTGACCGCATGGGACTTTGCCCAGCAATGGCAAGGGGACGATATTCAGGATTGGCTGTTCAAGCATATTCCGGTGGCGCAGGAGGAGAAAATTCATGCGCTGATCCAGGGCGTCGAAGACGACAATGAGGACGATTCGACGGGATTGAAGGGGTTCGAGCGAATACTGCGCTCACTGCGGGCCTATCGCAATATCGATCATCTGGGGGCTTCGCTGCGCGGTCAGTTGCGACAGTTGCTCGATGAGGCCCAAAGCAATGCCCGAGGTGTGCTGGCGCGTATCGGTTGGCAGATCTATTCGCACCTGTGGACAATCCTCAAGATCGTGACATTGCCGTTCCCGCCCGCGCGGCTGGCCATTGCGTTCGTCGATGCGGCCTACGCCTTCTACAAGGCAGCCGTGGCGCTTCGCGATGGTGATCAGTTCGAAGCGATCAAACTCTATGTGACCGGCACGCTCGGCTTCCCTGGCATCATCGATGCGTTGAAACCCTTGGCCCAGGCAGTGCTCATCACGCCGGTCATGAAGGCCTGGTCGAATCTGTTCCCAGGCCCATCGTCGCCTTGGTTCAGCAAACTCAAGACGTTCATCCTGACCCACAAGCTGGAAAGACGAATCGCCATCGAGATAGGCGGCGAAGTCACTTCGGGGCTTTACGAGAAGTTCGATAAGGAACTGCTGCTTTACACCGCCTACATCGCCCTGGAAAGGGAGCCTGATCGCCTGCCTGCCTAAGGCTGATAGCCCATCCGCCTGCTAACCGCCTCCACGGCGGCCAGCAGGCGCTGCGCCGCTGGCCCCTGTTCATCGGCATGGAAGATCGAGGTCGGCCCGACCACGGTCATCACCGCGGCAATCTGGCCCATGGCGTTGAACACCGGGGCGGACAGTGCATCTACCCCGGGCATCAGCAGGCCGTGCACATGGTGCAGGCCGCGCTGGCGGATCTGCGCCAGCAGTGCCGTGTAGTCGTCGGCAGTCTGCTGCCGCGCGGCCAGTTCCTGGTCGCGCAACTCGACGGTTTCCCGCTCCGGCAAGTGGGCGGCGAACACCAGCCCGGTGGAGGAACTGAGCAGCGGCAGCACCGAGCCGATCTGCGTCACCACCGTCACCGCGCGCACCGCCGGCTCGATGCTGACCACCGTCGCGCCCTGATTGCCCCACACCGCGATGAAGCAGCTTTCGTTGAGTTCGTCGCGCAACTGCGACAGCGGCAACGCCGCGACCTTCAACACATCGATGCTGCCCAGCGCCGCCATGCCTACCCGCAACGCCTCGCGGCCCAGCCCGTAATGGTTGGTGGCCGGGTCCTGTTCGGCGAAGCCGCTGGCGATCAGCGCCTGCAAGTAGCGGTGGACCTTGCTCGCCGGCATCTGCACATGTTCGGCCAGGCGCGACAGTGAGGTAGAGGGGGACAGTTCAGCCAGGGCCTTGAGGATGTCGGTACCGACTTCCGCCGAGCGGACCTTCTGTTTGCCGTTGTCGGCGCTGGTGCTGGCTTTGGCCATGAGGGACTTCTACGCAGATTTCATTGGGTGGCGCCTTTATAGCTTGACGCCTGCGCACGAGCAAATTACGTTATTCGTAATCTGATTACGATAAAAACAATGCAGACGCGCTGCCACCCCCGTGCCAGTCTCCGGATCGGGCCAGCAGCCAGCTGCCAGCAACGGCTCCGCGTGAGCCCGGAGGCCCCGATGACCCGCGACACATCCCCCCAACTCCAGTACCTGAGCGGCTTCGGCAACGAATTCGCCAGCGAAGCCCTGCCCGGCGCCTTGCCGGTAGGGCAGAACTCGCCGCAGAAGGCCCCCTACGGGCTATACGCCGAGCTGCTGTCGGGCACCGCGTTCACCATGACCCGCAGCGAACTGCGCCGCACCTGGCTGTACCGCATCCGACCGTCGGCGCTGCACCCGCGCTTCGAGCGCCTGGAGCGCCAGCCGCTGACCGGCGCGCTGGGCGCCATCACCCCCAATCGCCTGCGCTGGAGCCCCCAGCCGATGCCGGCCGAGCCCACCGACTTCATCGAAGGCTGGCTGCCGATGGTGGCCAACTCGGCTTCAGAGAAGCCGGCCGGGGTGAGCATCTACATCTACCGCGCCAATCGCTCCATGGAGCGGGTGTTCTTCAACGCCGACGGCGAGCTGCTGCTGGTACCCGAACAAGGTCGCCTGCGCATCGCCACTGAGCTGGGCGTGCTGGAGGTCGAACCGCTGGAGATCGCGGTGATCCCGCGCGGCATGAAGTTCCGCGTCGAACTGCTCGACGACCAGGCCCGTGGCTACATCGCCGAGAACCACGGCGCGCCGCTGCGCATCCCGGACCTCGGCCCGATCGGCAGCAACGGCCTGGCCAACCCGCGTGACTTCCTCACCCCGGTGGCCCACTACGAAGAAACCAGCGGCCCGGTGCAACTGGTGCAGAAGTTCCTCGGCGAACATTGGGCCTGCGAGCTGCAGCACTCGCCGCTGGACGTGGTCGCCTGGCACGGCAGCAACGTGCCATACAAGTACGACCTGCGCCGCTTCAACACCATTGGCACCGTCAGCTTCGACCATCCCGACCCGTCGATCTTCACCGTGCTCACCTCGCCAACCAGCGTCCACGGCATGGCCAACATGGACTTCGTGATCTTCCCGCCGCGCTGGATGGTGGCCGAGAACACCTTCCGTCCGCCATGGTTCCACCGCAACCTGATGAACGAGTTCATGGGCCTGATCCAGGGCGCCTACGACGCCAAGGCCGAAGGCTTCCTGCCCGGCGGCGCCTCGCTGCATGGGGTGATGAGCGCCCATGGCCCGGACGCCGAGACCTGCGACAAGGCCATCTCGGTGGACCTGGCGCCGCACAAGATCGACAACACCATGGCCTTCATGTTCGAGACCAGCCAAGTGCTGCGCCCGAGCCGCCAGGCCCTCGAGAGCCTGCAATTGCAGGCCGACTACGATAGTTGCTGGGCCACCTTGCCGAGCACCTTCAACCCGAACCGGAGATAACCGATGAACCAGACCGCCAACGCCCGTAGCTGGGTCGAGCACGCCAACGGGCACCGCGACTTCCCGCTGCAGAACCTGCCCCTGGGCATCTTCAGCCGCCCAGGGCAGGCGCCGCGTTGCGGCGTGGCCATCGGCGACGCCATCCTCGACCTGGAGGCCGTGCTGGCCAGCGGGCTGTTCGAAGGCCAGGCCAAGGCCGCCGTCGAGGCCACCCAAGGTGGTGCGCTGAACGCCTTCTTCGCCCTGGGCCGCCCGGCCCGCGTGGCCCTGCGCGAGCGCCTGCTGGCGCTGCTGGGCGAGGGTAGCGAGCACCAGGCTGCATTGAAGACCGCGCTGTATCCGGCCAGTGAATGCCAACTGCACCTGCCAGCGAAAATTGGTGACTACACCGACTTCTACGTGGGTATCGAGCACGCCAAGAACGTCGGCAAGCTGTTCCGTCCGGACAACCCGCTGCTGCCCAACTACAAGCACGTGCCGATCGGTTACCACGGCCGCGCCTCGACCATCCGCCCGTCCGGCAGCGACGTGCGCCGCCCCAAGGGCCAGACCCTGCCGGTCGGCCAGACCGAGCCCAACTTCGGCCCCTGCGCGCGCCTGGACTACGAGCTGGAGCTGGGGATCTGGATCGGCCAGGGCAACGAGATGGGCCAGCCGATCCCGATCGGCGACGCCGCCGAGCACGTGGCCGGTTTCTGCCTGCTCAACGACTGGTCGGCGCGTGATATCCAGGCCTGGGAATACCAGCCGCTGGGCCCGTTCCTGTCCAAGAGCTTCATCACCACGGTGTCGCCGTGGGTGGTGACCGCCGAGGCCCTGGCGCCGTTCCGCTGCGCCCAGCCGGCGCGCCCGGAAGGTGACCCGCAGCCGCTGTCGTACCTGCTGGACAAGCGCGACCAGGCCGGTGGCGCCTTCGACATCGAGCTGGAAGTGCTGCTGCTGACCGCAGGCATGCGCGAGCAGAACCTGCCGGCCCACCGCCTGACCTTGAGCAACACCCGCAGCATGTACTGGACCGTGGCACAGATGGTCGCCCACCACAGTGTCAACGGCTGCCAGCTGCAATCCGGGGACCTGTTTGGTTCGGGCACCTTGTCCGGTGCGGCGCCGGGCTCGTTCGGCAGCCTGCTGGAGATTACCGAAGGCGGCAAGCACCCGGTGGAGCTGGCCAGCGGCGAGGTGCGCAAGTTCCTCGAGGACGGCGACGAGATCATCCTGCGCGCCCGCTGCGTGCGTGATGGCGTGGCCAGCATCGGCTTTGGCGAGTGCCGCGGCACCGTCGTGGCGGCCAAATAAGGGGGCGGGGCGATGGAGCTGTTCACCTACTACCGTTCCACTTCGTCGTACCGCGTGCGCATCGCCCTGGCGCTCAAGGGCCTGGATTACCAGGCCCTGCCGGTGAACCTGCTCAAGGGCGAGCAGCGTGGCGAGCAATACCTGGCACTCAACCCGCAAGGGCGGGTGCCGGCCCTGCGTACCGATGACGGCGAGCTGCTGGTGCAATCGCCGGCGATCATCGAGTACCTGGAAGAGGCTTATCCACAGCCCGCGCTGCTGCCGACCTCCGTGGAGGCCCGGGCCAAGGTGCGTGGCGTGGCGGCGATCATCGGTTGCGATATCCACCCGCTGCACAACGTCAGCGTGCTCAACCAGCTGCGTCAGCTGGGGCATGACGAAACCCAGGTCAATCAGTGGATCGGCCACTGGATCAGCCAGGGCTTGGCGGCGATCGAGCAACTGATCGGCGATGACGGCTTCTGCTTCGGCGCCACGCCGGGGCTGGCCGACGTCTACCTGATCCCGCAGTTGTACGCGGCCGAGCGCTTCAACATCGACCTCGCCGGCTACCCGCGCATCCGCCGGGTCGCCGCCCTGGCCGAACAGCACCCTGCCTTCCAGAAAGCCCACCCGGCGAGGCAGCCCGACACCCCCAACTGACCACAAACTCATTGGGTTGGCTGGGAACCCGCTCCCACAGGGTTCCGCGCCAACCTGTAGGAGCCGGCCTTGCCGGCGAACACCGGCAAGGCCGGTGCCATGCACCGTGGTGCCTGGTTCGCCGGCAAAGCCGGCTCCTACACGACCATCGCGACCCCGTGGCATAAAAACAAAAGACAGGTACCTTGCGATGCACAACCAGATAGCCAGCTTTCGCGCGGCGCTCGACGCGCGCCCGGTGTCTCCCTATCAGTGGCGCCTGCTGCTGCTGCTGATCCTGCTGTTGGTCACCGATGGTTATGACGCCCAGGTGCTGGGCTACGTGATTCCGGCGCTGGCCCAGGACTGGGGGCTGGAGAAGGCCGCCTTCGGGCCGGTGTTCAGCGCCAACCTGTTCGGCCTGACGGTCGGTTCGCTGGCAGTGACGCCCTTGGCCGACCGCTTCGGCGTGCGCCGGGTACTGCTGTGCTGCGTGCTGCTGTACGCCAGCCTGACGGTGCTGATGGTGTTTTCCACCTCTCTCGACAGCCTGATGCTGGCGCGATTCCTCTGCGGTATCGGCATGGGCGGCGCCATGCCCAGTGCCATGGCGTTGATGGCCGACTATGCGCCGCCGCGCCTGCGTACATTGATGGTGACCCTGGCCGCTTGCGGCTTTTCGCTGGGAGGCGCTGCGGGCGGCTTCGTCGCGGCGGGCTTCATCGACCAGCACGGTTGGCAGGCGGTGTTCCTCGCCGGCGGGGTGGCGCCGTTGCTGTTGTTCCCTTTCTTGGCTTTGTACCTGCCCGAGTCGCTGCCACGCTTGCTGCGTGATGCACCGCCGTACGCTCGGTTGCAACGAATTGTCGCCCGCTTGCTTCCAGGTTGGCAGGTTCCAGCGGCTCAAGTCGCCACCGATGAACCCGCAGACAGCAAGCTCACCATGGTGGCGTTGTTCCGCGACGGTTTCGCTCGGCCAACCTTGCTGCTGTGGGGCACCTTCTTCGTCAGCCTGATCCTGCTGTATTTCATGATCAGCTGGCTGCCGTCGTTGCTGCAGGAAAGCGGGCTGGCACTGAACCAGGCGAACCTGGTCACTTCGTTGTTCCTGTTCGCCGGCACCTTCGGCGCGGTGTGCCTGGCCTGGTGCGCCGACCGCATGAAGAACAAGGCCCGCCTGTTGGCCGGCGTATTGCTGGGGGCCGCGGTGTTCAGTGTGCTGGTCGGCCTGAACCATGACGACCCACGCTGGCTGGTACCCAGCGTGTTCGCCGCGGGTTTCTGCATCATCGGTGGGCAACTGACGCTCAATGCCTTCGTCAGCAACTTCTACCCGGCCCAGGTGCGCGCCACTGGCACCGGTTGGGCGCTGGGCGTGGGGCGCTTCGGCTCGATCCTCGGGCCGCTCATCGGCAGCCTGCTGCTGACCCTGCACATGCCGGTGGAGCAGATCTTCTTCTTCTGCGCCATCCCGGCGTTGCTGGGGGCACTGCTGGTCAGCCAGGTGCGGGCGCCACGGCCACGTGAAGTAGCGCCCAAGGGTGAAGCGTTAATGGATTGAGCGCTTGCCACTGGGCAGCTGGCTCAGGCGCTCGCCAAGCTTGAGGCGCTGCACCGGGTCGTCGGTCAGCAGCAGGGCGTGCTCCAGGTCGAAGCGTTCGGCCTGGGGGCAGTCCAGGTGTTGGTACAGGGTGGCACGGGCCAGGTAGTCACCCACCTGCACCGGGCCCAGCTGCATGACCCGCTCGGCATCGATCAGCGCGGCCAGGTCGTTGTCGTTGCTGCTGTGCAACTGGCGCAGGTTGCGTGACAGGCGCTGCAGCATCTGCATCGGCGAGGCGCTGTGCAGGTGCTCGGCGGTCAGCGTGACCTGCGGGCCGAACTGGCGAGCCAGCAGGTCGCGGCAGTCGTTGGGGTAGAGGCGCCGGCCCCCGCAGGGGTCGAGCAGGTGATCGGCACCGGGCACGCGCAGCAGGAAGTGGCCGGGAAAGTTGACCCCCTCCAGCGGGATCGACAGACACCGCGCCAGCTCCAGGGCCAGGATGGCCAGGGGCAGCGGCTGGCCACGGCGGCGTTGCAGCACCTTGTCCATCAGGGCCGCCTGCGGGCGCAGTGGCTGGTACTCGTCCTGTTGAAAACCCAGGGCATTCAACTGGCGCAGTAGCGGCTGGGCCAGCTCGTTGAGCGGCAGCATCGGCAGGCTGGCGCTGACCTCGCGCTGCAGCTCGTGCAGGCGGGCGAGGCCGGCCGCGGGCTCGACGGCCCGGTCATGCTCGGCGGCGATCCACAGGGCGGCTTCCAGCAGGGCGGCCGGCTCGCGTTCCAGGCAGGCCAGGCAGGCTTGGCGTGGGTTCATGGCACCTCTCCATCACGCTTAACTTGTAGCCCTGGCGCTGGTTTTCGTCCAGTGGTCCGACCGTGTCGCGGCGGGTTTGCACCTGCCTATACTGGAGAGAGCACCTCACGGGGGAGCCTGTCGATGTTCGCCCTCATGCAAAGTACCCGCACCCAGTCGCTGCACCTGTTCATCGACCCGCCGACGGGCCTCAAGGCCGTGGTGGTGATCCACAGCGAGCAGTTGGGGCCGGCGATCGGCGGTTGCCGCTACCTGCCCTATGCCGACGATGAAAGCGCCATGACCGATGCCATCCGCCTGGCCCAGGGCATGAGCTACAAGGCTGCCCTGGCGGGGTTGCCGATGGGCGGCGGCAAGGCAGTGATCGTGCGCAACCCCCATGTGGAAAACCGCGCTGCGCTGTTCGAGGCCTTCGGTCGCTTCGTCGACACGCTCCAGGGCCGTTTCATCACCGCCGTGGACAGCGGCACCTCGACCCTCGACATGGACTGCATTGCCCAGACCACCCCTCATGTGACCAGCACCACCGCTGCGGGCGACCCGTCACCCCACGCGGCCATGGGCGTATTCGCCGGTATTCGCGCCACCTCCATGGCCCGGCTGGGCAGCGACAACCTGGAAGGCTTGCGGGTGGCGGTGCAGGGGCTGGGGAATGTGGGCTATGCGTTGGCCGAACAACTGCATGCGGCGGGCGCCGAGCTGCTGGTCAGCGATCTGGACCCTGGGAAGGTACGGCTGGCGGTGGAGCAGTTTGGGGCTCATCCGGTGGTCAACGACGCGTTGATCAGCACGCCGTGCGACATCTTTGCGCCGTGTGGGGTGGGGCCAGTGCTCACCGGCCAGAGCGTCATGCAGTTGCGTTGCGCGGCGGTGGCGGGTTCTGCCAACAACCAGCTGACCACCTTGCAGGTGGCCGATCAGCTGGAAACCCGGGGGATTCTGTACGCGCCCGACTATGTGATCAACGCTGGCGGGCTGATCTACGTGGTGCTCAAGCACCGTGGCGAGGAGCTGGGCACCATCACCGCGCACCTGGCGCGGATCCCGACCCGGCTGACCGACGTGTTCGCCCATGCCCAGGCGGAGAAGCGCTCGCCGGCGCGGGTGGCGCAGATGCTGGCGGAGCGGTTGTTGTACGGTTGAGAGCGGGGCGGTTCGCCGGCTTGCCGGCGAACACCGAAATCACTCCGCCGAACCGCCTTCAAGCAACTCCGCCAACGCATCCGGCTGGCTCTTGAACGCCCGGGCGAACACATCGCGGTTCTTGGCCATGTAGATCCCGGCTTCCTCGACCTGCTGTTCGCTCATCGACGGCACGGCCTTGTGCAGCACCTCGGCCAGGCGTTCGGCCAGTTCGAGCATCTTGTCGTGACGGTCTGCTTCGGCCTTATCCATGAACAAGCGCTCCGGGTCGCGGCTGCTGCGGTACACCACTTCGACGGCCATTCATCACCTCTGTGCCTTTTTGCTGGTTAGGGTTGCGGACAACTGTATCTTTATACAGTACAGGCGAAAGCCACCGGACCGCAACCACGATGATGGCCTTTTGCGCTGAAAAACAGCGTAGCCCACAGGTGCCCTGCGGCAATCGGCCGCCTTCCAAGGCAAGGGCGTGGCCCTTTAACTGCATGGCACAAGCGTCACAGAGGTGGCGCACCATCCTTCAGCCGTATCGGGGAATCGAACATCGTGAACATCAAATGGGCAGACAAACTGCGCAAGGGCCTGCATGGCTCGGCCGACTCGCTGGGCAACCTGTGCGTGGAGGCTTTCCACTACCTGGCGCTGTTCGGCATCGGCGCGATCACCGCCTATGCGGCGGTGGTCACCTTCATGGACATGCTGGGCAAGGGTGGGGTCAGCGTCGATGACATTCTGCTGCTGTTCATCTACCTGGAGCTGGGCGCCATGGTGGGGATCTACTTCAAGACCAACCACATGCCCATCCGCTTCCTGCTGTACGTGGCGATCACCGCGCTGACCCGCCTGCTGATCGGCGACGTGTCGCACCACAAGGCGCCGGACGTCGGCCTGTTGTACGTGTGCGGCGGCATCCTGCTGCTGGCGTTTGCCATCCTGGTGGTGCGCTACGCCTCGTACCGCTACCCGTCGACCAAGGTGCTGGACGCCAACGGCAAGGAAGTGGAAGAGGGCAAGTAAGCCTCAGTTGGCCAGTGTGCTGGCTGGGAAGCGTTGTTGGCAGGTAAGGGCGGCCAGCACTTCCAGCGGGTTCTGCCCAAGCTCGATGGCCAGGCCCAGGTGGATGCTGTCGATGACCCGTTGCAGGCGCACCGGGTCGTTGCGCTGGGCCTCGCTGACCAGGCGCTTGGCGACCACGCCGCTGTCGTCGGACAGCGTCAGCATGATGCTGCCGTCCAGGCGCTCGATGCTCAGGTTGACCCGGTATTCGGGGGCGAAGGCGGCGCTGATCTGCTCGAAAGGGTTGTTCATGGTCAACTTCTGCACTGAATGACTGCAGGAGTTGACCGGGGCAGGGCGGGGTTGGTTCAGGCCCGCTGATCGGCCTGGACGAAAACGCCCGGCGCAAGGCCGGGCGTTGGTTGTGTGCATCGCTTGAGCTTCAGGCGTCCGGGTCACTCAGCTCCAGGGCGCCGCGCTTGCTGCGCAACTTGCCGTAGAAATGCTCCAGCGCGTTGTTCAGCTTGCCGGCCGCGCCGTCGACGGCCTGGTCCAGCGAAGTGGCGGTGTGGGTCACGGAAATCGGTTGGTGGCCTTTGGGGCGAGCCTCCATCTGGCAGCGTTTGTCATGCGGTCCGGGTTTTATGCCGTTCTCGTCGCGCAGGTGCACCTCGATGCGGGTGAGGTCGTCCTCGAAGCGTTCGAGCGAGGCGTGCAGTGTGCTGCGGACCCACTCGTCGAGCCGGATGTTGCCTTCGATATGGTTGCTGCTGTTGACCTGGATTTGCATGATTCAATCCTTATTCAGCTTGCTCGCAGGGAGGCGTGCCTAGGCCCTTGAGGCCGTTGGTATTTCTTTGCCTCTTGACTCTAAGGTCAGGCAAGCGCGGAGCGAATTCAACCCCCTTTTGAAAATAAATTTGCTGTTGCAAAAGCACCGTGGCATGACCGTGGTCATGGCGAAGATTTCCGTTTCTGACTTTTTGGTCAACTGCGCAAGAAGTTGCGCACTCAAATGTGGATAAGTGTGTGAATACATTGATGTAGAGCATGCGCAGCAAGGCCTGCAGCCAACTGCGCAACTTTTTGCCACCACTGCGCAAGAAGTTG
>NZ_JARPQB010000023.1 GCF_029478665.1 Pseudomonas entomophila
CCTTCCAGCACCACCAGGCCTGCCCCACGCAGAACACCATGAACGCCAGCAGCCACAGGTAGAACCCGGCACCGAACCCGGTCACATCCTGGAAGGCATAGCTCTGGTTGTCCGGCAACCGGGTGATGCCAAAGCTGCTGGCCGCCAGGTACAGCGCCAGCAAACCGCTGACGAGCGCCAACCGCCGGAAGCGCCGATGGGCAAGGATCGCCAGCGCCAGCAGCGGATTGGCGAACCACTGGTGCAGCCCGAAGGCGATGCCCCAGGGGCCGTACAGCACCATCTGCAACGCCGGCATGTGCCGCCCGGCGCCCATCAGGGCACCGTCGAAAGCCAGGCTCAGCAGATACAGGGCCAGGCTGGTGGTCAGGTAGAAAGCGGGCAAGTGAGGCACCTGGTGAAAACGGACAGAGTGCGACCTTATCCCAGCCTGCCCCCTGTATCCAAACCCGATGGCGAGACACGGCGCACCTTCAGCCTGCCTCTGCCGGCTCGATCGCCTCGGCATGACTGGTCGGCTGGACGCGCAGGCTCGGCATCTGCGTCCCCGCATAGATCGTCGCCACCAGGGCCACGATCAGCACGCCATCGAACCAGCGCCAGCGCGGGACATCCATTGCCGCGTGCACCTTCCGGCACCACCAGGCCTGCCCGGCGCAGAACACCAGGATCGCCAGTGTCCACAGATAGTAGCCGGCGCCAAAGCCGGTCAGGGGCAGGAAGTCATAGCTGCGGTTGTCCGGCACCCGCTCGATGCCCAGGCAGCTGAGCGCCAGGCCCAGCGCGATCACCCCGGCGCCGAGCGCCAGCCGGCGAAAACGCCGATGGGCGAGTACCGCCAGCCCCAACAGCGGGTTGGCGAACCACTGGTATTGCCCGAAGGCGATCCCCCAAGGGCCCATGAGGAGGATTTGCAACGCCGGCATATGCCCGTCGGCGCCCATCAGGATTCCGTCGAAACACAGGCACAGCAAGAACAGCAACAGCGTGAACGTCACATGGAAAGCAGGCAAAGCGAAGGCTCCATCCAACATCAGAAAAGCGCGTCCATGACGCAATCGGGCATCAGGCCACAGGCGGTTCGAGCAGCAACCCGTAGAGCCCCGAATCGGACAACTCCCCCGCCACGCACCAGCGCGCGCGCAAAGTGCCTTCGAGCACGAAGCCCTGGCGTTCGAGGGTGCGCGCCGAGCCCAGGTTGCGCGGGTCGATCTCCGCCTCCAGGCGACGCAGGTGCAGGGTATGGGCGAGGTAGTCGATGAAACAGGTCAGGGCCTCGTCCATATAGCCCCGGCCCTGGGCGGACTTGGCCAGGCAGTAGCCGATCTCGCCACGGCGCGAACCCTCCTCCAGGTTGAACAGCTGGACCATGCCGATCAGCTCGCCGTTGTCGCGGCGGTACATGCCCAGCTTGAGCATCTGGCCGGCGGCATAGGCTTCGCGGTCGGCGGCCAGGGCGCTTTCGGCCTCGGCCAGGGTCTGCCAGGGGGCGTGGTACCAGTAACGCATCACTTCCGGGTCGGCCATGATGGTCAGCCACTGCTGCGCATCGCCATGGCGCATGGGGCGCAGCTGCAGGCGTGGGCTGTCGAGGCACAGGTCGCTGGGGAAACTGCGGGGGTGAGGCACGCCGGGACTCCTGTCCGATTGTGGGGAAGGTGACAGTCTAGCGTCAGCGCCGGGGCTGGCATAGCCGCCCCGGCAAGACTCACCCGCGCGCCCTACAACCCCGCCAGCAGACGCTCGCAGCGCGCCTCGTCGAGGCCGGTGTTCATGATGCACAGGCGCATCACCGTTTCTCCCTGCCAACGCGTCGACACCACCAAGGCAATACCTTCACGCAGGCAGTCCCGCGCCCAGGCGTCGTACTCGGCCGCCTGCCAGCCGCGGCGCTTGAACAGGATCACGCTCAGCCCCGATGCCTCGATCAGTTCCAGCCGAGGGTGCCTGGCAATGCGCTGGCGCACGCTGTCGGTCAGCGCCAGGATACGCTCCAGGGTGTGCCGGTACATGTCGCTGCCATGCACCACCAGCGAGAACCACAACGGCACGCCCCGTGCGCGGCGGGAGAGATGAAACGCATAGTGCATGGGGTTGAACTGCTGCGACTCGTTGATCTGGTCCAGGTAGGACGCATCCTGGGTGAAGGCCGCCATTGCCTGTTGCGGCTGCGCATACAGCAGCGCACAACAGTCATAGGGCACGAACAGACCTTTGTGCGGGTCGATGATCAGCGAGTCGGCCAGCTCGATGCCCTGGAACTGCGGGCGCACCTGCGGGACGCAGAGAAATGCGCCGCCGTAGGCGGCATCGACGTGGAACCAGATGCCCTGCCGACGGGCGATGGCACCTACGCCCGGCAGGTCGTCGATCTGCCCTGCGTTGGTCGAGCCGGCCACCGCGACGATTGCCACGACCTGCTCCAACCGACCATCGGCAGCCAACTCACCCAAGGTCTGCTGCAACCCCGCTGCGCTCATTCGCCCCTGTTCATCACAGGCCACGTCGACCCTTTCAAGGTCCAGCAGCCCGGCACTGACGTCGATCGAGGCATGGGCCGCCAGGCCCGCCAGCACTAGTCCGCCGCGCCGCCCCGTGCGCTCGCGGTAGCGTTGCCGGGCGGCCGCCAGCGCGGAGAAGTTGCCGGCCGTTCCACCACTGACGAAACAGCCGCCCGCCTCGCCCGGCAGCTGCGCCAGATCGGCCAGCCAGCGCAAGGCCTGGTTCTCGGCCCAGATCAGCCCGGCGCCCCCCAGCCAGCCGGAGCCGATCATGCCAGTGGCCGACAGCAGCCCATCCATCAGCGCGGCGGCCGGGGTCGGCGCGGAACCGATGTAGGCGAGATAGCCGGGATGGTCGGTGGGCACGCCCTGCTGTGCCAGCAGGCTGCCGAACACATCGAGCGCGGCAGGTAGCCCCAGCCCGGCCGCGCTGATGGGGTGGCCGACGCGCTGCTCGACGGCGTGGCTGATGGCCGACGCTTCGTCCGGGGCCGACAGCTCGCCCCGTGGTCGGCTCAGCGCCTGGCGCAGCGCTTCCAGCATCAGGTCGATATCGCCGGCGGCGAGGTTGCCCTCGCCGATGGTGGGTAGAAGCCGTGGCGGGTCCATGGCGATTGGTTTGCGCATTTGCATGTCCAAAGTGTCCTGCTTGGTGAGGGTCCAGGCCGACTGCCTCTGTAGGAGCGGCTTTAGCCGCGATGCAGGCACCGCGGTGTATGGCACCCGCGTTGCGGGTGATCGCGGCTGAAGCCGCTCCTACAAAGGCCGGGCCAAATGCTGGGTCAATTCAATGGGGTATTCGCGCCGCACCATGCGGTAGTCGGCGTGCCGGTACTGGCGCTGGTCGAAGTCGGGGTGGGCCTGCAGGTAACCGGCCAGGTCGTGACCACCCGCCCGCGCCGCCTCGACCAGGCGCAGCGCCAGGCCCACGCACTCACCGAAGTCCGGCGTGGCGTGGGGGCACAGCGTCACCACGCCGGAGCCCGCCAGCAGGCTGTCGAACTCGTCGATCAGGCAATCGTCGGGTACCAGGTAGACCGCGCCGGGCTGGGCGCGGCGATGGATCTCCCGCGCCACGGCCACGTGCGAGCCCATCAAGGCGTGGACCACCGGCCCGGCACTCGACGCGGCCCTCTCGCCCCCCCCTTCGCCAAGCGCCCCGGCCAACCGCTCGCCATAGGCCCCCGGCTGCGCCCAGGGCGGCTCGACCCGCCCGGCATGCCGGGCGAGGTACTCGAGCATCACCGCCACCTGCCGCGTTTCACTGGCACACAAGCGCCAGGCGCCCACGGCATGGCACAGGTCGGGCGCCGTGGCGGCGGGCAACAGCAGCGGCACGCCGGCCGCCTGGTAGAGGCGCCCGGCCACCCGGGCACATTCGCTGTTGAAGTGGCCGACCACCACCTCCACGCCGGCATCGAGCAGGTAGCGTGCGGCCACCTCCGCCATGGCCGGGTCGGCACCGTCGTCCGCCCACAGCAGTGGCAAGGTCGTGCCTTCGGCGGCTCGCCGCAGCCACTGCCCATAGGCCGCGCGCGGGCCGCTCAGCGGCCCGACGATACCCACTGGGCGCAATGACGAGCCCCGGCTCATCCCGCCCGCCCTGGCATCAGTTGCGCCAGCGCCTCAGGCGACAGCTTGGGCAGCTCCAGCGTGGCGCCCTGGGCCAGTACGTGATTGCCGGCGAAGAACGTGCAGGCCTGGGCCGCGTCGTTGGCCTGCGCCTCGATGTTCAGCACCTCGTTCAGTTGGCGGCTCACCCCTGGCATCAACGGGGCGGTGGCATGGGCCAGCCAACGTGCGGTGAGCGCCAGCAGCGCCACGGCGGTGCGTGCATGGTTGGACAAGGGTTGCCCGGGCGCCAGCAGGTGTTCCTGCGCCAGGCCGAAGCGCCAGGCCCGGTCGATCACCTGGGCGACCTGCTCGGCCATGCGTCGTGGCGAGTAGGTCTGGGTCGCCGCCGCCTGCCGGTAGCCCGCCATCCATTGCATCAGCTCGCCGTGATAGATCTTCTGGTCGCTCAGCCAGGCACCGGACTCAGGCACCTGGCCCCCCTGCCGGGCGACATGCTGCTGCAGGCGCTGCACCCAGTGGGTCAGCTTGTCGGCGAACAGGTCGTTGATCCGCTCGCAGACCTGGTCCACGGTGAAGTTGGTCCTCACCCCCTCGGGCCGCGTCAGCATCAGCGCCATGCGGGCATAATCCGCACCGGCCTCGGTGAGGAAGTCCTTGCCCCAGATCAGATGGCGGCGGCTGGTGGAGAACTTGCTGCCGTTGAGGTCGAGCAGTTCGTTGACCACATGGTGGCGCGGTGGCGTCAGCCCCAGTGCCAGGTACACCGCCGGGAACAGCAGGGTGTGGTAGTAGGCATTGTCGAAACCGTAGCAGTGGACGATGTCCATGGCGCCCGAGTAGCGCTGCGCGGCCCTGGCCATGCGGTCGCCGTCCGCGCCCGGCAGTTCGCTGGCGGCCCACAGGTAACCGAAGGCCATCTCGAACCAGACGTACACCACCTGGTCCTGCATCCCCGGCAGGCGATGGCGGATGCCCCAGTCGCTGCGGTGGCTGATGCAGATATCCGGCAGCCCTTGGCTCAGCATGGTGTGGCACAGCTGGTAGACATGCGCCGGCATGTTCGCCGTCTGCACATAGCTGGCCAGCTCATCGGCCAACGCGCTCAGGCGGAAGAACAAGCGTGTCTCGATCTTCAGTTGCGGCTGCCGGCCATCCTGCTTGACCCGCGGCTGGGTCAGGTCGACGCACTGGTTCGGCTGGCCACAGGCTTCGCAGGCATTGCCATCGCTGCTCTCGCCACAATGCGGGCAACCGCCGTGGATGAAGGCTTCGTGCAGCGCGTTGCCCTGGTTGTCGACGAACACCGGGGTGTCCTTGGCATAGATCAGCCCCTGGTCGTACAGGCGCTGCAGGTAATGGTGGACGAAGTCGGCATACTCACCCTGGTTGTCCGGGGTGATGAAAAAGTCCATGTCGATGCCGTAGCCCTGCCAGGTCTCGCGGATCGCCTCGGCGTAGTGGTCGGCGCACTCGCTGGGGCTGAACCCTTCCCGGGCCGCGCAGGTCACCACGTAGGTCTGGTTGTCGTCGCGGCCGCTGCCGTAGAACACCTGCGCGCCCGCGCCGGCCAGCACGCGCTTGAGCACATCGCCGGCAATATAAGGGCCCGACAGGTGCCCCAGGTGCAGGTCGCCATTGGGGGTGGGCGGGGTGGCGAAGATCAGCGTGTCGAGCACCGGCTCCGCCTCGACCGGATTCACCTGCCCGGCATCCCAGTACAGCGAGTGGAACTGCAACGGCTCGCTGGCGCTCAGGTTGCGAATGGTATGGGGCTCGAAACGCTGGCAGTGAACCGCGTCGCCGGCGTGCACTTCGAGCACCTCCTGGGCGGTGCGCACCAGACCATGGCCCGCGGTGAAGACGAACAGCTCGTCCTCGAAGTGGTTGTGCGGCTGGCTCTCCTGCCCCGGCGCCAGCGTGCAGCCCATCAGGTTGATATTGGTGCCTTCAAGATCAACGGCACGCGAGTCGACGTTGTAGAAGCGCTTGGCCGGCGCGAACATGCTGATTTTTTTCATTGTTCTGGTCTCTATCCTTGAGTGATCACACGGGCAAGACACATGGCGGCGTAAGGCGCCATCTTGAAGCCACCGCCACTGAAGCCCGACGCCACCAGCACACCGCCAGGCAACCCGGGCTGCTCGCCGAGCAGGGCGATGGGTTGTTCGCTGTAGCAGTCGCTGTGGCACAGCGCGCCTTCGGCACTGGCCGTGCGCAGCCAGGGGAAACGCCGCTCGCCGCGTTCACGGGTTAGTTGCGCGTGCGCCGGGCTGGCCGCGGCATAGGCCTGGCTGGCCGACACCCGCAGGCCGGTGGGGGTGCCCACGTAGAAGCCGCCGGTCAGCGGGCACCAGCGCCCGTTGAGGTCGTTGACGTCATCGATGAAGCACGGGGCCGTGGCCAGCGCGGCGGGCCCTTTGAAGCGGGTGACCTGGATGTGCTGGTTCCACAGGCCGAAGGCATCGCCAAAGTGGCGCGCGAGGAAGTCAGGGGTGCCATTGCCCATGGCCAGCACCACATGCCCGGCCTCGAACGCACCACTGGAGGTCTCCACGCCGGCCACCCGGCCGCCGCTGCCATCGACCCGTAAGCCGTGCAGGGTGACCGCGTCCTGGTAGACACCGCCCAGCGCGATACCGGCCCTGACCAGGTACTCCAGGGTCGGCCTGGCGTCCATGTAGCCCGACCCAGGTTCGAGCAGCGCCAGTTCGGCGTTGATCGGCAATGCCGGGAAACGCGCGGCCAGCGCCTGGGCATCGAGCAGTTCGGCGCCGATGCCCTCCTCCGCCAGCCAACCGTGCATGCGGTCCAGATCGGGTACTTCGGCGAAGTGCAGATAGCCCGTACGAGCGAACGGCACCCGCCCCTGCGAGGCTGCACTCAGTCGCTGGTAGAAGCGGTAACCCTCGGCCGCCGCCGCCGTGGCTTCGCGCGAGGCGTGGGTGACCCGCACGATGCAGCCCGACGCGCCGGTGATGCCGCAGGCCAGTTGTTTCTCGTCGAGCAGCAGGCAGCGCTTGCCCGCCTGGCTCAGCACATGGAAGCAGGTCGCACCGACGATACCTGCGCCCACGATGATCACATCAAACGGCTTTTTCATACTGCCTGTGCCTCAAGGTGGTCTTCAGGTCACCGACGATTTCGCCGGCACGGATGGCCATGTTGGAGATCAGCGTCGCGCTCAGCCCGTGGGAGCCCTCGGCGACACCGGTGGAATACAGCAACGGTGCGGCCTCGCCCTTGAAGGCCAGGCGGTAATGGCGCGACAGCTGCGCACCGCCCTCCTCCTTGACCAGCCGCGACGCCAACGGCGCGCACAGCAGGTCGGCGATATTGCGCGGGCGGAAGCCCGTGGCGCACACCAGGTAGTCACAGTGGACCTGGCGCGCCTCGCCGCTCAGTTGCCGATCGAACGTCACCTGCAGCCCATTGCCCTGCGCCTGCACCTTCTGGAACCGGCTCAGGCGCTCCAGGGTCAGGCGCTGCTGGCCGCTGACTTCGTCGTCGTACCATTGGCGGTAGAGCTTCTCGATCAGCGCCAGGTCGACCGCGGCGTAGTTGGTGGAGGCATGGGTGCGCAGCACGTGCTTGCGCACATGGGCCGGCGCCGCATGGAATCCGTCCACGGCCTCGGCATCGAAGATCTCGTTGACGAACGGGCTGTCGTCGGCGGGGGTGTAGCCATAACGGGCGTGGATCGCCGTCACCTTCAACGCCGGGTAGGTCTCGAGCAGGTACTCCACCGCCTCGGCGGCGCTTTGCCCGCCGCCGACCACCACGCAATGGCCGTCCGCCGGCAAGTCGGCGTCCTGCAGCCGCGCCAGCAGGTGATGCACATGGGTGACGCGCTCACCGGGCTGGACATCGTCCGGCATCTGCGGCTCCAGCCCCAGCGAATGCACCACCGAACGGGTCAGCATCGAGGTGGTGGTATCGCCGACCTGCATCTCGACCCGGAACAGCGGCGCGCCGTCGTCCGCCACGCCGCCTTCGGCGATGCGCAGCACCCGGTGGCCATAGAACACCTGCTCGCTGAACTCGGCCGCGCACCAGCTCAGGTAGTCATGGAACTCCACGCGCCCGGGAAAGAAGTCCTTCTTGTTGCAGAACGCCGCGATACGGCCCTTGCTGTGCAGGTAGTTGACGAAGGTGAAGTGGCTGCGCGGGTTGCGGAAGCTGACCAGGTCCTTCAAGAACGACACCTGCATGGTGGCGTTCTTGAACAACATGCCTTTGTGCCAGGCAAAGCCTGGGGCGCTGTCGACGAAGGCTACCGACAGCTCCGGGGCCAGCTCCTGCAGGGCGATGGCCAGCGAAATGTTCGACGGGCCGAAGCCAATGCCCACCACGTCATGTACCTTGCGCTCGCAAGGGCTTCTGGCCACATCTGTTGCAAAACTCATGTGAACTCCCTTTCTACTGAATTTCAGGCTGAGCGGGGCCACGGGGTCGTCATCCACGATGACGGCCCCGGGCGGTCCGGTTAGGGTGTTGCAAAGTGCCTGCGGGCTAGTCGAACTCGAACGCGTCGGCCAGGTTGAGCGCCTGCAGCCGGGCGATATCCTCCTCCAGCACCGACAGGCTGCGATGACGCAGGAATACGGTGCAGCCATAGGTGGTGCCATCGGTGGTCATCGCCATGTACTCACCCAGCGGCGGCGCGACGAAGTAGTGGCTGAAACTGGCCAGGCCACGCACCTCCCGGTCGAAGCGAAACGCTTTGACACGCCCCGGGCGGGTCACCACGAAGGAGTAGTCCGCCACCGGTTGTTCCGCGCCGGCGCCGATGCGCGGCAACTGGCGCCAGCTGTCTTCCTGGGAAGGCCAGCCCCCCAGCCGGCACAGCTCGGGCAATGGCGTGCTGGCCAGGCGCGGCGACAGCTTGACCAGCCGTGGCCCATGCTGGGTGACCACCACTTCGGCATGCAGCGGGCCGTGCACCATGCCCAGCCCGCGGGCCACGGCAGCCAGCCGTGGCACCAGGCCGTCGGGCAGCCGGGACGTGGGCAGGCTGGTAACTGCGGTGAGAATCCTGCGGCCTTCCAGGTCCAGGGTGTAGCAGTGCCAGGCATCGCTGACGATGAACTGCCCCTGGGCGAACACACCATTGATGAACAGCGGCTCGCCCGGCTCGTGCTCATGCAGCAGGAACGGCCCCGACACGCCCTGCATCGCCACCGCCAGCGCCGGCGCGTCGATGCCACCAAGCCCAAGCAGCAACGCCGAGCCTCGCGACGCCGGCGAAAGCGACGGGCGCACCACCCAGGTCTGCCCGGCATCGCCCGGCAATGCGTGCAACGACGCCAACGGCTGCGCGCTGAAAGCCAGGCCTGGGTCGAGCCGGCTGACCGCGCGATGCTGCGCGCATTTGTCGTAGAACACCGCCGGATCGCAATCGGCGCTGAAGTAGCCAGCGGCGATGTTGGCGGCCATGACCTGGCGCAATTGCTGGTCATCGGCCGCCAACTGATACGCCACCGGCGCCTGGGCGTTGGCCGCGCGCATCACGTCAGGTCCTGCCGGGTCGGACCACGGAAATGCACCGCGTCGATATGGCAGCTGCGCGGCTGGGCCAGCACGAAGCGCATGGTTTCCCAGATGGAGCGCCCGTTGAGCAGGCGACCTGCCGGGTCGACGGTTTCATCAAGGCTGGTCACCTCGAAGTCGGGCGGGTAGAAACCGGTGACCCGAATGCCTTCCGCCGCCAAGTGGTGGGTCATGTTCTGGCAGAAGCCGCTCATGCCATGCTTGGCCGCGAAGAACGCCGGGTGGGCGACGGAGTTGGTGAACTGCGGCACGCCGCACACCGAGACCATCGCCATGATGTCCGCCGCGCCAGAGCGGCGCAGGCTGGGCAGCAGGGCCCGGGTCAGGGTGATCGAGCCGGTCAGCCCGGAATTGATGGTGCTGACGATCTCTTCATCGCTGTCACCCTCGCCCAACGGCCCTTCGAGCCACTGCGCGGCACTGAGCACCAGGATATCCACCGGCCGCTCGTCGGCCTGCAACTGCTCGGCGAACGCACGCACCGAGCGGGCGTCGGCGATGTCGCAGGCATAGGCACGGGCCGAGCCGCCTTCGCCCTGGATGATCTCGCAGGTGGCGCGGGCGCTGTCCAGCTGGCGCGCGCACAGGTCCACATGGGCGCCCTCGCGGGCCAGCCAGACCGAAACCGCCTGGCCGAAATCACGGCCACCCCCGGTGACCACTACACGTTTGTTCTTCAGCATTGTCTGCTTCCCTGTCATGAAATCCGTCAACAGCCGGGGTGCGGCACCGTGCGGCTGCCCGAGAGCTTTTGCCCATGCAGCTGGTCGACGATGTAGTCCGCGGCATGCTCGGCCCACAGCCCTGGGGCGATGTACTGCGTGTGGTCATCCGGCAGGCACTGGGCGAGCATCTTGGTGTTCACCCCGTTGCCTGGGTCCAGCGCCACCGCGTGCAAGCCCTCCGGCAGGTCGGCGCTGAGCGAACCGATCAGCCCCTCCACCGCGAATTTGCTCGCGCAGTACGGGCCGAGCCCCCAGGACGCCGAACGCCCCCAGCCGGAGCTGATGGCGACGAACAGGCCCTGGCCACGGTCGAGCATCGCCGGCAGGAAAGCGTGCAGCGTGTTGACCACGCCCAGCACATTGACCTCCATCACCTGCGCCCACTCCGCCTGGCTGATTTCCCAGGCCGGCTTGCGCGCATTGATCACCCCGGCATTGCACACCACGATGTCCATCGCCCCCTCGCGGCATGCCGCTTCGGCGAAGCGCCGCATGTCTTCGGGCACCGCCACCGAAGCACTGAACAGTGCCGGGTTGGCCTGGGCCGCCGGCGCGGCCTCGGCCGACAGCTGGCAGCCGAACACCTGGTGGCCGCGGGCGGCCAGCGCCTGGCTCAAGGCCAACCCCAAGCCACGGCTCACACCAGTGATGGCGATGCGCAGCGGCCGCTGCGTGGTTGTGTTCATGATTCCTCCTTGATCGTTTGGCTGCTCACGCAAAAGCGCGATACAGCGTTGTCCGCCAGCAGGTTGGGCACCTCACCGCCCCAGTGGCCCTCAGGCCAGCTGGCGCTGAGGGTCGAGCGCGTGATCAGCGCATGCCCGCTGACAAAGATGAACGGCACCTTGCAGGCGATGGCGGCCTCGGCGTCGGCGCTGGCATCACCGAGGAACACGGCTTGCGCGGCACTGCAGTCGTACTGCTCGAGCAGCGCGTTGATCGCCGCGATCTTGGTCACCGGCGAACCCACCACCCGCGCCAGCAGCCGATCCATCCCGCACTCGGCCAGCGCGGCATTGATCTCCGCCTCCACGCCGCCGCTGACCACCGTGCAGATGACCCCACGGGCCGCCAGCCGGGCGAGCAGGTGCGGTGCGCCCGCCACCGCCGGCGAGTACCGATAGTGCGTTTGCAGGTACTGCTCGTAGCGGTCGATGCTCGCCGCCACGAAGTCTTCCTCCTGGGCCACCCCGATCACGCGCTGGAAGGCTTCGAAGTGCCAGCGCCGCGGGCGACCGAAGTTGAGCCGGAAGCTGTCCTTGCAGCGCTCACGCAGCACCGCCGGGTAGGCGGCCAGGGCGTGATCGACCGCGGCCAGCTTCACCCCGTTGGAGTCGAGCAGCACACCGTCACAGTCGAAGAACACCAACTTGCAGTCCGCCAGCAGTTCACCGAGTTTGACCATGTTCGTTCACCGGTAGTGGCTGAGAATGCCCGCGTCGAACTTGTGCGCCCCGGCATGCCCGGCGATCTTGCCGAGGATGTCGATACGCTCCAGGCCCGTCAGCGGCGTGCCTTCGAACAGGCGCTGGGCATAGGTCGGGTGCACGTTGTGCCTGGCCTGGCTGCGGTAGGTGGGCGAGTAGCCCCAGTTCGCCGTGAGCCTGAGCGGTTCGATGTGCTCCGCCAGGAACGCCTCGCACTCGGCCATTTCCCGTGTCCCCGACTTCAGCAGGCCGAGGGTTTCGGTCGGCGCGTTGCCGGCCCCCCGGCCGATCCCGGCGAAGGTGCCGTCGGCATGCCGGGCGCCTGCGTCCAGCGCCGCCTGGGTGTTGGCGACCGCCAGGCCATAGTTGTCGTGGGCATGGAAACCCAGCGGCAACGGGGTCAGCTCACGCGCCTGGCTGAACAGGCGATGCACCTGCTCGGGCAGCATGCGCCCGAAACTGTCGGCGAAATACAGCGCCGTGACTGGCTCGATGGCCAGGGCCGGCAGGTCATGGGCCAGTTGCTCCGGCGTCAGCTCGGCGGCCTGCATCAGGTTGATCATCACCGCCAGCTCCTGCCCCGCCAGCGCCTTGGCCAGCGCCAGGCTGCCCTCGAGCTGGCTGCTCATGGCCGCGATGCGCAGGATGGCGATGGGGAACGGCGAACGCCGGATCGCCGCCAGGATCACCTCGGCGACAGCCTGCACCGGCTGATCGAGGATACGCCAGGCATCGATCATCACCGCCGCGCGCATCGGCCCCAGGTCGACCTGCTGGCGCTGCACGTCGCTCAGCGACTCGGGCAATGCCTTGAATGACCCGAGGTGGCTGACCCCGGCGGCGGGGTCCAGGTTCAGGTAGCCCATCTCGACAATGTCCACGCCGGCGGCCTGGCACATACCGAAGTAGTGCCCGACCATGGCATCGGAAAACCGCCAGTCGGTCTGGAACCCGCCATCACGGAAGGTACAATCCATCAACACGAATGACTGGTTGTGCGCGGTCATTTTTGTTGGCCCGCCGTTTCCAGGGTCCAGTCGTACACCTGCTCCAGGCGCCACCAGTTGAGGTCGGTGCGGTTGCCTTCGATGCGCTTGAGCAGCGGGTTGTCGTCACCGTGCATGCGGTCGTCCCAGGCCTGGATCACCGGGTGCACCGACAGCGCGTGGGTAAAATCGCGCAGCGGGTCGAACTGATCGTGGGCTTCGACTTGCATGAACAAAGTGCGAGGCGGCAACAGGTAGATCGACATACGCTGCAAACCGATTTCACGCAGTACGCCGCGTTCACCGGAAATTTGCACGGGAACATCACGGTGCATGGCTTTATACAGTTCGGCGGCTTCGAGGCTGGTCAATTCAATGGAGAAACCAATACGTTTCATGAGTAACTTCCTTATTACTGGGTCACGAATTCGAAAAGTTGGTCGTAGACTTTTTCAACTTCTTTGAGGGTTTCCACATCCATGGTGAAATCCACGGGTGGGCGGATCAAGGTATTGCTCATCAACCGGCGGCGTTTGAGCAGGTGTTTCGACAACTGCAAGTAACAGTCGATGCTCGCCATCATGTGGCACATCAAGTAGGACAGCGGGTAGGCGATGGCCCGGGCGGTTCGCTCGTCGCCGGCCTGCAAGGCGCGCCACAGGGCCACGGTGATCTCGGCGATCTCGGTGGCCGGGATCACCCCCGCCAGGCCGCGCTGGTAGGTGTCGACCAGCATCATGCCGCCGTCGCCCTCGAAGATCCGTGCCTGGCCGCCAGTGGCGTCGCGCAGCAGCGAAACCTTGGGCGCGGTGGGCGCGGACTCGGGCTTGAACTGCACCTTCTGCGGGCCGAACGCCTTGAGCAGGCGGGCCTGCACGTCGATCGACAGCGGCCGCTTGGCCAGCGACTTGGCGTGGTGCACCAGCACCGGTATCTGCACGCTTTCGACGACATTGGCGAAGTAGGTGTACATCTGCTCGTCATCAAGCGCCCACATCGACGGGTGCATCACCAGCAGCGCGTCACAGCCGGCCTGTTCGGCCTGGCGCGAATATTCGATGGCCTGGGCGATGCTCTCGCCACCGGTGCTCATGATGGCCAGGCCCTTGTCGCCGGTCTGTTCGGCGATCAGCTCGGCCACGCGGAAGCGTTCAGTGGTGGTCAGCCGTGAAACCTCGGAAATCTGCCCGATGACCACGCCGTCGCAGCCGGTGTGCAGGATATGTTCGACCTGCAGGCGCAGGGCCGAGGTATCCAGGGAGAGGTCGTTGTTGTAAGGCAGGATGGCGACCGGAAGGACACCTTGGATGGGGAGTTGCGTCATGCCTGATATTCCTTATCAAAGTTTGACGTTAACAACTAGCAGACTCGCAACTTACACAACATGCGGCCACTCAGACGGCGCGTACGCCCTCTGTTTTTGGCCAGCATGCCTGGCGACCCGCAGCAAGGCGGATGCGTCTGAAAGTGTTAAGCGCAAGGCGTCGACTTTATTCGTAAAAGTCGGGTGTTCAACTACGGACTTATTCGGGAGTGCGGGGTATCCGTGCAACTTTCTCACTAGTTACTTGGTGCACGCCGAAGTCGGGGGCAAGTAAATGGCGGGGGGGATTTTTTGTCGATCCAGCATTTGTATCAAAATAATACAAATATGAATTTACAAAGACACACACGTTAAAACTGTTTTCTATATTTCAGGTTGTTTCAGACATGTAACTGGATTTAAATGTTTCGATGTCCGCAAAAGCGCCGTGCTAGAGCGCTTACAAGGAAAGGTTTCGCACCTGGTATGCATTTGAAGCCCAAGGGCAATGACAGATCTGCTGAACGAATGAATCCAAAGGGCCTGAATTTAGCGCTCACAGTTCATTCATTTGACTATGTGAAGAAAAGTTCGCCGTTAGTAGGGGCTTGACTTGCTTGAAGTTGGGCGGCTGGCCCACTCTCGTGCCGGCTGGCATCTACGGTTGCACGCGGTACCTGTAGGAGCGGATTCATCCGCGAACTACGGTTGCGCGCGGTACCTGTAGGAGCGGATTCATCCGCGAAGCAGGCGCCGCGGTGTCTGGCACCGGCCTTGCCGGTGTTCGCCAGCAAAGCTGGCTCCTACGGTTGCGCGCGGTACCTGTAGGGCCACCGGATGCCCGCCGCGATTCTTGCAGCGCCTATAAGATCGCGCGCCGCCCGCGCGGCGCATCGCGGATGAATCCGCTCCTACATTTGTTGCAACGTGCCGCACCTGCCAGGCCATGGTTGCCAGCCTTGGCGCATGGCGTGAGCCGGACGGTGCGGCGGCAGCGTCAACCGAAAAACCGCGCCGTACAAACAAGGCGGACCGGGTGCTCTTTCAGGCATCACTGGCCCGAAACAAACGTAGGAGCGGATTCATCCGCGATGCGCCGCGCGGGCGGCGCTCGATCTCATAGACGCTGCAACGTTAACGCCGAACACCTTGAAGGGGCTGGTGCCTGAGAATGTTTATGTCACACCCCCACGTGTAGGCATGGAGCGACTTGCCTCTCGGCAACGTCCGAACTGGGCATCGGAGCGGTCCGGCATACGCACAGCACATCATGGCTTAGGATCTTGCCGTTTGACGGGCAGGACTAACCCCCATGGAATCACTCGATCATGGTGTACTTCCGGAAATGAAGGTTGCCCTCACCGCATTCGTCACGGTGGACATTGTGATTTCAGTAGCGCTCAGGCGTTACCTGGCACAGAGGGATTTTTTCTGGGTGGGCGCCATCACCAGCTATCTCTACAACACCCTGATCGGCGCACTGTACCTCTACATGGCGCTCCACAGGCAGTTCCTACTGGTGTTTGACATCACAGAACTGTACGAGTGGCTTTGGCCTGCCTCGTTCGTCTTCTGTTTCCTCATGGTGTTTTTCCACAGCTGGGCATTCTTTGGAGGCACGCAACGATAAACCATGGAAGCCTTCATTCACCTGGTACTCGTGTTGATGGTGCTCTTCGCGCCTATCGCCTGGGTCACACTCGTGGCCATCCTGGTCAGCCCTTATTGACCTTCCCTTATCGAGACTGCCCGGCAGTCTCGATAAGGGATGCGCTTATTTGCCCTTACTCAGCCCCAACTCCATATCATCGATCAGCCCCTTGGCCAGCCCGCTGAGAATCCGCGCGGCGCTGGCGGCCATGAGGTCACCCTCCATCTCGGCCTCGGTGGTGAAGTGCGCCACGCACCCGAGCAGCACCGACAGGTCGCTGAAGGCATGTTCGAAAGGAATGCCCGGCTGGATACGGAAGATCTCGAGGCAGGTGGTCGTGCCCTGGGTCGGGCCGGGCTTGTGGTCGTCGCTCATACCGGCGCCCCCTTGGCCCGGGCGTGGCGGACCAGCGCGATGACCAGTTGAGCGAGGATTTCGGCGCTGTCCATCATCACGTCCAGGCGTTCGTCGCGTGGGCAGTGGGTGTAGGCGTGGATGGTGTCGCTGAGGGTGTGCATCAGCTTGTTGGCGTGGGCCATGGCCTCCTCGGGGGGGAGGTCGCTGATGATGGTGACAAAGGGGATTGGGTAAGGTGGGTCAGGTACTAATTTTTTCATGGTGTTCTCCTCAAGAATTACAGGGAGACAACCACCTCCATCCTTCTCACAGACAAGGGTGGCAGCCGTACGCATGGTGAGAAGACCGTGTAGACACCATGAAAAGCCACGGCCAGACCGAAGCCTGCACGCGCACGACTGCCATGAAAATGGAAAGCCAAAATGGTGAATACAACGGGCTTCTCACACCCGGTCGCCAAATTTGACGACCCAGCGACGTTACCCTCGGAGTAATTTCCAGCCAATTCGGAGCCTTCCGGCAGGCGCGTAGGATAGGTCCCAAGCGCTGACCGGCTGAAGTATTTTGTTTCAGATTCGGAAATGTCTGACGGCGTCAGGAAGCCGGGGGCGCTTTGCGCCCCTTTCGCGGCACAAGGCCGCTCCTACAGAGGGAATGCGATCTCCCTGTAGGAGCGGCCTTGTGCCGCGAAAGGGCCGCGCAGCGGCCCCGGCGCTCTACTTCAGAACCCCATGCTGAAGCTCACCACCACCCCATGGTCGCGGTTCTCGTTGGACAACTGCCCGGAATACCCGACCCCCAGCTTGCCACTGGCCCCGACGCTCAAGTCCAGCCCGGCCTCGACCACCGCCGCATCCTTGGCAATCGGCACGCCCTCGGTGCTGAACCCGGAACCCCCATCGATAAAGCGCAGATCCGCATCCGGCTTGTCATCCCCAAAGGCATGGCGCCAGCCCACGGACAGCCGTGGCGTGATGGTGCCGCCACTGTCGAGCTTGATGTGCTTGCCCGCCCGCACACCGAGGGTGGAATAGGTCACATCCTGATCGACCTTGCCCTCCAGCCGCCCTGCCCCACCCTTCTCATGGGCGGTGTCGCTGTCGTAGTTGACGTAGGCCAACCCGGCGAACGGCTCCAGGGCGATACCACCGGCATCGATGGCATACCCCACCTCGCCGAACACCTGGGCGCTGCGCGCCTTGTACTTGGCCTTGAGCCGGTCGTCGTAGCTGCCCACCGCGACATCGCGCTTGGTGTCGATGTCGTGCCAGGCGTAAGCCACGCCCAGGCGTGCAGCGAAGGCGTCCAGCTGGTAACCCAGGTAGGTGGTCAGGTGGTAGCTGTCGACGGTGGCGTCCGAGCGGCGACGGTGGGCGTCGATGCTGGAGCGGGTGTAGCCTGCGGCGACACCGACCTTCCACTCGTCATCCAGCGCACGGTCCACACCGAGCATGAAGCCCGACAGGTCGCGGTCGACGCTGGCATGGTTGCTGTTGCCGTCGTAGTCACCCCAACCGCCGATGGCGCGGATCCAGCCCACGGCCTGGCCTTGGCAACCTTCGCTGGTGAGCTGCTGGTTGGCGGTGGGCGCCAGGGTGCGCCGTGGGTCGTTCTCGCGGGTGCAATCGGCCTGGCGCAGACGGTCGTTGACCGCGTCGCGGATGTAGCGCGAGTCCTCGATCAGCACGGTCGCGGTGCTGGCGTGGATCTCGCCGGACAGGCTGTCGAAGGCACTGCGCGCCGAATCACGGTCCATGGTCACGATGGTGTTGCGCAACGCCGCCGGGGCCCCGGCGCTTTCCAAGGCGGTGGCGACACCGCGCTGGTTGCCGGAGGCGGCGACGTCGGCGAACGAGGTGCCGTTGCGGCTGATCGACAGGGTCACCTGGTTGGTGCCATAGGCCAGCACACTGTTGAGGAACGCCGAGTTGCTCAGGTTGGTGCCGGCGAAGGTGCCATTGATGCCACCACCCGCGCTGACCACGGTGTACACCCCGTCGTCATCGTCGACGTTCAGCACCTGCAGGCTGCCGCCCAGGTTGGCGGTGCCGCCCACGTTCAGGTAGTTCACCGGCTCGACGCCAAGGTCGATGACCAGGGTGCCGCCAGGGCCGTTGGTGAAGTTGCCGGTCACGTTCAGGTTGCCGCCAGGCCCAGGCATCACCGTGCCGTTGTTGACCAGCCCGCCGACGCTGCCGTTGCCGGTCAGCGCGGCGCCATTGGCCACGGTCACCTGGGCACCGAGGGTGGTGCCCGGATGGGCCGCGTCACCGACCTGGAGCACGCCCTGGTTGACGTTGAACGCGCCGGTGGTGGGTTGGTTGCCGGTCAGCAGCAGGGTGCCGGCCCCTTGCTTGGTGGTGGTGCCGGTGCCGCTCAGGGTGCCATTGAAGGTGCCGTTGGCCGATTGCTGGAACACCAGGCTGGCGTTGTTGAGGATGTTGCCCTGCAGGCTGGTGGTGTTGCCCACCAGGGTGCCGCCGCTGACGGTGGTGCCGCCGCTGTAGGTGTTGGCGCCGCTGAGCACCAGGGTGCCGGCGTCGAGCTTCTCGATACCGCCGGTACCGACCAGTGGCGCACTGACCACGGCGGTGGCGCCGGCATTGACCCGCACCGGCGCCAGGCCGCCGTCTGCCTCGTTGACCGGGGTCAGGCTGCCGCCCGCGCCCGGCACCACCTGGTAGCCGTCGCTGAGGAACTGCATGCCGGAAAACGACTGGTTACCCACCACGGTGACAGTGCCTGGCGCGCCGCCGAACACAGCGTACTCGCCGCTCCAGCCGGTGGAGGTGGTGCCGGACGCGTTGGTCCAGTTGGTGTTCGGGCCCCAGGTGCCGCTGCCGCCACCGATGCTGCCGTCGGGGTTGGTCTTGCCGCCGTTCCAGAACTGCAGCTCTTCACCGTAGTTCTGCACCACCAGATTGAGCTGGTTGGCAATGGCGGTCTGCAGGCCGAGGTCGGCCAGGGCCACGCCGCCGGGGATGGCGCCGAACACCAGGCCATTGTCGGTAAGGCTGCCGCTGTAGCTGAACAGCTGGTAGACACCGGTGCCGAAGCCACCGAGATCGGTGATGTTCAACGTGCCATCGAGCACCAGGTTGCCGTTGACCTTGACCACGGTGGTGGACGCGGCCGGGGCGCCCAGGCTGAAGTCCAGCGCGCTGCCCGAACTCAGGTTGAGGTTGCCCACGGTCAACGGCGTGGCGCTCTGGCCTGCGGCCAGGGTGGCGCCGTCGGCGATCTGCACGGTGCCGCCGTAGGTGCCGCTGCCGCCCAGGCGGGCGCCGGTGGCGACCTGCACGGTGGCGCTGTCGAGGCGGCCGTTGACCAGCAGGCTGCCGGCGTTGACGGTGGTGGCACCGGTCAGGCCGTTGACGCCGGTCAGCAGCAGTTCGCCGCTGCCGTTCTTGGTCAAGCTGCCGTTGCCGGTGAGGTTGCCGGTGTAGCTGCCGTTGGCGTTCTGTTCGAAGGTCAGCGCGGCGTTGTTGAGGATGGCGCCCTGCAGGCTGGTGCTGTTGCCCACCACGCTGCCGGCGTTGATCTGGGTGCCGCCGGTGTAGCTGTTGGTACCGCCCAGGGTCAGCTGGCTGGTGCCGTTCTTGACCAGGCCGCCCGTGCCGCTGATGGCGCCGTTGAGGGTCAGGGCGTTGCTGCCCGCAATGGCCAGGGCGCCATTGAGCACGGCATTGTTGGCCAGGGTGACCGCCTTGTTGCTGTCCAGTGTGGTGCCGGCTGCGGCGGTCAGGGTACCGCTGCCCAGCGCGCTGTCATTGCCCACCCGCAGGGTGCCGCCGTTGAGCGCGGTGCCGCCGCTGTAGCCGTTGGCGACGTTGAGCACCAGGGTGCCGGCGTCCTGCTTGGCGAGGCTGCCGGTACCATTGAGGGCGACGTTGAGGGTGGCGGTGACGCCCGTGTCGACCCGCAGGTTGGTGGCGCCGTTACCCAGCAGTTCACCGGCGGCGCCGGCGTTGAGCACGTAGCCATCAGTGCTGAACTGCAGGCCGGTAAGGGTGTGGCTGCCGTCGACGGTGACGGTGCCCGGGGCGCCCTGGAACACGGCAAAGGTGTCGTTCCAGGTTTGGTTGAGCACGCCGTTGGCGTCGGTCCAGTTGCTGTTGACGGCGTTCCAGGTGCCGCTGCCGCCGTCGATCAGGCCGTTGGCGACGCTCTGGCTGCCATCCCAGAACAGCACGTTGCTGGCTCCGCCGACCACCAGGTTGACCTGGTTGGCGACGGCGGTCTGCACGGTCAGGTCGGTGGCCGGCACCGGCGCGCTGCCGATGGCCAGGCCATTGTTGACCAAGCTCCCGCCATAGGCGAACAGGCGGTACACGCCGGCGCCGAAGCCGCCGATGTCGGTGACATTGAGGGTGCCGCCCAGGGTCAGGTTGTTCGCCACGTCGACCAGCGCGGCGGCGCCACCGACCGCTGCGCCGAGGGCCGCGTTGAAGCTGGAGCCGTTGTCCAGGGTCAGGTTGCCCGCGCTCAGGGTGGCACCGCTGGTGGCCGCGAGCGCACCGCCGCTGGCCACGGTCACCGCGCCACCGAGGCTGCCGGCGCCAGACAGGGTGGCGCCGCTGGCGACGTTGACCGCGCTGCTGGCCAGCGAGCCGTTCACCCGCAGCCGGCCGGCCTGCACGTTGGTGTTGCCGGTGTGGCTGTTGCTGCCGCCCAGCGACAGGGTGCCGGTGCCCAGCTTGTTCAGGGTGCCAGGGCCCGCGATATTGCCATCGAACACCCCGCCTTCGACGTTCAGGCTGTTGCCGGTGGCGATCTGGATCGCGCCGGTGCCGCCGATATCACCGAGGGTGGTATTGCCGTCGAGGTTGAGGTGGGCGCCGGTGCTGACGTTCAGCGCGCTCTGGGTGCCCAGGGCGGTGGTGCCGATGGTGCTCAGGCTACCGGAGAGGATGTTGAGCACGCCGCTGAAGGTGTTGTTGCCCGACAGCGTCAGGTCGGCCAGGCCGCTTTTGTTGAGCGTGCCGCCACCGCTGAGCACGCCATCCAGTTGCAGGTCATTGCTGCCCAGCACGTTGAGGATGCCGCTGACATTCACCGGGTTGGTCAGGCTGACGGCGCTGGCACTGTCGAGGTTGCCGTTGCCGGTGACGTCCAGGCCGCCGGTGCCAAGGGCGGCGTTGTTGCCGACCACCAGGGTGCCTGCCTGCAGTTCGGTGCCGCCGCTGTAGGTGTTGGCGCCCATCAGCGCGAAGCGCGCGGCGCCGGCCTTGAGCAGGCGCCCTGCGCCGGCGACGGTGCCGCCGAGGGTCAGGTCGTTGCTGCCCAGCACCGTGATCGGGCCGGCCAGGTTGACGTTGTTGGCCAGGGTGACGGCCTGGCTGCTGTCCAGGCTGGTGCCGCTGGCGGCGTTCAGGCTGCCGGTGCCCAGCGCGGTGTTTGAACCGAGCACCAAGGTACCGCCGTTGAGCGCGGTGTTGCCGGCGAAGGTGTTGTTGCCCCCCAGCGTCAGGCGCGCGCTGCCAGCCTTGAGCAAGCCACCGGCGCCACCGATGTTGCCGTTGAGCGCCAGGTTGTTGCTGCCAGCGATGTTCAGCGGGCCGCCCAGGACGATGGTGTTGCCAAGGGCGACCGCCGCGTTGCTATCCAGGGTGGTGCCCGCAGCGGTGTCGAGCGTGCCGCTGCCCAGGGCGCTGTTGTTGCCCAGCACCAGGGTGCCGCCGCTGAGGGTGGTACCACCGCTGTAGCTGTTGCTGCCATTGAGCACGAGGGTGCCGGTGTCGAGTTTGTTCAGCTTGCCGATACCGCTCAGACCGACATCAAGGGTGGCGGTCACGCCCGGGTCGACGCGCACGCTGGTGTCGCCACTGGAGCCGTTGATCAGGTCGAGCGCCCCGCCCGTGCCGGCCAGCAGGCGATAGCCGTTGGTGACGAATTGCATGCCGTTGACGGTCTGGCTGCCGTCGACGGTGACATCGCCCGCCGTGCCCTGGAACACCGCGAAGGTGCTGCCCCAGGTGCTGTTGGCCACGCCGTTGAGGTCGGTCCAGTTGGTGTTGGCGGCATTCCACACGCCCGCGCCGCCATCGACCTGGCCGTTGGCCACGCTCTGGCTGCCGTCCCAGAACTGAATGTTCAGGCCGGCGGCGCTGACCAGCAGGTTGACCTGGTTGGCCAGGGCGGTCTGCAGGGTCACATCACCAAGCCCGACGCCTCCCGGCAGGCTGCCGAAGTCCAGGCCGTTGTCGGTGAGCGCGCCGGTGTAGTCGAAGATCCGGTACACACCGTTGCCGAAGCCGCCGATGCTGCCGACGTTGAGCGTGCCGTCGAGGGTCAGGTTGCCGCCGACGTTGAACAGCGCGGTGCCACCGGTGGACGGCGCGCCCAGGCCGACATCGACGATCGAGCCGCTGTTGAGCACCAGGCTGCCGAGGCCCAGGGTGCTGCCGCTCTGCCCGGCCAGGTGGCCGCCGTTGTTGATGGTCACCGCGGCATTGGCGCTGCCGCTACCGGTCAGGGTGGCGCCGCTGGCGACGGTCAGCAGGTTGCTGCCCAGGCTGCCATCGATTTTCAGGGTGCCGCCGTTGACCTGGGTGTTGTCGGCCAGGTTGCCGGTGCCCGTCAGGGTCAGGGTGCCGGTACCGACCTTGGTCAGCCCGCCCAGGCCGTTGAGGCCGCCGGCGAAGGTGCTGCTGAGGTTGTTGCTGCCCAGGCTCAGGACGCTGCCGACACCGACATCGACCTGGCCGCTGCCGGTCAGGCTGCCCAGGCTGGCATTGCCGTTGAGGTTGAGCTGGCCGCTGGCGCCGACGTTGAGGGTGTCGACGTTGGCCAGCACGCCGCTGCCCAGGGTGGTAAGGGAACCGGCCTGGATATCGACGTTGCCGGTGAAGGTCTTGACGCCGACCAGGGTGAGGTCGTCGACGCCGGTCTTGACCAGGTTGCCGCTGCCGCCGAGGTCGCCGCTGAGGATCAGCGCGTTGGCGGCTTCAACGGTCAGGTTGGCGCCGTTGCTCAAGGCGAGGGTGTTGCCCAGGGCCATGGGCGCGCTGTTGGCCAGGGTGGCGTCGGCGGTGACCGCCAGGGTGCCGGTGCCCAGGGCGCCGCTGCTGCCCACGGTCAGGCGCCCGGCATTGAGCTGGGTGCCGCCCTGGAAGCCGTTGTTGCCGTTGAGGGTGAGGTTGCCGCTGCCGTTCTTGACCAGCCCGGCGGTGCCGTTGAGCACGCCGTTGAGGGTCAGGTCGTTGCTGCCAGCAACGGTGAGGCCGGCATTGAGGGTGGCATTGTTGGCCAGGGTGACGTTGCTGCCGGCGCTCAGGGTCGAGGCCCCGGCGACGGTCAGGGCGCCCTGCCCCAGCGCGTTGTCGTTGCCGACCACGAGCTGGCCAGCACCGAGGGTGGTGCCGCCGAGGTAATTGCTGGCGCCGTTGAGGGTCAGGGTGGCGGCACCCGATTTGTTCAGGCCGCCGACGCCATCGAGCACGCCATTGAGGGTGAGGTCGGCGCTGCCCGGCACGTTGAGCGTGCCGCCCAGGTGCACGGCATTGGCCAGGGTGACGCCCGCACCGCTGGCATCGAGGCTGGTGTTGTTGCCGGTGCTGAGGGCGCCAGTGCCCAGGGCGGTGTTGCTGCCGACCACCAGGGTGCCGCCATTGAGCGTGGTGCCGCCGCTGTAGGTGTTGCTGCCGTTGAGGGTCAGGCTGGCGGCGCCGTTCTTGATCAGGCTGTTGTTGCCCGCGACCACGCCGTTGAGGGTCAGCGCCTGGCTGCCGTCGAGGGTGAGGTTGCCACCGCTCAGGTTGACGGCGTTGCCCAGCGCCAGGGCCTGGCTGGTGTCGAGGGCCGCGGCGCCAGTGACGTTCAGCGCGCCACTGCCCAAGGCGCCGGCATTGCCAAGCAGCAGACTGCCCGCTTGCAACGCGGTGCCGCCGGTGTAGGTGTTGTTGCCGTTGAGGATCAGCTGGCCGCTGCCCAGCTTGTTCAGGCCACCGTCACCACTGATGACGCCACCGAGGGTCAGTGTCTGGGTGTTGCTGACGCCGAGGGTGGTACCGCTGCCAAGGCCGATGGCGTTGGCCACCTGCAGCACGCCGACGCTGGCCAGGGTGCTGTTGCCGGTCACGGCCAGGTTGCCTGAGCCCAGGGCGGTGTTGTTGCCCAGGGTCAGGTTGCCGGCCCCGAGGGTGGTGGTGCCCTGGTAGGTGTTGGCGGCACCGAGCGTCAGGCTGCCGGAACCGGTCTTGGTCAAGCCCCCCGTGCCGCTGATCACGCCGTTCAGCGTCAGGTTGTTGTTGCTTGGCAGGCTCAAGGTGTCGTTCAACGCCACCTGGTTGGCCAGGGTCAAGGGGCCGGTGATGGCCAGGTTGCTGGCGCCACCGACGGTCAGGGTGCCGGTGCCCAGGGCCTGGTTGTTGCCCAGGGTGAGGGTGCCGGCATTGAGGGTCACGCCACCGGTCAGGGTGTTGGCGCCGCTGAGGGTGAGGTTGCTGGCGCCATTCTTGGTCAGGCTGCCGGCGCCGGTGACCAGGCCGCCCAGGCCCAGGTCGTTGCTGCCGGCGATCGTGAGGTTGCCCCCCAGGTTGACGGTGTTGCCGATGTTCAGCGCGGTGTTGCTGTCCAGCGTGGTGCCGGCCGCTGTGTTGAGCTGGCCGAGACCGAGGGCGCTGGCGCTGCCGAGCACCAGGGTGCCGGCATTGAGGTTGGTGTTGCCCAGGTTGCCGTTGGTGCCGTTCAGGGTCAGGGTGCCGCTGCCGGTCTTGGTCAGGCCGCCGACGCCCGTGATATTGCCGCCCAGGGTCAGGTTCTGCGCCCCGGCGATGGTCAGGTTGCCGGCCAACGCGAGCTGGTTGGCCAGGGTGACGTTGGCGTTGCTGCTCAGGGTGGTGCCGCCCACCGCACTCAGCCCCCCGGTGCCCAATGCTGTGTTGCTGCCCACCACCAGGGTGCCGCCGTTGAGGCTGGTGATGCCCTGCTGGCTGTTGCTGCCGTTGAGGGTCAGCGTGCCGGTGCCGGCCTTGACCAGGCCACCGGTGCCGCTGAGGGCACCGTTGAGGGTAAGGTCGTTGCTGCCCGGCAGCGTGAGGTTGGCGTTCAGGGCGACGGTATTGGCCAGTGCCAGGGTGCCGGTGCTGTCCAGGCTGGCGGCGCCCGTGACGGCAAGGCCGCCTGTGCCCAGGGCCTGGGCGTTGCCCACGGTCAGGGTGCCGGCGCCAAGGCTGGTGCCGCCGCTGTAGGTGTTGGCGTTGCCGAGGGTCAGGTTGGCGCCACCGGCCTTGATCACGCTGCCGGCGCCCGAAACCACGCCTGCCAGGCCGAGGTCGGCGCTGCCGCCGACGGTCAAGGCGCCACCGAGGGCAAAGGCATTGCCCAGGGTGACGGCGGTGTTGCTGTCCAGGCTGGTGCCGGCGGCGGCGCTGACCGCCCCGGTGCCGAAGGCCGTGTTGTTGCCCACGACGATGCTGCCGCCGTTGAGCACGGTGCCACCGGTGTAGCTGTTGGCACCGTTGAGCACCAGGGTGCCGCTGTCGAGCTTGGCCAGTTGGCCGCTGCCCGAGAGGCCGACGTTCAGCGTGGCGGTGACACCCGGATCGACCCGCACGCTGAAGGCGCCGTTGCTGCCGTTGACCAGGTCCAGGCCACCGGCGCCGATCAGGCGATAGCCATTGGTGACGAACTGCAGGCCAGTGGCGGCCTGGGTGCCAACCACGGTGACATCGCCGGCCGTGCCCTGGAACACCGCGAAGTCGCCGGCCCAAGTGTTGTTGAGCACGCCGTTGACGTCGGTCCAGTTGGTGTTGACGCCATTCCAGGTCCCCGTGCCGCCGTCGATCACGCCGTTGGGCACGCTCTGGCCGCCATCCCAGAACTGCACGGTGCCGGTGGCGCCGCCGACCAGCAGGTTGATCTGGCTGCCGATGGAGGTCTGTACCTGCAAGTCGCCCGGCAGCACGCTGCCCGGCACGCTGCCGATCACCACGCCGTTGTCCACCAGGGCGCCGGTGTAGTCGAACAAGCGATAGATACCGGTGCCGAAGCCGCCGATATCGGTGACATTGAGGGTGCCGTCGAGGGTCAGGTTGCCGTTGACGTTGACCAACGCGGTGCCGCCGGTGGACGGCGAACCCAAGCCGAAATCGAGGATCGAGCCGCTGTGCAGGGTCAGCGCGCCGGTGGCCAGGGTCGCGCCGCTGTTGGCCAGCAGGTGCGCGCCGTTGGCGATATCCAGGGCGCCGAGCAGGCTGCCGGTGCCGCCCAGGCTGGCGCCGCTGTTGACCTGCACGTTGGCGCTGGCCAGTGCGCCGGTGATGTTGAGCAGGCCGGCGTTGACCGAGGTGTTGCCCGCCAGCACGTTCACACCCGACAGTTCCAGGCTGCCAGTGCCGTTCTTCACCAGCCCGCCAGCGCCCGCCAGCACGCCGCTGAAGACGTTGTTCGAGTTGTTGCCCCCCACGCTCAGGTTGCCGCCACCGGCCACGTTCACCGTGCCCGCACCGCTGAGGCCGCCAACCCCGGCGCTGGCGCCCAGGTTGAGGCTGGCGCCGGCACCGACATTGAGCGACGAGGCGTTGCCCAGCGCGCCAGTGCCCACGGTGGTGAGGCTGCCGCCGACCAGGTCGATGGCACCGCTGAAGGTGTTGTTGCCGGTGAGGGTCAGGTCGGCCAGGCCGTTCTTGATCAAGCCGCCTGTGCCGCCGAGGGTGCCGCTCAAGGTGAGGTCGTTGCTGCCACCCAGGGTGAGGTTGGCGCCCAGGCCGATGTCGTTGGCCAGGGTCAGCACGGCGCTGTTGTCGAGGCTGGCGGCACCGGTCACGTTGAGGGCGCCGCTGCCCAGGGCGCCGCCATTGCCGACGACCACGCCACCGGCATTCAGGGTGGTGCCCCCGGCGTAGGTGTTGACGCCGTTGAGGGTCAGGGTGGCGGCGCCGTTCTTGACCAGCTGCCCTGCCCCACTGAGTACGCCGCCCAGGGTCAGCGCGTTGCTGCCGCCGAGGGTGAGGTTGGCGTTGAGCGCGACGTTGTTGCCCAGGTTGATGGCGCTGCTGTTGTCCAGGCTCGCGGCCCCCCCCACGGTCAGGGTACCCGTGCCGAGCGCGCTGCCGTTGCCGAGCACCAGGCCGCCGGCATTGAGCAGGGTGCCGCCGGCATAGCTGTTGAGGCCTCCGAGGGTGAGCGTGGTGCTGCCGTTCTTGATCAGCCGGCCGGTGCCGTCGATCACGCCGTTGAGGCTCAGGTTGTTGCTGCCGGCCAGGGTGAGGTCGGCATCGAGGGTGACGGCGTTGCCGACGCTGAGCGCCGCCGTGCTGTCCAGGCTGCCGGCGCCCGCCACGGTGAGCTTGCCCACGCCCAGCGCGGCGCCGTTGCCCAGCACCAGGCCACCGGCGTTGAGGGTGGTGCCGCCCAGGTAGGCGTTGGGGCCGGACAGGGTCAGGGTCGCGCTGCCGTTCTTGACCAGGCTGCCCGCGCCGCTGACCAGGCCGCCGAGGCCGAGGTTGGCGCTGCCGCCGATGGCCAGCGCGCCGGCCAGGTTGACGGCATTGCCGAGGTTGACCGCGCTGCTGGCGTCCAGGCTGGTGCCGGCGGCGGCATTGAGCGCGCCACTGCCCAGCGCGGTGTTGCTGCCGACCACGATGGCGCCGGCGTTGAGGTTGGTGGCGCCGATCTGGGTGTTGGCGCCGGTGAGGGTCAGCGTGGTGCTGCCGCTTTTGGTCAGGCCGCCGACACCCGAGATCACGCCGCCCAGGGTGAGGTCGTTGCTGCCGGCGAGGGTGACATTGCCGGCCAGGCCCACGGCGTTGCCGATGTTCAGCCCGGCGACGCTGGTGTCGAGGGTGGTGCCGGCCGCGGCGTTGAGCGCCCCGGTGCCCAGCGCGGTGGCGCTGCCCAGCACCAGGGTGCCGGCGTTGAGCGTGGTAATGCCGCTCTGGGTGTTGTTGCCGGCCAGGGTCAGGCTGGCGCTGCCGTTCTTGGTCAGCCCGCCGGTGCCGCTGAGGTTGCCGGCCAGGACCAGGTTGTTGGCGCCGGCCAGGGTCAGGTCGGCGCCGAGGTTGACACCGTTGTTCAAGGTGAACGCGGTGGTGTTGGCCAGGGTCGCCGCGCCACCGACGGACAATGCGCCGGTCCCCAAGGCCGCCGCGCTGGCCAGGGTCAGGGTGCCGGCATTGAGGCTGAGGCCGCCGCTGAAGGTATTGCTGCCCGCCAGGGTCAGGTTGCTGGCGCCGTTCTTGATCAGCGCGCCGGTACCGCTGATCACACCGCCCAGGGTGGCGGCATTGCTGCCGGGCAGGGTCAGGGTGTTGCCGCCCAGGTTGATGGCGTTGCCCAGGTTGACCGTTGCGCCGGCGTCGAGGCTGGCGTTGCCGCCCAGGCTGAGCGCGCCAGTACCCAGGGCATCGTTGTTGCCCACGGTCAGCACGCCTGCGTTGAGGGTGGTGCCACCGCTGAAGGTGTTGCTGCCATTGAGGGTCAGGCCGGCGCTGCCGCTTTTCACCAGCGCGCCCGTGCCGCTGATCACGCCGCCCAGGGTGGTGGCGCTGGTGCCCAGCAGGTTCAGGGTGTTGGCGCCCAGGTTGACCGCGTTACCCAGGCTGACCGCAGTGCTGGCGTCGAGGCTGGCATTGCCGCCAAGCGTCAGCGCGCCGCCGCCCAAGGCGTTGCTGTGGCCGACCGTGAGCTTGCCGGTATTGAGCGTCAGGCCACCGCTGAAGGTGCTGTTGCCGTTCAGGGTCAGGTCGCCGGCGCCGTTCTTGATCAGCGCGCCAGTACCGCTGATCACACCGCCCAGGGTGGTGGCGCTGGTGCCCAGCAGGTTGAGGGTGTTGGCGCCGAGGTTGATGGCGTTGGCCAGGCTGACTCCGGTGCTGGCATCGAGGCTGGCGTTGCCGGTCAGCGCCAGGGCGCCGGTGCCCAGCGCGGCGCTGTCGCCGACGGTGAGCTTGCCCGCGCCCAGGCTGGTGCCGCCGCTGAAGGTGTTCACGCCATTGAGGGTGAGGTCGGCGGCGCCGTTCTTGACCAGGCTGCCGGTGCCACCGATCACGCCGTTGAGCGTCAGGGCGTTGTTGCCCGGCAAGGTCAGGGTGCTGCTGCCCAGGTTGATGGCGTTGGCCAGGGTCATGGTCGCCGTGGTGTCGAGGGTACCGTTGCCGGTCAGGCCCAAGGCACCACTGCCCAGGGCGCTGGCATTGCCGAGCGTGAGGGTGCCGCTGGCCAGGGTGGTGCCGCCGCTGTAGGTGTTGACGCCGTTCAGGGTCAGGCCACCGCTACCGCTCTTGACCAGCGAACCGCTGCCGCTGAGCACGCCACCCAGGGTCAGGGCGTTGCTGCCGGGCAAGGTCAGCGCCGCGTTCAACACCACGTTGTTGTTCAGCGCCAGTGGCACGCTGCCTTGCAGGCTGCCGGCACCGCTGACGGTGAGCCCGCCGCTGCCGAGCGCCGCGGCGCTGGTCAGGTTGAGGCCGCCTGCGGCCAGGGTGGTGCCGCCGCTGTAGGTGTTGGTGGCGCCAAGGGTGAGCAGACCGGCGCCGGTCTTGGTCAAGCCACCGACACCCGAGACCACGCCATTGAGGGTCAGGTCGTTGGCGCCGCCGACACTCAGGCCGGCGTTGAGGGTCAGGGCATTGGCCAGGCTCAGCCCGCCGACACTGCCCTGCAGGCTGCCGCCGTTGGCGGTGATACCGCCGCTGCCGAAGGCACTGGCGTTGTCGAAGCTGAGCGCGCCGCCGTTGAGGGTGGTCTGGGTGGTGCCGTTGAGCACCTGGCCGATCAGGCTCCAGGTGCCGCTGTCGACGATAAGCCGGTTGAAGTTGATGTAGTTGGTAGCGTTGATCGTGCCGCTGCCACTGGTCCCGCTACCGCCACCGATGGCGTTCTGCAACGCCAGGGTGTTGGTGCCACCGGCGCCACCATCGATCTTGCCCGCCGCCGCGTAGGCCAGGTTGGGGTTGCTGGTGACCAGCAAGGCCACGCCGACCCCGAGCCCGGCACTGACACTGGAGCCGGTGATGGCGTTGAAGCGGTTGGTGCTGTTGGCGCCCATCGACAGGCTGCCGGTCAGGGTGCCGGCGTTGGTGAAGGTGTTGCCCGCCGCCGAGGCCTCGAACGCTGCCCGGCCGAGAATGGTGCCGGTGTTGGTGAAGTTCACCGTGCTGCCGCCGGTCACGGCGATGACCGGGGTGTCCTCGCTCACCAGGGTGAGGCTGGCCAGCGCCGAGGAGCCGATGCTGCCGGCGTTGCTGATGGTGGTGGTGCCAGCGGCCCCGTTGCGCGCGTCCAGCGCCATGCCCGTGAGGTTCAGCAGGCTGGCGCCAAGCAATGCGCCGGTGCCTTTGATCACGCCGGTGGCGTTGTTGTTGATGGTGAGGGTACTGCCAGTGCCGGTGTTGCCGATCAGCACGGCGGAGGACTGGATGCTCAGCAGCCCGAGCAAGGTCGGGTCGATGGTGCCGGAGTTGTTCAGCGTGTTGTTGTTGCCGGCCAGCGACAGGGACGTGCCGCCCACGCCCAGCAGGGTGCCCAGGGAGGCACCCGGGTTGACGTTGACGGTGAGGCCACTGCCGCCGTTGGTATAGCTGGGTGCCAGGGGGTTGGCCGCGCCGTTGCAGGTAATGATGGACCCGGCCGCGCTGCAGACGGCCAGCGCCTGCTCGCTCGTCAGGCCGAAAGCCAGGGCGCCGACCCCCAGGCTGACGGCCAGGGACAGTTGCGAGAAACGGGCGGGGAAACGGGAGGCGGCACGTCTGTCCACGGAGAGCTCCTTCGTGGATCAGGCAATTCAGTCCTTGAATGCGTGTGCAGCGGGGTTGAGAAAGAGCAGCGAAACACGCGACGGCCGAAACGCCTGATCAATGGCTACGAATTTCCTTTGAGGGAATGTGTAGCCGCTGTAGGACGGGCAGTACGGCGTTGGAGGGGATCAAATGGTGTTAATACTTTTTCGAGGCGGCACGTGTTTCGCGGGTTTCAAGGAACTCCTGGTTGGATCCAGCCGACGAACGGTCATGCCACTTTGCCAAAGCGTGAACAGGTTAGACGTTTCGGTGCACGCGTGATACGCCCAGGCACGATCCTCTGTAGGAGCGGCTTCAGCCGCGATGCCCGCATCGCGGCTGAAGCCGCTCCTACAGAGGTTTCTTACGCCGGGTCAGGCCACCTCGGCGCCGTCATCCGGCCAGTGTGGCTCGTTGGCCCCTGGCGGTGTCAGCGGTGGCAGGCCATAGGCCGCCCGGGCATCGTCGCAGCTGGGGTTGTGCACCCCGTTTTCCCACGACGCATCGAACTCGCGGCACGGGCTGGAGCGGTTCTCGTAGATGGTGCAGGCCACCTGTGTACCGATCTCGCCACCCAGGCTGACGCAGCGACAGGGTTTGGCATCGGTGCCGATCATGGCGACGCGGGTCGGGTTGATCTGCACCACCAGATCGTCGGGCACCACGCCGCCGGCGGACTGGCATTCACCCCAGAAGAAAGACACACGAAAGTAGCCGCAGCAGGCGCCGCAGGTCAGGCAAGGGTTCTGTTCGGACATGATGGCCAGGGAGGGAGGTTGTTGTTATGAGGGCGAGCGCCCGCGGCGCCATTTGTAATCCAAGCGCGAACGGCTGAGAAGAGGGGGCATGCAAAAAAACATCGCCGCCGATCGGCGGCGCTTTGAAGGTAGGAGCCAGCCTTGCTGGCGAACACGCTAGCGGGGGTTCGCCAGCAAGGCTGGCTCCTACACGGACAGGGGTTACTTGCTGATCAGGCCATCGGCCCGGAACATCTGGCGGATCCCGCGGATGGCCTGGCGAATCCGGTCCTGGTTCTCGATCAGGGCGAAACGCACATGGTCGTCACCATAGTCACCAAAACCGATGCCCGGCGACACGCAGACCTTGGCCTCGGCCAGCAGTTTCTTGGCGAACTCCAGCGAGCCCAGGTGCGCATAAGCCTCGGGGATCTTGGCCCAGACATACATCGAGGCCTTGGGGTTCTCGACCATCCAGCCCAGCTCGTGCAGGCCCTTGACCAGCAGGTTGCGGCGCTGGCGGTACTGCTCGGCGATATCGCGCACGCATTGCTGGTCGCCTTCCAGGGCGGCGATGGCCGCCACCTGCAGCGGGGTGAAGGTGCCGTAGTCGTGGTAGCTCTTGATTCGCGCCAGGGCGCTGACCAGTTCCGGGTTGCCGACCATGAAGCCGATGCGCCAGCCCGCCATGTTGTAGCTCTTGGACAGGGTGAAGAACTCCACCGCGATGTCCTTGGCCCCCGGCACCTGCATGATCGACGGGGCCTTCCAGCCGTCGTAGACGATATCGGCGTAGGCCAGGTCGTGCACCACCAGCACGTCGTACTGTTTCGCCAGGGCCACCACGCGCTCGAAGAAGTCCAGTTCCACGCACTGGGCGGTGGGGTTGGACGGGAAGCCGAGGATCATCATCTTCGGCTTGGGGATCGATTCGCGGATCGCCCGCTCCAGTTCGTTGAAGAAGTCCACGCCCGGCACCAGCGGCACGGAGCGCACCTGGGCACCGGCGATCACGGCGCCGTAGATGTGGATCGGGTAGCTGGGGTTGGGCACCAGCACGGTGTCGCCATGGTCGAGGGTGCCGAGCATCAGGTGCGCCAGGCCCTCTTTCGAGCCGATGGTGACGATGGCCTCGCTCTCCGGGTCGATCGCGACGTCGTAGCGTTCCTTGTACCAGTTCGAGATGGCACGGCGCAGGCGCGGGATACCGCGGGAGGTGGAGTAGCCGTGAGTGTCTTCGCGCTGGGCGACCTGCACCAGCTTCTCGACGATATGCGGCGGGGTGGCGCCATCGGGGTTGCCCATGCTCAGGTCGATGATGTCCTCGCCACGGCGGCGGGCGGCCATCTTGAGCTCGGCGGTGATGTTGAAGACATACGGGGGGAGACGATCGATGCGCGCAAAGCGGCGCGGCGAACCTGGATTGGCCATGTGTTCCTCTGCAGACGTAAGCGCCCGGAACCGTCCGAGCGACGTTGGCCGCTGCGGCGGCCGAATCAGAAGATAATCCCGCAGAGCAAATTTCGTAAAGGATAATTTTCTGTTTTATTAGAATTTTTCAGGTGCATCATTTGAAAAACCCATAATTACAGAATCACGCCTATCCCTGTAGGAGCGGCCTTGCGCCGCGAAAGGGCTGCGCAGCAGCCCCAACATTCTGTGGCGTTGCATACACCGTGGGGCCGCTAGGCGGCCCTTTCGCGGCGCAAGGCCGCTCCTACAAACGACCATTTCTCAATACACCTGCACCCGCCACAGCTCACGCGACGCCGAAGCCGGGCTCATCGGCAAACGCCCGTGCAAGGTCTGGTAGTTGTCGATCAGCACCAGATCACCCGCCGCCCATTCATGGGCAATCAGGCAGTGCGGGTCGTAGACCAGCCCGTCCAATTGCTCGATCAGCTCGCGCTGGAACACCTCGTCACCGCCCTGCACCTGCTGCTCCAGGGTCTGCAGCGACGACTCGCAACCCTCCTGGTAGCGCAACACCGGCTCGCCACTGCGTGGGTCGCGGTCCACCAGCGGATAGGTGCGTGGTGAACCACCAAAGTAGGTCATGCGCGTGTAGTAGGTGATGTCGACGCCCTGCCACTGCCGCGCGGTCCGCAGGCCGACCTTGCCCAAGGCATTGCGGCTGTCGACGATGGTGGTCTGCCCTTCCCCGGGCTGCGGCGGCGTCTTGCAGTAGAGCATGAAGGTGTGCGCGCAGAACTTGGGGTCGCGCTGCACCAGCGGGTCGCTGTCGGGCAGCAGGTTGAGGTCCCAGTGCAGCGGCGTCTTCTCCAGCGAATGCACCACCCCTTGCGGCTGGTCGGCCGGCTTGACCACGTGCACCTCGCCAAAGGCCCAACGGTAGATGGTGCCAAAGCGCGCGCAATCGGCGGCGAAACTGGCCTGGTCGGCATATTCGCAACCCTTCAGGCAGACAAAGCCGAAACTGCGCACCAGCGCCTGCAGGGTTGCGGTAGACAGTCGCTCGAAGCCCAGCCCCATGGGATCGCTGACCACCAGGCCGAACAGCGGCAGCTTCTGCAGTTCGAAGCGATAGCCTTGCAGCGCTTCGCCATCGGTTTCGTGCAACAGCCATGGCCGCCCCTGCCAGGTCACCTGCACATGCCGGCTGCCGTCGATCTCGGCCCGGCCGCACAAGGACTGGCCACCATCGAGCTGGCGCACCGGCACCGCGTGCCAGGGGCTGATCACATGATGCAGGCCGTCGGCCAGGGCCACGGTGAACTTGGGCCCGGCATTGTCGTACTGGTGCACGGACAGGCGGATGTGTTCGGGGAAGAAACGGTCCACCGCGGCGTTGAGGGCCTGGCCACGCAACATCATCTGGTAGGCCTTGTAGCTGATCTGGCGCAGGTGCTCGTCCTCGTCCTGCCCCGGCTGGCGACACAGGCGCAGGTCGTTGTAGAGGTGGCTGCAGAGCTTGTCGTGGCTACGGGCCAGGCTTTCGTCCTGCTGGCACTGTTCGATCAACGCCTCGACGTTCTTCCAGGGCAGGCGGGCCTGCTTGACCAGGGTCGCACGCAGCGCTTCGGGGCTGCTGGCCTGGGGGAACAGGTCCTCCATGCTCACCCAGCGAATGCTGTGGGTGACGCACAGGGTGCGCAACGCCTGGTTGTAATGCCGGCGAACGTCGTCGGGCACACCGACGATATCGTTGAAGGTGGTGCCGTCGCTGAGGATGACGATCTCGCACCCCGGTGCGTGCAGGGCGGCGATCTCCTGGCCGAGGCGGTCGAGGCGGTCGATGGCCATCACCTCGCCGTAGTCCGGCAGCACGCCAAAGGTCTTGTCGCGATCATTCGGCGACTTGCAGGGGAAACCCGGCAGCACCATGCGCACGGGCTCACCGAGTTCGAAGCAACGTGCCAGGTCCTTGGCCAGGTTCACCTTGCCGACATCGGCGAAGCGATCGCCCCCGGCCTTGAGCAGATAACCGTCCAGCACCTGGCTGACGGCCGAGACCCAGCTGTCTTTGTCTTGCATCTTCTGTCGTCCTTGAGTGGAAGCTACAGCGAACCTGTCAGTTCGGCTCGCGGGGGTTGCACAGCTGCCGGGCACAGGGCCGCAAGCAACTGATGAGGGTGTTCGCAATACAACCGCGGATTGTGATCACGCAGCACGCCGGGCTCGCCATAGCCCCAAGCCGCGGCCACCGCCGACATACCGGCGGCCTGCGCCGTGAGCAGATCGATGGCCGTGTCGCCGACGAACAGGCAATGCTCAGGCGCCACACCCAGCCCCTCGGCAACCTGCAGGGCGGCATCCGGCGCGGGCTTGAGCCGCTGCCCAGGTCGGTGGCCGAGGACGACGGCGAAGGCATTCGCCGGTAACAGGTGCTCGACCACTTCCAATGCCAGTGCATGGGCCTTGTTGGTCACCACCGCCATGGGCACGCCCCGCGCGCCAAGGGCCTCGAGCAGCCGCTCGACACCCGCGTAAGGCCTCGACAGCCTGACCAGGTGCTGGCGATAGCAGGTGCTGTAGGCCGCTTGCAGGTGCTGGGCATCCTCCACGCCGTGCTCATGCGCGACCCGCTCGATCATCGCGGCCACGCCGCCACCGACCAGGGCACGCACGGACTCTACAGCCAGATGGGGCAGCCGGTGCTGACCCAGAACATGGTTCAGGCACCAGGCGATATCGGGCAAGGTGTCCACCAGGGTGCCGTCCAGGTCGAACAGCACCGCACGCACATCAGCCAGTCGATCCATCACTGCACACTGGCGTAGTGGCATGGCCGGCCACGGCTGAACACCAGGCGGCTGTAGCGCTCGTCGACATTGCTGCGGCGCTCCAAGGTGACGACGCCACGGCGCTTGATGGCCACCGAATGCCAGGGCGTGCGCCACAGGTCGCTGGTGGGGACCAGGCGGATGCCGATCTTGGCGGACACGGCCAGTTGCGGGTGAATCGACAGGCGCAGGCACTGAGGGTAGCGGGCCTCCAGCAAGGCGCTCCACGCCTCGCTGCGCTGGATCACCCGCTGCGACGCGGGCTTGGCCACCTTCTTCACCGCGTTCATGCTCATGCCGGCGAAGTCCGCCAGGCCGGCGTAGTCCTCCGACAGGAAACGGTGGATACCGCAGTACATCAGCATCATGTGGTCTTCGGCTTCGAAGCGCTGCTGCAGCACCCGTAGCGACTGGCCGTGCTCGATCATCAACTCTTCGCGCATCGAATCCAGGCAGCCCAGATGCGGGTAGGCGTCCTTCAGGTCGAACAGGGTGAAGCTGCCGGGGTAGTACTGGTCGGCGTAACGCTGGATATCGTCGGTGTAGGCCTGGACATGGACATCGGGCACGCGCACCAGGTCGGAGAATACATAACCGTCCGAACAGATATGGATCACCGCGCCCGGCGCGTGCAGCGCACGGATCTCCTCGCACAGCCGGTGCAGTTCGTCGATGGCGTGGTGCTCGGCCAGATCAGGTAGCGGGCCGAGGGTCTTCTGGCGGTTCGGCGACTTGCCAGGGAACGCCGGCAGCACCATTTCGATCGGCAGGCCTTGTTCGAGCGCGGCCAACACCTTCGGCAGGTGCGGTGCCAGGGCGGCCTCATCCAGCGCAGGGTCCTGCCCGGGGGCCAGGCTGCGGCGGCGGAACAGGCATTGCAGAATGGCGAGCGCGGTGTCGATGGGCGCAGCGAGGGGGCGTTGGCGCGGCAACGCGCCATCTGCCGAGAGAGCGAAGCTCGATTCGGTCACGGTACAGTCCTTTGTCGAAAGAGGGTACGGCCAACCCACGGCCGCCAGGTCATCCTGACCTGCGGCGGATAAAATCCTGCAAAGTGCGTGACCCTGTCAACTGGATAGTTATGTATTTTCCGACACAAAAAAAAACGCCCCGGCAAGCCGGGGCGTTTTTGCTGTTCAGCCAGCTGTCAGCGCGCGTAGGTCATCAGCACATCGGCCGCGGTCTGGCTGTCCACCGACATCATCACGCTCAGGGCGGTGACGGTGAGGATGGAGAAGCCGAACACCTTGCGTGCCCACTTGCTGTCATCCTCGGCCTTGTAGCCACCCCAGGCCATGTACAGCCAGTACAGGCCCATGGCGGCCGCCACGGCGAGGTAACCCAGGCCGGCGTAGCCGCCGAGGGTCAGCATGACAGTGGCGAGGACGAAGGCCAGCACGTACAGCACGATCTGCTTCTTCGCCGCCAGGATACCGCGCGCCACCGGCAGGACCGGAATGTTGGCGGCGCTGTAATCCTTGAAGCGGAAGATCGCGATCGCGAAGCTGTGCGGCATCTGCCACAGGCTGAACATCACCAGCAACGTCACCGCAGCCAGGTCGAAGCTGTTGCTCACGGCGCAGTAGCCGATCACCGGAGGCATGGCACCGGACAGGCTGCCAACCAAGGTGCCGTGCACCGATTTGCGCTTCAGCCAAAGGCTGTAGAAGCCGACGTAGACGACGAAGCCGACCAGCGCGCAAAACGCCGCCAGCGGGTTGGCCTGGACATACAGCAGGCTGAAGCCGACCACCCCGAGCAGGGTGGCGTAGGCCAGCGCGAGGGGCAGCGACATGCCGCCCTGCACCATGACGCGGTTCTTGGTGCGCTCCATCTTGTGGTCGATGTCACGGTCGATGCAGTTGTTGAACACGCATCCGGACGCGACCACCAGCGAAGTGCCAATCACCACCGCCAGGAACAGGGCGAAGTCCACATGGCCCTTCGAGGCAAGGAAGAAGCCGCCTGCCACGGAAAGCACGTTACCGAAAATGATCCCCGGTTTGGTGATTTGGATAAAGTGCTTAACGGACATGCAGTCTTACCTCACTTGGCCAGCATTTCGAAGTGGATGCTGAACATGATCCACAGCGACAGGCCGACCAGCAGCGCGATTACCAGAACAGTGAACAGGAACGTCGACACGTTGGAGCGTTGCTCTTTCGAGCGGTCCATGTGCAGGAAGTACACGAGGTGCACCACCACCTGGATGACGGCCATGGCCACCACGATCAGGACGGTCAGGTTCTTCGGCAGGCTCGGGAACATCACCAGGCCGAACGGGATCGCGGTCAGGATGATCGAGAGCACGAAGCCGATCATGTACGACTTCACGCTACCGTGGTTACCCTCGTGATGAGTGTCGTGTGCGCTAGCCATTACAGAACTCCCAGCAGGTAGACGACGGTGAACACGCAGATCCAGACCACGTCCAGGAAGTGCCAGAACAGGCTCAGGCAGCTCATGCGGGTCTTGGCGGTCGGCGTGATGCCGTGCTTGTTGATCTGATACATCATGATCGCCATCCAGATCAGGCCGGCGGTCACGTGCAGACCGTGGGTCCCCACCAGGGCGAAGAACGCCGAGAGGAAGCCACTGCGCTGCGGGCCGAAGCCTTCGGCGATCAGGTGATGGAATTCATAGATTTCCATCGCGATGAAGCCGGCACCGAACAGGAAGGTCACAGCCAACCAGCCCAGTACGCCTGCCTTCTTGCCGTCGAACATCTTCAGCATGGCGAAGCCGAAGGTGATCGACGACAGCAGCAGGAACGCGGTTTCTACCAGCACGAAGTCGAGCTGGAAGATGTCGTGACCCGACGGGCCGCCGGCGAAACCGCCGGACAGCACCGCGTAGGTGGCGAAGAGCGACGCAAACAGGATGCAGTCGGTCATCAGGTACAGCCAGAAACCGAGGACGGTCATCTGGCCCGAGTCGTGGTGGTGGTCATCATGCCCATGGTCGTGACCATGAGCAGCACCGTGCATTACTTGACTGGACATTGATTACACCCGTTCAAACGATTCGACACGTGCGCCGCCGGCAGGCAGTGCACCAGCCTGGGCCAGCGCCTTCATGCGCTCGCCTTCGATGCGCGCCACTTCTTCGGCCGGAACCATGTAGCCCTGGTCGTCACGCGCGGCGTGGCGAACGAAGACAGCGATGGTCGCAACCAGGCTCGCACCCACCAGCCACCAGATGTGCCAGATGAAGGCGAAGCCGAACACGGTCAACAGCAGGCCCATGAACAGACCGGTCGAGGTGTTGCTCGGCATGTGGATCGCTTCGTACTTGGCCGGGGCTTTGTACGCGGCACCGGCTTGCTTGGCTTCGTGCCAGGCGTCCAGGCCTACATGCTCAGGCATGTGAGCGAAGTTGTAGAACGGAGGTGGCGACGAAGTCGACCATTCCAGAGTACGGCCGCCCCATGGGTCGCCAGTGACGTCCATGTTGTCCTTGCGGTCGCGAACCGAGACGTAGATCTGGATCAGCTGGCAGGCGATACCGAACAGGATCAGCACGGCGCCGACTACCGCTACCCACAGGTAGGGTTCCCACAGTGGGTTGTCGGAGTGGTTCAGACGACGGGTCATGCCCATGAAGCCCAGGGCGTACAGCGGCATGAACGCAACGTAGAAGCCGGAGATCCAGAACCAGAAGGCAGCCTTGCCCCACTTCTCGTTCAGGGTGAAACCGAAGGCTTTCGGGAACCAGAAGGCGAAGCCGGCGATATAGCCGAACACCGCGCCACCGATGATCACGTTGTGGAAGTGGGCGATCACGAACAGGCTGTTGTGCAGAACGAAGTCGGCACCTGGAACAGCCAGCAGAACGCCGGTCATGCCACCGATGGAGAAGGTGACCATGAAGCCCAGGGTCCACATGATCGGCGCGGTGAAGCGCAGACGGCCCTGGTAGATGGTGAACAGCCAGTTGAACAGCTTCACACCGGTCGGAATGGAGATCAGCATCGTCGCCAGGCCGAAGAAGGTGTTGACGCTGGCGCCGGCACCCATGGTGAAGAAGTGGTGCAGCCAGACCGCGAAGCCGAGGATGGCGATCGCGCCCGATGCGTAGATCATCGAGTGGTGACCGAACAGGCGCTTGCCTGCGAAGGTCGAGGTGACTTCCGAGAACACGCCGAAGGCCGGCAGGATCAGGATGTAGACCTCAGGGTGACCCCATGCCCAGAACAGGTTGACGTACATCATCGGGTTCCCACCAAGCTCGTTGGTGAAAATGTGGAAGTCCAGATAACGGTCAACGGTCAGCAGGGCGAGTGCGGCGGTCAGGATCGGGAACGAAGCGACGATCAGCACGTTGGCCCAGGTGCAGGTCCAGGTGAAGATCGGCATGTCCATCAGCTTCATGCCAGGGGCGCGCATCTTCATCACGGTGACGAGGAAGTTCACGCCGGTCAGTGTCGTACCCAAGCCTGAGAGCTGTAGCGCCCAGATGTAGTAGTCGACACCCACCCCAGGGCTGTACTGGATACCCGCGAGCGGCGGATAGGCAACCCAGCCGGTCTTGGCGAATTCACCAACGCCCAGCGAGATGTTGACCAGCAGCACGCCTGCCAGCAGCAGGTAGAAGCTCAGGGAGTTCAGGAACGGGAAGGCAACGTCACGTGCACCGATCTGCAGCGGAACCGCGAGGTTCATCAGGCCGGTGAAGAACGGCATCGCCATGAAGATGATCATGATCACACCGTGGGCGGTGAAGATCTGGTCATAGTGTTCAGGCGGCAGGTAGCCTTCGGAGCCACCGGTGGCGGCGGCCAGCTGGGTACGCATCATGATGGCGTCGGCGAAGCCGCGCAGCAGCATGACCATAGCGACGATGATGTACATCACGCCGATTTTCTTGTGGTCGACCGTGGTCAGCCACTCGGTCCACAAGTAGGTCCACTTGCGGAAATAGGTGATGGCACCAACGACGGCAATACCACCGAGCGCGATCATGGCAAGCGTCACCATGACTATCGGCTCGTGATACGGTATCGCCTCCAGAGTTAATTTACCGAACATCTCTTACTCCTCTGCACCGGCAGCTGGTTGCATACTCGATTCCACACCCTTGGTAGTGGCCAGATCTTTGCTGCCTGCTTCTTCGTGGCTCGGACGACCGCGGTTCATGCCTTCGTACTTGTCGACGATGCGCTGGAACTGGTCAGCCTGGGCCTCGCTGTACAGCGCGACTGGGTTGTTTTCGCTTGCTTTGGCCAAGGCGTCATATTCGGCCTGGTCCAGTTTCTTCGGCGATGCCTTCACTTCAGCGACCCATGCATCGAAGTCAGCTTGCGAGGTGGCAACCGCCTTGAATTTCATACCGGTGAAGCCGGCGCCGCTGTAGTTGGCGGAGATACCGTCGAACTCACCGTTCTCGTTGGCGATCAGGTGCAGTTTGGTGGTCATGCCAGCCATGGCGTAGATCTGGCCACCCAGGCCCGGGATGAAGAAGGAGTTCATCACGGCGTCGGAGGTGACACGGAAGTTGACCGGGGTGTTAGCCGGGAAGACGATCTTGTTGACCGTGGCGATACCCTGCTCCGGGTAGATGAACAGCCACTTCCAGTCCAGCGCGACCACGTCGATCTGCACCGGCTTCACGTCGGAATCCAGTGGACGGTACGGGTCCAGCTTGTGGGTGGAGTGGTAGGTGAAGTAACCCAGGGCGATGATGATCAGGATCGGGATGATCCACACCGCGGCTTCGATCTTGGTCGAGTGCGACCAGTCGGGGGTGTAGGTGGCGGCCTTGTTGGAAGCACGGTACTTCCAGGCGAACGCCAGGGTCATGATGATCACGGGCACGACCACCAGCAGCATCAGGCCGGTGGCGATCAGGATCAGGTTCTTCTGCTCAATGCCGACCTGGCCCTTCGGGTCGAGCAGGGTCCAGTTGCACCCACTGAGTAAAAGCATGCCTAAAAAGGGCAATATGCCAAACAGTCTGGGGTAACGCTTTTTACTCATCTCACGACCTCTAGATCAGCTTGCTTCAATGCAATTTGTGTTTTGGTAGCCAACACTTCGTCCTGCCAAGTGCGGCAATTCGCGCCCGTACTCGCTCCTGCCCGGGGTCCGACTGCAGGACCTTGGCGCCAAGCGTGTTAACGGTGCTTATGGTTTCGTAGGCAACAGGCCTGTACTTCAGACCAAGTCCATTTGGTGCGGGAAAACGCGGAGGGGGGTCCGCCCGGTATCGCCGTTGGGCGAAACTTGACGAAGTCAGCAAAAGGGAGCGCTGCGGCTTCCTTCAATCCTGCGACTCGCAAGCAGTGCCGAACGGAAATTGGGGGCGATTGTAGTGAGGTCGCCCCCCATTGACTATGACTTATTGAGCAACAGTCTTTTACAGAATGCGTAACAATACTGCTCGAAAAATCAACTTCGCGACAGTTTGTCGCACCCCGCCGAATAGCCCTGAAACCCGCATCGCGCAAGGCCCTTGGCTTGATCCTGGTCAATCATTCGGCAGGGTTTGTGCCTTCTCGCGCCCTGCAATAGACCTGGGTCAAATAGGGACTTTGGTCTAACCGCGACGACGGTTGCGGTAGATCCCCAGGGGGACAAGCACGGTGGTCAGCACGAAGGCGACCAGGGCCCATTGAGCGAGCGACAGCCCGAGGATCGGCGGGTACGGCGTGGAGCAGAAGCCGTCGACCTGAAATGCCAGCGGCCACAGCTTGGCCAGCGGCAGGTCATCGACGATCGGTTGCAGCGTGTCTATGCCGCAGCTGACCATCGGGTTGGCGAGTATATACACATGGTTGCCGGCTGCAACGATGCCACCGATGGCGCTGAGCACCACCAGTACTTCGAAGAAGGTCAGGCTCTTGCGCCCCGGCATGGCGGCGGCGATGAAGGCGAAGATCGCGATGAACAGCAGCGCGTAGCGTTGCAGGATGCACAGCGGGCACGGCGCCTCGCCCAGCACCACCTGCATGTACAACGCGCCGCCGATCAGCGCCAGGCAGATCACGCCAAGGAGCACCAGAAAGCGCCGTTCCCGATTCAGGCGCGATGTGAGTTCGTTCATTGCCGATTCCTTCGATGGAGAGTGGCAGCGTTGGCTGCCCGGGGGCGCCAAGTCTACACGCTGGAGATGACCTTTGAATGTGTCGAGGCGGGGCGTGCGGCTATCCACTGTTGACCTAGGACCGAGCGGGTCGGTTTCGGTTCAACCGCTGCGCGTGAAAAACACGGCGGCCCGAGCGCCGGACAGGGCAAGGCCCCTCGACACTCGGGAGTGAAGGATACAGTGATTAAAGGAGGATTAAAGATGAAGGCCGCTGTAGCGGCTTTCATCTCTTTCTATATAAAGAGGGGTTGTAGCCCAATTGCTGGCAAGCCAGCCCCCGCACGGAGAATGCAATCGGCCGCTTCGTTCTCGATTACCCACGGTCGGGAGCATCAGGTACGAGAGCTGGCTTGCGAGCAATTGGGAATTTGAGAAACCTCGGGGGCGCTTTGCGCCCCTTTCGCGGCACAAGGCCGCCCCTACAGACGATTGCGCACTCCTGTAGGAGCGGCCTTGTGCCGCGAAAGGGCTGCGCAGCAGCCCCGACAATTTCCAGCCGAACCGGTTACTCCAACGCCGCCGCCGGCCCGAAGAACTCATAACGGCTCTGCCCTTCCGGCACGCCCAACCCCTTGAGCTGGCGCTTGATCGCCGCCATGAAGCCCTTGGGCCCGAGGAAATAGGCATCGACATCCCGCTCGCGCGGCATCCACTGCGCCAGCAGATCCTGATCCAGCAGGCCCACCGCATCGGCAGCACGGCTGCCGTCGTCCTCGGCGTAGCAATAGAAGCGCTTGAGTTGCGGATGCTTCGCGGCCAGCCCGTCGACCCAGTCACGGAACGCATGCACCGCGCCATTGCGCGCGCAGTGGATGAAGTGCACCGGCCGCTCGGTCTTCAGCGCCGCCTCGAGCATGGCCAGGGTCGGGGTGATGCCCACGCCACCACTGATCAGCACCAGCGGCTTGTCGCTGGCAGCCAGGGTGAAGTCACCGGAAGGCGGGAACAACTGCACCGTCGCGCCCACCATCAGTTCGTCGTGAAGGTAGTTGGAAACCTTGCCCTCGGCTTCGCGCTTGACGCTGATGCGGTACTGCTCACCGTCGCACAGGGCCGACAGGGAATAGTTGCGGCGCTGCTCGACGCCGCCGATGAACAGTTGCAGCCCAATGTACTGGCCCGGCTCGGCCTTGATGACCGGCTTGCCGTCGACCGGGGCGAAGTAGAACGAGACCACCTCGCCGCTTTCCTGCTCGCGGCGCACCACACGGAACGCGCGGGCACCGCGCCAGCCACCGGCGGCTTCTTCCTTCTGCTTGTACAGGCCCTCTTCGGCGCCGATGAGGATATCGGCCAGTTGCCCATAGGCGGCAGCCCAGGCGGCGATTACCTCGGGAGTGGCGATGTCCTTGCCCAGCACTTCCTCGATGGCGCGCAGCAGGCAGCCGCCGACGATAGGATAGTGTTCGGGCAGGATCTGCAAGGCCACATGCTTGTTGATGATCTGCCCGACCAGGCCGCCGAGCTGCTCGAGCTGGTCGATGTGCCTGGCATACATCAGCACGCCGTTGGCCAGGGCGCGTGGCTGGTCGCCACTGGCCTGGTGGGCCTGGTTGAACAAAGGGCGTACTTCGGGGTATTCACTGAGCATCAGCTTGTAGAAGTGAGTGGTCAGCGCCTCGCCACCGCTTTCCAACAGGGGAACAGTGGCCTTGATGATTGCACGTTGTTCGGCATTGAGCATTGCAGCGACTCCTGAGCCTGTGGCTTCGAATAGTTGCCATCGTCATTTCAGTAATCGTGCCAACTTTAAAAACCAATGAATTCAGGGTCTTGAGCATTACCGGTGTCATAAAGACACACCCAAGCGTATAGTCATTACGACCAACAGGAGTCCATATGACTGCAAAACCCCTGCTCACCGCCCTCCTCCCCCTGGTCAGCGACCTGTCCTGCGACCTGCCCGACCAGGAGCGCTACCGCCGTCTGCTCCAGGCTATGCGCGGCCTGCTGCCGTGTGATGCCGCGGCGCTGTTGCGCCTCGATGGCGAGTGGCTGGTGCCGCTGGCGGTCGACGGGCTGTCAGCGGATACCCTCGGTCGGCGCTTCCGGGTCAGCGAGCACCCACGCTTCCAGGCGCTGCTCAGCCGCCCGGAGCCGACCCGCTTCGCCAGCGACAGCCCGTTGCCCGACCCCTACGACGGCCTGGTCAACGCCACCCACGCCGACCTCGAAGTGCATGACTGCATGGGTTGCCCTTTGATGGTCGACGAGCGCCCCTGGGGGCTGCTGACCCTCGACGCCCTGACCCCCGGCCAGTTCCAGAGCCTGGAGCTCGATGCCCTGCAAGCCTTCGCCAGCCTGGCCGCCGCCACCGTCACCGTGGCCGAGCGCATCGAGCACCTGGCCCTGCGCGCCGAGGACGAGCACCAACGTGCCGAGGTGTACCGCCAGGCCAGCGGTCAGGACAGGGAACTGATCGGCCAGAGCAAGGCCCACAAGCACCTGGTCGAGGAAATCCGCCTGGTCGGCGGCAGCGACCTGACCGTGCTGATCACCGGCGAGACCGGCGTGGGCAAGGAGCTGGTGGCCCAGGCGCTGCATAGCGCCAGCAACCGCGCCGACAAGCCGATGATCAGCCTGAACTGCGCCGCGTTGCCCGACACCCTGGTGGAAAGCGAACTGTTCGGCCATGTGCGCGGCGCCTTCACTGGCGCCCACGGCGAACGGCGCGGCAAGTTCGAACTGGCCAACGGCGGCACGCTGTTCCTCGATGAAGTCGGCGAATTGCCCCTGGCTGTGCAGGCCAAGCTGTTGCGCGTGCTGCAGAGTGGCCAGTTGCAACGGCTGGGCTCGGACCGCGAGCACCAGGTGGACGTGCGCCTGATCGCCGCGACCAACCGCGATCTGGCGGAGGAAGTGCGCAACGGTAACTACCGTGCCGACTTCTATCACCGGCTGAGCGTCTATCCCCTGCAGGTCCCCCCCCTGCGTGAACGGGGCCGCGATGTACTGTTGCTGGCTGGGTATTTCCTGGAGCAGAACCGCTCGCGCCTGGGGCTGGGCAGCCTGAGGCTTTCCACCGATGCCCAGGCCGCGCTGCTGGCTTACGACTGGCCAGGTAATGTGCGCGAGCTGGAGCACCTGATCGGCCGTTCGGCGCTCAAGGCGCTGGGGCACCATGGGCAGCGGCCGAAGATTCTCACGCTGGAGGCAGCGGACCTGGATCTGCGCAATGTGGCGCCGGCCATGCATGCCGAGGCAGAGATGCCGCCCGTCGACGCGCCGTTGCCCGAGGGTGGGCTGCGCGAGGCCATGGATGATTATCAACGGCAGATCGTGGAAGCGTGCCTGAAGCGCCATGGGGACAACTGGGCGGCCGCAGCACGGGAACTGGGGCTGGACAGGGCGAACCTGAGCCGGTTGGCCAAGCGCCTGGGGTTGCGTTGATTGGATCTGTTCGCCGGCAAGCCGGCCCCTACCTGTCACGTAGGAGCCGGCTTGCCGGCGAACAGGGCGGTAAAGCGCAGTTCGTAATCGCAAACTAAGCTAAAGCCCGGCGCCAAAAAGCCGATAACCCGGCATCCTCCCCATTTCGAACCAAAGGTTGCCCATGGCCACGCAAAAAGCCCGCGCGGACTCGTTGTCCCTGCTGCTATTCACCCTGCGCAGCGGCAAGCTGATGGCAATCAACTTGCTCAAGGTCAGCGAGATCATCCCCTGCCCGCCGTTGACCAAGCTGCCGGAGGCCCACCCGCATGTGAAGGGCGTGGCCACCCTGCGCGGCAACTCGCTGTCGGTGATCGACCTGTCCCGCGCCATTGGTGAGATGCCCCTGGCCGACCCGGACGGCGGCTGCCTGATCGTCACCGAGATCAGCCGCTCGCGCCAGGGCCTGCATGTGCAGGCGGTGAGCCGCATCATTCATTGCCTGAGCACCGACATCAAGCCGCCGCCGTTCGGTTCCGGCAACCGCTCGTTCATCACCGGCGTGACCCGGGTCGACAACACCCTGGTGCAGGTGCTGGACATCGAAAAGGTCATCCACGGCATCGCCCCGCCGCAGCACGAGCCGCACCCGGGCGAAGTCAGCGAAGAGGACGCCAGCCTGCTGGCCGCTGCCAACATCCTGGTGGTGGACGACAGCCAGGTGGCGCTGCAACAGTCGGTGCACACCCTGCGCAACCTGGGTATCGAGTGTCACACCGCGCGCAGCGCCAAGGACGCGATCAACGTGCTGCTGGAGCTGCAAGGTACCGACAAGGAGATCAATATCATCGTCTCCGACATTGAGATGTCGGAGATGGACGGCTTCGCCTTCACCCGCACCCTGCGCGAGACGCCGGACTTCCAGCACCTGTACATCCTGCTGCACACCTCGCTGGACAGCGCGATGAGCGGCGACAAGGCCAAACTGGCGGGGGCCAACGCCATCCTCACCAAGTTCTCCTCACCGGAGCTGACCAACTGCCTGGTGACGGCGGCGCGGGCGGTCGTATTCGAGGAACGCTGACAAATCAAGTCAGGACTTTCCTGACTTGATGCAGGAGAATGTTCGGGCATAATTCGCGCCCTTCGGATGTTCATGGCCAGTACGCATATGAAATATCTCAGTTCTCTCCTGCTCACTTGCGCCCTGTTCAACGGCGCAGCCCATGCTTCGAGCAGCCAGGCCTGGAGCGACCAGCGCCAGCACATGCTCAAGGCCTGCCTGGCCGCCAGCCAGTTCAAGGACGCCCACGTGCTGGGCAAGCCCGCCGAGTTCGACGACCAGGTCGGCTACAGCGCGCTGCTGGTCGAAGGCACCTACCCACAGAAGCACATGCAACAGCGCACCGGCACGGAGTTGTGCCTGTACGATCGCCAGCGCCAGCAGGCGTTCGTGACAGAGTGGGAAGCCGGCAAGCCGTGAGCGACAGTATTCGTTTCGCCTGTACCGGCTGCGGCAAGTGCTGCACCGGCCACCATGTACCTCTGACACTCGCCGAATCACGTCAATGGGCCGCGTCCGGTGGCCAGGTAGTCGTGTTGATCGAGGGTTTCATCGTCGATGGGCCCGGCATGCCGGCCGATCAACGCGAACATGTGCTGCGCCGGTCCCACCCCGTGCATTGCGGCGCGGGCGAACTGCGCGTGTCGGTGACCTTCGCCGCCTTCAACCCGGGGCGTTGCCGCAACCTCGACGCCAACGACCTGTGCACCATCTACGACACCCGCCCGCTGGTGTGCCGGATCTACCCGGCCGAGATCAACCCGCACCTGCCGCTGCGCCCGGAAAACAAGGACTGCCCGCCCGAGGCCTGGGAGCAAGGGCCGGCGCTGATCCATGGCAGCCTGCCGGTGGATGCCGGGCTGCGGGCGTTGATCGACGCGTCGCGCCAGGCGGACCGGGACGACATCGCCGGCAAAGTGGCGATCTGCCAGGTGCTGGGGATGACCACCAGCGCGTTGAAGGGCAATGGGTTTACCGCGTGGTTGCCGGACATGGCGGCGTTTGCCGCGGTGCTGGGGCAGCCGCCACAGACCGCCGACGCCCCTTGGAGGGTGCATGTCCAGGACGAGGCGCTTGCCACCGAGCTAATGGATCATCATTTGCAGGTGACCGGCGAAGCGCCAGTCTATTACGCGTTCATCGGCTTCTGAGCAACCTGTAGGAGCGGCTTCAGCCACGATCACCCTGTAGGAGCGGCTTCAGCCACGATCACCCTGTAGGAGCGGCTTCAGCCGCGATCACCCGCGAAGCGGGTGCCAAGACGGCGTTACCCGCATCGCGGCTAAAGCCGCTCCTACTGACAGCGCCGCCAGAACTCATCCGCCAGCCGCCGCAGGTCCTTGGCCAGGTCCGCCACGTCACTGGCGCTGCTGTGGCTGCGCTGCCCGACACTGACCGTCGCCTCGCTGGCCTGGCGGATGCTGATGATATTGCGGTTGATGTTCTCGCTCACCTGGCTCTGCTGCTCCACCGCCGCGGCAATCTGCAGGCTCATCTCGTTGATCTGGTTGACCCGCGCGCTGATGCTGTCCAGCGCGTCGCTGGCCAGTTGCGCCTGCTCGACACTGTGCCCGGCATGGGCACTGCTCTGTTGCATCACTTGCACCGCCGCACGGGCGCCGTCCTGCAGGGCGGCGATCATGCGCTGGATATCGTGGGTGGACTGCGCGGTGCGCTGGGCCAGGCCGCGCACCTCGTCGGCGACCACCGCGAACCCACGCCCCTGGTCGCCGGCCCGCGCCGCCTCGATGGCGGCGTTGAGCGCCAGCAGGTTGGTCTGCTCGGCGATGCCGCGGATCACGTCGAGCACCCCGGAGATCTCGCTGCTGTGGTTCTCCAACTGCTGGATCACTTCGCTGGCTTCCACCAGCGAGCCTGCCAGGTCCTGGATCGCGCAGCGGTTGCGGTCGACCAGCTGATGGCCGGACTGCGTCTCGCCCTCGGCCTGGTCGGCGGCCATCGCCGCCATCTGCGCGCTGCTAGCGACCTGGGCGACACTGGCGCTCATCTGGTGGATCGCCGTGGCCACCTGGTCGGCCTCGCTCTGCTGCTCCAGGCTGTTGGCATGGCTGCTGTGCAGCGCGTCGACCAACGACCCGGAATGCCCGGCCAGCCGCGAGGAGGTGTCGCCGATACGTCCGACCACCGCCCCCAACTGCGCCTTGAGCATGCGCATGGCGAACTCGATCTGGCCCAGGCCGTCGCGGCGACCGGTGTACAACTGCTGGCTCAATGGATTGTCGGCGATGGCCAGCGCCTGGCGGCGCAGGCGCTCGAGCGGGCGCAGCAACAGCAGGATCACCCCGGCGCTGAGGCCGGCCGCGACGCCGATCTCCACCAGCGACGCCAACAGCGGGCGCTCGAGCCACCAGTGCCCGGCCCCCATCACCACGGCCAACAACCCTGCTATCCCCAGCGACAACCGCGTCGCCAGCCCCGCCACCGGTAGCCGCTCGCGCCAGCCACGCCGCCCCTCGCGCAACCGCGCGTAACAGCGCTCGGCCGCCTCGACCTGTGCGGCGCTGGGCTTGGTTCGTACCGACTGGTACTCCAGCGTCTGCCCACCACTGCTGATCGGCGAGACGAACGCGCTGACCCAGTAGTGATCACCATTCTTGCAACGGTTCTTCACCAGCCCCATCCACGAACGCCCGGCCTTGAGCGCCTGCCACATCTGGGCAAAGGCCTGGGGCGGCATGTCCGGGTGGCGCACCACATGGTGGGCATGGCCCAACAGCTCGTCACGGGTGAAACCACTCACCCGCAGGAAGTCGTCATTGGCGTAGGTGATGCGGCTGTCCAGGTCGGTGGTGGAGAGGATATTGGCGTCGCCGGGGTAATCCACTTCGCGACCGGTAACGGGCATATTGCACTTCATCGGAGGCTCTCGTTGTTGTTCGGGAAATCGGCAGGGCGTTCGACTCTAGGGGCAATTGGCGGGGCAATATTGATCCACGGCAGGATATTGGCATTTGGCCATCAAGCCTCGAAACTGACAGCCGTGACAGCCTGGCGTCACGCTGCCGACCCGGTCGGCGCGCTATAACCGTGGATAACCGAATACTGTTTTCGCCCCCTGGCCAAGGTGCCCGCCCGATGCGACGTCCGTCCCGCCCCCTCGTTCTCGCCGCCCTGGCCCTGGTTGCACTGGCCACTGCCGGTTTCTGGCTCGCCCAACGCCCGACGGCCCCCGCCAGCCGTGGCGCAAGCGCCGTGCCGGTGCGAGTGGTCGCCGTCGCCCAGCAGGACGTGCCGCGCTACCTCGGCGCCATCGGCTCGGTGCTGTCGCTGCACAGCGTCGAGGTGCGCCCCCAGGTCGAGGGGGTGCTCACTCAGGTGCTGGTCAAGGAAGGGCAATGGGTGAAGCAGGGCGACCTGCTGGCCACCCTCGACGACCGGGCGATCCGCGCCAGCCTCGACCAGGCCCGCGCCCAGCTCGGCCAGACCCAGGCGCAACTGCAGGTGGCCAGGGTCAACCTCAAGCGCTACCAGTTGCTCAGCACCGACGACGGCGTGTCGAAGCAGACCCTCGACCAGCAACAGGCGCTGGTCAACCAACTTCAGGCCACGATTACCGGCGACCAGGCCGCCATCGACAACGCCGCGGTGCAGCTCTCCTACACCCGCATCGCCTCGCCGGTGACCGGCCGCGTCGGTATCCGCAACGTCGACCCCGGCAACCTGGTGCGCACCACCGATACGCAGGGCCTGTTCAGCGTCACCCAGATCGACCCGATCGCCGTGGAGTTCTCGTTGCCCCAGCAACAGCTGCCCACCCTGCAAAACCTGCTGAAAACCCCCACGCCGGCGGAAGTCGAGGCCTACATGGACGCCGACGGCGAACGCAGCCTGCTCGCCAAGGGCCACCTCAGCCTGATCGACAACCAGGTCTCAGCCACCACCGGCACGGTGCGGGTCAAGGCCGAGTTCGACAACCAGGACGGTCGCCTGTGGCCCGGCCAGCTGGTCACCGTGCGCCTGCGCACGGCGGTGACTGAAAACGCCCTGGTGGTGCCGCCGCCGGTGGTGCAGCGCAGCATCGACGGCCACTTCGTCTACCGCGTGGACGGCGACAAGGTCACCAGCGTGCCGGTCAAGGTGCTGTACCAGGACAGCACGCTGAACATCGTCGCCGGGGTCAAGGCCGGCGACCAGCTGGTGCTCGATGGCCAGTCGCGCCTCAAGCCGGGCTCGAAGGTCGAGGTCACGCCGGATGCGCCGGCGCCGGCCGAGATGGCCGACCGCAGGAGCCAGCCATGAACACCCGCAACGGCGTCTCGGCCTGGTGCATCGACCATCCCATCGCCACCCTGCTGCTGACCTTCGCCCTGGTGCTGCTGGGCGCCATCGCCTTCCCGCGGCTGCCGGTGGCGCCGCTGCCCGAGGCCGACTTCCCGACCATCCAGGTCACCGCCGCGCTGCCCGGCGCCAGCCCCGAGACCATGGCCTCGTCGGTGGCCACGCCGCTTGAAGTGCAATTCAGCGCCATCCCCGGCATGACCCAGATGACCAGCAGCAGCGCCCTGGGCTCGACCACGCTGATCCTGCAGTTCACCCTCGACAAGAACATTGACACCGCCGCCCAGGAAGTCCAGGCGGCGATCAACACCGCCACCGCGCGCCTGCCCCAGGACCTGCCCAGCCCCCCCACCTGGCGCAAGGTCAACCCGGCCGACAGCCCGGTGCTGATCCTCACCGTCAGTTCCGCGCAGATGCCCGGCAACGAGCTCAGCGACTACGCCGAGACCCTGCTGGCCCGTCAGCTCAGCCAGATCGACGGGGTCGGCCTGGTCAACATCACCGGCCAGTTGCGCCCGGCCATCCGCGTGCAGGCCCAGCCCGAAAAACTCGCCGCCATCGGCCTGACCCTGGCCGACGTGCGCCAGGCCATCCAGCAGACCAGCCTCAACCTGGCCAAGGGTGCTTTTTATGGCGAGCACAGTGTGTCGACCATCGCCGCCAACGACCAGCTGTTCCACCCCGAGGACTACGCCAGGCTCATCGTCAGCTACCGCGACGGCGCACCGGTGCACCTCGCGGATGTGGCCAAGGTGATCAACGGCGCCGAAAACGCCTATGTGAAGGCCTGGTCCGGCGACCGGCCCGGCCTGAACCTGGTGATCTTCCGCCAGCCCGGGGCCAACATCGTCGACACCGTGGACCGGGTGCTCGACGCCCTGCCCCGCCTGCAGGAGATGCTGCCGGCCTCGGTCGAGGTGTCGGTGCTGCAGGACCGCACCCAGACCATCCGCGCCTCGCTGCACGAGGTGGAGCTGACCCTGATGATCGCCGTGGCCCTGGTGATCGGAGTGATGGCGCTGTTCCTGCGCCAGTGGTCGGCGACCTTCATCGTCTCCAGCGTGCTGGGCGTGTCGCTGATCGCCAGCTGCGCGCTGATGTACGTGCTCGGCTTCAGCCTCAACAACTTGACACTGGTGGCCATCGTCATCGCCGTGGGCTTCGTGGTCGACGACGCCATCGTGGTGGTGGAGAACATCCACCGCCACCTCGAGGCCGGCGACGACAGCCGCACCGCCGCGCTCAAGGGCGCCGGCGAGATCGGCTTCACCGTGGTGTCGATCAGTTTCTCGCTGATCGCCGCGTTCATCCCGCTGCTGTTCATGGGCGGCGTGGTGGGCCGGCTGTTCAAGGAGTTCGCGCTGACCGCCACGGCGACCATCCTGATTTCGGTGGTGGTGTCGCTGACCCTGGCCCCGACCCTTTGCGCACTGTTCATGCGCCGCCCGCCCGGCGAGCATGAGGGCGGGTTCGGCCCGCGCCTGCTGCGCGGGTACGAAAAGGGCCTGGACCGCGCCCTGGCCCATCGGCGCATCACCCTCGGCGTGTTCGGCCTCACCCTGGTCCTGGCCGTGGCCGGCTACGTGGGCATCCCCAAAGGCTTCTTCCCCTTGCAGGACACCGGCTTCATCCTCGGCACCACCGAAGCGGCGGCGGATGTCTCATACTCCTCGATGATCGACAAGCACCTGGCCCTGGCCAGGATCATCGGCGAAGACCCGGCGGTGCGCGCCTACTCGCACTCGGTCGGGGTCACCGGCAGCAACCAGACCATCGCCAACGGCCGCTTCTGGATCTCGCTCAAGCCACGGGGTGAGCGCGATGTGTCAGCCAGCGAGTGGATCGACCGGATCCGCCCGAAACTGGCCCAGGTGCCGGGCATCGTCCTGTACATGCGCGCCGGCCAGGACATCAACCTCAGTTCCGGCCCGTCGCGCACCCAGTATCAATACGTGCTCAAGAGCAACGACGGCGTGGCGCTGAACCTGTGGACGCAACGCCTGACCGAACGCCTGCGGGAAAACCCGGCGTTCCGTGACCTGTCCAACGACCTGCAACTGGGCGCCAGCGTCACCCGCATCGACATCGACCGCCAGGCCGCAGCGCGCTTTGGCCTGACCACCACCGACGTCGACCAGGCCCTGTACGACGCCTTCGGCCAGCGGCAGATCAGCGAATTCCAGACCGAAACCAACCAGTACAAGGTGATCCTCGAACTGGACGCCCGCCAACGCGGCAAGGCTGAAAGCCTCAATTACTTCTACCTGCGCTCGCCACTGTCCGGCGAGATGGTGCCGCTGTCGGCCCTGGCCCATGTCGCGCCGCCCAGCACCGGCCCCCTGTCGATCAGCCACGACGGCCTGTTCCCGGCCGCCAACCTGTCGTTCAACCTGGCCCCCGGCGTGGCCCTGGGCGACGCGGTGCGGATCCTCGAACGCACCCAGCGCGAACTGGGCATGCCCGACGCCATCAGCGGCAACTTCCAGGGCGCGGCCCAGGCGTTCCAGAGTTCGCTGTCGAGCCAGCCGTACCTGATCCTCGCCGCGCTGGTGGCGGTATACATCATCCTCGGGGTGCTCTACGAGAGCTTCGTCCACCCGCTGACCATCATCTCCACGCTACCGTCCGCGGGCCTGGGCGCGATCATCCTGCTCTGGGCCAGCGGCCAGGACTTCAGCATCATGGGGTTGATCGGCGTGGTGCTGCTGATCGGCATCGTCAAGAAGAATGGCATCCTGCTCATCGACTTCGCCCTCGAGGCCCAGCGCAATCAAGGCATGACGCCCGAGCAGGCGATCCGCCAGGCGTGCCTGGTGCGCTTCCGCCCGATCATCATGACCACCCTCGCCGCCTTGCTCGGCGCGGTGCCGCTGATGTTCGGCTTCGGTACCGGCGCCGAGCTGCGCCAGCCGCTGGGCATCGCCGTGGTCGGCGGCCTGCTGGTGAGCCAGGCCCTGACGCTGTTCACCACCCCGGTCATATACTTGGCCCTGGAACAGCTGTTCCACCGCCGCCGGGCCACCCCGGCCGCCGCTTCAAGCGCCAGTTGAGACAAGACCATGCGTGTGCTGATCATCGAAGACGAAGAAAAAACCGCCGACTACCTGCATCGCGGCCTGAGCGAACAGGGCTTCACCGTCGACCTGGCCCGCGACGGCATCGACGGCCTGCACCTGGCCCTGGAGGGCGACTATGCGGTGATCGTGCTCGACGTGATGCTGCCCGGCCTGGATGGCTATGGCGTGCTGCGCGCACTGCGGGCACGCAAGCAGACCCCGGTGATCATGCTCACCGCCCGCGAGCGGGTCGAGGACCGCATCCATGGGTTGCGCGAAGGCGCCGACGATTATCTGGGCAAGCCGTTCTCGTTCCTCGAACTGGTCGCCCGCCTGCAGGCGCTGACCCGGCGCAGCGCCATTCATGAACCCTTGCAGATCCAGGTGGCCGACCTGTGGATCGACCTGATGGCGCGCAAGGCCACCCGTGCGGGGCAACGCCTGGACCTCACCGCCAAGGAGTTCTCGCTGCTCAGTGTGCTGGCCCGGCGCCAGGGCGAGATCCTCTCGAAGACCGCCATCGCCGAGCTGGTCTGGGACATCAACTTCGACAGCGACGCCAATGTCGTCGAGGTGGCCATCAAGCGCCTGCGGGCGAAGCTCGACGGGCCGTTCGACAACAAGCTGCTGCATACCATTCGAGGCATGGGTTATGTCCTGGAGCACCGTGGGTAGCCTTGGGGGCGCTGCGCGCCCCGTTCGCGGCACAAGGCCGCTCCTACAACGGATCGCGGTCTCCTGTAGGAGCGGCCTTGTGCCGCGAACGGGCTGCGAAGCAGCCCCTTGGGGTAGCCATCCATGACCCTTTTCCGAAGCAAACCCGGCAACTCCATCGCCCTGCGCCTCTCGGCCCTGTTCACCCTGGTCGCCCTGGCGGTGTTCGTGCTGATCGGCAGTGCCCTGTACCGCCAGGTCGACCACAGCCTCGACCTGCTGCCCGCCGCCGAACTGGACGCACGCTTCAGCGTGCTCGAATCCACCCTCAACCGCTTCGGCACCCCTGAGCACTGGGCCAAGGTCAACAACAAGCTCAACCTGCTGAGCGAAGAAGACCGGCGCATCCGCTTCTGGGTGGTCAGCAGCGACCCGGCCTTCGAATACGGCCACCCCACCGAACAGGTCCGCGCCTTCGCCGAAGGCGCGCCGGGCATGCGCGACCTGCGCCTGGCCAGCAGCCCCTACCCGTATAAAGTGTTGGTCAGTGAACTACCCGCACTGGGCGACCGCCCGCCACTGCGCTTCCTGATCGGCATCGATACCGAGACTTTCTGGCAAGCCCAGCACAGCCTTCTGGTGGCCATCGTCGGCCTCGCCGCTTTCGGTGTGCTGCTGGCCTCGCTGCTCGGCTACTGGGTGGCGCGTATCGGCCTCAAGCCCCTGCAAGCCCTGTCGGACGAAGCCCAGGCCCTGGCCCCGCCGCGCCTGGACGGCCGCCTGCCAACCCGCGACCTGCCCCCGGAACTGGCACAGTTCGCCGGCGCCTTCAACGCCGCCCTCGACCGCGTCACCCAGACCTATTCACAGCTCGAAGCCTTCAACGCCGATGTCGCCCACGAACTGCGCTCGCCACTGACCAACCTGATCGGCCAGACCCAAGTCGCCCTGACCCGCGGGCGCAGCGCCGAGCACTACTTCGAAGTGCTGCAATCCAACCTCGAAGAGCTGGAGCGCCTGCGCAGCATCATCAACGACATGCTGTTCCTGGCCAGCGCCGACCAGGGCAGCAAGGCCACCTCGCTGACCAGCGCCTCGCTGGCCGAGGAAGTGGCCACCACCCTCGACTACCTCGACTACATCCTCGAAGACGCCCAGGTCAGCGTCAGCGTCAGCGGCGACGCCCAGGCCTGTTTCGAAAAGGCCCAGCTGCGCCGGGCGCTGATCAACCTGCTGAACAACGCCGTGCAGCACACCGCGCCACACCAGGTAATCCAGGTGCGCATCGAGGCGGGTGAAGAACAGGTGAGCATCGCCGTGAGCAACCCGGGGCCGGCGATTGCCGAGGAGCACCTGCCGATGCTGTTCGAGCGCTTCTATCGGGTGGATGCGGCGCGCAGCAACAGTGGTGGCGGCAATCATGGTTTGGGGTTGGCCATCGTCAAGGCCATCGCCGTGATGCATGGCGGCAATGTTTTCGTGCGAAGTGAGGCCGGCGCCAATACCTTTGGTATCAACCTGCCGAACGCTCAACTACGCGGGTTTGCGGTAAAAATCTGAAGCTATTCATCCTAATCATTACTTTTTGCGCAACAGTGCTTATCTAAACAGCCTCTGTTTCCCATGTGTTTACGGGACTAACTTAAGCCCTGTCTCCATTAGCACTTGCCCCGCAAGAAGGTTGCATCAAATGTCCAACAGTATGGGTATTGCCAGCGTGTTCGTCCTGTCTTCCCTGTTGTTGTCGCCCCTGGCCATGGCGGAAGAATCCCCGGCCTTCGTCGCCCGTAACGCCGAACTTGCCACTGTTCACCAGGAAGCCTTCGCGGCACGCCAGGCCGACGCTGCCAAAGACGTGCAACAGACCGCTTCCAAGGTGTCGGTCGACGACAACGCCGACAGCTGATCGGGCCACACCCGCGTTTCCAGATTTCCCTTGGCTACACCATGGGCACCGCCTGTGACGATATGTTAGCCTTTCAAAGCCGCTGCCCCGCAGCGGCTTTTTTTATGTGTCGAAAATATCAGCCCGGCTGTTACGTCTCTAATAAGAAACTTGCAGGCACGACAATAAAAAACTGCCCCATCGCTTGACCAAAGGAGTTTGTACCGGTGTCTTTTGCGTTTCGTTTCACCCCGTTGTTCGTTGCATTGGCCGCAACGATGCCCGTGGCCGCTCAGGCCGATGAAGCCAAGGCTGATGGCTTCATCGAAGGTTCCACGCTGAACCTGCATTTCAGAAATGCCTACTTCAACCGCAACGAGAAGAATGCCCAGATCAAGGACAAGCGTGAGTGGGGCCAAGGCGCTGTCGCCCGCTTCGAGTCCGGCTACACGCCGGGCGTGATCGGTTTCGGCCTCGACGCCCACGCGATGGTCGGCTTGAAGCTGGACGGCGGCGGCGGCCACGCCGGCACCTCGATCCTGCCAAGCGCGCCGGAAGACAAGGCGCGCCACGCCTTCTCCACCGCCGGCGGCGCAATCAAGCTCAAGGGCTTCGACACCGAGTTCAAGGCCGGTGACCTGTTCCTCACCAACCCGGTGATCGCCGGTGGCGAAAGCCGCATGCTGCCGCAGACCTTCCGCGGCGTCGCCGTGACCAACCGCAGCATCGACGGGCTGATGCTCGAAGGCGGCAAGGTCAGCTTCACCAAGCCGTACAACCAGAGCGGCCACCGCCGCATCAACACCTACTACAGCCAGCAGACCGCGGAGCAGGACAGCCAGAACCTGAGCTGGGCCGGCGCGTCGTGGAGCGGCACCGAGGGCGTCACCGCCAACGTCTACGCCGCCGAGCTGAAGGACATCTGGAACCAGTACTACGCCGACTTCGACTACACCTACCAGGTCAACGACCTGGTCAGCCTGAACCCAGGCGTGCACTTCTACCACACCCAGGACACCGGCCAGTCGAAGCTGGGCGACATCGACAACAACACCTGGAGCGTGCACTTCACCGTGGCCGCCGGGTATCACAGCGTCACCGCCGCCTACCAGCGGGTCAACGGCGACACGCCGTTCGACTACATCAACCTGGGCGACAGCATCTACCTGGACAACTCGCGCATGTACGCGGACTTCAACGCGCCGAACGAGCGCTCGTGGAAGCTGCAGTACAACTACGACTTCGCCGGCGTCGGCATCCCTGGCCTGACTTCGACGCTGTCGTACTCGCGCGGCAAGGCCGACCTGACCAAGGCCAGCCAGGACACCCAGTACTACAACTTCTACAACGCCGAGGGCGAGAACGGCCGGCACTGGGAGCGCGACTTCGACGTGAAGTACGTGTTCCAGGAGGGCCAGCTGAAGGACCTGTCGGTGCTGCTGCGCTATGCCACGCACCGAGCCAACGCGGCGTATTCGTCGGTGTCGGACAACGACGAATTCCGGGTGATCGTGGATTATCCGCTGAACGTGTTCTGATCCGGGATCGGGGACGAGGGCTTCGCCCTCGTTTCGCCGGCAAGGCCGGCTCCTACAGGTCCAGGTAGGAGCCGGCCTTGCCGGCCATGGCACTGAGCATTCGCCGATGCGGCACTGTAGGAGCGGATTCATCCGCGATGCGTCGCGTCTGCGACGCTCGATTTGCGCATCACCACAACCCCTCAGGCGAGCACCTGGGCGCCATCACGCGATCCTCGAACGGAACAAGGCACCGGTTTTACCGGTCTTCGCGGATGAATCCGCGCCTACGGGAAACCTGCGGCCCCAAGGCCTACTGAATCATTTCCGTCGGGCGGAACACCTTTAATCTTGTCCGACAATCCCCGCTTCCCTAGAATATCGCCCGCCGCTTTCCGGCCCATTCCCCATGGATCCCGGGGCTTATGCAGTTGCGAGCATGACGTTGCCCACCCGATCACCACGATCCGCCCTGTACAAGTCACACCCCGAGCTGATCCTCAACCTGGGCAGCTGCCTCGCCGTGCTCGCCATCGTGGCCATCGTCAGCTACCTGCTGGCCCGCGAGCGTGACAGCGTCGAGCAATCGGCGATGCGTTCGTCGAGCAACATCGTGCAGCTGATCGAAAGCGACATCCTGCGCAACGTCGAGCTCTACGACCAGTCGCTCAAGGGCCTGGTCTGGGCGGTGCGCCACCCGGAACTGCTCGACGTGCCGCCCAAGCTGCGCCAGCAGATCCTGTTCAACCAGGCGTTCACCGCGCCCATTCGCGGCGACATCCTCTGGCTCGACAACAAAGGCGATGTGGTCGGCGACTCCACCAGCATCATCCCGCGCCAGGCCAACTTCGCCGACACCGTGCCGTTCCAGACCCACCGCGACCACCCCGGCATGGGCCTGCTGATCAGCCCGCCGTTCAAGGCGCGCCTGGGCAACCTGGACTGGTGCATCAGCTTCAGCCGGCGAATCACCGGCAGCAACGGCGAATTCCTCGGCCTGGCCGCCGGCGCCTTGCGGCTGTCGTACTTCAACCAGCTGTTCGAACGCCTGGACATCGGCGTGGACAGCAGCATCAACCTGCTCAACACCGACGGGCAGTTGCTGGCACGCCAACCGACCCGCCCGCAGGACCCGCTGATCGGCGCCAGCTTCAGCGAACGGCCCAACTTCAAGCGCATCCTCAGCGAGCGCAGCGGCAGCTTCACGGCCCGCTCCAGCACCCATGACGTGCAGCGCATCTACACCTTCGCCCGGGTTGCCGACCTGCCGCTGATCGTGCTGGTGGTGCATTCCTCGGACGAGGTGTTCCAGTCGTGGCGGCGCACGGCGATCGTGGTCAGCGTGGCCACCGGCGTGCTGTGCATCGGCATTCTCTGGCTCACGCTTTTGCTAGGCCGCGAGCTGCGCCGTCGCCATGAAGCCGAGCAGGGCCTGGCGACCCTGGCCGCCACCGACAGCCTCACTGGCCTGGCCAACCGCCGTCGCCTGGACCAGGTGCTGCGCCAGGAATGGGCGCGTGCCCAGCGCAATCGCCGGCCGCTGGCGGTGCTGATGGTAGATGTGGATCACTTCAAGGCATTCAACCAGCGCCATGGCCATGCGGGGGGCGACCACGTGCTGCGCGAGGTGGCCAAGACCATCGAGCTGTGCATAAGACGCCCGGCCGACCTGGCCGCGCGCTATGGCGGGGAGGAGTTCCAGGTGGTGCTGCCGGAGACCGACTTGGCCGGTGCCCAGCTGTTGGCCGAGCGTATCCGGGGCAGCGTCGAGGCGATGCCGCCGTTCGGCGACGATGTGCGTGCGGTGACCGTCAGCGTGGGCATCGGCTTGCATATCCCCGGCACCCTGCAGGACCTGGCGGCGCTGCTGGGTGATGCGGACGAGGCGCTGTACCGGGCGAAGGCCAATGGTCGGAACCGGGTGGAAGGGCCCCAGGACCCGGCAATGTGAGCTTGGGGCTGCTGTGCAGCCCATCGCGGCTGAAGCCGCTCCTACAGAGACGGCGGACCACCTGTAGGAGCGGCTTCAGCCGCGATGGGCCGCAAAGCGGCCCCGAGGTTCAAGACCGAGCGCGTGCCGCGTTACGCAGCGCCTTCACCTGGTCATGATTACGCTGCACCCCCTGCAACTGCTTCTCCACCAGCACATAGCTCTGGTCGTTGGCAGTACGCCCCAGCTTGACCAGTTTTTCGCGGGCTTCCTTGTAGGCTTTGAGGGCATGATCCTCGCCCCGCTCCACTTCATTGAGCACGGCGGCTTCATCCTTGCCGGTGACCATCGACTTGAGGTTGACCCAGCCACGGTGCAGGTCGCCGCTGATACTGGTGCTGGTTTCCGGGTCGCCACCCAGCCGACGCACTTCGCCTTGCAGCTCCCCTGCGGCATTGGCGCAATCGCCAGCGCGCTGGACGAAGAACGCCTTGAGCTCAGGGTTCTTCACATCGTCGGCGGAGGCCTTGAAGCCTTTCTCGCCATCCTTGCTGTATTCGATCAGGTCGTTGAGTACGTCGATCACGTCTTTGTTGAGATTGCTCATGGCAACTACTCCTTGGCAGGTGGAAGTCACCTGGAACGGAGCAGGCTTCATGCCAGCCATGAATTATAAAAATATTTCTTTAAAATCAATAAGTTGGGATATTTCAATAAACGATGAAAAGCAGCGTTCTGCATGATCGCCGCTTGGGTCGTCGTGCAGATTGCAGTATGGTTCGCGGTCCATCCCTGCCCAGGCCCGAGCCCGATGAAACCCGAATCGCTGCAACTGCTGGTCACCCGCACCATGCCCTTCGGCAAGTATCAGGGCCGCCTGATCGCCGACCTGCCGGGCGACTATCTGGCATGGTTCGCCCGCAAAGGGTTCCCGCCCGGCGAACTGGGCGGGTTGCTGGCGTTGATGCACGAGATCGACCACAACGGGTTGGGTGACCTGTTGAAGCCGTTGCGCAGTAAAGCCCGAGGTTGATCAGCTCGGAACACAGCCCCTGTAGGAGCCGGCTTGCCGGCGAACAGGCCCGACCTAGCCCTTGGCCGGCGCCACCACCATCTCCACCTGCTCGCTCTTCTTGATCACGGCATACACCACCGCCGTCACCAGGCTCCCCGCCAGGATCGCCAGCAGGTACAGCAGCGCGTGGTTGATCGCATTGGGGATCAGCAGCACGAACAGCCCGCCATGGGGCGCCATCAGCTTGCAGCCGAAGTACATCGACAGCGCACCGGTCAACGCGCCCCCGGCGATGCTGGCCGGGATCACCCGCAGTGGGTCCTTGGCGGCAAACGGGATCGCCCCTTCCGAGATGAAGCACAGCCCCAGCGCCAGCGCCGCCTTGCCGGCCTCGCGCTCGCTTTGGGCGAACTTGCGCCGGGCCAGGAAGGTGGCGATGCCCAGACCGATCGGCGGCACCATGCCGGCGGCCATGGTGGCGGCCATCGGCGCGTAGCTGGACGAGGCCAGCAGCCCCACCGAGAACGCGTAGGCCGCCTTGTTGATCGGCCCACCGAGGTCGACACACATCATGCCGCCCAGCAACAGCCCGAGCAGGATGGCGTTGGTGGTGCCCATGCTGTCGAGAAACTGCGTGAGCCCTTCGAGCATCGCCGCCACCGGCTGGCCGACCACGTAGATCATCACCAGGCCGGTGAACAGGCTGGCCAGCAGCGGGATGATCAGGATCGGCTTGAGCGCCTCCAGGCTCGATGGCAGGCGCACCCAGCGGGCGATGGCCTTGGCACTGTAGCCGGCGAGAAAACCGGCGACGATGCCGCCGATGAAGCCCGCGCCCAGGGTGCCGGCCAGCAGGCCGCCGATCATGCCCGGGGCCAAACCCGGGCGGTCGGCGATGGACCAGGCGATATAACCCGCCAGCAACGGCACCATCAGCTTGAATGCCGCTTCGCCACCGATCTGCATCAGTGCGGCGGGCAAGGTGCCGGCCTCTTTGTAGGCCTCGATGCCGAACACGAATGACAGCGCGATCAGCAGGCCACCCGCCACCACCATCGGCAGCATGAACGACACACCGGTCAGCAGGTGCTTGTAGATGCCGGTCTTCTCGGCCTTTTGCGGGGCACTGGCAGCGCTGCTCTCGGCCTTGGCCTGGTTCAGCGCATTGTCCAGGGTGGCGCGGGCCTGCTTGAGGGCGATGCCGGTGCCACAGCGGTAGATGCGCTTGCCGGCGAAGCGGGCCGTGGGCACCTCGATATCGGCGGCCAGCAGCACCACGTCGGCTTCAGCGATGGCTTCGCTGGACAAGGGATTGCGCGCTCCAACCGAGCCCTGGGTCTCGACGGTGAGCTGGTAGCCCAGCGCCTGGGCGGCCTGCTGCAGGGCCTCGGCGGCCATGAAGGTGTGCGCCACGCCCGTGGGGCAGGCGGTCACCGCGACGATCTTCACCGCAGCATTGGCCACGGCCGGGGCCACATCCTGAACCTGTGCCTTGGCCGCCGCCTCGTCGAGGAAACCTTCGCGGTCCGCCAGGGCCTGGGCCGGTGTGCTCTGGTACAGGCGTTTGCCGGCAAAACGTGCCAGATCGATCGGACCGGTGCTGACCACCAGCACCCAGTCGGCCTCGGCGATCTGCGCCGGGGTCAGGCGGCGCTCGGGGTGGTCGGCGTCCTGCACTTCGACGCTGGTGCTCCAGCCGCGGCGCTGGGCGGCAGCAGCCAGCAGGCGCGCGCTGAGCACGCTGGAGACCTGGCCGTTGGGGCAGGCAGTGACAATGGCGATATTCATCAGCAGCCCTCTTCCTGTTGTTCTGTCAGCTGTACCCCGGCTTGCAACCGCGCCAGCTGGTCACGATCGTTGATGCCGAAACCCACCTGGGTCACCGCCTGGGCGGCGATGGCCGTGGCGCGGCGCAAGGTATCTACAACGGGCTCGCGTTGCAGCAGGCCATGGACCATCCCGGCCACCAGCGAGTCGCCCGCGCCCACGGTGCTGGCGATGCTCACCTGAGGGGGTTGGGCGTGCAGCGCCAGGCCACTGGCGAACCAGTTCACGCCCTGCTCGCCCTGGGACACCACGACATGCTCGATGCCAGTGGCCAGCAACTGCTGGGCGGCGGCGCGCTGTTCGGCCAGGGTGTTCACCCGCAGCCCCAACACCTCACCCAGTTCTTCGGTGTTCGGCTTCACCAGCCACGGCATCGCCTGCAAGCCGGCACGCAGCGCTTCGCCGCTGCTGTCCAGCGCCACCTTCAGGCCTTGGGCCTTGAGGGTATCCAGCAGTGCGCGCAGCCACTGCGGGCTGATGCCGCGCGGCAGGCTGCCGGCCACCACCACCGCGTCATGGCCGGGCGCGACCTGCGCCAGCTTGCCCAGCAGCTCCGCCTGGGCGGCTTCGTCTACCTGAGGGCCCTGGCCGTTGATGTCGGTGACCCGGCCGTCGGCTTCCACCAGTTTGATGTTGCTGCGGGTCTCGCCCGGCACGCGCACGAAGCAATCGGTGAAACCGCGTCGCTCGATCAGCGCCTCGAAGGGTTGCAGGTTGTCGCGGCCCAGAAAGCCGCCGACGGTGACGTCGTGCCCCAGGTCGGCCAGCACCTGGGCGACGTTCAAGCCCTTGCCGGCGGCATGGCTGTGCTGGGCCTGGCTGCGGTTGACCTGGCCGGGGCGCAGGTGGTCGAGGCCGACGGTGATGTCCAGCGCGGGGTTGAGGGTAAGGGTGAGGATCTTGGCCATCTCAGTAACGCTCCACCAGCGCCCGGACTGCTTCGGCGCTGTCTTGTTGCAGGGCCTCGCGCGCCAGGGCGCGGGCCGTCGAATGGTCGGCCTGGCGCACCAGGGCCTTGACTTCAGGGATGCTGCGGGCAGACACGCTCAGCTCGTCCACCTCCAGGCCCAGCAGCACGGCGACCGCCTGCGGGTCGGCCGCCAGCTCGCCGCACACGCCCACCCACTTGCCCTGGGCATGGGCGGCGCGCACGGTCATGTCGATCAGGTTGAGCACCGCCGGGTGCAGGCCGTCGGCCTGGGCCGACAGGCTCGGGTGGCCACGGTCGATGGCCAGGGTGTACTGGGTGAGGTCGTTGGTGCCGATGCTGAAGAAGTCCACTTCGCGGGCCAGTTGCGGCGCCAGCAAGGCCGCCGAGGGCACCTCGACCATGATGCCGACCTGCAGGTCGCTGACCGGGATCTCCTGGCGCAGGCGCTCGACCATGGCCTTGGCCGCGCGCCACTCGTGGACCTGGCCGACCATGGGGAACATGATCCGCAGTGGCCGGTTGTCGGCGGCGCGCAGCAGGGCGCGCAACTGGTCCTCCATCACCTGGGGCCGTTGCAGGGTCAGGCGCACGCCGCGCACGCCAAGGAACGGGTTGTCCTCCGCCGCGATGGGCCAGTAGGGCAAGGGTTTGTCGCCGCCCACATCGAGGGTGCGCACCACCAGCGGTCGACCGGCCAGGCCATCGAGCACGCGGCGGTACTCGGCTTCTTGCGTGGCCACGTCGGGCGCCTGGGGGTGGGCCATGAAGATCAGTTCGGTGCGCAGCAGGCCGACGCCTTCGGCGCCCTGCTCCACCACCTTGTCGATACCGCTGCTTTCGCCGATGTTGGCCACCACTTCCACGCGGTGGCCATCACGGGTGACCGCCGGCTCGTGGCGATTGGCCCAGGCGGCTTGCAGGCGCTGCTCGCGGGCATCGCGCTCGGCCAGGGCCCGCTGCAGTTCATCGGCAGGCGGTGCGACCACCACCCGGCCACGTTGGCCGTCGAGCAACAGGGGGGTGCCGCTGTCCAGCAACAGGACCGCCGCGCCGGCCCCCACCACGGCCGGGATGCCCAAGGCGCGGGCGACGATGGCGCTGTGGGCGGTGGCGCCGCCCTGGGCGGTGAGGATGCCGGCGACCCGGGCCGGGTCCAGGCGCGCCACATCCGATGGGCCGACTTCGGCCATCACCAGCACGTAGGGTTGTTCAGGCGCCAGGACGTCCTGCACGCCGCACAGCTGCGCCAGCACCCGGCGGCCGATATCGCGCAGGTCGGCGGCGCGCTCGGCTAGCAGGGTATCGTGCAGCGCCTCCTGCTGGCGCGCGGCGGCTTCGATCACCGCCATCCAGGCCGCGGCGGCACTCTCGCCCTGGGCCAGGCGCGACTCGACTTCGTCGGTCAGCGCCGGGTCGGCGAGCATTTCCTGGTGGGTGACGAAGATTTCGCCGATGGCCTTGTCGCTGCGCTGTACCAGCGCTTGAAGGTCGCCGTGCACGGCTTCGATGGCTTGGCGCAGCTTCAGGCGTTCCTGCGCGGTGGATTCGCCGCGCAGTGGATAGTCGATCTCACGCTCGACACAGATGTGGGCCGGGCCGCTGGCGATGCCCGGCGAGGCGGCGACACCTTGAAGGTGGCTGCCTGGAGTCGGAGCCTGAAGCGCTTCGGCCGCTGGCTCGGCTATCGGCGGCGCGACCTCCGGCAGAGGTTCGACCTCCTCGCCCAAGCCTTGCTCGATGGCCGCCAGCAATACCGGCAGGGCATCGGCGGCGACGGCCGGCTCGGCGATCAGCTCCAGCGTCTGGCCACGGCGCGCCCCCAGGCTGAGCAGCTTGCTCAGGCTCTTCACCGATACCGCGGGCTGGGCACTGTCGAGCAGGCGCACCCGCACTTCGCCCTCGAAGCCCTTGGCCAGTTGCGCCAGCACCTTGGCCGGGCGCGCATGCAGGCCGTGGGGGTTGGCCAGCACCACACGGGCACTGGGCCAGTCGGCGGGCGCCTCGCCACCGAGCACTTCGAGCACGGCGCGGCTGCTGGTGGCCAGGTAGAGCGTCTGCCCACGGCCCTCGATCAGCACTTCGCACAGGCGCTCGAGCAGCGCTTCGTGAGCGGCGCCGAGGCTGGCCAGGCAGAACAGGCCATTGAGCGGCTGGTCGCGGTAACGCAATGGTTGCTGTGGGGTGATGAAGGCCAGGCCCGGTTGCCGCACCTGGCGCTCGCTGTGCAGCCACCACAGGCCCTCGCCCAATGGCAGTGGTTCGGCTTGTTGCAGCACGGCGGCAAAACCGCTGTCGGCGCACCCGGCGCGTTGCAACAGGCGGGCGCCGCGCCAGGCCAGCTCGTCGAAGTCCTCGGCTGCAAGGCCCAGGCCGACCAGTTGCGCGTCCAGCGCCAGCTCGCGGGGGGCGCCTTGCAGCAGCTTGAGCAGCGCCTCGGCGGAGCTGGACCGGCGCAAGGCCTCGGCCAGGTCGGTTTCGCCCAGGGCGCGGGTCAACAGTTGCAGGAGGCGCAGGTGCTCATCGGAACGCGCGGCGATGGCGATGGCGAGGTAGACGATCTGGCCGTCGCCCCAGTCCACGCCCTCGGGAAACTGCATCAGGCGCACGCCGGTGGCGAATACCTGGTCGCGGGTCTGCGGCGTGCCATGGGGGATGGCAATGCCCTGGCCGAGGAAGGTCGAGCCCTGCGCCTCACGGGCGCGCAGCCCTTCGAGGTAGCCCTCGGCCACCAGCCCATCGGCCACCAGCCGCCCGGCCAGCAAGGCCAGTGCCTCACTTTTGTCGGCGGCCTTCTGGCCCATGGCAATCTGCTCCACGGCAAGCTCGAGCATGACCTTCTCCTTTTGCGGCGCCCACGTCGGCGACCCAGGTATTGTTGTGAATTTGGCGGCCAAATACCGCTCGAACGATCAGCATGGCGGGCAGACAACTGGTTTCTCGGCAGAAAAATTTCCAATGCTGAATCGTTTAATCTGACCAAGTGGCCACGTTACTCGATAATCTTCCGACGAAAAAGCCCCATCCTGTCGGACAATTGCGACAATGGTCGTCTGCGCGCGGGCCTGCCGATGGGTGACACTACCCGGTCAGGCAAGCAGTCAGCCCCGGAAATAACAAGGAAAATTCGGTGAAACTCAGCGATATCGCCCGTCTGGCCGGTGTGTCCGTGACCACCGCCAGCTACGTCATCAATGGCAAGGCCGAACAGCAGCGCATCAGCAACAGCACCGTCGAGCGCGTGCGCGCGGTGGTCGAGGCCCATGGCTTCACCCCCAACCCCCAGGCCGCCGGCCTGCGCAGCCGGCACACGCGCACACTGGGCTTCATTCTCCCGGATCTGGAGAACCCCAGCTACGCCCGCATCGCCAAGCAACTGGAACAAGGGGCCCGGGCCCGTGGCTACCAGTTGCTGATCGCCAGCAGCGACGACCAGCCCGACAGCGAGCGCCAGCTGCAGCAGCTGTTCCGCGCGCGCCGCTGCGACGCGCTGTTCGTCGCCAGCTGCTTGCCGCCAGAAGACGACAGCTACCGCGAGTTGCAGGCCAAGGGCCTGCCGGTGATCGCCATCGACCGGCGCCTGGACCCGGCACACTTCTGTTCGGTGATCAGCGACGACCGCGACGCCAGCCGCCAACTGGCCCAGAGCCTGTTGAGCAGCCACCCGCGCAGCATCGCCCTGATCGGCGCGCGCCCTGAGCTGTCGGTCAGCCAGGCCCGCGCCGGGGGCTTCGAAGAGGCCCTGCAAGGCTTTGCCGGTGACGTGCGTCGCTACCAGGGCGAAGCGTTCAGCCGCGAATGCGGCCAGCGCCTGATGCAGCAGCTGATCGACGAGCTGGGTGGCCTGCCGGATGCCCTGGTAACCACCTCCTATGTGCTGCTGCAAGGGGTGTTCGACACGCTCCAGGCGCGCCCGGCCGATTCGCGCCAGCTGCAGCTGGGCACCTTCGGCGACAATCAACTGCTCGATTTCCTGCCACTGCCGGTCAACGCCATGGCCCAGCAGCACGGCCTGATCGCCGCCACCGCGCTGGAGCTGGCGCTGGCCGCCATCGAGGACAAGCGCTACGAACCCGGCGTGCACGCCATCGGCCGCACCTTCAAGCAACGTATCGCCCTGGCCTGAGCATGCGCCTGATCGACACCCACACGCACCTGGACTTCCCCGACTTCGATGCCGACCGCGAACAGTTGCTGGCCAACGCGGCGGCGCGCGGCGTAGAGCGAGTGGTGGTGCTGGGGGTGTACCAGGAGAACTTCCAGCGGGTGTGGGACCTGGCCTGTCGCGACCAGCGTGTCTACGCCGCGCTGGGGCTGCACCCGATCTACCTCGACCAGCATCGCCCCGAGCACCTGGTGCAGTTGCGCGAGTGGCTGGAGCACCTGCACGGTGATCCACGCCTGTGCGCAGTGGGCGAGTTCGGCCTGGACTTCTACCTGCCGGAACTGGACCCGGCGCGCCAGCAGGCGCTGTTCGAGGCCCAACTGCAACTGGCCTGCGACTTCGCCCTGCCCTCGCTGCTGCACGTGCGCCGCAGCCATGCCCAGGTGATCGCCACGCTCAAGCGCTACAAACCGGCGCGGGCGGGGATCATCCATGCCTTTGCCGGCAGCTATGAAGAGGCGCGGGAATACATCAGGCTCGGTTTCAAGCTGGGGCTCGGCGGCGCCGCCACCTGGCCCCAGGCACTGCGCCTGCGCAAGACCCTGCCGCGCTTGCCGCTGGAGAGCGTGGTGCTGGAGACCGACGCACCGGACATGGCGCCGGCGATGTTCCCCGGGCAGCGCAACAGCCCGGAGCATCTGCCGGAGATTGCCGGGGCGCTGGCGGAGGTGATGGGGATCGAGCTCGATGCACTGGCTGAGGCCAGCAGCCGCAATGCCTGCGAAGTGTTTGGCTGGTAGACCAACGCGACCCCTGTAGGAGCGGCCTTGCGCCGCGAAAGGGCCGCAAAGCGGCCCCGGTATTCTGCGTCACGGCAACTGTCACTGGGGCTGCTACGCAGCCCATTCGCGGCACAAGGCCGCTCCTACAGGGGTCGAGCCGCTGCCGGCTAGACCCTGAACGCGCCGATCAGACGCTTGAGTTCCACTACCTGCGCCGACAGCGCGCGGCTGGCGTCCTCGGTCTGGCAAGCACCCTCGGTGGTGTCCTGGGCCGCGCGGTTGATCGCCACGATGTTCAGGTCGATATCGTGGGCCACGGCCGTCTGCTGCTCGACGGCAGCGGCAATCTGCTGGTTCTGCTCGACGATCCCACCCACCGCGCCAAGAATATTGCCCAGGGCCTGCTGCACCTGACGTGCCTCATCAACCGTGCCAGCGGCCATCTGGTGACTACTGCCCATCACCTTCACCGCCGCCCCGACACCATCGCGCAAACGCTGGATCATCTGCGCGATCTCCTCGGTGGAGTCCTGGGTACGCCTGGCCAGGGTCCGCACTTCGTCGGCGACCACGGCGAAGCCCCGGCCCTGCTCGCCGGCCCGGGCGGCCTCGATGGCGGCGTTGAGGGCCAGCAGGTTGGTCTGCTCGGCGATGCTGCGGATCACCTCCAGCACACGCCCGATCGCCTGGCTGTCGCCCGCCAGCTGGTTGACCGCCGCCACGCTCTGGTCGATCTCGCCGGCCAGGCGGGCGATGCTGCCCTGCTGGCTCTCGACCAGGTCGCGGCCGGAGGCGCTTTCATGGTTGACCCGCTGTGCGCCCTCGGCGGCCAATGCCGCGCTGCGCGCGACCTCCAGTGAAGTGGCGCTCATCTGGTTCATCGCCGTGGCCACCTGCTCGATCTGCTCGCGCTGGCCACTGACCGCCAGGTTGCTGCGGGCCGACACCGACAGCACCTGGCCGGCCTGTTCCTCGACCGTGGTCACGGTGTGCCCCACCTGCTCGATCAGCCCGCGGATGCGCCGCACGGTCTCGTTGAAACCGCGACCCAGCTCGCCGAGCTCGTCCTGGCTGCGGGCCTGGAAGCTGACCGTCATGTCGCCGGCCGCCACCTTGTCCATGGCGCTGCCCAGGTTACCGAGGGTTTCACGGGTGGAAACGTAGAAACCGCTGTAGAGGTAGATGATCAGCACGAACACCGAGGCCAGCGCGACCACCAGGCCGATCATGCGCAGACGGTGTTCGCCGAGGCGCTCCTCGAGCTGCCCGTGCAGATGAGTCAGCACCGCGTCGTTGAGGCGGTAGGTCTGGGCCATCAGGTCGCTGGTCTGCTGGTAGAAGCCGGCCCACGGCGTGTCCAGGCTTTCAGCGACCACTACCTGATCTTCGAACAGCGTCGACGCCTGCTTGACCGTGGCCTGGCTGGCCTGGGCAACAGCGGCGAGGTCGGCCTTGGCGGCAGCATCGCTGGCCAGGGCATCGTCAAGGCGAATGGCATAGTCGGCGGACAACCGCTCCAGGCGCTGCAACAGGTCCTCGAAACGAGCACTGCCGGAGGAGTCCATGAAGCCGCGCCCCAGGGCCACCGCGCCCATCGCCCGGCCCTCGCCCAGCGCCTGGGTGACCTGCGCGGTGGCGCTGCCGACCAACTCGCCCAACTGGCGCACCGAGGCCTGGCTATCCTGGCTCAGGCCTGCCTGGCTGGCGACCAGCTTGCCCAGCACCTGGGCCTGGGCCAGCAGCTTGTCGAACAGCGCCACTTTGTTCTGCAGCGACGTCTCGCCACGCGCCTGGGCGAAGGCATCGGCCAGCTCGCCGCGCTTGGCCTCGAGCACCGGGTCGCTGCCCTTGAGCGCGTCGAGCTGGGCCTGGACCTTGTCCTGCAAGGCGGCGATGCGTGTCTCCACATCACCGGCCTGGCCCGACTGGCCGAGCACGGCATTGATCTGCAAAAGATTGCCCAGGGTTTCCAGGTCGCCGCGCAGGGCCAGGCTATCGCCCAGCGGCGCCAGGCCCTGAAGCTCAACGTGGGTGGCATGGAACTGGTTGTAGGCGTCACGCACCAGATAGAAGCTGGTGGCGAACATGGGCAGGAAAAACAGGACGCTGATCAAGCTGAACTTCATGCCGAAGCTCAGGCGATTCATCAGTGCGATGGCCGGATAGAGCAGCTGCTTCACAGGTCACCTCCTTGAATTCTTGTTGTTCTGCGGGGTAGCACTAGGCCATCTATAGCCCAAGGCTTTGTATAGCGCAGATTGGAATCAAGGTTTGTAACTTATGGTTAAGTTCGCCTGTAGGAGCGGCTTTAGCCGCGATGCGGTGTGGGCACCCGCTGCGCGGGTGATCGCGGCTGAAGCCGCTCCTACAGGTGCTCCAGGCGCCGCGACACTCTCAGACCAGCACGGTCCACAGCGCAAAGCAGGCGTACCAGAGCACCGCGCAGCGCAGCAACAGTTCCCACAGGCTGTCCAGCCGCTCCAGCCCGCGCTGGTGGTCTTCCTCTTCCGGAATATCGTCGGCCACCCGCCCGACCTTGGCCACCAGGTGCCCGGCACTGATATGCCAGTCGAGCAATTCATGCAGCATCACCCGGGTGACCGCGACAAAATTGCCGACCAGGGCGAAACTCACCGCGATGACCCGCACCGGCAGCCAATCCAGGGCATGGCGCAATTGCCCGGCCAGGGTCTGCAGCGCCGGCTGGCGGCTGTGGTCGGCGGTCAGGGCGAGCAGGCGGTAGGCCAGCGCCGCGCCCGGCCCAAGCAGGAAGTACCAGAAGATCACCGCGAAGAAGCTCTGGTAGGCCTGCCACAGCAGATGCCCCTGGACCCGCTTGATCAGGCCCTGGGCATCATCGGCGGCCAGGCCCAGGTCACGCTCGGCCACGTGCAGCGCGGCCTGGTCGTCGCCCCGGCGCCAGGCATCGCGAAACGGCCCCAAGGATGCCTTCACATCGCCGCGTCCCAGGCTGTACACCAGCACCAGCAGGTGCACCGGCAAGGCCAGCAGGCCATAGGCGACCGGCTCCAGCACATGCAGCAGCAAGGCCAGCACCGCCACCGGCGCCAGGATCAGGATAGCCAGGGTCCACCAGGGGTGGACCTTGCCGCTGCGCTCCAGGCGCACCAGTTCGCCGAGGAAGAAACCATCACGCTGCACGCGCTGGCGCAGGGCGGAGAACTTCTCGACCCACAGCGCCAACACCAACACCAGGAAACTCATGCCTTGTCCTCGTTACGCTGCAGGGCGGCGCGGTAGCGCGGCCAGTCGAATGCCGGGCCCGGGTCGGTCTTGCGCTGCGGGGCGATGTCGCTGTGACCGCAGATGCGCTGCGGCCCGATCACCGGCCAGGCGCCGCGGATCTCGCGGGTCAGCTGCTCCAGGGTGGCGTACTGGGCATCGGTGTAGGGCAGCTCGTCGGTGCCCTCCAGCTCGATACCGATGGAAAAGTCGTTGCAGCCTTCACGCGCTTCGAAGCGCGATACGCCGGCATGCCAGGCACGGTCGAGCAGCGAGACGAACTGGGTCGCCTGGCCGTCGCGCTCGACGAACAGGTGGGCGGACACCGTGAGGTGGTTGATGGTGGCGAAGTAGGGGTGCTCGTGCGGGTCCAGGCGGTTCTGGAAGAACTGCTGGACCTTGCCGGTGCCGAAGCAGGCCGGCGGCAGGCTGATGTTGTGGATGACCAGCAGCGAGATGGCCTCGCCGTCGGGGCGGGCGTTGAAGTTCGGCGAAGGGCAGCGGGTCACGCCGGAGAACCAACCGGTCGCACGGTCCAATTGCATGGAGCAGATCCTGAAAACACCGGGTACAGGATCGCAGTATGCCTCGCAGGCGCGGCCGATTGCATGTGAATCATTGTAAGGGCCGCAACGGAGCGCAAAGTGTCGGATCGCCTCGCAAGGCAGCGCCGCACCTGTAGGAGCCGGCTTTGCCGGCGAAAGGGCCAGTACCGCCAAGGACGTTCCTACGGCTTCACTACCCCTGCTGCCGGCGCAAGCCCTCAAGCACCGCCTCCAGCGCCCGCTCGAACAGCAACCCGTCATCAAGCAGGCGAACCTCCCCCAGACGCAGCGCCACGGCCAGCCCGGCACGGTTCCATTCACGCACCTTCATCCCGGTGCGGTTGGCAAAGACGAAGCGGTCGTTGATGTCCACACGCGCCACCAGCTTGCAGCGCAACGGTTCATCATCGTCCAGCACCTCGACCCAGGTGCCGATACGCAGGCGCTGCACCTGGCGCAGCGCTGGCTCCTGGTCATCCAGGCACGGGCGGGGCCCGCAGGCCGGCTCGTCGGTGATGGCCAGTACGATGTCGTCTTCGACACGTACCAGGGCCAACGCCCCATCGCTCTCCTCCACCTTCCCCGCGCACGCCTGCAGGTGCAGCCGCTCCAGTTGCAGGAAGAACTCACGGGTGGCCGCCGAGTCCAGCGCCACCCCCGCCAGCCCTTCGCGCAATGCCTTGAGCAAACCGGGTACCTGCTCAAGCAACCGGCTCGGCTCAGGGGCCGGGGCGATGCTGACGAGCAGGGTGTCGACGGTCGCCAAGCCATCGGCCCACGCCGTCGAGGCCTCGCCCTGCTTGAGCCAGGCCAGCAGCAACACCTGGCTCCAGGATTGCACCAGCATCCGCAGCACCCCCTCGGGCAACAATCGCCCCCGCAGGCGCAGGTTCAACTCATCCTGTACACGCTGACGGGCCAGCAACGTGCGGGCACGGCCTTCCTCGGCGTCGCGCGTGCGTTGCTCGAACAATTCGTTGCGCCGCCGCTCGTCCTGGCTGAAGGCCAGGAACTCGTCGAGCAGTTCGCTGAACAGCCCGCAATCTTCGGAGAAATCATTGAGCAGCCGCTGGACGATGCGCTCCACCCGCAGGTGCAGGCTGTCACGCAGGCCTTCGGCATCGCTCTCCCAGCCGATGGCCGTGGTGGCGATTTCGTTAAGCAGGCGCCGCGCCGGATGGGTGGCGCGGCAGAACAACGCCTTGTCGATCAGGGCAACCTTGAGCAGAGGAATATGCAGACGGCCGATCAGCCCACGCAGGCTGACGGGCAGGTTGTCGTCGACCTCGATGTAGCCGAACAGCAGGCCCACCAGGTTGATCATGTCCTCGTCGTCGGTGGCGATACGCCGGCGCGTACCGCTGCGCACGCTGACCCGCAGCAGCAACTGCTCCAACTGCTGGCCGAGATTGAAGTCGTCCGGCTCGCCTGCGGCTGGCACGTAATGCTGCAGGTGGGTGAGCAGGCGCAGCAGGTCGCTCGTGCCGATCGGTTGGGCCGAGCCCACGGCTTGCAAGCGCGGCGCGATGCATCCCCGGGAAGGGGCCAGAAGCCCCTGTACCGAGGCAAAGAAAGCCTGGCCGGCAGCATCGGCTCCAGACTCGCCAGCTTGCACGGGGTTGGCCGGCACACGCCGGGCAATGCCGCGTAAATCCTCGGCGCGGCGGCGCGGCGCAGGTTGCAGGCCGGGCAGCACACCGGCGCTGGCCAGCAGTTGGCCGGCCTCGCCATACAGCAGGTCGAGGTCACGCAGCACATAGCGTTCGAAGAGCTTGAGCAAGACCATCTTGACGCTCGTGCCCACGCCCAGATTGCGCCCGGCCGCGAGGAAATAATCACAGAGACTGGCAGGGCCAAGCGGGTTGTGCCGCTCATCCAAGTCCCGATCGAGCAGCGCGGCGAAGCGCTGGTTCAACTGCTGAAGAAAGAAACCGTCACGCGACAGCACCCGATCGACCATGCCCTGTACAACGCTGGAACGCTCGAGCTCGGTCTCGCCGCAGGCCACTGGCGTCGGCATCAGCGAATCGAACAGGTCGTTCTGGCCAATCCGCGCAAAGGCCTCGTAGAACAAGTCGAGGAACCCGCGCTCGATGCTCTTGCGCTTCAGCCGCAGGTCGCGCATGGCTTCGAAATAGAGGTTCTGGTCGACCCGGGCGCCGGCCTTGTCGGCCATCTCGAAGAGGGTGTCGTCGGCATTGTCGAACAGCGCCTGCAAGCCTTGGCGCAGCTGCAAGGCCGCCTTGTCGCGCACCTGCAGGAGCAACACGGGAAGGCTCGGCGAGGGCGTGCGCGCGCCCCGGTCGATGGCGGCCGCCAAAGGCACCACCTTGCCTTCTTTATGCATCCCGGACTCCTTGATGGATGTAACGTTGTTCGACTGGAAGGGGTCGTCAAAGCTATGACGCCAAATACAAGGCGCCATTATCGATGAAAATTCTGACAGCTGCTAGCACGCCATTCGCACGCCTCACTGACAGTGCATTCGTCCGATTGCTCGCACAACCTGACCAAAGGTCACCGCCGCAGCAGCTGTACACGCTGCCCCCCTGCCCTATAATCGCCGGCACCTAGCTTGTGGAGCCGACCATGCCGAACCTACGCCTCGCCGACCTGACCGCCGAAATCGAAGCCAACGTGCGCCGCGCGCTGCTGGAAGACATCGGCAGCGGCGACATCACCGCCCAGTTGATTCCGGCGGAGCGCCTGGCCAAGGCGACCATCATCACCCGCGAGGACTGCGTGATTGCCGGCACGGCCTGGGTGGATGCGGTATTCCGCCAGCTCGACCCGCGGGTGGCGGTGCACTGGCAGGTCGCGGACGGTGAGCGGGCCACCGCCAACCAGGCGTTGTTCCACCTCGAAGGCCCGGCGCGCTCGCTGCTCAGCGGTGAGCGCTCGGCCCTGAACTTCCTGCAGATGCTCTCGGGCGTGGCCACCCGCGCGCGTTTCCTCGCCGACCTGGTGGAAGGCACCCAGGTGCGCCTGCTCGACACCCGCAAGACCCTGCCCGGCCTGCGCCTGGCACAGAAGTACGCAGTCACCTGCGGCGGCTGCCACAACCACCGCATCGGCCTGTACGACGCCTTCCTGATCAAGGAAAACCATATCGCCGCCAGCGGTGGCGTGGCCCAGGCCGTGGCCGCGGCGCACCGCATCGCGCCGGGCAAGCCGGTGGAGATCGAGGTGGAAAGCCTGGACGAGCTGCGCCAGGCACTGGCGGCGGGGGCCGATATCGTCATGCTCGACGAATTGACCCTGGACGAGATGCGCGAGGCGGTGCGCATCAACGACGGCAAGGCCAAGCTCGAGGCCAGCGGCGGTGTGAACGAAACCACCCTGCGGGTGATCGCCGAAACGGGTGTCGACTACATCTCGATCGGTGCCATGACCAAGGATGTGAAGGCGGTGGACCTGTCGATGCGCCTTAGCCTGTAGGTCGAATCGCGGATATGAAAAAACCGGCCATAAGGCCGGTTTTTTTGTAGGTCCTGTTCGCCGGCAAGCCGGCTCCTACAGGGGCTTGCAGGAGCCGGCTTGCCGGCGAACCAACGCAACGCTTAGTGCGCGGCGTTGGCCAGGCCGTCCAGGTAGCGCTCGACATCCAGCGCGGCCATGCAGCCGGCACCGGCCGAGGTGATGGCCTGGCGGTAGACGTGGTCGGCCACGTCGCCAGCGGCGAACACGCCCTCGACGTTGGTGGCGGTGGCGTTGCCTTCGCGGCCGCCGTGGACCACCAGGTAGCCGTCCTTCAGGGTCAGCTGGCCTTCGAACAGCGAGGTGTTCGGGGTGTGACCAATGGCGATGAACACGCCATCGACCTTGATTTCGTCGAAGCTGCCGTCGTTGTTCTTCAGGCGCGCGCCAGTCACGCCCATGTTGTCACCCAGCACTTCGTCCAGGGTGGCGTTGAGCTTGAGCTCGATCTTGCCTTCGGCCACGCGGGCGTGCAGCTTGTCGATCAGGATCTTCTCGGCGCGGAAGGTATCGCGACGGTGCACCAGGGTCACCTTGCTGGCGATGTTGGCCAGGTACAGCGCCTCTTCCACGGCAGTGTTGCCGCCGCCAACCACCGCGACCGGCTTGTTGCGGTAGAAGAAGCCGTCGCAGGTGGCGCAGGCCGACACGCCCTTGCCCATGAAGGTTTCTTCCGAGGGCAGGCCCAGGTAGCGGGCGCTGGCGCCGGTGGCGACGATCAGCGCGTCGCAGGTGTAGGTGCCGCTGTCGCCGCGCAGGGTGAACGGCTTGTTGGCCAGGTCCACGGCGTTGATGTGGTCGAAGACGATCTCGGTCTCGAAACGCTCGGCGTGTTCCTGCATGCGCTGCATCAGGGCCGGGCCGGTCAGGCCATGGGGGTCGCCCGGCCAGTTGTCGACCTCGGTGGTGGTGGTCAGCTGGCCGCCGGCCTGCATGCCGGTGATCAGCAGCGGCTTGAGGTTGGCGCGGGCGGCATAGACCGCGGCGCTGTAACCGGCAGGGCCGGAACCGAGAATGATGACGCGCGAATGACGTACTTCAGACATGTCGAACTCCTGTCGAGCCGGCCGCACCGGGCCGGTACCTGTGTACCGGCTGCGCCAGCTGGAATTAAAAGGGACCCACGCAGCACTTGGGGAAGGCTACAACGCGCAGGTCCTGAAACCAAAAAAGTTGAGCGCACTGTAGCGAGGCCGCAGAGAGTAAGGAAATATCCTTCGACAATCCACCTCATAGGCAGTCTCTATCCTGGGAAGAAACCGATAGACCACCTCCAGGCGCTTTGTTACAGGCCGTTTCCCGGCCACCGAGTGCCTTTCGTCGCCGCGACAAACTCGGTAAGGTCAGCGCGTTTTCCTTCTGCGGAGCATTCCGATGCAAGCCCCCGTCCTTTCCGGCCCCCAGTACCTGCGCGAGGGGCTGAAGCTGGTCCTGAGCCCGAGCCTGCGGCTGTTCGTGCTGCTGCCCCTGGCGGTCAACCTGCTGCTGTTCGGCGGCCTGATCTACTTCGCCGGGCACCAGTTCAGCCTGTGGGTCGACAGCCTGATGCCCACCCTGCCCGACTGGCTGAGCTTCCTCACCTACATCCTCTGGCCGCTGTTCGTCGCCCTGGTGCTACTGATGGTGTTCTTCACCTTCACGATGCTGGCCAACGTGATCGCCGCGCCGTTCAATGGGTTTCTCGCGGAAAAGGTCGAGGTGGTGGTGCGCGGCCAGGACACCTTCCCACCCTTCAGCTGGGCGGAGCTGGTGGCCATGGTGCCGCGTACCCTGAGCCGCGAGATGCGCAAGCTGGGCTACTTCCTGCCGCGGGCCATCGGCCTGTTCATCCTGTCGTTCATCCCGGTGGTCAACGTGATCGCCGCGCCGCTGTGGCTGGTGTTCGGTGTCTGGATGATGGCCATCCAGTACATCGACTACCCGGCGGACAACAACAAGATGAGCTGGCAGGACATGCTTGCCTGGCTGCGCCAGAAGCGCTGGCAGTCGATGGGGTTTGGCGGGATCACCTACCTGGCGTTGATGATCCCGGGCGTGAACGTGCTGATGATGCCGGCGGCGGTGGCGGGCGCCACGCTGTTCTGGGTGCGTGAGCGCGGCTGACCCACATACCTAGCCTCGGTAGGAGCCAGCGTTGCTGGCGAACAAGGTTTGCGTGATCCCTGGTTCGCCAGCAACGCTGGCTCCTACCTGGTCAGGTCAAGAGCTGAGCTGGCTGGAGAACTGACCCACCGCATCCACTACCTTCTTCGCCCCTTCCTGGATCTCCACGATCACCCCGCCGGTGTCGGCGGCCAGGGCCAGGCCTTGCTCGGCCTGGCGCTTGCTGGTGTCGATGATGTCCACCGCCGCCTGGGCCAACTGTTCATTCTGCTGCACCACCTTGGCGATCTCCTCGGTAGCGCTGCTGGTGCGCGAGGCGAGCTGGCGCACTTCGTCGGCGACCACCGCGAAACCACGCCCCTGCTCGCCGGCCCGGGCCGCCTCGATGGCGGCGTTGAGCGCCAGGAGGTTGGTCTGCCCGGCAATGTCACTGATGGTCTTGATGATCGCGCCGATCACCTTGGACTGCTTGTCCAACGCCTGGATACCCTCGGCGGCATCCTGCATGGAGCCCTCCAGGCCGCGCATCACCTCGACGGTCTGGGTCACCACGTCGGTGGCCTTGCGTGCGCTGCTGTCGGTTTCCAGGGAGGTGGTGTAGGCAATGTCCGCCGCCTGGGCCACGGCCAGTTCCTGATTGACCTGGTCGGTGATCACCGTGGCGAACTTGACGACTTTGTAGAGCACATCGTGGGCGTCGATGATCGGGTTGTAGGAGGCCTCCAACCACACCACCCGGCCATGGGCATCGATGCGCTTGAAGCGGTCGGCGACATACTCGCCGCGGCGCAGCTTGTCCCAGAACTGCTGGTAGCCGCCCGAGCTGGCCTCTTCCGGGTCGCAGAACATGCGGTGGTGCTTGCCGCGCACCTGGTCCAGGTTGTAGCCCATGGTCTGCAGGAAGCGGTCGTTGGCGGTGATCACCTGGCCGTCGAGGTTGAACTCAATCACCGCGGTGGAGCGCATCAGCGCCTTGATCAGGCTCTCGTGCTCACGGGAGGTCTCGATGGTGCGAGTCAGGTCGCTGGAGTGCAGGGAGAAGTACTTGATCCGCCCTTCGCTGTTCTTGACCGGCTGCAGGATCGAACGCAGCCAGGCCTCCTCGCCATTGCCGCGCAGCAGACGGAAGGCGCCATTCAGGTGCTCGCCACGGGTGATGGCGTGCCTCATGCGCTGGTAGAAGTCGAGCTTCTTCACGTGGGGCGGGACGATATCTTCGATATTTCGCCCGATCAGCTGTTCGGCGCGGTAGAGCATCTCGGTCTCGAAATTGCCGTTGACCGACTCGATGCGCCCCTGGGGGTCGAGCTGGAGCACCAGCATCTCGCTGTCGAGGCTGTTCTTGACCTGCTCGATGGACATCAGCTCTTCGCGCAGTTGCTGGATTTCTTTCTTCAGTTTGCTGTTGAACATGACCGCTCTCCTGGAGCGAATTCCCGTAGACGAATGCCTTTGCATCGGCTGCGGCCACGCAGTTCTTGAGCACGTTGCAAGGAATTATTCATCTGCCTGGAATCGCCGGAAATCAGGCGTCATATGGCCGTCACAAAGCCGTCACATGGGCGCAACCGGGGCGACGGAAACTTTTTTCATGAGCACACCATCCCTGCGCATCACCCTGGTCAGCGAAACCTTTCCACCCGAAATCAACGGCGTGGCCAATACCCTTGGCCGCCTGGGCGACGGGCTGCGACAACGAGGCCACCACGTGGAGATCGTGCGCCCACGCCAGCCGAGCGACAGCACGGTCACGCCCGATGAAACGCTGCTGCTTTGCCGAGGCTGGCCGCTGCCCGGATATCCCGGGTTGCAATGGGGCGAAGTGTCGATGCATCGGCTGCTGCGCCGTTGGCGCCGGCAGCGACCGGACGTGCTGTACATCGCCACCGAAGGCCCGCTCGGCCTGAGCGCCCTGCGCGCCGCCCGGCGCCTGGGGATCGCCGTGGTCAGCGGCTTCCACACCAACTTCCCGCAGTACTCCGGGCAATACGGCCTGGGCCTGCTGGCGCGGATGCTCACCCACTACCTGCGCTGGTTCCACCGACGCACCGCCATCACCCTGGTCCCCAGCGCCAGCCAACGGCTGGAGCTTGAACGGCGCGGCTTCGAGCGGCTGGGCCTGATGGCCCGTGGTGTCGATGCCGGCCTGTTCAACCCGGCCCGACGCAGCCAGGCGTTGCGTGACCAGTGGGGACTGGGCGTGGATGACATCGCCGTGCTGCACGTCGGGCGCCTGGCCCCGGAAAAGAACCTGGCGCTGCTGCGCCCTTGCATGGAAGCCTTGGAGAAAAGTTATCCACAAAAGCGCCTGCGTCTGATCGTGGTGGGCGACGGACCACAGCGTGCGAGCCTGGAACAGCAACTGCCGGAGGCGATGTTCTGTGGTGCACAGCGTGGCGAGGCGCTGGCCGGGCACTATGCCAGCGGGGATCTGTTCCTGTTCCCCAGCCTCACCGAGACCTTCGGCAACGTGGTGCTGGAGGCCCTGGCCTCGGGGCTGGCGGTGGTCGCCTACGACGAAGCCGCGGCCGCCCAGCACATCCGCCACGGCCACAGTGGGGCCCTGGCCATGCCGGGCGACCAGGCCGCCTTCATCGACGCCGCCTGCTGGCTGCTCGAAGAGGGCGAGACCCTGCGCCGGGTGCGCCTCAATGCCCGGCAACACGCCAGCCGCCAGGGCTGGCCGGCGATCGTCGAGCAGTTCGAGGGGTACCTGCGTGGCGCGATGGCAGGAAACGGGGTCCCTGCCGCCACGCTGGCGATCAAGCCAGGGTCGTCAGTGCCTCACGGCTGAACGGCAGCACGTCGGCTTCACGCCCGTCGCGCACTTTCTGCGCCCATTGCGCGTCCACCAGCAAGGCCCGGCCCACGGCCACCAGGTCGAACTCTTCGTCCTCGAGCCTGCGCAGCAGCCCTTCCAGGCTGGCCGGCTTGGCCACCTTGTCGGTATCGACCATGAACTGCAGGAACTCGCCGTCCAACCCGACGCTACCCACGGTGATGGTCGGCTTGCCAGTGAGCTGGCGGGTCCAGCCAGCCAGGTTCAGCTCGCTGCCGGCGAACTCCGGCTCCCAGAAGCGGCGGGTGGAGCAGTGGAAGATGTCCACACCGGCTTCGGACAGCGGCTTGAGGAAAGCCGCCAGGGCTTCGGGCGTCTCCACCAGGCGCGCGCTGTAGTCCTGCTGCTTCCATTGCGAGAAGCGGAAGATGATCGGGAAGTCCGGGCCGACCGCTTCACGCACGGCCTGGATCAGTTCGATGGCGAAACGCGAGCGACTGGCCAGGTCACCCCCGTATTCATCATTGCGACGGTTGCTGGCCTCCCAGAAGAACTGGTCGATCAGGTAACCGTGGGCGCCGTGGATCTCCACGCCGTCCATGCCGATGGCCTGGGCATCACGGGCGGCCTGGGCGAAGGCCGCGATGACGTCACGGATATCCTCGTGGGTCATGCCATGGACCATTACCTTGCCGTCCTTTTCCTTGCCGCTCGGGCCATAGCCCGGCACGCTGCCGTCCGGCTCGGTGCCCAGACGGCGCACGCTGCCCACATGCCACAGTTGCGGCACGATACGCCCGCCTTCGGCGTGCACCGCGTCGACCACCCTCTTCCAGCCAGCCAGGGCATCCTCGCCGTGAAAGCGCGGCACATTGGGGTAGCCATTGGCAGCCAGGTGGCCGACCGTGGTGCCTTCGCTGATGATCAGCCCAACCCCGGCGGCGGCGCGGCGGCGGTAGTATTCGACCACCCCGTCATGGGGCACGCCGCCCGGCGAGAAGGTACGGGTCATCGGCGCCATGACCACGCGGGTCGGCAAGTCGAGGGAGCCAAGGGTGAAGGGCTGGAACAGAGGGTTGCTGGACATGCGGCGCTCCCGACGGGTGAGGAAATGCGCCAAAGATTAGGGGGAGCCTGGTAACGGGCACAGCATCATTGATTTGAGTGATTGCAGGGTATCGCGAGAGATTGCGGGGGCCGCTCGGCGGCCCCTTGGGCTGTTCAGGCCAGCGCCTTCTCGATCGCCTGGACCACGGTCGGGTCGTCCGGTGCGGTCCGTGGCGCGAAACGCGCCAGCACGCGGCCATCCTTGCCCACCAGGAACTTCTCGAAATTCCAGGTGATATCACCCGGGAATTCGGCGCCTTCGCCTGCCAGCAAGCGATACAGCGAATGACGATGCGGGCCGTTGACCTCGAGCTTGGCCCCCATCGGGAAGCTCACGCCATAGTTGAGGCGGCAGAAGTCGTTGATCTCCTTTTCGCTCCCAGGCTCCTGCCCGGCAAACTGGTTGCACGGCAGGCCGAGCACGTTGAAACCCTTGCCCTTGAACTGCTGATGAAGCTTTTCCAGCGAAGCGTACTGCGGCGTCAGGCCACACTTGGACGCAACATTGACCACCAGCACCACCTGGCCCTTGAACGGTGCAAGGGGCAGCTCCTTGCCATCCAGCGCCTGCAACGTCAGGTCGTGAAATGCACTCATGTTGATTCCCCTCTCAGGTTCCCATTTGCCGCTGGGGGCGAATTCCGCCCACTAAAAAGGCGCGCGGTCAAGCCGTCTACCCTCCCGAGGAGGGCAAGTCCGGCTTGCCCGAGCGCCTGGCGACTTTCTGAGCTTAGCGCAGAAAATCAGTGGTGATGGCCACCTTCGCCGTGGATGTGACGGTGAGCGATTTCTTCTTCGCTGGCATCACGCACGTCAATGACCTTGACCTTGAAGTTCAGGCGCTGGCCGGCCAGCGGGTGGTTGCCGTCGACGGTCACGTCGTCGCCGTCGATGTCGCGGATGGTAACGATCTGCATCTGGCCATCCGGCGCCGAGGCGTGGAACTGCATGCCGACTTCCAGTTTGTCGACGCCTTCGAACAGGCTGCTGCTCAGGGTGCTGACCAGCTCGGCGGAGTATTCGCCATAAGCGTCTTCTGGTTCGATGGCGACGGTCAGTTCGTCACCGGCCTGTTTGCCTTCCAGGGCTTTTTCCAGGCCCGGGATGATGTTTCCGGCACCGTGCAGGTAGACCAGCGGCGCACCACCGGCGGAGCTGTCGATGACCTCACCAGCGTCGTTGGTCAGGGTATAGTCGATGGAGACAGCCTTGTTGGCGGCGATCAGCATGGGGCAAGACCTTTTGCAAAAGAATGTAGAACCGGGAAGTGTAACCAAGGCATCGTCCGATTGCGAACGCGCCATGGATGAACAGTCGCCCGTCAGTCAGATCATCGGCTTCCATCAGGACGAGGAAGGTCACTGGGTGGTCGATCTGTCCTGCGGCCACACCCAGCACCTGCGCCACCAGCCCCCCTGGCAATCGCGCCCCTGGGTGCTCGACCCCGTCCAGCGTGCGCAACGGGTCGGCCAGGCATTTGCCTGTGGCTGGTGCGCCCAGGGTGCCGTTAGCGCTACCCTTGGCCATTGAATTCCTTGCACCGCTTATTTCGAGAAGCACGCATGCAGACATTTTTCATCGCGCCGACCGACTTTGGTGTCGGCCTGACCTCCATCAGCCTGGGCCTGGTCCGTACCCTGGAACGCGCCGGGCTCAAGGTCGGCTTCTTCAAGCCGATCGCCCAACCGCATCCCGGCGACACCGGCCCGGAACGCTCCAGCGAACTGGTCGCCCGCACCCACGGCATCAAGCCGCCCACGCCATTGAGCCTGGCCCACGTCGAACGCATGCTCGGTGACGGGCAACTGGACGAACTGCTCGAAGAGATCATCCGTCTCTACCAGCAAGCCTGCGTCGGCAAGGACGTGGTGGTCGTGGAGGGCATGGTGCCGACCCGGCACGCCAGCTATGCGGCACGGGTCAACCTGCACCTGGCCAAGAGCCTGGATGCCGAGGTGATCCTGGTATCAGCGCCGGAAAACGAGGTATTGAGCGAGCTGTCCGGCCGGGTCGAGCTGCAGGCCCAGCTGTTCGGCGGCCCGCGCGATCCGAAGGTGCTGGGGGTGATCCTCAACAAGGTGCGCACCGACGAAAGCATGGCCGATTTCGCCACGCGTCTGCGCGAGCACTCGCCACTGCTGCGTGGCAACGATTTCCGCCTGCTGGGGTGCATCCCCTATCAAGCCGACCTCAACGCGCCGCGCACCCGCGATGTCGCCGAACTGCTCGGCGCCCAGGTGCTCAACGCCGGTGACTACGAACAGCGGCGCATGAACAAGATCATCATCTGCGCGCGCACCGTGGCCAACACCGTGCCGCTGCTGACCTCCGGCACCCTGGTGGTGACCCCGGGCGACCGTGACGACATCATCCTCGCAGTGAGCCTGGCGGCGATCAACGGCGTGCCCCTGGCAGGCCTGCTGCTGACCAGCGACAGCAAACCCGATCCGCGCATCCTCGGCCTGTGCCGCGGCGCCCTGCAAGCGGGCCTGCCGATTCTGTCGGTGAGCACCGGCTCCTACGACACCGCCAACCAGCTCAATTCGCTGAACCGCGAGATCCCGGTGGATGACCGTGAGCGCGCCGAATTCATCACTGACTTCGTCGCCAGCCATCTCGATGCCGCCTGGCTGCACCAGCGCTGTGGCACGCCACGCGAGCTGCGCCTGTCGCCAGCGGTGTTCCGCTACCAGTTGATCCAGCGCGCCCAGCAGGCCAACAAGCGCATCGTCCTGCCCGAGGGCGCCGAGCCACTGCTGGTCCAGGCCGCCGCCCTGTGCCAGGCGCGCGGCATCGCCCGCTGCGTGCTGCTGGCCAAGCCGGAAGCGGTGGAAGCCGTCGCCCGTGCCCAGGGCATCACCCTGCCGCCCGACCTGGAGGTGCTGGATCCGGAGCTGATTCGCAGCCGTTATGTCGAGCCCATGGTCGAGCTGCGCAAGAGCAAGAACCTCAACGCGCCAATGGCCGAGCAGCAACTTGAGGATCCGGTGGTGATCGCCACCATGATGCTTGCCCTGGGCGAGGTCGACGGCCTGGTTTCGGGCCTGGTGCACTCCACCGCCAATACCATTCGCCCGGCCCTGCAACTGATCAAGACCGCACCGGGCGCCAGCCTGGTGTCGTCGGTGTTCTTCATGCTGTTCCCCGACCAGGTGCTGGTGTATGGCGATTGCGTGATGAACCCACACCCCAGCGCCGCCGAACTGGCCGAGATCGCCCGGCAGAGCGCCGAGTCGGCCGAATCGTTCGGCATCGCGCCACGGGTGGCGATGCTCAGCTACTCCAGCGATTCGGCGGCCAGCGACGAAGAGGTGGAGAAGGTGCGCGAGGCCACACGCCTGGCGCAGCAGGCCGAGCACGACCTGCTGATCGACGGGCCGCTGCAGTACGACGCCGCCGCCAACCCCGAGATCGCCCGCCAGCTGGCGCCATCGAGCCCGGTGGCCGGGCGCGCCACGGTGTTCGTGTTCCCCGATCTGAACACCGGCAACACCACCCACAAGGCCGTGCAACGCAGCGCCGACTGCGTCAGCCTCGGGCCGATGCTCCAGGGGCTGCGCAAGCCGGTCAACGACCTGCCGCGCGGGGCACAGGTGGACGATATCGTGCATACCATCGCGCTGACGGCCATTCAGGCCAGCACCGTGCGCTGAATGCAGATGGGGCCGCTACGCGCCCCATCGCGGGTAAACCCGCTCCTACAGGTGCAGTACAAACCTCAAGGCTTGCGCTGTACCTGTAGGAGCGGGTTTACCCGCGATGGGCTGCGAAGCGGCCCCACCGACTCAGCGTCTTGGCGACTCAGGGGTACTGCTGAACGGTACCCTGCTGGTCATACTGCTGACCCGGGATCGGCTTCAGGTTGACCTCGACCCTACGGTTCTGCGCACGGCCGTTGGTATCGGCGTTGCTGGCGATCGGCTGGTCCGGGCCCATGCCGCGCACGGTCACCCGCGTTGCGTCAACGCCCTGCGAGGTCAGGTAGCTGCTGACGGCCTGGGCGCGGCGCTGCGACAGGTCCATGTTGTGCTGGCGGCTGCCGGTGCTGTCGGTGAAGCCGACTACCTCGATGGTGTTCTGGTTGAACTGCTTGAACGAGTTGGCGAGGTTGTTCAGCGGCGAGTAGAAGCTTGGGGAGATGTTCGCCGAGTCGGTGGCGAAGGTGATGTTGCCCGGCATGATCAGCTTGATCTGGTCACCCTGACGCTGCACTTCGACGCCGGTGTTGGCCATCTTCGCGCGCAACTCGGCTTCCTGCTTGTCGGCGTAGTAGCCATAGCCGGCGGCGGCGGCGCCCACCGCGGCAGCGCCGATCAGCGCGCCCTTGCCACGGTTGTTGTGGTCGATGGCAGCACCAGCGATGGCGCCGGCCAGCGCACCGAGCCCACCGTACTTGGCGGTCTTGCTCATCCCTGTGGATTCCTGCGACTGGCCCTGGTTGTCATACGGGTTGGGGCTGGCACAACCGGACATCAGGGCAGCGGCGGTAGCGACGATAATCAGACGACGCATGGTGAACATGGACAAGCTCCTACTGAAATTCAAAAGTGCGGCGGATCACTCACGGATCTGTGCCAGCCTTGGATTGCAGCGCAGCGGAAAAATTCCATGAAACCTCAGGCGCGCACGAACGGGTTCTCGCGCATCTCGTCGCCGAGGCGGGTGTCCGGGCCATGGCCGGTCACCACGATGGCCTCTTCATCCAGGCGGTACAGGCGTTCCTTGATGGAACGAACGATAGCCCGCTGATCGCCCCCCCACAAATCGGTGCGCCCCACGCCCCGGCGGAACAGGGTGTCGCCGGCGATCAGCAGCTTGTGCTCGGCGAACCAGAAGCTCATGGAGCCCGGCGTGTGCCCGGGGGTGTGCAGCGCCACGCCGCAGCCGCAGGCCAGCTCCTCGTCGTCGCTCAGCCAGCGGTCAGGCGAAGGTACGGGGGGGTAGGGCATGCCGAACATCTGGCATTGCATCTCCAGGTTGTCCCACAGCGGCTGGTCGGCCTTGTGCAGGTGCAACGTGGCGCCGGTCAGCGCCTTGAGCTTGCCGGAGGCGAGGAAGTGATCGAAGTGGGCATGGGTGTGGATGATGCTCACCAGCGTCAGGCCGTGGTGCTGCAGGCGGGCGAGGATCTTCTGCTCGTCACCGCCCGGGTCGACGACGATGGCTTTCTTGGTGAGGGGGTCGCCGATCAGGGTGCAGTTGCACTGCAACGGGCCTACGGGGAAGGTTTCGCGGATGAGGGAGGCAGGTAATGAGTTCATGTTCGGCCCATGAAGGTGTTTCGCTTATTTACACAGATATCAAGATGCTCGATTAAAGCATTGCAGCGCCCGTGAGATCGAGCGCCGCCCGCGCGGCGCATCGCGGATGAATCCGCTCCTACATTTATTGCAACGTGGCCATGCCAGATAGGCCATGGTTGTCCGCCTTGTTTGTTCGCCGCGATTTTTCGACTGGCGCTGCCGCCGCCCAAGGCGCGGCACGTTGCAACCGATGTAGGAGCGGATTCATCCGCGATGCGCCGCGCGGGCGGCGCTCGATCTGAAGAGCACTGCAAAGCCATCGCCAGGCACCTGGCAGCCAACACGCGCCCCCTGAAGGGCCGACGTGTTCACCCGGTTCTCAGGGCAGATACAACCGGAACAACCCGCCGCCCAGCGTCCCGCCATTCGCGATTTCATGCAGTGCGGCAATCCGCGCGGCAAAGTACAACCCCAGCCCGGTACTGCCACTCTGCGAATCGATACCCTGCACATAGTCGTGCTGGCGCTCGAGCATGCGCTGTGGATAACCGGTGCCGTCGTCGTTGACGCTGATCACCAGTTGCTCGCCCTCTTCCTCGATGCTGATCAACAACGCATGACCGGCATAGCGGATGGCATTGGTGAGCACGTTGGCAACGACCGAAGCAACCAGCTCGCGGTCGAAGAACCCCAATGGGCTTTCGGTCTCGATACGCCAGGTGGCGAGGATGTCACGGTGCTTGATTACCTCTTCCTGGGCCGCCAGCTGAGCTTCGATGAAATCGTCGAGTTCGTGGTAGTCCGGGCAGATGGGGAGCTGGTTGACGCCCAGCTTGTACAGCCCCAGCAACTGCACCAGCATGCCGTTCAAGTGGCTGAGCTCATGCTCCACCACGCCTTGCTCGGTGCCGCCGCGCAGATCTTCGGGCAGGCGCGCCAGCCATTGGCTGTGGGCATGGGTCAGCGCCGAAAGGGAGTTCTTCAGGTCGTGCACGGTGGAGGCGATCACCGTGGAGAAATCCAGCCCCTGGTTGTCCTGGTTCATGCGCCGAACACCCGGATGTGCAATTTGCGGTAGCGGTCGTAGCGGCTGTCGCTGGCGGGAATGCCGGCCACGCTGGTCAGGCAGTTGCGGCACTCTTGCATGACTGCGGGCGACGGCGTCTCGCCACCGATGCGCAACAGCGCCTGGGCAGTGTTCAAGGCGATACTGATGTTCTTCGGCTGCAACGACAGCGCCTTGCGGAACATGCCCAGCGCCTCGTTGAGCTGCCCACCCTGATAGCTGCGCACGCCTTGACGGTTCAGATCCACCGCCTCGGTCACGGCACCGAGCACCGTGGGGTCGTCGGTGAGCTTGGCCACGCTCTGCATGACCTTGGGATCGTCGCCGTAGGTCTCCACGCACCCCTTGAGAATCGAGGTACCCGCCGCGTCCTGGCCAAGCTGCTGCAACTGCTTGGCCACGGTGAGCGCTGCTTCAACCGAGAAGAACTGTTCCATCTTGTCCAGGCGCTGCATGGCCTGCTCGGTGAGCTTGGCCGCGGTTTCCGCGTCACCGGCCTGTTGCAGACTGGCGGCCTTCATCAAGCGTGCGCGCACCTGCAGGCCCTGGTCCTCGACGTTCTCCTTGGCCACTTCGCTGAGCACGGTGTTGATTTCGACGCGAGTCCGGGCGTCGAGACCGTTGCCGGCGTTCTTGTTCATCAGTGCCTGAACGAGCCCCAGGTTGCTTTCGGCATCCTTGTAGCGCGAACTCTGCCCTTGATTCACGGCGTGACGGAAGGCCTTCGACGCACTCTCGAAGTCGGCGTTATCCAGGGCCAGCTTACCCAGGGCGGCCTGTCGGCGCACGGCGAGTGGCGACAGACGTACCGCCTCTTCAAGCATGTGCTGGGCACGCCGGGTTTCACCCTGGGCGACCAGCACCTCCGCCATGCCGTCATACAGGTTGGGCATGATCGGGAAGGCTTTGAGCGCCTGCTCGTAGACGCCCTGGGCCTGGGCGTTCTGGCCGCGCTTGTGCAACAGGTTGCCCAGTGCGGCGTAGACCCATGGCTGTGGACGGCTGGCGAGGATGCTCTTGAGGAACTTCTCAAGCTCCTCGAAACGGTTCAGGTCACGCAGTGCGTCGGCGCGATAGCGCAGGCACAGCGGGGCGAAACGCGGATCTTTCTTGCACAATTCTGCACAAGCCGCGAGCACTTCGGCCGGGCGGGAGCGGTCGAGGGCCTGGAGGATCGGTTTGAGCAACGTCTTGCGCTGGGTGAGCTTCTCCAGCCGCTGGGCCAGACCAACCCGATTGAAAGGCTTGGTCAGGTAGGCGTCGGGCTCGTGCTCAATGGCACTGAGCACGATGGACTGGCTGCTCTCGGCCGTGACCATGATGAACACGCACTCATGGCTGATGAGCTTGTCGAGGATCAGGTCTTCGAGCACCTGCTGGCCATTCTTCTTGCCATCGCCCAGGTGGAAGTCCTGGAGAATGAAGTCGTAGCGCTTCTGCGAGCACATGCGCAGCGCCTGCTCGCCGCTGTCCGCGGTATCCACGTCGCGCACGCCCAGCTCCCGCAGCATGGAGCGGGTCGAAGTGCGAAAGTCGGTGAAGTCGTCGACGATCAGAAAGTTTTTTTGCCCGTACTGCAGCATCAACACGACCTGTATGCGAAGAAATGGGGAGAAGGCGCGCGACGATGCATGGCGCCGAATCCTGTATCGGCAGCGGGTCGGGAAAGATGAGCCCTGGAGTGACGCTGGCCGGGTTACGCCAGCAGCCCCAGGGACTTGGCCCTGGCCACGGCCTGGGTGCGGCGCTCGACACCCAGCTTGCCGTTGATATGGCTGGCGTGGGTCTTGACCGTGTGCAGCGAGATGAACAGGCGCTCACTGATCTGCTGGTTGGAGCAGCCCTGGGCAATCAGCTCCAGCACGGCCAGCTCACGACCACTGAGCGCCTCGGTAGCGCCGAGGTCATTCGCCTGCGCCTCAGGCAGACGTGCCAGCAGGTCAGCCTGGGCAGGGCTGACGGGCTGGCCCGCCAGTTGTTCACGCAACCAGGTGGGCTGATCCTCAAGCAACCGCTGGAATGCCTGTAACGCACCACCTTGAGCCGCCTCAAGTGCCAGGGGCAACAACCTGCCCGCCTCGGGCTCCCGGCCTTCACCGAGCAACAGGCCGATCAACTGGCACAACGCACTGACCACCAGTGTCATGCCGCCACTGGCCTGGCCTCGCTCGACCAGTGTGCGCAAACGTGCCTCGGCCTCGCGTGGGCGATCCAGCACGCGCTCCAGCAATGCCTGCTGCAGTTCGATGTGCAGGGGCAGCAGCGGATGAAACTCGGGGGCGGCCGCAGGTTGCTCGCCGCCATAGGTTTGCCCCAGACGCAGCAACCAGGATTCGGCCAGGTCCGTCCGCCCCTGGGCCAGCCACAGTTCGCATTTCACCAGGGTGATCATGGCCAGGTAGAAGATCGGCGGCACGTCCCAGATATGCATCAGCCGCTCGGCTTCGGCCAATTCCGCGAATGCCTCGGCGAAGCGCCCTTCACGACCATCGAGCGAGGCGATCACGCAATGGCCGATCAACACGCTGATATCGCGGCAGCTACGTGCCTCGCTGAGGCCCGCACGCAAGCGAGCGCGCCCCTGGACAGGCTGGAGGCGCGCTGCCAACAGGTAACCTTCGTACAATGTCAGGCGAGCGCGCACGGCGTACAGGCGCTGCCCCGACAACCCCTGCAGCCGCAGCAGCCCCTGACGCACTTCATCCTGCGCCCGCAGCACCTCGCCACGGGCATGCAGCACCCGGGCCCGGTCGTAGTGGGCCAACGCTTCGAACAAGGGGTTGCCGACCCGCTGGGCCAGTTCCAGCGCCTCACGGTTCCACCCCCGTGCCCGCCAGAAGTCGCCATCGGCAATGGCCAGGTTGGACAACGTGGACAGGCACACCAGACGCTGACCGTAGCGCTTGCAGGGCAGGCTTTGCAAAGCCTCGCCGCAGTAGGCCTGGGTACGCTCACGGTCACCCCGGCCACGGGCGATGACGCCGCTGAGCGCCAGCCATTGGGCCAGCATCGACTTCTGGGCCGTGGCCGACGGTGCTGGCAGGAAACGGCTGAGGTAGCCCGCAAGCTCTTCGGCGGCGTCCAACTGGCAGGCGAGCCCCAAGGCCCAGCTGTACAGCACGATCAGCCGTGGCGTGCTGATGAGCAGGCTTTCGGGCAGGTCCATTTTCCAGCGCAGCAGCATGCCGACGTTCTGCTCTGCCAGCAGTTGCTCCTCGGACAGGCTTTGCACCAGGTCGGCGGCCACATCCAGGTGGCCCGCTCGCAACGCCTGCTCCACGGCCTCATCGAGCAGCCCCTGCCCTTCGAACCAACGGCAAGCACGCAGGTGCAGCGCCGCCAACGGCTCGGTCGCCTGGCGGCTACGCAGCAGGTCGGAGAACAAATGGTGATAGCGGAACCAGCGCCCGTGCTCGTCGAGCGGCACCAGGAACACCTGGTGGGCCTGCAAATAGCGCAAGACATCCGAGCTGTCATGGCGCTCGCGCAGGGCATCGCACAGCTCGGAACAGAAGCGCTCCTGGCAAGCGGTTTCATAGAGGAATGCCTGCACCGGCGCAGGCAGCATGTCGATGACTTCCTCCAGCAGGTAATCACGGATCAGCCCCTCGCCGCCATGCAGGGCCTGGGGCAAGGCGTTGTCGTCACCGGACTCGCTGGCCGCCAACTGCCAGAAACGCAGGCCGGCGACCCAGCCATCGCTGCGCTGGATCAGATTGTCGAGGGCCTGGCCACGCAAACCGGTGGGCTGGCGACCGATCACGGCCAGCGCTTCGTCTGGCGTGAGGCGCAAGTCCTGCTCGTTGAGCTCGACCAGTTGCCGTGACAGCCTCAGGCGAGCCAGGTGCCAATCGGGGCGCTGGCGGCTGGTGACCAGCAGCACCAGGCCGGGCGGCAGGTGATTGAGGAAGAATTGCAGGCAGCGATCGAGCACCGGCCCCTGGGCGAGATGGTAGTCGTCGAGTACCAGCAGCAGGGGCGTGTCGGGTTGCAGGTAGAGCGCCAGCTCGTCGAGCAGGCCATCGAGCCACTCTTCGAAGGCGAAAGGCTGGTGGCGCTGACGCATCTTGAGCAACCCGAGGGCCTGTCCGCCCAAGGCTGGACAGAACTGCTGGAGCCCCTCAAGCAGGCGCTCCAGGAAGCGCCCAGGGTCAGCGTCACGCTGGCTCAAGCCAAGCCATAGGCTGCGCCAGTGAGAAGGCAGCTCCTGGCAGAACTCGATGGCAAGTGAACTTTTACCAAAGCCCGCCGGTGCGTTGACCAACAGCAACCGGCCCGTTAGCCCAGGCTGCAACCGCTGGCACAGGCGCGCTCTCGGTACGTGCGCTTCCGGCAACGGGGGCCGGAAGAAACGCCCGTCCAGCAGGCCCAAGGCCTGACTGGCAACTCCATGCGTACGGGACAGGTCTGTCATGGCCGGCTCGTTCTGATTGTAAGGCTTCGGCGGTACGGATCTTTGCGAGACTAGCGGCAAACGCCACGCAATTGAAGATGATGGGTGCGCTTCGAGCAAAAAAGACTACGACAAAACGAGACAAGACCGATCGACATCAGCGGGGTCGATATCTCGTCATCAATGCAGGGTAGAGAATCCCTGCCGGTTTCAGCCCACGCCAAAACAGAAACGCCCCGGCAAGCCGGGGCGTTCTGGGGGATCACACGGAGTGGGTGACAATCAGCTCAACGTACACCCGACTGACGCAGGGCAGCTGGCTGGAAGTCGGCCTTGCCGGCAGTGAAGCCGAAGTCGTAGGCGCTCTTCTCTTCGTTCTTCATGCCCAGGGCCAGGTAGCGGCCCGATTGCAGGTCGTAGATGGCCTCGAGGGTGTACCACGGCACCTGCACGTTGTAGTACGGCTGGGCATGGGCTTCGGACACGCGCCACAGCTGGTTGCGACCGTCGTACTGGTCGATCACCGCAGCTTGCCAGGTGTCTTCGTCGATGTAGAAGTCACGCTTGGCGTAGATGTGCCGCTGGCCAGCCTTGAGCGTGGCGACCACGTGCCAGACACGGCGCAGCTCGTAACGCGCCAGGTCCTGGTTGATGTGGCCAGGCTTGATGATGTCCGAATACTTGAGTTTCGGGTCATCGAGCTTGTAGGCGTTGGAGGCGATGTACATCTCCTTCTTGCCTTCGAGCTTCCAGTCGTAGCGATCTGGCGCGCCGTTGAACATGTCCAGGTTGTCGGACGTGCGCAGGCCGTCGGCGGCGGTACCCGGACCGTCGTACGAGACTTGCGGTGCCTGACGCACGCGGCGCTGGCCAGCGTTGTAGATCCACGCCTTGCGCGGCTCCTTGACCTGGTCGAGGGTTTCGTGGACCAGCAGCACGGTCCCGGCCAGGCGCGCTGGAGCGGTCACTTCCTGCATGAAGTAGAACAGGATGTTGCCTGGGTTGCTCGGGTCGTAATCCTTCATCTTGTCGCGGAAGACGAACTGGTCCCTGAAGTACACCAGGCTGTACGAGCCGTTCTGCTGCGGGGTGGCCTGCGTGACTAGGCGCGTCACGCTGCCACCGCGGTAGCGGGTGATGTGGTTCCAGATCACTTCCACACCATCCTTCGGAATCGGGAACGGGATGGCGGTACGGAAGTTCTCAAGGCCGTTGCCCCCACCGACCAGCGTGGTCTTGGTTGCGTTTTCCTTGATCGCGGCGAAGACATCGTCAGGCACGGTAGAGCCGCGGTGGGTCTTGTACACCGGGATCTTGTAGGTGTCCGGGTAGCGCTCGAGCATCGCCATCTGGCCAGGCGAAAGCTTGTCCTTGTACTGGGCAGCGTTCTGCTTGGTGATAGTGAACAGCGGTTTCTCGCTGCCATAGGGGTCGGAGAGGAAACCCTTGGCATCGACCGTTCCGGCCGACTTCGACAGCGGCTCCCAAGGGCCGATCGAACCATCGGCGTTACCGGCTTTCTCCGCACCCATTGGCGTAAGGCTCGAGCCTAGCTTGGCTGCTTCATCGGCGGAAACCGCAGCCATGACGCTGGTCGCCAGCAGGGACAGGCCCAGTACACCGGCTTGCAGCAGACGTGTGGTCATCTTCATTCTGTTGTCGTCCTGGATCAGTGTTCTTAGAAGTTCACGCCGAAGCTGAGGGCGACGAAGTCGCGGTCATCCACGGTGGTGTACTTGCCGTCGAAGAAGTTGGTGTACGACAGGCTGGCCGTGTAGGTGTTCTGGTACTCGGCGTCCAGGCCCAGGCTGATCGCCTTGCGGCCTTCCTCGAAGTTGCCGCCAGGGCCCGGCGAGTAGCCGGAGACATCGTGGGACCAGGCCACGTTCGGCTTGAGGTTGACCCCGGCGAAGACGTCGTTGTAGTCCCAGATTACCCGGGCGCGGTAGCCCCAGGAGGTGCTGGTGGTGTAGCCGTCGTTCTCGCACTTGCGGTTGAGGTTGGCGGTGGAGGCGCCTGCACCGGCACCGGCGATGGTGCTGGCATTGAGTGCCTGGCAGGTGTTGGCACCCCCCGTGGCGGGCAACGGGCCAGGGCCATAGACCGGGTCGCGGCCGTAGCGGACTTCGTGGGCGTTTTCCAGGCCGCCGACGTGGGTGACGCCCACCTCGCCGACGACGGTCATGCGGCTGGCGCCCATCACCTGGTCGAAGAAGTGCGTCAGGGTGGTCTGGAACTGGGTGATCTCCTTGCGGCGATAACCATGCAGGTCCTGGCCGGGAACACCGTTGAGCAGCGAAGCATTGGCCAGTGCGCCACCGATCGGACGCACACCGGCGAACAGGATGTCGGTGGTGTTCAACTGCACCGGGGCGTTGGGGCGGTAGCTCAACTCGCCGCTCCAGGCCGTGCCGGTGGGCAGCGTGGTGGAGAAGCTCAGGCCGTAGAGGCGGATGTCTTCCGGGTACTCGACGAAGTACTTCGAGTTGCCCGCGACGATAATCGGCGCCAGCGACCTCAGCTGGGCCGGCAGGCCCGCCAGGCCGGCGTACACCGACTGCGGGGCGCCGGTGGCGCTGAAGATCGGCGCACGGCTGTGGTAGTTCATGAAGTAGGCGCCGAACTCGGTGTCCAGCGGCTCGAACATGTAGCGCATGGCGACACCGAACTGGCCGCTGTCACGGGCGTCACGGTCCGGGCCACGGCCGACCATCACGCCTTCCTCGTTGATGTTCACGCCACGGGTGGCAAGAAACTGCTGGGCCGCCACTGGCACCGTGCGGCTGCTGTTGAGCACGCGCAAGTTGTTGTTGCAACCGTCGGCGATGATGTCCGGCTGCGAGAAGAAGGTGCCGCAGTTGTCGACGACGGTCTGGTCCCATTCGAGCTGGTAGAAGGCTTCGGCCGACAGGTTGTCGGTGAGGCTCTGGGAGATGTAGAACATGTTGACCGGAATCAGGCCTTCCTTCACCTCGGCACCTGGGCGGCGGAAGGCGGACACGTCGATCGGGTTGATCGAGTTGATGCCGCCACCAATGAAGGTGCTCTCACCCCAGCTCACCACCTGCTTGCCCAGGCGCACCGAGCCCGGCAGGTCGGCGATGGAGTAGTTGTGGTAGACGAAGGCGTCGAGCAGCTCCGCACCAGACGATTTGGCGCCCTCCTTGCGGTTGGAGTCGCTGATGTCCTTGAACTCGCGGTGCTCGTCCTTGAGCTCGAAGTCGTACCAGTACTTGCCACGGACGAACACGCCGGTGTCACCGTACTTGAGCTCGAGGTCGTGGATACCCTTGAAGATCTTCGAGAAGGTCTCGCCCTTCTTGAAGTTGAGGTGGCCGTCGTCGGAGGTCTGCGACAACCCCTTGCCGCCGTTGTTGACCCCGATGAGGTCCTTGTTCGGGTTGGCTGTCGACCAGCTGGCGCCGATGGAGAGCGACGAGTCGAACTGGCCTTCGATTTCACCGATGTTGAAGCTGACCGCGAAAGCAGGACTTGCAAGCGTGGAAGCGAGGCTGACGGCCAAGGGCAGACGTGCCCGGCGCCAGAACGGGTTTGCAGATGTCATCGACGCTACTCCATGTACTTTTTTGTTATGGCAGTGAGTCCTTTCAGAAACGGCCGAGCGCCTGGTGAAGCCGGCTCCTGCCCGAGGCGCCACGACAATGCGCGGCGCCCTCCCCCATTCCTGAAATTCCCCTGGCCCGACTATAGCCAGCGGTCACAGGTGCTAGATCCCTCTAAAGTGTGATTTGCGCTCCCTGTTGTTGGCCCGCCCCAAAAGACCGGCCTGTGCGCTGGCAGTGGTGAAGCATGGCTCAATTTTGCCGTTTGACAAGACACCACCCTCTCTAGCGTGCGGGTCGCGATCTTGCGACCGCGACACACGAGGGTGGTTACAGCGTGGAAAGGAATGCGCTGTTACTGGCCTGCCATTGGCTGATATCCACGCGGATGCGCTTCTTGTCGAGCTTGCCGACGCTGGTCTTGGGAATTTCAGTAACAATGGCGATCTGGCTGGGAATCGCCCACTTGTTGATATGCCCCTGCTCGACGAAAGGCTTGAGGTGTTCCTTCAGGCTGCGTGCATCGATGCTCAGCCCCTCGCGCACCACCAGCAGTGCGAACGGCCGCTCGCCCCACTGCGGATCAGGCACGCCGACCACCGCCACCTCGCGCACCGCAGGGTGGCGGCTGACCAGGTCCTCGAGGTCGAGCGACGAGATCCATTCGCCACCGGTCTTGATCACATCCTTGATACGGTCGCGGATATCGATGAACCCCATGCCGTCGAGGGTGGCGACATCGCCGGTGTGCAGCCAGCCACCCTGCCAGAGCTCTTCGCTCTTCTCCGGCTCGCGGAAATAACCCATGGTCAGCCAGGGTGCGCGCAGCACCAGCTCGCCTTGGGTTTCGCCATCAGCGGGCAGGAAGTTGCCATTGCCATCGACGATCGCCGCTTCGACCAGCGGCACCGGCACACCGGCCTTGATCCGGTAGCTGGTGCGCTCATCCTCACTGCCGGCCTGCAGCTCGTCGTTCAGGTGCGCGGCGCTGATCAGTGGGCAGGTCTCGGACATGCCGTAGGCGGCGGTAAGCTGGATGCCCCTGGCCAGTGCGGCCTCATACAGCGCGCGGTTGAGCGCGCTGCCACCGATGATGATCTTCCAGCCGCCAAAGTCCTGGCCGGCAGCCGACGGGCAGTTGAGCAGCATCTGCAGGATGGTGGGTACGCAGTGGGAGAAGGTCACCTTCTCTTCGCGCCACAGCTTGATCAGCATGTCTGGCTCGTAGCGCCCGGGGTAGACCTGCTTGATCCCCATCATCGTCGCCGCGTAGGGAATGCCCCAGGCGTGCACGTGGAACATGGGTGTGATCGGCATGTAGACATCGTTGCTGCTCAGCAGCCGCACACTGTCCAGGCTGCCGAGCACGGAGGTTTCGGCCAGGGTGTGCAGCACCAGCTGGCGATGGGTGAAATAAACCCCCTTGGGGTTGCCGGTGGTACCGGTGGTGTAGAAGGTGGTGGCCACCGAATTCTCGTCGAAATCGGGGAAATCGTAGTGTGGGCTGGCCGCTGCCAGCAGTTGCTCGTATTCACCGCGCAGGCCCGGCAGGTCGGCGCTCTTGTCCGGACCATCGGTCAGCAGCACGGTCCCCTGCACCGTGGTCAGTTGCCCGGCGATGGTCTGGTAGAGGCCGATGAAATCACTGTTGACCAGCACGAAGCGGTCTTCGGCGTGGTTCATGGTGTAGAGGATCTGCTCCGGTGACAGGCGCACGTTGATGGTGTGCACCACCGCGCCGATCATCGGGATGGCGAACATGCACTCCAGGTAACGGTGGCTGTCCCAGTCCATCACCGCCACCGTGTCACCCGCCTTGACGCCAGCTGCGGTCAGCACGTTGGCCAGCCGCGCGATGCGCTCGCCCAGTTGCGGGTAGGTGAGGCGGATCTGGTCGCGGTAGACGATCTCGCGGGTCTTTTCATAGCGGCTGCCGGACATCAGCAGGCGCTTGATCAGTAGCGGAAATTCGTAGGCGCCCTCGGCGGGCTTGATGATGCGCGTCTGCAACATGGGTATCCCTTTTCTGTAATGCGGGCCGGACAGCTCTGGGATCCACTCTAGATTGGTGACGCGCCGGTCAAATCAGCCGAAGGAATGATTTGCCGTGCAAAGGTATGAGCGGCGATACCGGCGTTGACGAACGGCACCGGCGGGCCAGACACTGCCCTGAATGGATCGCGCCCCCGGTAGGAGCCGGCCTTGCCGGCGAACAGGCCAGTACAGCCAGCACAAGACAATGGTTCCCACAGGTTCGCGCCAACGCCAAGAATGCATCCAGCCCTGCACCGGAGCCCCCATGCCCAGCCCACGTCGCGCCGTGTTTCTCGACCATCCGTCCCTGGATCTCGGTGATCTCGACCTTTCCCCCCTGCGGGATCAGTTCGATGATCTGCAGCTGTTCGCCACCACCCGCCCCGACCAGGTAGCCGAGCGCCTGCGAGGCGCCGTGGCGGTGATCAGCAACAAGGTGATGCTCGACGCCGCCAGCCTGGCCGCCAACCCGCAGCTCAAGCTGGTCCTGGTCGCCGCCACCGGCACCAACAACGTCGACCTGGCCGCCGCCCACGCCCAAGGCATCACGGTATGCAACTGCCAGGGCTACGGCACGCCATCGGTGGCCCAGCACACCCTGGCCCTGCTGCTGGCCCTGGCCACGCGCCTGTGCGACTACCAGCAGGCCGTGGCCCGGGGCGAATGGGCCAAGGCCAGCCAGTTCTGCCTGCTGGATTACCCCATCGTCGAACTCGAGGGCAAGACCCTTGGCCTGCTCGGCCATGGCGAGTTGGGTGGCGCGGTGGCGCGGCTGGCCGAGGCGTTCGGCATGCGCGTGCTCAGCGGGCAGATCCCCGGGCGCCCGACCCGCGATGATCGGCTGCCACTCGATGAACTGTTGCCACAGGTCGATGCCCTGACCCTGCACTGCCCGCTCAACGAACGCACCCGGCACATGCTCGGCGCCCGTGAGCTGGCCCTGCTCAAGCCCGGCGCGCTGGTGGTCAACACCGCCCGTGGCGGGCTGATCGACGAACAGGCCCTGGCCGATGCCCTGCGCAGCGGTCACCTGGGCGGCGCGGCAACCGATGTGCTCAGTGTCGAGCCTCCGGTCAATGGCAACCCGTTGCTGGCAGCGGATATTCCCCGCCTGATCGTGACCCCGCACAGCGCCTGGGGCGCGGTGGAATCGCGCCAGCGCATCGTCGGCCAGCTCGCCGAAAATGCCCAGGCATTCTTTGCCGGGCAACCGCGGCGAGTGGTCGGCTGAGTCAGCGAAGGCTCTGCTACACTGCGCGACTTTTTCCAGGAGGCGCCGTTCATGGACCCGCGCAGTGAAGTAATGCTCCGCCAGACGGAGCTGTTCCAGAAGCCGCTGCTGATCGCCGGCGCCCCCGCCGATGGCCTGCTCGGCCAACTGCCCAAGGCCCACGGCTGGACTTGGCATGCAGGCGACCAGGCTCTGCTTGAAAGCCGTTTCGGCGATCGCTGCCACCATGGTGTGAGCGTGCCCGACGTGGCTTTCGACGCGGCCATCCTGTTCCTGCCCAAGTCCCGTGAACTGGCCGCCTACCTGCTCAACGCCCTGGCCGCCCGCCTGGCCGGGCGCGAGCTGTACCTGGTCGGTGAGAAACGCGGCGGCATCGAGGGCGCGGCGAAACAGCTGCAAGCGTTCGGCAGGCCCCGCAAGCTCGACAGCGCACGCCACTGCCAGCTGTGGCAGGTGACCGTCGACCATGCGCCCGAGGCCAAGCCGCTGGAGAGCCTGGCCGAGCGCTTCGAGCTGCCGCTCGAGGACGGCCCGTTGCACGTGGTCAGCCTGCCGGGGGTGTTCAGCCATGGTCGCCTGGACAAGGGCACCGCCCTGCTGCTGGAACACCTCGACGGGTTGCCCGGTGGGCATGTGCTCGACTTCGGTTGTGGTGCCGGCGTGCTGGGCGCGACGATCAAGCGCCGCTACCCACAGAGCCGGGTCACCCTGCTGGATGTCGACGCCTTTGCCGTCGCCGCCAGCCGCCTGACCCTGGCAGCCAATGGTCTGGAAGGCGACGTGATCAGCGGTGACGGCATCGATGCCGCACCGAGTGGGCTGGACCTCATCCTGAGCAATCCGCCGTTCCACACCGGGGTGCATACCGATTACCAAGCCTCGGAAAACCTGCTGAGAAAATCCGGCGAACACCTGCGAAAAGGTGGCGAAATGCGCCTGGTAGCCAACAGCTTCCTGCGCTACCAACCGCTCATCGAGGGCGCACTTGGCAACTGCGAGGTCCGCGCCGAGGCACAGGGTTTCCGTATCTACCGGGCGACACGCGGGTAAAAACAGGGCTTGCCGAAAGCGCCCGGCGTAGGCAGAATCCGCTCCGTCCTAGGGGAGTAGTCTCCCGCGAGCCCTCCGCTCGCCCGGTACGCGTCAACACACTTGGCCCACAGGCCATGGCGCGTGCGACCCACGATCTGCGCAGACAGGTCCAGGGTTTGACAAGACCTATGACACGCACACCTTACCCGGGGCGGGGAGGTCGTACGTGTCATAGCCGTGTCGACCCGCCCCCGTAGGAATCCTGATGCTGGAATCACTGCTCGTCCCCACCGCCATCGTTGCCCTCGCCGAAATCGGCGACAAGACGCAACTGCTCGCGCTCATCCTCGCGGCGCGTTTCCGCAAGCCCTGGCCGATCATCGCCGGCATCATCGCCGCCACCCTGGCCAACCACGCCGCCGCGGGCGCCGTGGGTGCCTGGGTCAGCAGCTTCTTCACCGAATCCGTGCTGCACTGGATCCTCGCCGCGAGCTTCACCGCCACCGCGCTGTGGACCCTGGTGCCAGACAAGATGGACGATGACGAAACCAGCAACGCACGCCGCTTCGGGCCGTTCCTGACCACGTTGATCGCATTCTTCCTGGCCGAGATCGGCGACAAGACCCAGGTCGCCACGGTGATGCTGGCCGCCCAGTACCCGCACCTGATCATGGTGATCATCGGTACCACCCTGGGCATGCTGATTGCCAACGTGCCGGTGGTACTGGCGGGCAACTTCGCCGCGGAGAAACTGCCGTTGACGCTGATCCGTCGCTTGGCGGCGGCGGCGTTCTTCGTGCTGGCCGTCGTCGCGGTGTATTCGGCGATGAAGACCAGTGGCTGGATAGGCTGAAGACCCTGTAGGAGCCAGCCTTGCTGGCGAACCAGACAGCGCGGTGCCTGGCACCGGCTTTGCCGGTGTTCGCCGGCAAAGCCGGCTCCTACAGGGGGCCCGGTGAATTACTTCCTGGCGGCTTGATACAGCGGCATCACCTTCGGAATGGCTGCCTGCAACGAAGCGATACGGCTGCTCGACGCCGGGTGGGTGCTCATGAACTCAGGCGGCGCGCCTTCGGACGCCTTGCTCATCTTGTTCCACAGAGTGATCGCGGCGTTCGGGTCGTAGCCAGCGCGGGCCGAGAGTTCCAGGCCGATCAGGTCGGCTTCGTTCTCATTGGCGCGGCTGTTGGGCAAGGTCATGGCGTAGTTCACCACGGTATCGGCCAGCGCCATGCTGTCCTGGCCCAGGCCGAGGAACGCACCGGCGCCCTGGCGGGCCATTTCCACGCCATAGGCCTTGGACATCGCTTCACGGCCATGCTCGCGCAGGGCGTGGGCAATCTCGTGGCCCATGACCGCGGCGATCTCGGCGTCAGTAAGCTTGAGCTGATCGATCAGGCCGGTATAGACGATGATCTTGCCGCCCGGGCCGCAGTTGGCGTTCAGCTCGTCGCTCTTGATGACGTTGACTTCCCATTTCCACTGTGCGGCATCCGGCCGGAACTGTGGCGCCTGGGCGATCAGGCGATCGGCGATGGCCTGCACGCGCTTGGCGTCGGCGCTGCTTTTGTCCAGGACGCCCTTGCTCGACGCCTCGCCGAGGGTCTGCTGGTAGGACTGGGCGTACATCTGGTTGACCTCATCGGTCGAGAGCATGCTGAACATGTACTGCTTGCGCTCGACGCCCACGGCGCCACCGCTGGTGGTATTGACCGCCTGGCAGCCGCCCAGCAGGACGCTGGCGCTCAACATACTGACAACGAATGACTTACGCATTTAAAACACTCCCTTTTTACGTGCCGCGTATCCTAGGCCCAGTCGCCCGGCCCCGCCAGAGCCGCAGGGAAGATTTCTGCACGCCCCTCATGCTTTTGTATTAGCCCGCCGATAACCCGGGGACACGACCTCCTTGCGCGCGGAGCCTTCCATGAAGTTCAAGTCGATCCAGTTTTCCGTGGCCGCCCTGGCCGGTGCCATCGTACTGAGCATTGTCGCCGCCCTGGTGCTCTATGCCGTGTATTCCGGCGAACGCACCCAGACGCTGGTGCAGCAGCGCACCCAGCAACAGTTCGAAAGCGTGATCGAACAGCGCCTGTCGGCGCTGGCCCGCACCCAGGTCAGCGAGATCCAGCGCGGCCTGGAGGCGCCGCTGTCGATCGCCCGCGGCCTGGCCACCGGCAACGCGATGATCGGCATGCAAGGCGCCGACGGCCGGCCACTGATGCGGGTCGACCGCGAACACCTGATCAACCAGCTCAAACGCACCGTCGAGGCCAACCCGAGCGTGCTCGGCGCCTACCTGGGCTGGGAGCCGAACGCCCTCGACCACGATGACGCCCGCTATGTCGGCAGCAGCATGGTCGGCATCGACAGCGCCAGCGGCCGCTTCCTGCCCTGGTGGTTCCGCAACGGCGATGGCAGCCTTGGCCAGGACAAGCTGGCCGACGTCGACGACCGCACCGTGCTGGCCACCGGCGTGCGCGCCAGCGAGTACTACCTGTGCCCGAAAGAGTCGAAGAAGGCCTGCGTGATCGACCCGGCCCCTTATAAAGTGGGCGACAAGATGGTCATGCTCGCTTCCTTCGTCGAGCCGATCATGGTCGACGGCCAGTTCAAGGGCATGGCCGGTGCCGACCTGTCGGTGAACTTCATTCAGGACCTGCTCAACGCCGCCGACCGTCAGCTCTACAACGGCGCTGGCGAACTGGCCCTGGTGTCGAGCAACGGCCGCCTGGTGGCCTATACCCGCGACTCGGCCAAGTTCGGCGAAAAGGCCAGCGATGTACTGGACGCCGATGAAGCAAGCACCCTCAAGAACCTCGTCGGCGAAGACCTGCACTACAAGGTCGAGACCGCCAAGGACCGCATCGAGCTGTACCTGCCGTTCAAGGTGGCCAGCACCGACGCCCGCTGGACCCTGCTGCTGGAGCTGCCGCTCAGCACCGTCATGGCCGACGCCGCCCAGTTGCAGAAAGACCTGGCCGAGCAGCGTCGCACCGACATCACCGGCATGACCGTGGTCGGCCTGGGCATCGCCGCCCTGGGACTGCTGGTGATCTGGCTACTGGCCCAGGGCATCGCCCGGCCGCTGAAACAGATGGTCGCCATGCTCGACGACATCGCCCAGGGGGAGGGTGACCTGACCCGCCGTCTGCAAAGCGACCGCGCCGACGAACTGGGCGCCATCGCCAAGGGCTTCAACACCTTCCTGGCCAAATTGCAGACGATGATCAGCCAGGTGGTCAGTTCGGTGCAGAAGGTCAGCGACTCGTCGGAACACACCGCCGACATCGCCATCCGTACCAACCAGGGCGTGCACAAGCAGATGGCCGAGATCGACCAGGTGGCCACCGCCGTGCACGAAATGACCGCCACGGCCCAGGATGTGGCGCGCAACGCCACCCAGGCGGCGCAGGCTGCCAGCGACGCCGACCGCGCCGCCAACGAAGGCCTGGACATCGTGCGCGGCACCTCGCACTCGATCAGCGCCCTGGCCACCGAAATCGGCCGCGCGGTCACCGTGGTCCAGGACCTGGCCCGTGACAGCGAGAACATCAACGCCATCCTGGTGGCCATCCGCGCCATCGCCGAGCAGACCAACCTGCTGGCGCTGAACGCGGCCATCGAGGCCGCCCGGGCCGGCGAGCAAGGGCGTGGCTTCGCCGTGGTCGCCGACGAGGTGCGCAACCTGGCGCAGAAAACCCAGCAGGCCACCGAAGAGATCCAGCACATGATCCAGCAGCTTCAGCAAGGTACGCGGGAAGTGGTGCGGGTGATGGAAGAGAGCCAGGGCAAGACCGATGTCAGCGTGCAGCAGGCCAGCCGCGCCGCCGAATCGCTGGAGAGCATCACCCAGGCAGTGTCGGTGATCAACGACATGAACACCCAGATCGCCAGCGCCGCCGAGGAGCAGAGTGCGGTGGCCGAGGACATCAACCGCAACGTGATCAACATCGGCCAGGTGGCCGGCGAGGTGGCCGGTGGCGCCGACGAGTCGAGCCAGGCGAGCGCCGAGCTGACCAAGCTGGCAGAGCAGCAACGGCGCCTGATCAATCAGTTCAGGGTTTGAAATGCAGCAAACCTGTAGGAGCGGCTTCAGCCGCGAACACCGGCAATGCCGGTGCCAGGCACCGCGTCGTTTGTATCGCGGCTAAAGCCGCTCCTACAGGGAAAGCCACCGGCTCAATACTCAAGCGGGCGTCAGGCACTCCGGCCCATTGAGCTTCGGATCGTTGACGAAATACGTCAACGCCCTTTCGCGCAAGGCGGTCGGGGGCTTGGCCAACAACTCGTGCAGGCGCGCCAGCGGCGTCTCCGGGTCCAGCCAGATCGCCTGCTCGGCTTCATCCAGGATCAACGGCCGACGCTGGTTCATCGCCGCTTGCGTCACCACGGCACAGCTCAGCCATTCCTGCTCCTGCACCGGATAGACTTCCCACACCGCCGCGAAGAACAGTGAAGCCCCCTCCCCCGGCGTCACCCAGTACGGGCGTTTGCGCGCCGTGCCGCGCCATTCGTAGAAACCGTTGGCCGGCATCAGGCAGCGCCGCTGGCGCAGCGCCTCGCGGAACATGGGTTGCTCGGCGAGGGTTTCGGCACGGGCCTGGGCCGGCGTGCGCGACAAGTCGGTCAGCCAGGCCGGGGTGAGCCCCCAGCGGGCGCTGGCCAGTTGCATCTGGCCATCGAGCTGGCGCTGGATCAGCACCGTGGCGCCGGGCGAGATGTTCCATTGGGCCTGCTGGCTCGAAGGGAAACCGGGCAGGCCGGCGAAGGCCTGGGTCCAGCGAAACAGGGCGTAGCGTCCACACATGGGCGATTTCAGAACCTAGCAGATCAGGGTACCGGGATAACTCTCCGGCGCTTCGCCGACAAGCGGCTGGGCGGCATTGTACGCGTCGATCAACTGTCGCGCGTAGCCGGCTTGCTCATCGGGCACCGCCAGGCCCAGCAAGCCCTGCATCGGCAGCTCGCCCACAGCGCCCATCAGGTCGCGCCCGACCAGATGCACCTCGACACCCTCGCTGGCCAGCATGCCCACCAGCATCTGCGCCTCCAGCAGGTTTTCCGGGTCATAGATCCGTTGCATCAGTCGTTCTCGCCATAGACATCCAGCATCCATTCCTCGTCATGCACCTGCAGCACGAAACGAATGGGCTTGCAGCAGACCTGGCAGTCCTCGATGTACTCCTGGTCGCCGCCGGACAAGTCCACGGTCGTCTCGACTTCTTCACCGCAATAGGGACAATCGTAGATCGCAGTTTCCAGCATCGCGGCCTCCCGAGTGACTTGTGCGTATAATTGCCGGTCTGTTTACAGGGCCTGCGTGTGTCCGAGCCGTTTTTCGGGCCCCACCCCTACCTTATTACCCTAGCCGTTTCCAACAAGAGAGCATGATGGGCGAATTCGATGCCATCCGACCGTACGACGACGCTGAAGTGCCTGCCGTTCTGGCACGCCTGCTCAGCGACCCGGCATTCCTCGATATCCTCACCCACTTCCGCTTCCCGCGCGCGGCGGGCGCCTTCGGCTGGCTGCTCAAACCGCTGATCGCCCGGCGCCTGCGCCAGGAGTTCGCGGGCGTGCAGTGCGTCGCCACGCTGCAGGATAAAGTCGAGTACTACGTCGACCGGACCATCGACCGCGCCACCGACGGTGTCACCTACACCGGCGTCGAACAGCTCAAGTCCGGTACCGCCTACCTGTTCCTGGCCAACCACCGCGATATCGTCATGGACCCGGCCTTCGTCAACTACGCGGTGTACCACGCCGGCCTGCCGACACCACGCATCGCCATCGGCGACAACCTGCTGCAAAAGCCGTTCGTCAGCGACATGATGCGCCTGAACAAGAGCTTCATCGTGCACCGCTCGATCAGCGGCCGTCGCGAGAAGCTGGCGGCCTACCAGCTGCTGTCGGCCTACATCAACCACTCGATCCGCAACGACGGCGCGTCGATCTGGATCGCCCAGGCCGAGGGCCGCGCCAAGGACGGTGACGACCGCACCGACTCGGCCATTCTCAAAATGTTCCACATGAGCCGCAAGGACGAGCCGTTCGGCGCGGTAATCCAGAGCCTGAACCTGATTCCGGTGTCGATCAGCTACGAATACGACCCCTGCGACCAGGCCAAGGCCCGCGAGCTGTACATCCGCGCGACCACCGGCACCTACAAGAAGGCACCGGGCGAGGATGACAACAGCATCGCCCAGGGCATCACCGGCTACAAAGGGCGGGTGCACATCAACTTCGCGCCCCCGGTGACCGAGTACCACGAGGACACCAAGCAATTGGCGCAGGCCATCGATCGGCAGATTCTCGGCGGCTACCGGTTGTTCCCGGTGCACTACCTGGCCTATGCAATGTGGGCAGAGAAGGACGCGGCGCTGGAAGTGCCGGGCGCCGAGACGCTGTTCCCGGCCGATGAGCTGGCCAAGGCGAAGGAAGAGTGGCAACGCCGGTTGGACGCCTGCCCGGTGGAGCACCAACCATACCTGGTGCAGCAGTACGCGACACCGGTGCGCAATCAGTACCAGGTCAGGCAGCAGGCCACGGTGGTCTGACCGCCTCTATCTGTAGGAGCCAGCCTTGCTGGCGAATGCCGCTTATCATCGGTGGTGAGCGAACGATTCGCCAGCAAGGCTGGCTCCTACGGTGGGTGCGTTGCGTTCAGATCCAGGTGCTGAACCAGGACAACAGCAACGCCATCGCCAGGCACGAGAACCCGAGAATGTAGTAGTAGCGCGGCACGCGCAGGTCGAAGGCATCCACCAGCCCTTCATCCACCGCCAGGCTTTCGCGGGCCATGCTCGCCCGGCGCCGGGCACTGTGCAGCAACAGGCCGCCCGGGCAGGTGACCAGCAGGGCCAACAGGTTGATCAGCTTGGCGGGATGGGCGGCCAGGAAGCCCCAGAGCACTTGCAACGACATTGCGCGACCTCGGTATCACGACGGCAAAGCCCGGCATTCTACCCAAGCCCACGAACACCGCCCCGACTTTGCGACCAGCTGCGGTAAATTTCATCTGTCACACGCTCGTCATCAGGACAGGCCACCCTGTCGGCCTTCAACCGAACCGGAGCTTGTCATGCTGCACGCCGAAAACCAGGACCGCCTCTACCTCGTGGCCCAGAGCGACGAACAGCAGGCGCTGATCGACGGCTTCGCCATCAATGTCCAGGACCGCCAGTGGCTGGTCTACTGCGCGCTGGGCGGCCATGCCCACCATGACCTGCCGGAGGTCGATGCGCAGACCGGGATCAGCCTGCTGGACTTCAATGTGCTGGCCGCCTGATCTGCATTGCCTCAAGACCAGCGCCACACCTGTAGGAGCCGGCCTTGCCGGCGAACAGGTCGGTATAGCCAACAAAAAACCCGCCGCCTGATCACAGGCGGCGGGTTTTCTTCATTGCAACCGCCTTACTCGCCCAGCACCTGACCAACGGTCGGGTCCTTGAACAGGCGGGTCAGGGCATCGCTGAGCACGTCGCTGACCAGCTTGGTGTTGGTTTCCTGGTTCGGCGCCATGCCGAAGCGCTGGTCCAGCGAGGCACCGTAACGGCCGCTGTAGCGACGGTTGGCATTCGACACGTCGGCACGGAAGGTGGCGCCGATGGTCGCCTCGGTCACGTACATCTTGTCCTTGGGCGACTGATATTTCAGTTCAGCCAGCGTCACGGTCAGCTGCGGCGCGTTGTAGGCGTTGGGGGTCGGGGTGAAGCCGAGCAGGCGCACCGCCGCCTCGGCCTGGGCCTGCAACTTGGGCACGACGTCGTTGCCATTGACGGTGATGGTGCTGGTCTCGGGGTACATGCCACCCCGGGTACCCAGCGACTGCGAGGCACGCCCGTCGACCACCTTGACCACCACCGGTTGGCCGTGGCCGACTGGGGCCAACTGTTGCGTTAGCTTGGGTTGCGGGCTGAGTTGTTGCGGGCTGTGGGCACAACCGGCCAGGCTCAGGCTGGCTACCGCGAACAAACCGACCAACAGACGTTGCAACATGCGCGTTTCTCCAGAAAAAGCGGCAAAGGCCCACAGTATACCCAGCGCGCCACAGGCCAGCCATCGGCCTTTCCCGCCTGTCACAATGGTTTCATGGCCCGCGCGCTATGCTGGCACCAGCCCGAACACACAGGACCGTCCGCCATGAACCTGTTCTGGAACCTGCTCCTGCAACGCCCGCGCCACGCCACCTACGCCCGTCTCGACAGTGACGGCATCTGCCTGGGCTTCAAGCAGTGCAGCCTGCCACCAATCGGCAGCGGCTGGGTCCAGGTCAACGAGGCGCACCTGGGTTGGCTGGGCCAACCGCTGCCAGCCAGCGCCCGCCTTTGCACCCCTGCAAGGCGTCGTTGGCAGCAACGCACCCTGTCTGCCTGACAAACGCTGCAATAAAAACCCAAGAAGCATGACCTTTCTGCCCGCGACCTCGTTATAATCTCCCCCCGATTATAAGGACGTCTCCTGATCGGGCCCCGCATTCGCCGATTGACCCCGGCACCCTCGACGCTTCGCCCACAGAGAGCCTTCCACTCAGGTCTTGCATTGGCTGTCGTGCCTGCTGTTTCCGGCCTTCTGCTTCGCATGAACCTGCGGGTTGCCATCGCGCAGTCCACTTTTGAGGTTCACGACTCCAAAAGAGCGTGAAAAAATGGTTTTTCACAACTTCACGAGAGTGTGGCGAGCAAATGAACAGTCTGGCATGTGCAAAAGCGGCAGATGATTCACAAACAGCCCTGAGCAGACGGCGCAAATGCTCCTGCAGGATAGGAGCCTGAGGCCGATCCATAACGCACGACGGGCCCCTTGACCATAAGTCGAATTGCCGCACCCGTGGCAAACGGCGTTCAATACCTGAACACCCAAGACTGGTTGGCGGTGTCCGCTGGAGTTGCAAGAACTGCGAAGAGTCGGACATGGCGATCCTGGCGACCCCAGGGTTCCTATGCTGTCAATTAGGTGCTGTAGATTGTGGAGACGCGTTAAATGGCGCAGAACGAATCGGTTGATGTGGTACTGGTAGGCGCGGGCATCATGAGTGCCACCCTGGCCGTACTGCTCAAGGAGCTCGACCCGTCGATCAAGCTGGAGGTCGTCGAGGCGATGGACTCCGGGGCCGCGGAGAGTTCCAACCCCTGGAACAACGCCGGTACCGGCCATGCCGGCCTGTGCGAGCTGAACTATACCCCGCAGGCCGCCGATGGCAGCATCGATATCAAGAAGGCCGTGCACATCAACACCCAGTTCGAGGTATCGCGTCAGTTCTGGGCCTATCTCAGCAAAAAAGGCGGCTTCGGCTCGCCCCGCGCCTTCATCAACCCGGTGCCGCACCTGAGCTATGTCGAGGGTGACAAGGGTATTTCCTTCCTCAAGAAGCGCTTCGAGCTGCTCAAGCAGCACCACGCCTTCGCGGACATGGAATACACCGAAGACAAGGCCGTGATGAACGAGTGGATGCCGCTGATGATGCCGGGCCGCCCGGCCGACCAGCGCATTGCCGCCACCCGCGTGATGAAGGGTACCGACGTCAACTTCGGCGCCCTGACCAACAAGCTGCTCAAGCAACTGGGCAACAGCCCGGATACCCAGGTCAAGTACAGCAAGAAAGTCGTCGGCCTGCGCCGCAACGGCAGCGGCTGGACCGTGAGCATCAAGGACGTCAACAGCGGCGGCAGCCGTGAAGTCGACGCCCGCTTCGTCTTCCTCGGCGCCGGCGGCGCGGCCCTGCCCCTGCTGCAACTGTCCGGCATCCCGGAGAGCAAGGGCTTCGGTGGCTTCCCGGTCAGCGGCCAATGGCTGCGTTGCGACAACCCGGAAATCGTCAAGCAGCACCAGGCCAAGGTCTACAGCCAGGCCGCGGTCGGCGCGCCACCGATGTCGGTCCCGCACCTGGACACCCGCGTGGTCGATGGCAACACCTCGCTGCTGTTCGGCCCGTATGCCGGCTTCACCACCAAGTTCCTCAAGCACGGCTCGCTCATGGACCTGCCGCTGTCGGTGCGCATGGGCAACATCGGCCCGATGCTGGCCGTGGCCCGCGACAACATGGACCTGACCAAGTACCTGGTCAGCGAAGTGATGCAGTCGATGGAGCAACGCCTGGAATCGCTGCGCCGCTTCTACCCGCAAGCGAAAGCCGAGGACTGGCGCCTGGAAGTGGCCGGCCAGCGCGTGCAGATCATCAAGAAGGACCCGAAGAAAGGCGGCATCCTGCAGTTCGGCACCGAACTGGTGGCGGCCGAGGACGGCAGCCTGGCCGCCCTGCTTGGCGCTTCGCCAGGCGCCTCGGTGACCGTGTCGATCATGCTCGAGCTGATCGAGCGCTGCTTCCCCGAGCAGGCCAAGGGTGCCTGGGCTGCCAAGCTCAAGGAAATCTTCCCGGCCCGCGAGAAGGTCCTGGCCACCGACGCCGCCCTGTACCACAAGATCAGCGCCGACAACGACGTGGCGCTGGACCTGGTGGACAGCAGCCCGGCCAAGCAGCATTACGCCTGAACCGGCTGAAACGAAAAAACGCCCCTCGGGGCGTTTTTTTGTGCCTGTTCCCCAACCCCCGCATTTCTATTTGTAGGAGCGGCCTTGTGCCGCGAAAGGGCTGCGAAGCAGCCCCAGCGATGTTGAGTGTTGAGGCAAGGCATCAATCCGGGGCCGCTTCGCGACCCTTTCGCGGCACAAGGCCGCTCCTACAGGAAACGTCGAACGAGCTGATTCAACCGCGGGCGTTGTCGATGATCTCGATGTACTCCGGCGCATTGCGCTGGTCGGCGATCGCCTCGACGAAGGTCTTGCCGTGCTCGTCCTTGCCATCCAGGTCATAGCCGGCCGCGACGAAGAACCCCACATAGCGTTCGAAGTCATCGACACGCAGGCCGCGATAGCCCTTGATCAGCTTGTGATGCGATGGCGAGGTGAGGCCATCGGCCGGCTCGAACTGCAGGAACGACTTGATGTACTCGTCGCTGATCTCGTCACCAATCACTTGTTTCTTGTCTTTGCGCATCGCCGACTCCAACTGGACCATCACGGTAATTCGAAGGCCGGCAGTGTACCCCTCGAAACCTGCGAGCCTCAACGCGTACGTACGGTACCGGTGTGCAAGTCGGCCCAGACGTGGCCATTGGTGTAGGTGAGGAACTGCACATACAGGGTTTCGTTGCGCAGCAGGTCCATGATCACCCGGTAGTCCGCCATCGGATAGTTGAGGGTCAGGGTGCGGCTGTTGTCGTCATAAACCGGCTTTTTCAGGCTCTTGCCACCTTCTCCATCGAAATTGATCAGCACCTGGCCGATGGTCGAGCCCTTGCTCAACGGCTTGCCTTTCAGGCGCATCTGCAAGGAAGACGTGATCGGAATGGGTTGCTGGTCGGACTGGCGCTGGGTACCCACCACCACGGTGTAGTCGGTGACCTGCAACAATTGCTGGCTGGTCGGCGCTTCCTGGCGCAGGGACAGGTCGTCGGGGGGGAGGAACTGGCTGTGCAGCGGAGCGGCCGAGAGCGGAAGGCTCACCGCCAGCAGGAGGGGGACGATTGCACGCATGTGAGGCTCCTTGGTATGAGCAGGCACTCTACGCATGGCCCCTGTCGCGGGGCAAGCCCGCTCCCAGGAGCGGCCATTCAGTCAGGCGAACTGCGCGCACATCCAGGCGTGGTACTCGGCAACGCCGGCATCACCGTCGCGAGGCGCCCATTCAGCCAACTCACCCTCACCGACCGGACGATACGGCCCTGCCTTGCATTCGAACATGATGCTGTCGTCTTCCAGTACCACCAGGCCATGGAAAACACCTGGCGCGAGGTCGACGCCCAGGCATTCCCCTCCGGCCTCGAGTACACGCTTGTCGATCACGGCACCCCGGTCATCGAAGATCAGCAAGCCCAGGCGCCCCCTCAGCACGATCAACGTCTCGGCCTTGTCATCGCTCAAGTGACGATGGGGCTGGATGTAGGTACGCGGCTGCAGGCCCACGGCCATGCGATGGCATGGCTCCTCCATACCATGGAAGTTGTGGTTCTGGCGCCCACGCGGGCTGGAAGTAGCACGCTCTGCCAGCGCGGTGAACAACGACTGATCGAGGAACCCCGGCTGGCGCATGATCACAACCCCTTGACGGCGAAGATACCGTTGGCGTTGCGCCAGTAGCCCTTGTAGTCCATGCCGTAGCCGAAGATGTAGCGGTCCACGCACGGCAAGCCGGAGTAGGTGGCCTTCAGGTCCGGGCTGGCCTTGCGATCATGATCCTTGTCGATCAGCACGGCGGTGTGTACCGCGCGGGCGCCGGCGTGCTTGCAGAACTCGATGATGGCGCTCAGGGTGTGGCCTTCGTCGAGGATGTCATCGACGATCAGCACGTCACGGTCGATGAACGACACTTCCGGCTTGGCCTTCCAGAACAGCTCGCCACCACTGGTGGTGTTGCGGTAGCGGGTGGCGTGCAGGTAGGAGGCTTCCAGCGGGAACTGCAGGTGGGTGAGCAGCTTGCCGGAGAAGATCAGGCCGCCGTTCATCACGCAGAAGACCACCGGGTTCTTATCGTGCAGGTCCTGGCAGATCTGTTTGCCGACCTCGGCGATGGCGGCCTCGACCTCGGCTTCGTTGTACAGGCAATCAGCCTCGCGCATCACTTGACGGATATGCTCGAGATCGGCGGACATGGCGCTCTCCAGGGGGTGCGTTTTGGAAAAGCGGGAAAAGGTACGCATCCGCTCGTCCCAGATCAAGCCTTTATGGACTAACGTGCACAATGACTGCACGACATCAGGGACTGAATAGATTAACCTAGCGCGGTTTTTTTGCCCGCCTCCCGGAGCCCTCCCCCCATGCCTACTCGTGAGATCCGCCATCCGCTGATCCGCCATAAGCTCGGCCTGATGCGCCGTGCCGATATCAGCACCAAGAATTTTCGCGAACTCGCCCAGGAAGTCGGCGCCCTCCTGACCTACGAAGCCACCCAGGACCTGCCACTCGAAACTTACGAGATCGACGGCTGGTGCGGCAAGGTGCAGGTCGAGAAAATCGCCGGCAAGAAGATCACCGTGGTGCCGATCCTGCGCGCCGGCATCGGCATGCTCGACGGCGTGCTCAGCCTGATCCCGGGCGCCAAGGTCAGTGCCGTGGGCGTTGCCCGCAACGAAGAAACCCTGGAAGCCCACACCTACCTGGAAAAGCTCGCGCCGGACATCAACCAGCGCCTGGCCCTGATCATCGACCCGATGCTGGCCACCGGTGGCTCGATGGTCGCCACCATTGACCTGCTGAAAAAGGCCGGCTGCAAGGAAATCCGCGCCATGGTGCTGGTAGCCGCCCCCGAAGGCATCGAAGTGGTGGAAAAAGCCCACCCGGACGTGCGGATCTACACCGCATCGATCGACCAGCGCCTGAATGAGCACGGTTACATCGTCCCCGGCCTGGGCGATGCCGGCGACAAGATCTTCGGCACCAAGCAGAAGGACGCCTGATCATGCAGGACGGCTTCAACGACCCGCTCTGGCGCCAGGTCGTCTCGGGCGCGCAGATGCTCTTCGTGGCATTCGGCGCGCTGGTACTGATGCCGCTGATCACCGGCCTCGACCCCAATGTGGCGCTGTTCACCGCCGGCCTCGGCACCTTGCTGTTCCAGCTGGTGACCGGCCGCCAGGTCCCGGTGTTCCTCGCTTCGAGCTTCGCCTTCATTACCCCGATCATCCTCGCCAAGGGCCAGTTCGGCCTGGCCGCGACCATGGGCGGGGTGATGGCCGCCGGCTTCGTCTACACCTTCATGGGCCTGATGGTGAAGATCAAGGGCACCGGCTTCATCGACCGCATGCTGCCACCGGTAGTGATCGGCCCGGTGATCATCTCCATCGGCCTGGCCATGGCGCCGATTGCCGCCAACATGGCCATGGGCAAGGCCGGTGACGGCAGCGTACTGATGCCGTACCAGACCGCGATGATGATCTCCATGCCGGCGTTGCTGACCACCTTGATCGTGGCCGTGTTCGGCAAGGGCATCTTCCGCCTGGTGCCGATCATCTCCGGCGTACTGGTAGGCTTTGCCCTGTCGTTCGCCTTTGGCGTGGTCGATACCGCCAAGATCGCCGCCGCGCCCTGGCTGGAACTGCCCAAGTTCACCGCGCCGGAATTCAACTGGCAGGCGATCCTGTTCATCGTTCCGGTGGCCCTGGCGCCAGCGATCGAGCATATCGGCGGGGTGATTGCGGTGGGTAGCGTGACCGGTCGCGACTACCTGAAGAAGCCCGGCCTGCACCGCACCCTGCTGGGTGATGGGCTGGCCACCACCGCCGCCGGCCTGTTCGGTGGCCCGCCCAACACCACCTACGCCGAAGTCACCGGCGCGGTGATGCTGACCAAGAACTACAACCCGAAGATCATGACCTGGGCGGCGGTGTTCGCCATCACCCTGGCTTTCATCGGCAAGTTCGGCGCGCTGCTGCAGAGCATTCCGGTACCGGTGATGGGTGGCATTCTCTGCCTGCTGTTCGGCTCGATCGCGGCGGTGGGCATGAACACCATGATCCGCCACAAGATCGACCTGGCCGAAGCGCGCAACCTGGTGATCGTCTCGGTGACCCTGGTGTTCGGTATCGGCGGCGTGCTGATTGGCAGCGGTGATGGCCCGGACGACTGGGGCCTGAAGGGCATCGCCCTGTGCGCCATCGTGGCCATTGCCCTGAACCTGATCCTGCCCGGCAACGATGGCTGGAAAAACAAGAAGCTGGACGATCAGTTGCACTGATCCTTCATTGAAGTCCTGGGGCCGCCTTGCGGCCCTTTCGCGGCACAAGGCCGCTCCTACAGACGATCGCGGTCCCCTGTAGGAGCGGCCTTGTGCCGCGAGAGGGCTGCAAAGCAGCCCCTCGATTCAAAGCCGGGCAAGTTTCTCAGGCCTTCTCGCACATCCCCGCCAACACCCTCACCCACTCCGGGTGATCATTCAGGCACGGCACCAGCACCAGCTCTTTGCCGCCTGCCTCGATGAACTGCTCCTTGCCCCGATCGCCGATCTCCTCCAGCGTCTCGATGCAATCGGCGACGAACGCCGGGCACATCACCAGCAACTTCTTCACCCCGGCCTTGCCCAGTTCGTCCAGGCGCGTCTCGGTGTAGGGCTCGATCCATTTGGCGCGCCCCAGGCGCGACTGGAACGACACCGACCACTTGCCGTCAGGAATGCCCATCTTCTGCGCGAACGCCTTGGCCGTGGCCAGGCACTGGCCGCGGTAGCACACCGCACGCACCTCGGCGCTTGCGTCCTTGCAGCAATCGGCGGCCTGGAAGTCGTGATTGCCGGTAGGGTCGAGCTTCTTCAGGTGGCGTTCGGGCAAACCGTGAAAACTCAGCAGCAAGTGATCGTAGTCTTGTGTCAGGTACGGCCGGGCACTGGCGGCCAGCGCCTCGATATAGTCGGGGTGGTCGTAGAACGGTTGCAGGGTGCGCGTCTGCAGTGGCAGCTTGCGCTCGGTGATGGTGTGCTTCGCCAGTTCCACCACTGTGCTCACTGTGCTGTCGGCGAACTGTGGATACAGCGGCGCCAGCGTCACCTTGCGTACGCCCTGGGCCGCCAGGCGTTCGAGCACGTCCGGCAGGGCCGGCTCACCGTAGCGCATGGCGATTTCCACCGGCCCGTGGGGCCAGTGCTCGACCATCGCGGCTTGCAGACGGCGGGTCAGCACCACCAGCGGCGAGCCTTCGTCCCACCAGATCGAGGCATAGGCATGGGCCGACTGCTCCGGGCGCTTGATCAGGATCAGCGACACCAGCAACCGCCGCACCGGCCAGGGCAGGTCGATCACGTAAGGGTCCATGAGGAACTGGTTGAGGTAACGGCGCACGTCAGCCACCGAAGTGGAGGCCGGCGAACCCAGGTTGACCAGCAGCAGGGCATGATCGGTCATGCAGCGTCCTATGTCAGAGGCGCCTGGACAGGTCGTCCAGGGCCGATTGCAGATCGTTGAAGCGGAACGTGAAGCCTGCCGCCAGCAGGCGCACGGGGCGCGCGCGCTGGCCACCGAGCAGCAGCGTCGACAGCTCGCCCAGCCCGGCCTTGAGCAACAACGCCGGCATCGGCATGAATGCCGGGCGGTGCAGCGCACGGCCCAGGCGCCTGGCGAACTCGCGATTGCGCACAGGCTCTGGCGCGCAGGCATTATAAGGACCGCTCGCCTCGTTGTGCCGCAAGAGAAAATCAATCAGGGCGACCTGGTCTTCTATATGGACCCAGGGCATCCATTGCCGGCCATCGCCCAACGGCCCGCCCAGCCCCAGCTTGAACGGCAGGCGCAGACGCGACAAAAAGCCGCCGTCACTGGCCAGCACCAGCCCTGTGCGCACCAGTACCACGCGAATCCCGAGAGCCTGCGCGCGGCAAGCGGTCTCTTCCCAGGCAATGCACAGTTGGCTGGCGAAGTCTTCCTTCACAGGTGGCGAAGCCTCGGTCAGTTCACGCTCGCCGCCATCGCCGTACCAGCCCACGGCGGAGCCCGAGATCAGAACGGCAGGGCGTTGTTCGCGGCTTTCCAACCAGGCCAGCAACTGTTCGGTGAGGGTCACGCGGCTAGCCCACAGCAAGGTCCGTCGCGCGGCCGTCCAGGGACGATCTGCGATCGGCGCGCCCGCCAGGTTGATCACCGCATCCAGCGGATCGTCCTGGGCGATATCGTCCAGGCGGGCGACACCACGTACACCCGTGCCGCAGCGTTTCGGCACCTGTTCGGGGGTTCGGCTCCACACGGTCAGGCGATGGCCCTGGCCGCGCCAGAGCTGGCACAGGTGCTGGCCAATGAGGCCGGTACCGCCGGTCAGCAATATATGCATGGCTGTGTCCTCACAGTTGGCGGCCGTGGTCTATTTTTAAGATCAAGGCACTTTTTTGACCATACGCTCTCGGATAAACATAGGCGAACCTGTCCTATCGAGCGGAATAACCTTATACAAACATTGTGCATTGTACAGGTTTGCCGAGCAGCGTAGGCTGCACACAGCACGGTTCGAAGAGGCCATCATGACTGTTCCAATTGCCATCATTGGTGCCGGTATCGCCGGCCTGTCTGCCGCCCAGGCCCTGCAGAAGGCCGGGCAGACCGTCCACCTGTTCGACAAGGGCCACGGCAGTGGCGGGCGCATGGCCAGCAAGCGCAGCGAGGTCGGCGCGCTCGACCTGGGCGCCCAGTACTTCACCGCCCGCGACCGGCGTTTCGTCGAGCAGGTGCAGCAGTGGGTCGCTGCCGGCTGGGCCGCGCAATGGAAACCCCAGCTGTACAACTATCGCGATGGTGAACTCACCCCCTCCCCCGACGAGCAGATCCGCTGGGTCGGCGTGCCGCGCATGAGCGCGATCACCCGAGGCCTGCTCAAGGACGTCACGGTGAATTTCGGCTGCCGCATCGCTGAAGTCTTCCGCGGCAAGCAGTACTGGCACCTGCAGGACACCGAAGGCTGCAGCCATGGCCCGTTCAGCCGCGTGGTGATTGCCGTGCCGGCGCCCCAGGCCACGCCCCTGCTGGCGGCCACGCCCAAACTCGCGGCGGTGGCCGCCGGGGTGCAGATGGAGCCAACCTGGGCCATCGCCCTGGGCTTCGAGAGTCCATTGGACACCCCCATGCAAGGTTGCTTCGTGCAGGACAACCCGCTCGACTGGCTGGCACGCAATCGCAGCAAGCCTGGCCGCGAGGAACAGCTCGACACCTGGGTGCTGCACGCCACCTCGAACTGGAGCAAGCACCATATCGACCTGTCCAAGGAAGAGGTGATCGAGCAGTTGCGCGGTCAGTTCGCCGAGCTGGTCGGCTGCGCGGTACCCCCTCCCTCCTTCGCCGTCGCCCACCGCTGGCTGTATGCCCGCCCTACCGGCAACCATGAATGGGGCGCTCTCGCCGATGCCGACCAAGGCCTTTACGCCTGTGGCGACTGGTGCCTGTCCGGTCGCGTCGAAGGTGCCTGGCTCAGTGGCCAGGAAGCCGCCAGGCGCTTGCTGGAACACCTGGATTAGCGGGAACGGCAAACTTATACAAAAAGTAGTACTTGTATAAGTTTGTAAATGTGCTGGAATAAACCTGTACAAGCCGAGCCTTATGTACAAGTTATTCTGGAGTCCGCAATGAACCCATCCGCTCCCAGCGGCAAGCCACGCCTGGCCATCAGCGCCTGCCTGATCGGGCATAACGTGCGCTACAACGCCGGCCACAAGCGTTCCGACCTGTGTCGCGACCTGCTCGACGAGCATTTCGAGTGGGTGCCGGTCTGTCCGGAAGTCGCCATTGGTCTCGGTGTGCCCCGCGAAGCCATTCGTCTGGTAGGCGACCCGGATCATCCCGCCGTCACCGGCAGCCGCGACACCACCACCGATCTGGCTGGACCGCTGCGTGCATACGGCGAGCAGATGGCAGGCGAACTCGATGACATCTGCGGCTACGTGTTCATGCAGAAATCGCCTTCGTGCGGCCTGGAGCGGGTCAAGGTGTACCAGGATGACGGTCGCCCTCCTCACTTGGGCGGGCGCGGTGCCTATGCGTCGGCGTTCTGCGGCCAACGCCCCGACCTGCCCGTCGAGGAAGAGGGGCGCCTTCACGACCCGGTACTGCGGGAAAACTTCATCACCCGCGTCTACGCCTACGCCGACTGGCAGGGCTTGCTGAGCGAAGGGCTCAGTCGTGGCGCGCTGATCCGCTTCCACGCACGCTACAAGTACCTGCTGATGGCCCACAACCCACAGGCCTATCGCAGCCTGGGCCGGCTGTTGGGCAGCATGACCCGCGACGATGCCCCTGAGCAGATCGGCCCACGCTACTTCAGCCAGCTGATGCAGGCACTGCGTCGCTGCGCCAGCCGCGGCACCCATGGCAACGTGCTGCAGCACCTGAGCGGCTACCTGCGCAACGACCTCAAGCAAGCGGACAAGCTCGAGTTGCAGGCGGTCATCGGCCAATACCAGAAAGGCGTGGTGCCACTGGTGGTGCCCCTGACCCTGCTCAAGCACCACCTGCGCAACCACCCGGCCCCTTACCTGATGCAGCAGGCCTACCTGCAACCCCACCCGGAAACCCTCGGACTACGCAATGCTATCTGAAGACCTGCTGCCCATCGGCGAAGTGGCGCGGTTGACCGGCGTCAACCCGGTCACCCTGCGTGCCTGGGAGCGCCGCTACGGCCTGATCAAGCCCCAGCGCACGCCCAAGGGGCATCGACTTTATCCACAGGACCAGGTGCAGCGGGTGCAAGCCGTGCTGCGCTGGCTCGAACGGGGCGCGGCGGTAAGCCAGGTGCGCGAACTGCTGGACAAGGCCGCCGACCCCACGACCACCGTGCAGGGCGAATGGGGCGAGCGCATCGAACAGATGATCGGCGCCATCGCCCGCCTCGCCCAGCGCCAACTGGACCAGTTGCTGAACCAGGCAATGGCGCTGTACCCCGCCGTGACCGTCTGCGAGCGCCTGTTCCTGCCCCTGCTGGACGCCCTCGCCCAGCGCTGGCAAGCGCATTTCGACGCGCGCCTGGAGCAGGTGTTCTTTCATACCTGGCTACGTAGCAAGCTGGGCGCGCGGGTCTACCACGACAGCCATTCACTGGCCGGCCCCTGCGTGCTGCTCGCCCGCACCGACGATACACCCTTCGACGCCGAATTCTGGCTCTGCGCCTGGCTGCTGAGCAGCAGTGGCCAGCCGCTGGAAATTCTCGAATGGCCGGTCGAACCTCGGCAACTGCGCCAGGCCGTGGAGCTGCTGCAACCCTGTGCATTGCTGCTGCACCTTGGGCGCCGCCCGGAACTGCCCGCCCTGTCGCGGGCATTGCGGGATATCGGTGTGAACACACTGGCAGGCGGCAGCGCCATAGGCCTGTTCGAGGCGGAGTTGCAGGCACTGGCACTGCCTCACCTGCATCTGTTCGACAGCCCTCAGGCGGCCCTGCGCCTGCTTCAGCAACCGTGACCGTCCACCACAGGCCCGAATGCCCATGCAACTGATCTGGCTGCGCAGCGACCTGCGCCTCGACGACAACACCGCGCTCTCGGCCGCCAGCCAGGGTGGCCCGACCGTGGCGCTCTGGATTGCCAGCCCTGGCCAATGGCAACGCCATGACGACGCCGCCTGCAAGGTGGATTTCTGGCTACGCAACCTGCGCCTGCTGCGCCAGGCCCTGGCAACCTTGAACATACCCCTGCTGGTGCGCACCACCGACACCTGGCAGGCAGTGCCCCAGGTGCTGCTCGATACCTGCCGCGAGCACCGGATCGACACCGTGCACTGGAACGAAGAGTACGGCGTCAATGAATCCCTGCGCGACAGCGAAACGCGCGCCCTGCTGGAGCAGTCCGGGATTTCCACCCACGCCTATCTCGATCAGTTGCTGTTCAAGCCGGGCAGCGTGCTGACCCGTGGCGGCCAGTACTTCCAGGTGTTCAGCCAATTCAAACGCGTCTGCCTCGAACACCTGCACCGCAGCCTGCCCGCGCGAGTACAACGGCCACGATGCCAAGCCCCCCTCGACATCGCCAGCGATCCCGTCCCGGATCAGCTCGATGGCTTCGCCGTCCCCCCACAATCCCTGCGCGACCATTGGCCGGCCGGCGAAGAAGAAGCCCAGCGGCGGCTGTCGCGCTTCATCGACGAAACCGTCGACGACTACCCGCAACTGCGCGACCTGCCCGCCAAGGCGGGCACCAGTCAGCTCTCGCCCTACCTGGCGGCCGGCGTCATCTCGCCCCGGCAATGCCTGCACGCGGCGCTGGCCAGCAATCACGGCGAGTTCGACAGCGGCAACGCCGGGGTGCAGACCTGGGTGAACGAACTGCTGTGGCGGGAGTTCTACAAACACATCCTGGTGGGTTATCCACAGGTCTCGCGGCACCGCGCATTCCGTGTCCATACCGAGGCCTTGCCGTGGCGTGACGCGCCGGACGACCTGGAGGCCTGGAAACAGGGACGGACCGGCTTTCCGATCATCGATGCCGCCATGCGTCAGTTGCTGGACACGGGCTGGATGCACAACCGCCTGCGCATGATCGTCGCCATGTTCCTCAGCAAGAACCTGCTGATCGACTGGCGCGAGGGCGAGCGCCATTTCATGCGCCACCTGATCGACGGCGACCTGGCCGCCAACAACGGCGGCTGGCAGTGGAGCGCCTCCACCGGAACGGACGCGGTGCCCTATTTCCGGATCTTCAATCCGACCACCCAGTCACAACGCTTCGACCCGAAGGGAACCTTCATTCGCCAATGGCTGCCCGAACTACAGCAAATGGACGAAAAAACGATTCATCGACCGGTGAAATCTGCTGACCTATTTGCTACTAATTATTACTCAAGCAACTACACAAGTCCGATCGTCGATCTCGACAGCAGTCGCCAGCGTGCACTGGAGGCCTTCAAAGGGCTGTCCACCTGGCAGAACCAGAGGAAAACATCTTGAGCATTACGCGCAGTTTCTGGGTGACAGGGGCCAGCCAAGGACTTGGGCTGGCCCTGGTGGAACGGTTGCTCGAACAAGGGCACCGGGTCGCCGCCAGTGGCAGGGATAGCCAGGAACTCGACGCACTTGCGCAGCGCCATGGTGATCACCTGCTGCGCATGCCTGGCCAGGTTCAGGACCGGGCTCAGGCTGAAGTCGCCAGCCAGCAACTGCAACGCCAATGGGGTACGCTCGACGGCTTGATCGTCAACGCCGGGGTCTGTGACTACCTCGCCGACGACACGCCCGACACCGCGCTGTTCGAGATGATCGTCAGCAGCAACCTGCGCGCCACCGAGCATGCCCTTGCCGGCGCGGGGCCCTTGCTGGCCAAGGGCGACAAACCCCAGGTGATGGCAATCCTCAGCCGTTACTCGGCCCAGCAGCTGTTCGACCCCCGACAGCCTGCGGATGGGCGCAACAGCCTGCCGCAATGGTTGCGTGAACAGCGCGCCCCCTTGAAAGCCCTGGGTATCGACCTGACCGTGGTGGCACCGCAATCCGCGACCCTCGCCCAGGTGGTCCCGGAGGAATGGACAGCACAGAGCGCGGCACTCGAACTGGTGGCCCGCCTGGACCAACGCCAACCGGAACTGGTGCTCGAGGCCCTGTGCCCGAGCCATCTATGGCCGCTGCCCCGCTAACCTGGACTGGCTACACAGGGTCCTCTGTAGGCTTTAGCCGCGATGCAGGCGACGCGGTGTCTGGTGTGATCGCGGCTAAAGCCGCTCCTACAGGGGCCGCACGGGCCAGAGCCTCAACGCAAACTTTCAGAGCGGGAGGCTTTGCACGCGATCGGATTGCATCCACAGCAAGGGCAGGATTTTCTTCAGGCTCTGCGGATCGGCGCTGGTCCAGAACGCGGTTTCCCGCGCCGGCCCCTCGGCCAGCAAGTCGCGCTCGCCCAGCAGGCGTTGCAACTGCCGCGCCACGGCGGCGCCGGTATCGATGATCGCCACGTCCGCCGGGACCATGTCCGCAAGCATCGGGCGCAGGAAGGGGTAGTGGGTGCAACCGAGGATCAAGGTGTCGCACCCCTGCGCCAATAACGGCTGCACATAGCCCGCCAACAGTTGGCGCAGCGCCGGACTGCTGAGATCGCCGGCCTCGATGCACTCGACCAGCCCGGGGCACGGCTGGGTGATTACCCGCACGTCGCTGGCAAAACGGTCGAGCAAGGCGGCGAACTTGGCACTCTGCAAGGTACCGGTGGTGGCCAGCACCCCGACCACGCCGGAGCGGGTCGCCGCCGCCGCCGGCTTGACCGCCGGCTCCATGCCCACCAACGGCCAGTCCGGATACAACGCGCGCAGATCGGCGACAGTCGCCACGGTGGCCGTGTTGCAGGCCAGCACCATGGCCTTGGCGCCCTGCTCACGCAGGAAGCCGGCAATGTGCCGCAAGCGCTGGCGGATATAGTCCGGTGTCTTCTCGCCATACGGCACATGCCCGCTGTCGGCCACATACAGAAGCGTTTCGTTGGGCAGCAGGCGCTGGATCTCGGCCAGCACGGAAAGGCCGCCGACCCCGGAGTCCATCACGCCGATCGGCGCCGAACGCTCACTCATGACGGTTGCCACACACGGTGCAGGCCGGGTCGCGCTTGACCCGCAGCTCGCGCATGCGCGTGCCCAGCGCGTCGATCAGCAACAACCGCCCCACCAGCGGCTCACCAAAGCCCGCCAGCAGCTTCAACGCCTCGAGCGCCTGCAGGCTGCCGACCAGGCCGACCAGCGGGCCAAGCACGCCGGCTTCGCTGCAGGTCAGCTCGGCCTCGCTGCCATGGCCGTAGAGGCAGTGGTAGCAAGGGCTGGTGTCACGGCGGGTGTCGAACACCGACAACTGGCCTTCGAGGCGGATCGCCGCGCCGCTGACCAGGGGCTTGCCGGATGCCACGCAGGCGGCGTTGACCGCCTCGCGGGTGGCGAAGTTGTCCGAGCAGTCCAGCACCACATCGACAGCGGCCACTGCGGCGGCCAACGAATCCTCGTCCAGCGCCTGGCGATGGGCGACCAGCGCGATCTCTGGGTTGATCGCTTGCAAGCGCTTGATCGCCGAGTCGACCTTGCTCATGCCGACGCTGTCGCTGTCGTGGATGACCTGGCGCTGCAGGTTGGTCAGGTCGACCGTGTCGAAATCGGCCAGGTGCAGCTCGCCGACACCGGCCGCAGCCAGGTACAGCGCCACCGGCGAGCCCAGGCCGCCGAGGCCGATCACCAGGGCCTTGCCGTGCTTCAGGCGCAGCTGGCCGTCGATGTCCACCTGCGACAGCAGGATCTGGCGGCTGTAGCGCAGCAGCTCCTGGTCGCTCAGCATGGCAGGCGCCCCAGGCTGATACGTTCATGGCCGCCCAGGTCGACACGGCTGGCCACGTCGACGAAGCCGCCGGCGGTCAGCAGCTCGCGCACTGCGGAGGCTTGGTCGTAGCCGTGCTCGAGCAGCAACCAGCCGCCAGGCAGCAGGTATTGCGGGGCCTGGGCGACGATCACGCGCAGGTCGTCCAGCCCGTCTTCACCGGCCACCAGGGCGCTGCTGGGCTCGAAACGTACGTCGCCAGCCACCAGGTGTGGGTCGGCGGCGCGAATGTAAGGGGGGTTGCTGAGAATCAGGTCGAAGCGCTCGCCTTCGAGGGCTTCGTACCAGTGGCTGGCACGTACCTGGACGTTGCCCAGGCCAAGACGCTGGCGGTTGCGCTCAGCCAGGGCCACGGCCTCTTCGATGCGGTCCACCGCGGTCACCTGCCAGGCCGGGCACTCGCTGGCCAGCGCCAGGGCGATGGCCCCGGTGCCGGTGCCCAGGTCCAGCACGCGGGCCGGCTTGGCCGGCACCAACTCCAGCGCGGTTTCCACCAGCAGCTCGGTGTCCGGACGCGGGATCAGCGTATGCGGCGCCACTTCCAGGTCGAGCTTCCAGAAGCCCTGCTGGCCCAGGATGTAGGCCACCGGCTCACCGGCACGACGGCGCTCGAGATAGCCGGCGAACAGCTCGGCCGCCTCGCTGCTGACGATGCGCTCGGGCCAGGTGTGCAGGTAGCTGCGCGACTTGCCCAGGGCGGCGGCCAGGAGCAGCTCGGCATCCAGCCGCTCGGTCGGCGAATCCGGCAGCTGCGCGTTGCGCAGCAGGCTGGCGATGATGGTCATTCAGTCCCCCAGGGCGGCCAGTTGATCGGCCTGGTATTCGGCCAGCAACGGCTCGATCACGGCGTCCACGCCACCGGCGAGGATATCGTCGAGCGAGTAGAGCGTCAGGTTGATGCGGTGGTCGGTGACCCGGCCCTGTGGATAGTTGTAGGTGCGGATGCGCTCGGAGCGATCGCCCGAACCCACCAGCAGCTTGCGCTCGCTGGCGATGGCGTTCTGCGCGGCGCTGGTCTGCATGTCGTTGAGCTTGGCCGACAGCCAGGACATGGCCCGGGCGCGGTTCTTGTGCTGCGAACGCTCTTCCTGGCACTCGACCACGATGCCGGTGGGCAAGTGGGTGATGCGGATGGCCGAGTCGGTCTTGTTGACGTGCTGGCCGCCAGCGCCGGAAGCGCGGTAGGTGTCCACCCGCAGGTCGGCGGGGTTGATCTCGATGGCCACCTGCTCGTCGGGCTCGGGCAGTACCGCCACGGTGCACGCCGACGTGTGGATACGGCCCTGGGATTCGGTCTCGGGCACGCGCTGCACGCGGTGGGCGCCGGACTCGAACTTCAGCTTGCCGTAGACGCTGTCGCCCTCGACCCGGGCGATGATCTCCTTGTAGCCGCCGTGCTCACCTTCGTTTTCAGACAGGATCTCCAGGCGCCAGCCGCGTTTCTCGGCATAGCGCGAGTACATGCGGAACAGGTCGCCGGAGAAGATCGCCGCCTCGTCGCCACCGGTGCCGGCACGGATTTCCAGGAACACGTTGCGCCCGTCGTTGGGGTCCTTGGGCAGCAGCATGCGCTGCAGCTGCGACTCCAGGCCCACCAGTTGCTCCTTGGCTTCGCGCACTTCCTCCACGGCCATCTCGCGCAGGTCGGGGTCGGCGTCCTTGAGCAGCGCCTGGGCGCCCTCGAGGTCGTCCTGAACCTTGCGCCAGCCTACATAGCAGGCAATCACCGGCTCGACTTCGGCGTACTCGCGGGAGTAGGCGCGAAAGCGCGTCTGGTCGGAAATGACTTCGGCATCACCCAGCAGCGCGGTGAGTTCCTCGAAGCGGTCCTGGAGCGTGTCCAGTTTGTTCAGCAGCGACGCTTTCATTGCGGGGTTTTGTCCGTCGAGCCCTCGTGGAGGGCGAAGAGTTCCTGGGCCATGGCCAGCGCATCGAGGCGGCCTTCGGCAGAGAGCTTTTTCAGTTGCACGCTGGGGGCGTGCAGGAGTTTGTTGGTCAGGCCCCGGGCCAGTTGCATCAGCACGTCCTCGGGGTTGCCGCCGTTGCCCAGCAGGCGCAGGGCCTTTTGCAGTTCTTCGTCGCGCAGGCGCTCGCTTTGCTGGCGATAGGCCTTGAGCACATCCACCGCCGCCAGCTCGCGCAGGCGCACCATGAAGTCGTCGGCGCCGGCCGAGACCAGCTCTTCGGCGGCCTGGGCCGCGCCCTGGCGGCTCTTGAGGTTTTCCGCCACCACTTCGTGGAGGTCGTCGACGGTATAGAGGTAGACGTCGTCCAGTTCGCCGACCTGCGGCTCGATATCACGCGGCACGGCGATGTCGACCATGAAGATCGGCTTGTGCCGGCGCTGCTTCAGCGCGCTTTCCACCGCGCCCTTGCCGAGGATCGGCAACTGGCTGGCGGTGGAACTGATGACGATGTCGCTGTTGGCCAGCTCTTGCGGAATGTCCGCCAGCAGCACCGCATGGGCGCCGAACTGCTCGGCCAGGATGCTGGCGCGCTCCAACGTGCGGTTGGCGACGACGATGCGGCGCACGCCCTGCTCGTGCAGGTGGCGGGCGACCAGGGTGATGGTCTCGCCGGCGCCGATCAGCAGCGCCTGGCTGCGGCCCAGGTCGGAGAAGATCTGCTTGGCCAGGCTCACCGCGGCGAACGCCACCGACACCGGGTTCTCGCCGATGGCGGTGTCGGTGCGCACCTGCTTGGCGGCGCTGAAGGTGGCCTGGAACAGGCGCCCCAGCAGCGGGCCGACGGTGCCGGCCTCGCGGGCCACGGCGTAGGCCGACTTCATCTGGCCGAGGATCTGCGGCTCGCCGAGCACCAGCGAATCGAGGCCCGAGGCCACGCGCATCATGTGCCGGACCGCGTCGTGCTCTTCGTGGATATAGGCGCTGGCGCGCAGTTCGTCGAGGCTCAGCTGGTGATAGTCGGCCAGCCACTGCAGCACGGCGTCGGCGGCCAGGTGGTCCTGCTCGATGTAGAGCTCGCTGCGGTTGCAGGTCGACAGGATCGCCGCCTCGCGGCTGGCGGTCAGTCGGCACAGCTGCTGCAGGGCGTCCACCAGCTGCTCCGGGGTAAACGCCACGCGCTCGCGTACGTCTACCGAGGCAGTCTTATGGTTGATACCAAGTGCAAGAAAGGCCATGCAAGGTCGCTGGTTGGGACGTGAAGCCGATAATTGTCCTACTTCGCAGGTTTTTGAACAACCACCGTTCGCTATTGTGGTGATGGTTAAGCGCTATCACGGGGTCTGGCGCAGCGTGGCAGGGGTGGCTATACGCCGACGAAGTGAGCTCCTGGGGGGCTGTTGAGCGGGTCGTGGGCTTTAACGCGAGTTAAAAGATTCAGATTAAGCCGCTTTCCTGTAGTCCATTTCCCAAACATACTCCCAGGCTCTTCAAGCCATGGCGGTGGTCTGGGTTGGCCTCTAGTCTCGGGCGGTCGCCGCACAATCAGCGATCTGCTTTGACAGGCCGCTGAGAACCTGACGCATGGCTTGCGCGCTATGGCGGCTGTGCGTGGGGCACCTCGTGTGCGCCGGGTTTGGTTCTCTCACCGGTCTGTCAACCCACGTATAGCTGCCACCCATTTGTTTGACAGCAGTTGGGGGCGGCCCATTTGAGAGAGCCAAGCCAATGCTAAAGATTGTCCCCGATCCACCCCACAACCCTCACTCCCTTGAAGACACCCTCATCCAGGCCACCGAGTACGCCCTGTGCGCGCTGACCGTGGCCCATCAGGCCGTGCACGCCCAGCCCAGATCACCGGCCACGATCCTGATGATGGCGTCGATCCACGAAGTTGAATCGCTGCGCGTGCTGCTCGAGTCGGCGTTGATCCAGGTGCAGGTACTGCACTAGGCCTTGGCGGGCCCTGTTCGCCGGCAAGGCCGGCTCCTACGAGGGGGCTGCGTTTCACCTGTAGGAGCCAGCCTTGCTGGCGAAAGGGCCCGCCCAGGCCCCCACCACTTCAGGGAGAAAAACAATGACCACAAACAACACCACCCCCAACACCACAGCAGGCAAAACCAAGTTCTACCAAGGCGAAGGCCAAACCGACCCGCTGTTCTGCATCGAGCCCGGCATCCCCTGCCAGCACGCCCGCGACCAGGCCTCGGAGCTGATAGGCTGCGTGCGCGACCTGACCATCGCCGGGATCATGGAAGAAAAGCCGCAACTGCTCTGGGCATCGTACTACCTGAGCGCGCTGGCCAAGGCGTTGATGGATGATGCCGAGTTGGGAATGAGGCACTGAGCATGCGGTGCCTGGGGGCGGTGCGCCGGCTCCCAGGCAATCGCATTGAGTGCAACGAAAACCGAACATGCACCTAAGTAAGTGCCATTCAAATCCGTCCCCTTTTTCCCCATTCGAGGTCTTTGGGCGCAGGGCTTTTGACTGCGTGTTGGCGACTATGTATTCGCCGTCCGCCTTGCAGCGCGCTCAAGGTCGAGCGCCGC
>NZ_JARPQB010000024.1 GCF_029478665.1 Pseudomonas entomophila
GCCCCATCCCCCGCCACCTGCCACAACCGCCGCTCGATGCCCTGGGCCAGCAAGTGCCCCACCGCGGCCTCGATTGCCGACAACACACACAGCTGCGCCGGCTCGTTGGTGGTGTAGCCCACTTCGGCTTCCAGCAGCTTCTTGAACTCGATGAACTTGAACACCCCGGCGCTGCGCCCGACCGAATAGATGGTCTTGCTGGTCATCACGTTGGCCAGTACCTGCCCGGTGCGCACGTCCACCGCGCGCAGGTTCACGGTCACCTGGTCGACCCGGTACTCGCGGGAGATGTCGATGCCCAGGTAGCGCGCACCCTCGCCGCCGCTGCGCACGTTGGTGTCGTAGGCGATCACCCTCGCCGCCGCTGCGCACGTTGGTGTCGTAGGCGATGATGCCGCCTTCGAGCATCAGGTTGGCGGCCTGCAGCGGCGGCAGTTCGCCCTGGATGTTCTCGGCGACATCGGGCTTCTTCTGCGAGGCGCGGATGATCTTGCGCTCGGTCAGCAGGTTCTGCAGGCCCTCGCGTTCGAGCACCACGAACCAGCCGCTGGCATTGAGCGCGTCCATCAACATGCTCGCCGCGCCCTGGGTGACGCTGGTGGAGAACGAGCTGGCCGGGGTCGGCTTGTACTGCCCGGTCTGGTCGCGGAAACCGTACACCACCGCCATCAGCCGCCCGCGCGGGCGAGGCATGTTGATCAGGTCGTAGTAGGTCGAGGCCCGTGGCGTCAGGGTCGGGGTCTCGGCATCCTGTTCGGCGGGCATCGGCTCGCGCAGGCCGCAGCCTTGCAGGGCGGCGAGGATCAGCAACGTGCTCAGCAGGCGTTTCATGGTGTTCTCTCCCCAGTCATGGCCCTGTCCCTCTCAGGGGTTCAGGCCGCTCACGTCGATGATCGAGACTTCCCCCGTGGCGCGGTCGGTGACCCGGATGCTCAGGGCCCCCGAGTCGTCGAGCACATCGATGAGGAAGGCGTCGGTGGCCATGCTGCCGCCCTTGCCATTGCCGATGTTGTCCAGCAACTGCCCCAGCAACCGCGACTCCAGTTGGTTGCTGAAGCGCTCCAAGGCGCTGGTGCCGGCGAATGCCGAGGCACGGTCCTTGAGATCGGGGTCGTCGTGGTCGTTCTGCGCCTGGGCGTTGTTGAGCAGCCAGGTGCCGTTCAGCGGGTTGCCGCCGAACGCCGGGTTCACCGGCGTGTACACCAGCTCCGTGGCCAGGGCCTGGCCGGCGAGGCTGGCAGCCAGCAGGCAGGCGGCGATACGCAGGGGGGTATGGGTGCTCATAGCTCGTCCCTCTCCAGGTCGGTTGTGTCCTGCAGCAGCCGTTGCAGCTTGCGCTGGACGATCTGCTGGCGGACCAGGTCCGCGGCCTCGATGGCCTCGTCGTTCAGTTGCGTGGTGTTGGGCGGCAGGAAGCGCCGGTACACCACCTCGCGGTCGTACTCCACCGTCACCAGGCTGCCCCAGCGGGCATCCGGGCGCTCGCGCACCACCAGGTTGAAATCCAGCCGGCTGGTGGCGCGCAGCCGGTCGCTGAAGGCGTAATAGAAGTCGTGGCCGATGTGCGAGATGGTGTTGTCGACGATGAAGCCCATCATCTCGTCCTCGTCGCCGGCACTTGCCTGGCCCGGCAACACCAGGCACAGCCACAGGGCGATGACCAGGCGGTTCATGGCGCGTCTCCCGGGCCGTTGTGCCGGCGCGCGCCACCGGCGCCTTCGGCGAAGGCCTGCTCGGCCACGAACTGCCAGTCGCTGTAGTGCTCCAGCCCCTCGAAACCGCTCCACTGGGCATCGAAGCCGCTGCGTTTGAGTGGCAGCGCAGCGGAACGGCTGTGCACACCGGTGATGCGGCCATCGACCGCGCGCAGCAGGCCCCAGTCATCGCTGCCGGTCAGCGGGTCGGGGTACAGCCTGCGGATATGCCGGCGCGGGGTGGGGAAGCGGTTATCCTCGACCAACTCGCCCAGGTCCTGCGGGTACTGGGCCAGCCCCGGCGAGGCGCGGTAGTAGCTGCGCAGGGCCTGGGCGTACTGGCCGCCCACCCACAGCAGCTGGCGCTCGTGCTCGCGCTGGGCACGGGTGGCCCACAGCGTGCCGGTGGCGGCCAGGGCCACGCTGCTGAGCGCAATCAGCAGCAGCACGCCCAGGTAGGTGAAGCCGGCTTCACCATTCGGCATAGAGGCTGCCATCGCGCGCCCTCCCGCTGGCTCCGCTCTTGATATCGGCCACGCCGCCCGCCACGCCTTCGGGCGGCGGCAGCAGTTGCCAGCCATCGCGGCGTTCGCTGATCGGGTCGACCGGGGTGTTGCGCAGGTAGCGCTGCTCCACCAGTTGCTCGAGGGAATCGGGGTAGTGCCCGGTGTCGCCGTAGTAGTGGTCCAGGGCCTCGCGCAGCACCGCCAGGCTCTGGCGCAGGGTCGCCTCGCGGGATGCCTCCAGGCTGTTGAAGTAGCGCGGCAAGGCGATGGTCATCAGGGTCGCGATGATCGCCATCACCACCAGCAGCTCGATCAGGGTGAAACCTTGGTTGTGTTTCATCACGGTCACCATTGCCCGTAGGGGATGCCGTTCAGGCCTTTGCCCGTGGCGGTGGAATACACGTCGAACACGTCCTCGCCTTCGCGCGGGTTGTCGGCGCTGCTGTCGTAGGCGCGCAGCCCCCAGCCGCCCTGGTCGTCGGCCTTGGCCGGGCGCAGCGGGTCATGGGGGATGCGCCGCAGGAAGTAGAACCGCGCGCCCTTGGCGCTGCGCACGTCACGCACGCCCTCGACCAGCACCTGCAGGCTTGGCGGGTAACCGCTGGCGTTCAGGCGCTTCTCGATATAGCCGGCGTCGAAGGCGCGCTTGTAGGCGTCGATGGCGTCGCGGATCTGGTACAGGGCTTCGCGCAGCTGTTGTTCCTTGCCACGGCGCACCACGGTCTCGGTCAGCGGCGCGGCCATGCTGGCAAGCAGGCCCAGCAATGCCAGGGTGAGCACCACCTCGATCAGGCTGAAACCCTGCTGGCGGTTCATGGCCGCGGCACCACGGCCATCTGGCCTTCGACCATGGGCACGCTACCCGGTTGTGCGTCGCCATCGCTCGCGGGCAATGGCCGGGCCATCTGCCGCACCTGCATGCTCGACTCGGTGCCGGTGCCGAACTCCATGTCCGAGGGGCTCTGGTACGGCAGGTTGCGCACGATGCGCGGGGTGATCGCCAGCACCAGCTCGGACTTGCTCATGTCATCCTTGTTGCTGCCGAACAACCGGCCCAGGCCGGGAATGTCCCCCAGCCCCGGGATCTTGTTGCCACTGGCGTTGTGGTCGTTGCGCACCAGCCCGGCCAGCACCTGGGTCTCGCCGTCGTGCAGGCGCAGGCTGGTCTGGGCATTGCGGGTATCGACCTGGACCGGGATGGTGCCCTGGCGGGTCGCCTCCAGCGGCGTGGCATTGCTCACCTCCAGCGCCACCTTGATCGCCACCTCGTTGTTCAGGTGCACGGTGGGCTGCACCTCGAGCTTCAGGCCGACGTCGAGGTAGGTGACGCTTTCGGTGATCACCGGCCCTTGGGTGGACGGGACGGAAGTGGCGCTGATGATCGGCACGCGCTGGCCGATGTGGATGCGTGCCTGCTCACGGTTGCTGACCCGGATCACCGGGCTGGCCAGGGTGTTGATGTCCTTGTCCTGGGCGTTGATCTTGGCTTGCGGCGCCGGCGAGATGCTGATGCGGCTGGAGTCGATGCCGCGCAACTGGTCGAGCACACTGACCGACTTGCCGTCGCTGGTCAGCACGCCGAAGGTGTTGGGCCATTGCAGGCCCAGGTCAAGGATGCGCGAGGTGGCCACTTCCATCACCTCCACCTCCAGCACCACCTCGGGGTTGGACTGGTCCTGGGACTGCAGCAGCTTCTCGGCCATGCGCACCGCGTCGGGGGTGTCGCGCATGGTCAGGGTGTTGAGGCGCTCGTCGACGAACACGTCACGGGTCTTGAGCATGGTCTTGAGCATGTTCATCGCGGTGTTGGCGTCGATGCTGGTCAGGTAGAAGGTACGCATGACCAGTTCCTGGTAGTCCTTGGTCTTCTGCGGCGAGTCCGGGTAGACCAGCAGGGTGTTGTCGTTGACGATCTTCTGGCGCAGCTGGTTCTGCTCCAGCAACAGCGCCACGGCGTCCTCGATGCGCACCTCGCGCACGAAGATGGTGGCCTTCATGTCCGGGCGCAGGTCACGGTCGAAGATGAAGTTGATCCCGGCGACCTGGGCCAGCACCTCGAAGATGGTCTTCAGGTTGGCGTCGCGAAACTCCAGGGTGACCGGGCGCTCCAGCTTGCTGCGCAACTGCGGGAACGGCTGGGCGGTGCGCGCCTGGACGTTCTCGATGTCGCTGCGCAGCATGATCCCCTTCTGGTTCTGCGGGTCCAGGCGCAGCACCTCGCGCATATAGCGCTCGGCACCGAACAGGTCGCCCTGGCGCAGCGCCGCCTGGCCCAGGGCGACCCGCTCGTCGAGGGTGCGGATCAGTTCCAGCTGGCGGATGCCCTCTTGCGCACGGCGGTTGTTCGGTTCGAGGGTCAGCACCCGGCCATAGCCCATGCGCGCACCGGCGAAGTCGTGGCGGATACGGTCGCTGTCGGCCTGGCCCAGCAGCGCCTCGACCGCCGCCTGACGGCCATGGGCCAGGGCAATGTTCAGTTCGGTGTCGCGCGGGTCATCGCGCAAGGCTTCTTCCAGCCGGGCGATGCCGGCCTCGTACTGGCCCTCCTTCATCAGTTCCGCGCTGTCCTTGCGTACCGCGCTGGAGCCGCATCCGGCGATGGCCACGCACAGGGCCAGCAGCAGGAACGGCGCAGGCTTGCACGACTTCGAAGGCTTCATGGTGCGCTCCCTACAGACAGGGTCTGTGGCTGGTGCAGTGGCAGGTAGACCAGGTTCAGCTCGCTGGCCGAGACCCGGTCGAGGCGGTAGGTGTCTTCGATCACGTCGCCCTGGCGCACGACGTAGAGCTTCTCGCCGTTCTGCAGGAACACCTGCAGGTCGTCGCGGTCGCCCAGGCGGCCGACGAACTGGAACGGCAGCGCCGGCGCCGTGGGTGTGGCCACTACGGGGGCGGTGACCACGGGTTGTTCGGTGACGGTGGCCAGGGTTGGCGGTGGGGTCCATTGCTGGGCCGGGAACAGGTCCCTGGAAGCCTGTGCCGGCCCTTTCGCGGCTGAAGCCGCTCCTACATATTCGGTGACCATCGCCGCCCCTGTAGGAGCGGCTTCAGCCGCGATTGGAGCCAACTCGTCTTCCTCGCCGAACCAATGCCCCGGCGCCCAAGCCAACGCCGCGCTCAAGCCAAGAAACCCACCCCACAACACCACGCGCTGAATGTTCATCACGACCTCGACAGGTAAAGGGTCATGCGTACCCGCCCGGTAAGCTCACGCTCGCCGATCCGCTTGCGTTGCAGCTCCAGATCCTCCAGCACCAGGGTCGGCAACTGGCCCAGCAGCGCCTTGAGAAACCCGCGGATCTGCGGGTAGCTGCCGCGCACTGGCAGGACGATCTGGTAACGCGCCAGCTGGGTCTTGGGATCGACGCCCAACGCGTATTCACCACGCGCCAGGCTGATGCGCTCGGCCTCGGCCAGCCGGTACAGGCGTTCGATCAGCTCGCTGGCCTGGGGCTGGCCGGGCAGTTGCTGGCGCAGATCGTCCAGCGCCTGTTGCTCAGGCTGCACCTGGACCTTCAGCTCGCCACGCGCCAGGCGCTGTACCTGGACACTGGCGTCCGCCTCGCTGGCGCGCAGCTCGCGCACCTGCTGCCACAGCGGCAGCACCCCGGCCAGGGCCACCGCCACGACCATCAGGGCCATCAGGATCGCGGCCAACCCCACGCGCCCCAGGCGCTGGACGGCCTCATGCAGGATCAGGCTAGGGACGCGCATGGCCGGTCTCCCAGGTGGAGGTGAGGTTGAAACGCACCGGATGCTCGGCCTGCCCGGCGACGATCTCGTGGTTGAGCAGCGACACGTCCGACAGCGCTTCGCTGCGTTCCAGGCGCTGGTGGTACTGCAACATGGCCTCCAGGTCGCGGGCCTCGGCGGTGATGCGCACCTGCCCTTTACGCGCATCGGGCGTGAGGCTGAGCAGCGCCACATCCTCCTGGGGCATGGCCTCGAGCATGGCGAACAGCTGTTGCCAGGGCCGTTGCAGTTGCTGCGACACGCTGCGCATCTGCGCCAGGCGCTCGGCCTGCTCGCGGACCACCGCGCTGCTTTGCGCAGCGGCGCTGGCCGGGCGGCGGCCAAGTTGCAGTTCGAGCTGGTGCACACGGGCTTCCAGGCCCGTCTGCTCATTCACCAGCTGTTGCTGGGCCAGCACCAGTACCGCCAGCGCGGCGCCCCCCAGGGCCAGCAGTGCCCAGGCCAGCGAGCCGTTGCGCCGGGGTTGGAATTCCAGGTCGAGGCGGCGCATGTCAGGCCACCGCCCGCCACATGGCGCACAGCGGATCGGCCTCGACGGCCGGCGGGCACAACTGCACCGCACCGATATCCGCGACCGCCTGCCGCCCGGGCGCATGCAGGTAGACCCGTGGCGGCTGCCCGCCATACAACTCGCAGGTGCGCGCGATCAACGCCTGCAGGGCCTGGTCGGTGTCGGCGCAGCCCTGGGCCAGCACCTGTTGCCAGGCGCCGTCAGCGGCCAGCAGCAGCACGCTGCGGCGTGGCTCGGCGAGCACGAAGAGGAAATCCCCCTGCGCCATCTGCGCCGCGCAGCGGTTGTAGGCGGCCATCAGGTAAGGCTGTACCGAACGCAGGCTCAAGCGGCGCTCCCGGCCCAGTTCGCGCAAGCCCTGCAGCAGCGCCTCAGGCAGTGCCGTGGCGATCCGTGCGGCACCGGCAGGCTCCGGCGACAGCACGATGCGCCAGTCATCCAGTGGCTGCCCGTAAAGGTGCTCGAAACAGGCCCGGGCATAGGTGTCCAGCTCGCGCGGCGTGGCGATGGCAGCGCTCCAGGGCACCAGGCAGAAGCGGCTGAAGCGTGCCGACAGCAACACCCGCAACTGCCCACCCTTCACCGGGTGCGCGGCGAGCAGCTCATCGAGAGCGGCAAGTGCCGCGCCCCAGGCCGGTTGCGCGGCCTGGCAGTCGAACGGCCGACTGCCCAGCCAGTGATGATGACGACCGTGCCAGCCGCCCAGGCCGACACCCTCGGCGCCGAGCATGGCGCAATAGTGATCAGGCAATGAATGTGACACGGTTGATCTCCTCAAGTGTGGTGCGGCCCGCACGGACCAGGTCCAGGGCCGAGGCCCGCAGCAGGCGAAGGCCGCGCTGGCAGGCCAGTTGACGGATCTGCGCCAGGGGCCGGCGCTCGACGATCAGCTGCCGCAGGTCGTCGTCCAGGTGCAGCAGTTCGGCGATGGCGCTGCGCCCGCGATAGCCGCTGCCGCGGCACTGGCCGCAGCCCTGGGCGCGCATGAACCGCCAGCCTTCCACTGCGTCACGGCTCAGCCCCGAGGCCGCGAGCAGCTCGTCGTCCGGCACGCAGGCCACCGCGCAGTGCGGGCAGGCCAGGCGCACCAGGCGCTGGGCCAGCACGGCGTTGAGCGCCGAGACGAAGCTGTAGGGGTCGACCTGCATCTGGCTGAAACGGCCGATCACGTCGAACACGTTGTTGGCATGGATGGTGGTGAACACCAGGTGCCCGGTAAGCGCCGACTGCACGGCGATCTGCGCGGTGTCCGGGTCGCGGATCTCGCCGACCAGGATCTTGTCCGGGTCGTGGCGCAGGATCGAGCGCAGGCCGCGGGCGAAGGTCAGGCCCTTCTTCTCGTTGACCGGGATCTGCAACACCCCGGGCAGCTGGTACTCGACCGGGTCCTCGATGGTGATGATCTTGTCGACGCCGTGGTTGATCTCGCTGAGCATGGCGTACAGCGTGGTGGTCTTGCCGCTGCCGGTGGGGCCGGTGACCAGGATCATGCCGTAGGGCTCGCTGGCCAGCCGGCGCAGGGCGCGCAGGGTGTGTTCCTCGAAGCCCAGGGCCTGCAGCTGCACGCCGCTGACCTTGTCCGACAGGTCCTGCTTGTCGAGCACCCGCAGCACCGCGTCCTCGCCGAAGATGCTCGGCATGATCGACACGCGAAAGTCGATCTGGCGCTCGCCGATGGCCACCTTGAAGCGGCCGTCCTGGGGGATGCGTTTCTCGCCGATGTCCAGCTCGGCCATCACCTTGATCCGCGAGATCACCTGCTCGGCGAAGGCGCTGCCGCTGGCCTTGCCGGCGCCGTTGAGCACGCCGTCGATGCGGTACTTGATGGTCAGGCCCTGGCCGGTCATGCCCAGGTGGATATCGCTGGCGTGCTGCTTGAGGGCGTCGTAGAGGGTGGCGTTGACCAGCTTGACCACCTGGCTCTGGTCTTCGCTGATGCTGGTCAGCGACAGGCGTTGCAGCGGGTCGGTGTCAGTGCCGGCCTCAGCGTTGCTGTCGAGGGTATCGACGGCATGGAAGCTCTCCTCGTGACGCGCCAGGAACGCCGCCAGGTCGGCGGCGTGGGTCAGGTACAGCGGCGCGCCCTGCAGGCAGTCGTCGACCCAGGCCAGCCGGGCACTGTCGAAGGGGTCGGCGAACACACCGACCAGTTGCCCTTGGTGTTCGACCAGCGCGCATTCGTGTTTCAGGCACTGGGCCAGGTTGACCTGATCGAAGGCCGGCTTGCTGGCGAACAAGGCCTGGGTATCGAGCACCGGGTAATGCAGGGTGGCGGCCAGGCGTTGGGTGAAGGTGGCGGGCGGGTCGTTAGCGAGGCGTTCGAGGTGGGTCAGCAGGCGGTCTTCACCCGCCTGGGCGCGGGCCTGGCTCAGGAGATCGCGGGAGTAGCCCTGCGCTTGCTGTGCGTCTGTATCGAATGCCTGGGACATGGCCTGCGACTCCGCTCAGGGGCGCGTCGCAGGCTGGGGAAGTGGCCGCGGGCGCCGCTATTCCCCGGTGAGCAGTTGGTCGTCAGGTTCGGGGGGCTGGCCACCGTTGCGTCGGCGGTCGGCCAGGACCCAGCTGCCATCGTACAACTGCAGGGGGAACGTCTCGTTCCGGTTCTGGCGGCGTTCGACGAAACCCTCGGCCGGGCGGTCCGTGGCCCTGCGCTGGCGCTCGATGCCCATCAGGTCGAAGATCGCGCGGGCCAGTTCCATCAGCGGGAACGGCTTGAACAGGACATGGCTCACTCCCAGTTCGGCGGCCCGCTCACGCACCTCGACGGTCGGGTGGGCGGTGATCAGCACGAAATGGCACTGCCTGTTCCTGCGCACGGTCTCCAGGACCTGAAACCCCTCCATGTCGGGCAAGCGATAGTCCAGCACGATCACATCCGGTGCCAGGGTTTCAGCCTCGCTGATGCCGCTGGCGCCGTCGTGGGCGACATGGACTTCCAGGCCTTGCGCCTGCAGATACGCCTGCAGGTTCTGCGCAAGGGTCTGTTCGTCGTCGACTACCAATACTCTGTTCACCAAGGTCCACTCCCATGAACTGCCCGGTCTCCCGGTCTGCGAAGTGCGGCCTTGTAGAGGCTTGAGCAGGCTTCGTGCCAGGCATGAAGGGTCATTGCGCACCACGTTCAACTAACTGTTTCTTATGGATATTTTTGTATCGACAAGGGCTTGCGGGCGCGCACTCCCCCATAACCGGGGAAGTGATGGCATTTGGCCAAACCCGCTTTCCCCACAGTTGGGGAAACGCCTTGGCGGGCCGCTCAGTCAGCGCGCTCCACTGTAGCGGATTCGCGCAAACGTTGGCGCGTGGCCTGGCGGGCCTGGGCCTGCAACTGCGCGACGAGTGCGTCCCTGGCCTGGCGCTGGCCCTGTTCCGGTAAGACAAAAGCATTATCACTTTGGTTCTGCGTCCCTTGCAGTCTGTGCCGATTGGCGTGTTGGAAGGCCGCGATTTCGGCGGCGCTGGGCTCGTCGACCACGGTCAGCCGCGCGAACGCTTCCTGGGCGGCCATCTCATGACGAGTGTAGTCAGCGAAGCTGTCGCGATCGAAGCCTGCGGCTTCCAGGCGGCGGGCGAACACGGCCGGGCTGCCGAAAGCAGCCTCGACTTCGGCGAGCCGCGCCCTCACCTGCTCATCGTCGATGACGATGCCTTGCCGGCGCGCCTCCTGCCACAGCAGCTCCTTGTCGATCAACTCGTCCAGGGCCTGCTCGCGCAGGCGCTGGTACAGGTTGGGGTTGCGGATGCTCGCCACCGCCCGCCCCTGGGCCTGGAGATATTCGGTGAAGTAGCGCTCCAGGCGCAGCGCGCCGATCTCCACGCCATTCACCCGGGCCACAGGGGCGTCGGCAAAGATTGCCGGGGTGACGCCCAGCAGCAGGCACAGCAGCAGAATACGCATGGCAACCTCCTCATTGATCTGGTGCGCCCCTTGTAGGAGCGGCTTCAGCCGCGATCACCCGCGCAGCGGGTGCCCTGCACCGTGTTGCATTCATCGCGGCTGAAGCCGCTCCTACAGGCCCCATTCATGGCGCCTGCGGCGCAGGACGATAGGGCGCAACCTCGGTGAAGCCGGGCCCCGGCAGGCTCACCGCGACCACATGGGCGCCGGCCATGCCCTGGCGTCGTCCCGGACCAAACCCCAGAGGTGGGGTGAGGCCGGTGTCGACCGCGTGCAGTTGCTCCAAGGTTGCGATCAACTGCTCACGGCTGGCATCCCGCCCAATCTTTTTCAACGCGTCGGTAAGCAACTTCCACGCACACAGGGTGCCGACCTGCAGCGATGCCTGCCTGGCATCCAGCCCCTGGCGTTGCCGAACCCCGGCCAGCGTCGCCCGGCCAGTGTCGGTCCAATCACCTGGGACAAACGGGTACGCCAGCAACAGACGCTGCGACCATTGCGCCGAAAGCGTCGGCACAACGCTGGCCACCTGGCTGGACGCGGCGAACAAGTAAGGTGTTCGCCCCTGCGCCTGTAACGTCGCGGCCAGTTCGGCAAAAGCCGGCGCGCGACCGAGAAAAAGAATGCCCTCACCGCTCGGTGCCTGACCGTTGAATGCCTGCGCCTCAGGCAAGGCAACACCCAGGCTGCGCAAGCGGATCAGCAACGCAGTGGCAGCGGCCGCCTGGTCCTCACCGGCATAGACCACCTGCAAGGCATCGGTGGGCATGCCGAGCCCATCACGGGCATGCAGCGCCAGGCTGAGCAACTGCTCGGGCAGCGAAGGCAGCGGGTCGAACACCTGCGCACCACCGCCGTCACGCGGCGTACTGCCCACCAGGGGCACGCCTTCCCGAGCCAGCGTGGCGCTGTCGAGCTGAGGTGCCAATGGCGCGATCAAGGCGAACACCTGCTCCTGGCGCAACAGCGTGTCCAAGGCTTGCCCGGTGCTGGCCGGCTCGTACCCGGGGTCCAGCGCAACTAGCTGCAAGCGCCGCCCATGCACGCCGCCCTGCTGGTTGATCTGGGCGACGCCATCCTCCAGCACCGCCCGCACCACACGCCCGGCCTCGGCCAGGGGGCCGCTTTCCGGCAGCAGCGTGCCCAAGCGCAAGACACCCTCCTCCACCCCAGGGTCGCGTTCCTCGTCCAGGCGCTTGAGATAGGCAGTGAGATTGCGCTGGTCAGCCAGGCTCAGCTCGAAGCGCGGCATGGCCGGGTTCAGGCGGTTGCCGGCAGGGTCGATACCACTTTGGATGACACGCACGAGGCTTTTCTCTGTGTAAGCCGGGTAGCGTCGGCTGTTGGTTTCGCGCACTCCAGGTCCGAGGGCCAGGCGCTGCCAGTCAAGGCTTGGTGGTCGCACCCCACCTTCGCTACGGCCACGCCCGTCGTTGCCGTGGCAACTGGCGCAAGGCAACACGCTGGCGGGTACCGTCATGTCGCTGGCGCCGACCCGGGCCAGCAATTGGGCGTCGCTGCTGGAGAGCCCTTCGCGGTACAGACGTTTACCCGCCAGCTCCTGGGCCGTCAGGTCGAGAGCTTGAGCCGTGTTGCACAACATCAGGCACAGGGCCCAGTAACAGCACAACGCCCTGATGCCTGTAGGAGCCGGCCTTGCCGGCGAATGGGCCAGCGCAGCCAATACAAGACCTTCGCGCCCACAACCGCCGTGTCGCCCACTGGCCCTGCAGCTCATGATAATCACCGCCCTGCCAATGGCTGCGTCAGAAGTTGCATGCGCTGGGCAATCGCCGCAGGCGGCGCGTCGGGGCGGATCTTGCTCCAGCGCTTGCCCGCCACATCCCCGGCGATCAGTTGCGTCGAGTGCTGCTCGGGGCTGGGCAGGAACTGCCCGAGGCGCCCCAGCACCAGGTCGACGCTGGCCTTGTCGCCGGTCAGGAACACCCAGTTGGGCCCGTCCACGCCCTGCTTCACGGCAAAGGCCTTGAGCGCCTCGGGGGTGTCGTTGAGCGGGTCGCTGCTCACCGAGACGAAGGTCACCTGCGCCGCCAGCTCCGCGCCCATGGCCTCGCGCACTTCGCGCAGCTTGCGGGTGATCAGCGGGCAGGCATCGTTGCAGTGGGTGAACATGACATTGAGCATCACCACCTTGTCCTTGAGTACGTCGCTGTAGAAGCGCAGTTCGCGGCCGTTCTGGTCCTTGAGCACGGTGTCGGTGAACCAGGTCCGCGCATCACGCGTACCGCCGCCGCTGACCATGGTCTGGGGCGCGGGCTGCGGCGGCGGAGCGTGGCCTTCGTGGGCATAGGCCACCGAGGCGAGGATCCACAAACAGGCCACCAGCACCACCCAGTCGAAACTGCGCATGCCCGCAGGGCGTGGGCTCAGGCTGCTCATGGCTGCACCTCCTGGCCGGCGATGGCCGTGGTCTTGGCGTGCACCCGTCGCGCACTGAGGCGGTTGATCTCGGTGATCAGCACATTGGGGTCGGTAAAGCCGTAATAGCGCGTCCAGTGCCCGGTGCGGCCGTCGCCCACCAGGATCAGCGGCGGGTGCTCGCTGAGGTTGGCGCTGAAGCTGCCCAACCCCTTGAGCGTCTCGCTGATCGCGTAGGGCGAACCGGTCAGCCAGCTCCAGCCCGGCCCGTGCTGGAAGGCCCTGGCATAGCTGGCCAGGCGCTTGGCATCGTCACGCTGCGGGTCGACGCTGATCGACACCAGGCGGATTTCCTCCCCGACACGCCCGCCCAGTTGCTGCTGGACCTTGCCCATGATCGACGACACCACCGGGCACACCGTGGTGCAGCTGGTGTAGATGAAGCCCATGACCACCAGGCGGTCACCCACCAGGTCCTGCTCCAGGCGCACCGGCATGCCGTCCTGGTCGAGCAGCGGCACGTCGGCGAAGCGCAGGCTGGCCTTCTCCTGGTGGGCCGCCGACGGTGGCGCGGGCGGCCCACCATGGTCGTGCCCGCCATGGGCCAGGGTCAGCTGGCTGGCCAGCAGCAGACTCAGGGCGATCAGTTGGCGAGGATGGTTGGCGTTCATCGCACACTCCTGGGTTCCCCTTGGGAAGCGGTAGGCGCCGCGGCGGCCGGCAGGACCCGCAGGCTGGTGTAGTTTTCTTCGGCGAACTTGCGCCCCAGGCTCGGCGACTGCACATGCAGGTACCAGGCGCCGGCTTCGGGCAGTGTCAACGCGGCCTGGTACTCGCCCTCGCCCACTTCGTCGAGCGGCAGGTTGCGCGGCAGCGACGACGGCGCCAGGAAGTAGCGCAGGCTCAGGTCGCCCAGGCCCGTGCGCGGCTTGCCGTCCTCACCCAGGATGCGCACCCGTGCCATGAACGGGCTGTGCTGCAGCAGTGGCCGGTCGATACCGAGGAACTCGGCGCGCACGGCCTTGTGGCCGCTGGCCTGGGGCAGCGCCGCCACCACCGTGCTGAAGCAATGGATGATCTGCGGCTGGTTGAGCAAGAACGCCACGTCGAAGGTGCCAGCCGCCGGCAGCCTCACCGTCGAGCCATACACCCCGGGCGCCACCTCGCGCAGGCTGCGGTCGATGACGATCGCCGCGCGGGCCTGGTGGCCACGGTTGTTGTAGCCGGACATCGGCGCGTTCATGCCTTCTGCGTAGAAGTAGGTGGTGTTGTCCACCGGGTTGACCACGAACACCGCGTTGTCGTCGCGGGACACGCTCAACCCCTGGGCCAGCGGCAGGTCGCCGGCCTGGCGCGGCGCGGCGCGGCCGGCCTCGAAGCCCTGGACGATCGGCGTGCGGCCCTGGCCGAGGCTGGCCAGGTTGATCATGCTCACCTTGGGCGAGGCCAGGCCGCGCACATAGGCGTAGGCCTTGGTGAAGGTCAGCTGGTACGGCTCGGCCGCCACGGGGATGCGGTGGATCAACTGGTCGGTACTGGCGTCGATCACCAGCGCCTGGTTTTCCAGGGTGTTGAGCACCACGCCAAAGCGCCCGTCGCCGCTGAAGCGCATCGGCCCCAGGCCCTGCTCGGCTTTGACCGTGTGCCGTGGCTGGTGGCTGCGGGCATCGATCACCCGCACCGTGCCTTCCTGGCCATCGACCACATACACCGCCTGGGACAGTGGCGAGTAGGTCACTGACAAGGGCTGCGGGCCCACTTCCAGGGTCTTGGCCAGGCGCATCTCAGTGATGTCGATCACGCTCAGGGTGCCGGCGTCGCGGTTGCTGACGAAGGCATAGCGCGAGTCGGCGCTGAAGGCGATCTCGTGGTGCCCGGAGCCGGTGCTGAACGACTTCAGCGTGGTGCGGCTGGGCACGTCGATCACTGTCACCCCGCCTTTGGCCGGGTCGTCGCTGTTGTTGCCCACCCACAGCAGGCGCTGGTCGGGCTGCAGCGCCACTCGCAACGGCTGCGCGCCGGCTTCGAGGAGGGCCACGCGGCGGAAGGTCTCGGTGTCGATCAGCGCCACCTGGCCGCGTTCGGGCATCGACACGAACACCTGCTTGTCGTCGCCGGTGGCCACCCAGTCCATGGGCCGGCCCGGCAGGTCGATGCGCGCCAGGGTGCTGGTGACGCCGCCCACCGAGACAGTCGGGTCGATCACGGTCAGGCTGGCGTCCTTGTTCAGCACCAACAGGAAGTAGCTGTTCAGGTCCAGCAGTGGCCGCGCGCCGATGCTGCTTTTGAGGAACAGCGCTACCCGCGCCTTGCAACTGCTGTCGCGATCGCCGGGTGGTGCCGACTGGGCGGGGTCCAGCCAGGCACCGGGGGCCATGCCCGACAGCGGCTGGCCGCTGCTCTGGTCGCTGACCTTGAAGCGGATATTGGCGAAGTCGCCCTCGCGCAGTTCACTGCCGGCCAGGGGGCTGGCCTCGAACTCCACGGTCACGCCGTCGCGGCTGAGGCGGTGTTCGGCCTGGGGATCAGCGGTTTCCTGCAGCAGTTCGCGGGGGTCGCACCAGAGTTTTTCGTAGGCCACGCCCAGGCCGATCAACGCCAGGCCGATCAGCAGCCCCAGGTAAGCCGGGCGCACCTTGCCGCTCATGTTGGCGCGCCTCGGTGGTATCGGGTTGGATGCGGCGCGCACGGAGCGGCACCTTCGAGCGGGATGACCATGCTGCACCTCCACGGGGGGCTAGGGTTCTGTGGAGGGAGTAGCAAGCGCTGTGCCACTGATGAAGTGCTTTTAGATCAGTGGGTTGGAGAAGCAATGCGAGAAAGTTGGGGAGCAATCCCCAAGGGGATTCCCCGAAGGCGGGGGTGGGCAGCTGGGGCCGCTGCGCGGCCCATCGCGGGTAAACCCGCTCCTACAGGATCTGTGATAGCCGCAAACCCTGTAGGAGCGGGTTCACCCGCGATGGGCTGCAAAGCAGCCCCAATGCTCAATGCGCCATGCCCAGCTCGGCATCATCCATCAGCGCCTTGGCCAAGGCACTCAGGTAGTGGGCCGCCCAGACCATGCGTTGGTCGTTCTCCATCACCCCGACCAGGGTCAGGTGGCGCACGCAGTCCATCAGTTCGGAGGATTGTTCGCGGGCGTGCCGGCATGGGATGCCGGGCTCGATGCAGAACAGCGGTTGGGTGTTGTTTTCACCCTGGTAGAAGCGGGTCTGGCCGACGGTGGTGTTGGGGTCTTCTGGCGTCATGGGGATCTCCTTGAAGTGGGTAGTTCAGCCATCAGTGCAGGGTGGGTGGCGACAGGGGCATCTGCACTTGGGCCAGTGCCGAATCCAGCAAGGCCTTCACCGTTTCCATCTCGTGCAAAGCAGCCAGCACGAGCATCGAGCCGGGAGAACGGGAAATGAGCTGGATGGACTGCTGGGCGACGGCCAGGGCGCAGTGGACGTGCTCGGCGGTTTGGACGAGGGTGTCTTCAAGGATGGTGGGGGGATCGGGGACTATCTTCAGCATTCTCAGTTCCTCAGTCGAGCGACCATCCGCCTGCTGTCAGACAGGTGGGTGGCAGCTGTGCGTAGGTTGACAGACCGGAGGAACTGAGAAGACCGGCGCACGCGAACGTGCCCTACGCACAGCCACCGTTGAGGGCAGACCGTACGCATACAGTTCATCGCGACCTGTCAAAGTCGCGTCGCTGATTGCAGCGACCCGGCGAGACTAGAGGGCACTGATTGCCACCGCAACGGAAAAACGGCTTGCGGATTATCTTTGGGAAAGGGACTACAAGAAAGCGGTTAAATCTGATGGTTCGGGGTGGGAAAGACCGCGTTGGGGCGGACAGGTGCTTGGCGTTAGCCTTGTTGCGTTCTTGAGATCGAGCGCCGCCCGCGCGGCGCATCGCGGATGAATCCGCTCCTACGTTTGTTTCGGGCCGGTTATGCCTGAAAGAACACCCGGTCCGCCTTGTTTGTACGGCGCGGTTTTTCGGCTGGCGCTACCGACGCCCCGCCCGGCTCGTGTCATGCACCAAGGCTGGCAACCATGGCCTTGCAGGTGCGGCACGTTGCAATCGATGTAGGGTTCGGGGCGGGAAAGACCGCGTTGGGGCGGACAGGTGCTTGGCGTTAGCCTTGTTGCGCTCTCGAGATCGAGCGCCGCCCGCGCGGCGCATCGCGGATGAATCCGCTCCTACGTTTGTTTCGGGCCAGTTATGTCTGAAAGAACACCCGGTCCGCCTTGTTTGTACGGCGCGGTTTCAAGGTGCGGCACGTTGCAACAACTGTAGGAGCGGATTCATCCGCGATGCGCCGCGCGGGCGGCGCTCGATCTCATGGGCGCTGCATCTCTTTCGACTAATATCTGTTGGCTTCATTCACTGCGCCGGCGCCACCGCCGGCGGCGCCTCGTTGGTCACCCGCAGGATCCCCCACAACCCCGAGGTATTCCCATACGCCGCATAGTCGCGGAACAGGTAATCCCCCGGCACCGCATTGGCCCCGCCCGCACTCGGCAGCATGAAGCTGAAGTGCGCCGCCGGCAGCACGCTCTCCTGGGCACCTATATACATCGCCATCGGGTTGTAGCCGAAGCGCACCGAGCCAATGCCCGGCAACCCCATGGGGTAGCCATCCACATCGCTCTTCTCGGCCTGGTAGTTGTGCAACGGCCAAACATGCCCATCGAGCTGGTAGGTCATGCCACGGCTTCCGCCACTGGGCATCACGATATGGTTGCGCACCGGCTGCCCCGGCTTGGCATACAGCACCGGGGTCTGCGGATCAGCGCCGACCAGGGCGTTGCTGTAGGCCATGTGCACATTGGGGATGTCGGCGAACCCAAGCCCGTCGGCCCGGCCGAACGGCGCGTCCGGCGCCACGCCGAAGCGCAGCCACAGCGGCTCGGTCTTGTAGTTCACCGCCATGTTGCCGTTGTCCTGCGGGTCGCCCGCCGCGCCATTGCCCTCGGTATTGATACCCGCCACCGGGCGACCATCGGCCCAGCGCATGTTCAACGCCCGCTGCCAGACCGTGACGAAGTCGCGGTAGTCCGGCTGGCCGCTGACCTTCACCGTGGCCTGGGCGCGGCTGGCCGTGTCCTCGGTCCAGGTGGCGGTCTGCGGCAGGATGCTCATGCCACCCACCAGGCCCTTCTGCGGCTGCTTGATGACATCCGCCGGGGTAAGGTTGAGGCCGCCGAACTCGATGGCGGTGGTGTTGATGTTGTCCACCGTGCGCCCCAGTTGCAGGGTCGGCTTGCCCTCACGCTCCAGGTGCCCGGCGTAATACTGGTACACCTTGGTCGGCCAGGCACCGCTGCCGCCACTGCGCGGTGGCACGGTCTGCACCGGGTTGAGGCCGACGTTGACGCCGTCCGACTTGGTGATGTCGTAGGCCAGCAGCTGGGCGTGCAGCCCGACGTGGCTGGACGGGCGCATCAGGTTGTTGGCGAAGGCGGTCGCGCCTTCGCTGTCGAAACGGTTGCGCTTGACCACGTTGTGCATCACCGCGGTGCTGGGCAGGTCCGGCATCACCAGCGGCAGGCGGTTCTCCAGGGTGATGCTGATGCAGTCGCCGGCGTTGGCGCGCAGGATCAGCGGCTCCACCGGCACCCCGGTCTTGAGCTTGCCGGTGCTGGCGTCGAGGTCGGCCTTGCGCACGTACAGGATGGCGGTCGGGTCGTGCAGCGGCGCGCTGTGGCCGCCGATGGTGAAGGTCTCGCCATCCTCCGGGTCGACCCCGCTGACCAGCGGGATGCTGGTGCGCCGGCTGTTGAATACCAGGGTGCCGCCATTGGCCTTGAGCGGGCCACCGACATGCTGGCCGATCCCGGCCGGGTCGCCGATGCTCACCCCCTGGCGGTTCTCGAGGATGTCGTTGGCCAGCGCCGCCACCACTTCATAGCTGCGCTTGACCGTCGGCCGGGTGCCCACGCCGGTGGGGTTGGCCGTGGTTTTCGGGCAGATGCCGTCGAAGTTCACGGTGTTGCGCATGGCCACCGGCTGCGGGTTGTTGGGCAGCGCGAACAGGTCGGCGCGCTGGGCGGTGTAGTTGCGCATGATGCCCCAGATGCCGTTCCAGTAGCCCTCCAGGGCCGCGTCCAGCGAGTACAGGTAGTCGCCGTTGGTGGCGGCGGAGCTGGAGATCATCGACACCGGCGCCATGAAGCCCAACTGCTCGGAGATACCGATCATCTGCGACGACTTCCACCCCGAGTTGGAGCTGTTGCCGAAGCCCGAGCCGTTCTGCAGCCACTTCACGCCGTGCAGGGTGACGTTGTGCTCCTCTTCATGGCCACCGGCGTGCATGCGCAGGCGCACGTTGTCGCCGGAGTAAGTGCGCAGCATCGGCGTGAACGGATCGCCCGGCTCGCTGCCGGCCTTGTTGATGTGCGGCGGGAACAGTGTGGTGCCACCGGTGGGCCCGACCGCCTGGGTGATCGCCGACGGTGCCAGGTTCATCGCAGGGATGGCGCGGTCGGTGCGGGTCTGCAGGGCGTAGGCCAGGTCGCCGCCCAGGCCGTCGGCCTGCATGCCGCGCTTGCCGTCGGGGCCGACCTTGTTCGGGTCGAACACGCGCAGGGCCAGGGGCTCGTTGCGGTAGTTGACGACAAACATGCCCGGGTCGTCCACCGAGATCGCCTGCGGGCACGGCCGGCTCGGGCAGCCGGGGTTGAGGCCGCCACGGGTCTCGACGATGGCCTCCAGCAAGTTCGAGGCCTTGCCGCGCACCGGCGGGTTGATGGCGTAGCGGAAGCTGTCGGCGGTGGCCGGGTAGCTCTGCCCGTCGGGGATGCCGTTGGGGCCGGCGCCCACGTAAACGCCGGCTTCATAGGCGTGCTGGAAGTCGCTGTACTCGAGGAAGAACTCGCGGTAGCTGTCGTTCTTGCCATCGCCGTCGTGGTCGCCGGTCTGGATCACCGCCTGCCACGAGGTCGGGCCGCCGTCCTGGCGCGTGGCCGGATTGTACAGTTGCTCGCCCGTCTCGGCGTGGAACCAGGTGGAACCGGCCGGCTCGGCCAGCACGGTGGCATACAGCCCAAGTTGCTGGTGGGTCGATGGGCCAAGGTGGTCGTGGGTGAAGATGGTGCCCAGGCCACGGTCGACGTTATGCACGTTCACCAACGGGTCGGCGAACCAGCGCTGCATGGCCGTGCGTGCGCCGAGCCAGTCGGCCCGGCCGAAGCGCCCGAAGTACGGGTGCTGCTTGGCTTTCGGGCAGGCGGCGGTGCCGTCCCGGGCATCGCCTTCTGTGCAGTTGTTGAAGGCACGGATGGCATGCACCCGCTCCACCACGCTACCGGGCGAGAGGATCCCGTCCTCGTAGTTCCAGCCATTGGCCGAGCCGTCGGCGGCGGTCAGGTCCCACTTGGGCAGGTGGATATGCTGGCCGATCACGTCGGTGGGCGTGCGCACCTGGTAGTCGTCCATCTCGTAGAACGACGGGATCAGGTTGGTATGCACGTATTGGGTGCAGTCGAAGGTGTTCATGCGCAGCACCATCGGCTCTGGTGGGCGCTGCTTGGTGATCACCGGCCAGGCGTCCTCCCACAGCGCGAGGATGCGCGCCTGCGGAAAGTGGTAGCCGACCTTGTTGTATACCGCGTCGAACTGGATGTTGGCGGCCTTGTAGATGCGCGGCCGGTCGGCGGTGAAGGTGGACGAGCCACGGAAGCTCATGCCGGTGAGGTTCTCGCCGCTGAAGAACTCGCCCACGCCCGAGGACTGGGTCAGGCGCTTGCCACGGTCATCCATGCACGGCTCGTAGTACGGCGCGCCCGCCGTGGGCAAGGCGCCGTTGGTGCGGAACGCCTTGGCCACCGGCGCGCTGCCGGGGATCAGGGCGAAGCTCGGGTGCTCGGCCTTGGCGTGGAACTGCATGGCCGCCTGCTCGACCTCGGTGCCTTCCTCGGGCAGGTAGATCGGCTTGGCCTTGTGCACCACCTTGGAGAAGTCGAGTTTGGTGGTGGTGGTCACCGCCTCGCCACCGGCCGATACGCCATCCAGCGCGTGGCGACCGAGGCCGCCGTCCCAGCCATCGACCTGGTTGGGGTCGAGGTTGGCCCACAGCGCCTTGCCGCTGTCCTTGAGCTGGCGCGCCAGGGCCGGGTCGAGCATGTCCAGCGGCGGGGTCGGCGGGCGCTGGCCGACGCTGCTTTCCATGCCGCCGATCCAGAACGGGTAGCCGGGGTTCTTCAGCGAGCCGTCGGCGTTGCGGTTGGTCTCGCTGCGGTCGACCAGGGCCAGGGAGCCAACGGCGCGTGGCGTGGCAGGCTCGCTGGGATGGTCATCACCCTCCTCGTCATCGTCATGCTCGGCCACCAGGGTTTCCGACAACTTCGGCACCACGGTCACTTTGCCGGGCATCGGCGCCATGGCCTTGCCAGGCAGCGGCACGATGGCCGGGATCGGCGTGCCGGCGATGATCTCGCCGTCCGGCAGTGCCCGGGCGCCTGCGGCAGGCTTGCCATTGCGCAGGGCGAACGGCGTGCTGTGGTAACCATTGGCGCCCTCGCCGCTCACCGCCAGGCGAGTACCGGGTTCGAACACATCGTGCACCCGCCACATGGCCCACATGCCCTGGGCGAAGTGCGGGTAGAAGTGGCAGTGATAGATAGCGTCGCCCGCCACGCGGTTGCGGTTGCCCGAGCCGCCGTTGGCGATTTCGTAGGTGTAGCCCACGCCCGGCCCGATGCCCTGGGCATCGATATAGTCGGAGTTGTCGTCGTTAGGGTTGAACAGCCACTGGTGGCCATGCAGGTGGAAGATGTGCTGTTCGTGGCCGTTGTGGGTGTTGCGGAACTTGGTGAAGTCGCCGATATAGCTGTGGTGCACGTTGGCCGGTTCGGCCGGGTACAGCGCCATGGTCGCCTTCACCCCCGTCGCGCTGGCCGGCGGCACCTCGCCCGGGCGAATGTGCTCGAGCCCGACGTTGGCCGGGATGTCCACCAGCGTGCCGATGTCGCCGACGGTGTGGGCACTCAAGAAGAACTCTTCATAGGCGCACGACAGGCAGTCGTGCATCGGCCCCACGCCCAGCCGGTTGGCCACCACTTCGGCGCCCATGCCGCCGGCGGCGTAGTTGATCATGAACGAGTCGCGGGCCGGCTCCAGCACATGGCCCATTACCGGGTCTGCCCAATAGCCTGGGAAGGCCTGGGTGCCGGCCACTTCGTCGGCGAACTGCGCGGCGAAATCACGGAATGCCTCCAGCCGGTTGGGCAGCGCCGGGTTGCGCTTGCCCACGCTCTCCAGCGGATAGGTGTTTTTCGGGAAGCTACCGTCCGGGTTGGGCCCCATGACGATGGCGTCGGTTTCGCTGTTGAGGATTTCGTTGCCATCGATCATGGCGATGATCGGTTTGCCGGCCTTGCCTTCGGCGATCCACGGCTCGGCCTGCGGGTAGCGCGCCTCGTAGTCGATCACCGGCTGGCCGGTGGCCGTGCGCCCAGTGGTGGCCAGGCGCATTTCCTCTTCGGTCAGGGTGTTGCGGTAGGTGCGCCCGCCTTTCGGTACCACCACCACCTGCCCGAACAGGCCATTGGCGACGTTGCCGGCGTTGCCCTCGCCGCCGAACGGCGCGCCACGGCTGGACACGGCGAAGGCGCCTTCGCGCTCGGCGTACAGCGTGTAGCTGCGGGTGCTGCCCGGGGCGACCAGGAAGTTGCCGTTGCGCCCGGTGTTGGCGGCGATGTCGGCGATGCTGTTGACCGCCTGCATGCCGTTGACCTGGAAGCCGGTGTGGCGATCGGTCACCTGCTGGTCGGCGACGAAGTTTTCGTCATCCTCGACCTCCGGCACCTCGGTCTCCTCCCCCTCTTCACCTTCGGGTTCCTCGGGGTGGATGCCGTGCTTGTTGGGGTTGGCCTGGTAGGCCAGCAGGTTGCTCAGGTTGACCGTCAGGCAGTCGCCGGCGGCCACCCGCAACACGATCGGCCGCGGGCGCTTGTCCGGGCGCAGGGTGACTTTGCCCGGCACCGCCGCGCCGCCCTTGTTCAAGGGCACCTGGTGCTCGTCCACCACGTCCTGGCGCAGGGCGAACATCATGCCGTTGGCGTTCTGCGCGCCAAGGCGGTTGAACATCAATGGCTGGTCCAGGGCCACCACGTTGGCCGTCAGCGTGCGCTGGCACTGCACGGCGGCCTCGCCGCTGGCCTGCCAGCCCAGCAAGGCCAACAACAAGGTGGACAAAACAGGGCCTTTGCGCGGGGTCGACATGGGGCACCTCCGGAGGACACGGGGACTCTGGAGGGGTGGGGAGCAAGTCTTATGCCACGAAAATAGACGTTTATTTTCAATGGCCTGAAACGACAAAGGCAGCGCACTGGGGCCTATTCCCCAGTCGCTGCCCCCTGAATCGGGTGAAGCTCAGCCAACGCTGTGCCCGGCTTTCTTGCCGGCTTGCTCCAGGCGTTGCATGAACTGCTCGGGCGGCACCGGTTGCCCCAGCAGGTACCCCTGCAACGAATCGCACCCCAGGCGGGTGAGGAAGTCCTGCTGGCGGTCGGTCTCCACGCCTTCGGCGACGATGCGCAAGCCCAGCGCCTGGCCCAGGGCGACGATGGCCGAGACGATCGCCGCGTCGTCGCTGTCCTGCTCCAGGTCGCGGACGAAACCACGGTCGATCTTCAGCTCGTTGGCCGGCAGGCGCTTGAGGTACATCAGGCTGGAATAGCCGGTGCCGAAGTCGTCGATGGACAGGTCGACGCCCATGTCGGACAGGCGCTGCAGCACCGTCAGGCTGGCGTCGGCGTCGCGCATGGCGGTGGTTTCGGTGATCTCCAGGGTCAGGCGGTTGGCCGGCAGGCCATTGTCGTTCAATGCCCGCGCCACGCTGTCCACCAGCCCGGCGTGGCAGAACTGGATCGCCGACAGGTTGACCGCAATGCGCCAGTCGTCGCGGCCCTGGCCCATCCACTGGCGCATCTGCCGGCAGGCTTCGCCCAGCACCCATTCGCCGATGGGGATGATCAGCCCGGTTTTCTCGGCCAGGCCGATGAAGCGGTCCGGCAGCATCAGACCGTGCTGCGGGTGCTCCCAGCGCAGCAGCGCCTCGGCGCCGATGGGCTGGCGCGCGGCGGCATCGAACTTGGGCTGGTAGTGCAGGCGGAACTGGCCCTGCTCCAGTGCCGTGCGCAGGTCCTGCAGCAGTTGCAGCTGCTGGCGCGCATTGGTGTTCATCGAGACGTCGAAGAAGCTGTAGCCGTTCTTGCCGGCGCTCTTGGCGTGGTACATGGCGGCGTCGGCGTTGCGCAGCAGTTCGTGCTGGTCGGCGCCGTTGCCCGGGTACAGCACGATGCCGACGCTGGCCGTCAGTTGCAGGTCGTGCTCGGCCACGCGGAATGGCCGCGACACCAGGTTGACCTGCTTGACCGCCACGCCCATGGCGTCGTCCGGCTCGCCCAGTTCCACCAGCAGCACGAACTCGTCGCCGCCGATCCGCGCCAGGGTGTCCTGGCTGTGCAGGTGCCCGCGCAGGCGCGCCGCCACCGCCTTGAGCAGCAGGTCGCCGACATGGTGGCCGAAGGCGTCGTTGACCGGCTTGAAGCCGTCCAGGTCGATGAACATCAGGGCGAAGCAGCCGCCCTGCTCCGCCACCCGGCCGATGGCCTGGTCGATGCGGTCGGCCAGCAGGGTGCGGTTGGGCAGGCCGGTCAAGGTGTCGTGCAGGGCCAGCTGGGTAAGCTCCTGGTTGGCCAGGGTCAGCGAGCGCGCCAGTTCCGCCGTGCGCGCTTCCAGGCGGGCATCGAGCACCGAGGTCAGCAGCGCCACCGCCAGCACCGCCAGGGTGGTGATCAGCACCAGGTAGTCCAGGCCATCGCCGGCCAGGCCGTCGACCAGCGCGCCACAGTAGCTGCCCGTGGGGAAGTTCGCCGCGGCCATGCCGGTGTAGTGCATGCCGACGATGGCGATGCCCATCACCACCGCCGCCAACCCGCGGAACTGGCGCACGTAGGGCGTGTGCTGGCGCAGGCGGAAGGCGATCCACAAGGCTGCCGCCGAAGCGCCTACCGCGATGGCCAGCGAGGCGCCGAACAGTGTCGGGTCGTAATCGATGCCCGGTTGCATGCGCAGCGCCGCCATGCCGGTGTAGTGCATGCAGGCGATGCCGCTGCCCATGATCAGCGCGCCAAAGCCCAGTTGCTGCCAGGGTAGCTTCGGCTGGCTCACCAGCCACAGGGCGAAGCCCGAGGACGCCACCGCGATCAGCAGCGACAGCGCCGTCAGCGTGGTGTCGTAGCCCAGGTTGATCGGCAGGCTGAACGCCAGCATGCCGATGAAGTGCATCGACCAGATGCCGATGCCCATGGCGAAGGCGCCGCCCAGCATCCACAGGTGCACCGCCCGCCCCTTGGCCGTGGCGATGCGCCCGGTGAGGTCCAGGGCCGTGTAGGAGGCGAGAATGGCCACGCACAGCGAGATCAACACCAGCGAGGAGGAGTAGCTACCGATCAGCATTTGCACATCCACGAGCGGGCTGGGGAACGGCCCTGAAAAAGCCGATGATTGTACTCAAGCTTTGGCGAAACGCACGGGGTTTTCACGCGGCGCAACGGATCCAATCGTGGGGTTTTCGCCGGGCAAGATCAGGTATATGCGGCGAACGTTTGGACCAGATGGTCGATCACCACGCGCACCCGGGCGGTGTGGCGCAGGTCTTGGTGGGTCACCATCCACACTTCATAGGGTTTTGCCCGTGTGAGGTCTGGCCAGATCCGCTGCAGGCCGTCACGCAGGCCAAGCTCCACGGGGATTTCACCGATACCCAGGCCCTGGCCGATCGCCCGACGCAGCATGAGGCTGGCATTGGCCGCCAGTACCACCCTGCCCTCGCCGATGGGTACGTCCACCAGGGTGGGCCGGGCCTGGTCGCGCCAGTACGGCTCATACACCACCAGTTCATGGCCCGCGAAACTGCCGACGGCCGGCACGCCCCGGCGCTGCACATAGTCCGCCGAGGCGAACAGCCCCATCGTCCAGTTCGCGAGCTTGCGCAGGATCAGGTCGGGATTGTCCGGGCGCAGGTTGCGGATGGCGATGTCGGTCTCGCGCTGGGACAGGTTGACGATCTGCGAGTTGCCGCTGAGCACCACGCGGATGTCGGGATGTTCGCGGTGCAACTGGGCCAGGGCGGGAATGACGAAGTCCTGGGCCAGCGAATCGGTGGTGGCGATGCGCACTTCGCCGGCCAGCTCGTTGTCGGCGCCGCCGATGCGCCGGGTCAGCTCGAGGGCGGCCTGTTCCATTTTCAGGGCCATTTCCACCGCCACTTCGCCGATGGCGGTCAGCTGGTAGCCGGCCGGGGTGCGCAGGAACAGGGTCGAACCCAGGTCCGCCTCCAGTGCCGCCACCCGCCGGCCGACGGTGGCCTGGTCGACCCGCAGCACCCGTGCGGCGCGGCGCAGGGTCTGTTCGCGGCTCAGGGCCAGGAGCATGCGGGCGTCGTCCCAGTTCAAATGATTCATTCCTGTCTGTGGGCGCGGGTTTACCCGCGAATACGTCGGTGAACCCACAATTGTATTCGCGGGCAAAGCCGGCTCCTACAAGTGCGTGTTGATCTTGAGGCCGGCGTGACCCCTGTAGGCTGCCTGAAGAAATTTCGCAGCGCGGCGCCGCAAAATCGCCGCGCGACCGCCTCGTGGTTGTTCCCTACCCTGTCATCCAGCGGGGCCACCCAGGCCCTTGTTCAGCATGACAGAGGTTCCCATGAGTCACATCATCCCATCCCGCATGACCGCCATCGACATCACCCAGCCCGGTGGCCCTGAGGTCCTGCAACCAACCACCCGCCAAACACCACGCCCCGGCCCACGGGAAGTGCTGGTCCAGGTCCACGCCGCCGGTGTCAACGGCCCGGACCTGCTGCAACGCAAGGGCTTGTACGCGCCACCGCCCGGCGCCTCGGATATTCCAGGCCTGGAGATCGCCGGCAGGGTCGTTGCCATTGGTGAACAGGTCAGTCGCTTTGTCATCGGTGACGCGGTCATCGCCCTCGTGCCGGGCGGCGGCTACGCAGAGTACGCGGTGACCGACGAGCGCACCACCGCGCCGCTGCCGGCCAACCTCACCATGGTCGAGGGCGCGGCCCTGCCGGAAACCTTCATGACCGTCTGGGTCAACCTGTTCCAGCGCGGAGGCTTCAAGGCCGGTGAAGCGGTGCTGATCCACGGTGGCGCCTCGGGCATCGGCACCACCGCCACGCAGTTGGCCAAGGCCTTCGGCGCTTCAAGGATCTTCACCACGGTCAAAGATGCCGCGCAGCAGGCCGCAAGCCTCGAACTGGGCGCCGACGTGGCCATCGACTACACCCGCGAAGACTTTGTCGAGCAGGTGATGCGGCATACCGACGGCCAAGGCGTGGATGTGATCGTCGACATCATCGCCGGCGACTACGTCGCCCGGAACTTCAAGGCGGCGGCCATGGACGGGCGCATCGTGCAGATCGGCGTGGTCAAGGGCCCGGCCACCGAGGTCGACCTGTTCCCCCTGCTGGTCAAGCGCCTGACCCATATCGGCTCGACCCTGCGTGCGCGCAGTATCGATGACAAGGCGGCAATCCTCATCGACCTTCAAGCCAGGGCATGGCCCCATGTGCACAGTGGCGCGGTGAAGCCGCTGATCCATGCGACCTTCCCGCTGGCCGCCGCGCGCCAGGCCCATGCGCTGATGGAGTCTGGCCGGCATATCGGCAAGGTGGTGCTGAACGTGGCCCACCAGGGCTGAAGCGTTCAGCCCAGCACACCGCTGCCCAGGGCGATCCTGATCGCCTGGGCGGTGGTAGCCACCCCCAGCCGGCGTCGGGCAGCACGCAGGTGGTTCTCGACGGTGCGCACCGACAATCCCAGCGTCGCGGCGATATCGGCCTGGCGTTGGCCCGCGGCGGTCCAGGCCAGTACCTGTCGCTCGCGCTCGGTCAACCTGCCATCTTCCTGGCCGACCGGTGCCTCCAGCAGGCGCCGGGCATTGCGGAACGCCGCGTTGGCCAGCAGCGTCAGGCACAACCGCGCAGCCAGTGAGGCGTCGATACGCAGGCCACCGAGGCTCATGGCCCCTTCCAGGCCCGCCGGGCCGAACACCGGCACCTGCAGGCCATGGATCCCCGGCCCTGTTGGTGTGCGTACCACGCGGTAGCGCTCGCCCTCCTCGCCTTCGCGCTTGCTCCAGAAGAATGGCGCACGCGCAGCCAACAGGTGCCGCGTCACTGGACAGTGACGCACGTAGGTCTGCGCATCGACCCGTTGCCCGTCGCCGAACCAGTCGCCCTCCACCCAGTGGATACGCTCGACCACCTCGTCCCGCGCGGCACTTGCGCTGAACAACACGAAGCGGTCGTAACCCAGCGGCCGTGCGACGCCGCGCACGGCCGACTGGATGACCGCCAGGGTGGTGGCCTGTTCGATTTGCTGTACCGCCTGCACCACCTTGTCGAAAGGCATGCCGCTCACCCGCCGTTGACGGCCTTGAGCAACGCCGTCGCCGCCAGCTTGCCCAACGCGTTGCCGGCCAGCGGGCTGTCGCCGGTGAGCAGCTTGCGGTCCTGGTGAACGGCGCCGGAAATACCCTGGTTGATGATCTCGACGCCCTGCGCCTGCAAGCGCTCGCCGAATTTCCAGGTCAGGTGGCCGGGCATATAGCCGATGTCCGGGGTCTTGGCGTCCAGCTCATCGGGGAAGGCACAGATCTGGTAGCCGTCATGGAGCCTGCCGCCGGCCAGCAGCGCTGCCGGGCCATGGCACAGGGTGATGACGAACTTGTCGTTGTCCGCCGCCCATTGCAGCACCTGCCCGACCTCCTCGCTGTCCGGCAGGCCGATCAGGGCGCCATGGCCACCGGGGATGAACACCCCCAGGTAATCGGAGCCCTGACCCAGGGCGCTTGCAAGCACATCCGCCAGCTTGCGCGGCTGCTTGAACGCCTTGCGGTAGCGGTCGAACAGGCCCAGCACCTCGGTGTCCTCGCCGGGCATGGCCCAGTACTCGAACTTGACCGGGTTGCCCGACAGGGTCGCTACGTCGAAGGTGAAGCCGGCCTTGTCCAGGTGGTACATGGGCAGCAGGGTTTCCACCGGGTGGTTGCCGGTGGAGAACAGCGTGCCGTTGTCGGTGAGCAGGTAGCGCTCGTCGGCGCCGATCAGCAGGATTTTCCAGCGGCCGCCTTTGTAAGCATCGGGATAGTCGGCACCGCTAAGGTCGGACTTGCTGGAGGTGAACTGGCTGAGGGAATACGGCGAGGGGAAGAAGGCATTGTCCTCGGCCGGGTCGGGGGTGGGGCGTTTGTCGTCGTTGGCGTTGGCCATGGTTGTGCTCCTGTGCCTGGTGGTTGACCTAATCCATGCTAGGAGGCCACCGGATAAGCGGCAATGAGGGTTTTCCCTCAATGGCGGTTCGCGCAATCCCTGTAGGAGCGGCTTCAGCCGCGATCACCCGCGAAGCGGGTGCCAGGCATCGCGTCGCCTGCATCGCGGCTGAAGCCGCTCCTACAGAAGCCCGTGCAGTTAGCCCAGAGCAGTCTAGCCGAGCGCAGCAGGCGTATCGACGTCACGCAATACCCCAGCGTCGTCCACCTCGACCACCCGCAATTGCTGCCGATGCCGTTGCAGCACCGAACGCGCGCCCTGATCACCAGCCAACTGGGCCAGCTCAGACCAGTAGGTGCGCCCGAACAGCACTGGGTGCCCGTTCTGCCCCTGATGACGCGGCACCACCATGGCCGTTGGGCTGGCCGCCTCGATCAGGCGGCGGAAGGTCTGCGCCTGAATCCAGGGCATATCGCCCAGCACGATGGCAACGGCTTCAGCGGCGCAATCGTCGAGCGACGCCGCGCCAGCCGCCAGGCTATGGCCCATGCCGAGTCCCGCCTCGGGGCTGGCCACGATGCGACAGCCCGTCGGCAGCCCCAGATCCTCGCCCCGTTCGCCAGCACGCAGCACCACACGCACCTCGTCGAACACCGCCAAGGCGCGTTCGACACTCTGCTGCAACAAGCTACGTCCATCCGCCAGCAGCGCACGACGCTTGTCACCACCAAAGCGCGAACCCTGCCCCGCCGCCAGCACCAGCGCGACGACCCTCACAACGCCTCGCGGGCAATGCCGCTGCGGGTACGGAGGATATCAGCCAACACCGCCAGGGCGATCTCGGCCGGGGTCTTGCTGCCCAGGTTGAGGCCGATGGGTGCATGGATGCGCGCCATCTCCGCCTCGTTCAGCCCACCAATGCGGCGCAGGCGTTCACGGCGCTTCTCGGAGGTCGCGCGCGAGCCCATCACGCCTATATAGAAAGCTTCGGTCTGTACGGCTTCGAGCATGGCCAGGTCATCGATCTTCGGGTCGTGGGTGAGCGCCACCACTGCGGTGTCGCGATGGCAACCACCGTTGGCGATGAACACCGATGGCAGCTCCCGACGAATTTCTATCCCGTCGAGCACCACGTTGTCCATCACCTCGTCCCGCGGGTCGCACAGCACCACCTCGAACCCCAGGCCCTTGCCGAACTCGGCGCAGAAGTGCGCGACGCTGGAATAGCCCGCCAGCAGCAACCGTTGGGCGGCACCGACACGCAGGCGTACATGGCCCTCGCCCAGCGCCACTCGCGGCCCCTGGCTGTGGTCGTCACAGACATGCCGCTCGCCCGTGCGCAGGTCGACCTCGCGCAGCAGGCGACGGCGCCCGAGCAGCGCGGCCTCCAGCTCGCCGAGGTGGGCCTGGGTGACGCAATCGCCGGGCAGGTTCTCCACCAGCACATCGAGGATGCCGCCGCAGGGCAGACGGATGTTCGAGCGACTGTCGCTGCCGTCGCCATAGCGCACCACGACCACCGCCTCGGTGAACTCGCCAGCGGCGACGCGTTCGAGGAAGTCCTCCTCGACGCAGCCACCGGACAGCGAACCGACCCAGTGCCCGTGATCGTTGACCGCCAACAGCGAGCCCGGCGCGCGTGGCGCCGAGCCGTAGGTACAAAGCACCGTGCACAACCAGACGCGCAAGCCATCACGCGACCACTGCGCCGCCTGTCGCACCACCTGCAGGTCGAGATGCTGCACGGGTCAGTCCGCCTTCAGCTGGGCCAGCTGCTGAGTGGTCAGGTCGCCCGGCAGGCCACCCCAGGCTTCACGCAGGTAGTTGACCATGTCGGTCAGCTGCTGGTCGTCGAGCTTGTCGGCGAAGCCCGGCATCGGCTGCATGCGCTCGAAGCCGGTAAACTGCTGCTCGCGGATGCCATCGACGATCGCCTTGACCAGGTTGCGCGAGTCGGCCTGGCGCAGGATGGTGTTGCCCTGCATGGCCACGGCGATATGCGGCTTGCCCTCGCCTTCGCCACCATGGCAGCCGGCGCAGACGTTGAGGTACTGCTGGCGGCCACGCTTGGCGCTCTCACCCAGGGTTTCGTGGGCGACGGCCTGCACCACCTTGGCCGCCGGCGGCTGGTCGCCCAGCAGGTAGGTGGCCATGGCCGACAGGTCGCTGTCCTCCAGATGCTGGGTGCTGTGGTGCACCACCGGGTACATCTCGTTGAACATGCTGCCCTGGGCACTCATGCCGTGCTTGAGGAAGGTGGCCAGGTCGGCGTGGTTCCAGCCGCGATCAGCCAGGTCCTGGGCCAGCAGGCTCGGGGCCAGGTAACCCTGCAGCAGGCCGCCGGTCAGGCGCTTGTCCTGCTGCAGCGCACCGATGGGGTTGCGCGGGGTGTGGCACTCGCCGCAGTGGCCGAGCACCTCGACCATGTACTGGCCGCGCTGCCACGCCTCGCTGTTGCCCTTGCCCTCCTCCAGCTGCACGCTCTTGCCGTACAGCATGTTCCAGCCCATCAGCCCCAGGCGCACGTTGAACGGGAAGCTCAGGCTGGTTTCCGGTGCCGGGCGGTTGATCGGCGCCACGGTCTTCAGGTAGGCGTGGATGGCGTCGGCGTCCTCGCGGGGGATCAGGTGGTACGAGGTGTAGGGCATGGCCGGGTACAGGTTGGCGCCGTCCTTGCGCTTGCCTGCGGTGAGCGCGGCGAAGAACTCGTCGTCGCTGTAGTTGCCGATGCCGTACTGCTTGTCCGGGGTGATGTTGGTGCCGTAGATGGTGCCGAACGGCGAATGGATCGGCAGGCCGCCGGCATAGGGCGCGCCGCCTTCGGCGGTGTGGCAGGCCATGCAGTCGGCGGCGCGGGCGAGGTATTCGCCGCGCTTCACCTGTGCCGGGTCATCGGCGTGGGCGCTGAAGGTCAATACCGCGCCGATGGCCATCGCCAGGCCACTCAGAACTTGCTTCATGCTCAACCCTCCTTGACCAGGCCGAGGTCGCCCAGCACTTCGCGGGTGGCCTCGTAGTAACGCACGTAGCCGGTGCAACGGCACACGTGGTGGCCGAGGCTGGCCTCGATGGCGTCCTCCAGCTCGCTCTTCTTCAGCGGCTTGCGCTGGGCCTTTTCCACCAGCACCGTGGCGGCGTTGACGAAGCCCGGCGCGCAGTAGCTGCACTGGAAGGCGAAACGGTCGACGAACTTCTGCTGGATCGGGTTCAGCTCGCCGGGATTGCCGGCTTCGTCGAGCTTGGCGTGGCCTTCGATGGTGCGGACCTTCTTGCCCTCGAAGTAATGCGCGCCGGTGATGCAGGTGCGCACTTCCTCGCTGGTGCCGTCGGGGTTGTCGACGATCACCACGCAGGCGTGGCAGATGCCCTGGCCGCAGCCCAGGCGCGAGCCGGTGAGGTTCTGGTATTCGTGCAGGTAGTCGATCATCGCCAGGTCATCGGGGACCACTTCGGTGACGACAGGTTGACCGTTGAGGGTCAGTTGCAGCTTGCGGTCAGCCATTGAGGGCCTCCTTGACTCGGGCGGGGGTGATGGGCAGGTCGCGCACGCGCTTGCCGATGGCGTGGGCCACGGCGTTGCCGATGGCGCCGACCACCGGGATCATCACCACTTCGGCGATGCCTTTGGACGGGTCGGTGGGCGACAGCGGCGGCAGGATCTCCGAGGTCTGTTTCCACACCGCCACATGCCGGGCCATCGGCAGGCGGTAGCGGTTGAAGTTCCAGTCGCCCTCGCCCGGGCCGCCCTCGTACAGCGGCATTTCTTCCAGCAGCGCGTGGCCGATGCCCATGGCGATACCGCCTTCGAGCTGGCCCTTGACCAGTTCCGGCACCAGCACCCGGCCGCACTCGACCCAGCTGTGGTGGTTGAGCACCGTCACTTCGCCGCTGCCCTTGTTCACCTTGACCTCGACGAGGGTCGCCACCGGGCTGTAGTAGGTGACCATGGCGTTGTTCAGCTGGGTGGCCGGGTACTCGGCGTTCTGCCGGTCCAGCAGGTGGAAGCCGTTGCTGTTCATCTGCGCCTTCTTGGCGTTCACCGCGCCGTCGCCGTACTTCACCGCCAGGGCGTCGAGCGGCAGGCGCTCGCGCACGCCATCGATGACGAAGTCGGCCTCGGCCCAGCTCCAGCGGTTGAAGCCGTGCACGCTGACACCGGTGACCAGGCCCATCTCGTGGGCCTTTTTCGCAAGCTCCGCGAACGGAATCGGCGCCAGTCCGTTGCCAGTCAGCGCGCCGTTGACCCACACCGCGTTCTCGCGGCGCACCACCAGCGGGTTGGCCTGGCCGCCATATGGGCCTTGGCTCCACAGCGCCATGGCCGCCGGCCACAGGCCGTGGTTGAACAGCACGCGGGCCGCTTCGCGGGTGGCGTGGCTGAAGTAGAACGCCGAGTTGGTCGCCGACGACGGCGAGGCCAGCTTGCCGACCCAGCGCGGGTTGCGCAGCGCGGCGTCCTGCTCGGCCTGGCTGATCAGGTACGGGTTGCCGCTGGTGCTCAGTTGCAGCTCGGGCCACTCGGTCTGGGCGGTCTTCACTTCGTCGGCGACACAACCCAGGAAGTCGCTGACCACCAGGGCCTGGGACGTCGACATGCCGGTGCCCAGTTCGGTGCCGATATGGCGCAGGGTGATACGACCGTCAGCAGTGAACTCGACGGCTGCCATTGGCGCCTCGGAGCCGGTGCCGAAGTCTTTCTGGGTAATGGCGAAGCCTACGCCGTACCAGTTGTCGTGGTCCTTGGCGTCCTCGGCCTGCTTGCGCGCCTGGCGGTTCTTCCACCACTCATGCTCGGCGGCCTTGTCGAGGATTTCGTGCAAGCGCAGGGCACCGGCAGGCACCGCGCCCTGGGTGTTCTTCATGCCCGACTTGAGCGCGTTCTTGCGCCGCAGCTCGATGGCGTCCACGCCCAGGCGGTCGGCGATCTCGTCGACCATCATCTCGGTGGCGGCCATGCTCTGCAGGGTGCCGTAGCCGCGCATGGAGCCGGCCTCGACGCCGCGGGAATGGAAGGCGGTCACCGACAGGTCATTCTGCGGCATGTAGTAGATCGACTGCGCCGCGGTGGCGCCCACGGCGGCCACCGACGGGCTGTAGTTGATGCGCCCGCCGCCGTCGACGGTCATGTCGGCGCGGAAGATCTTGAAGCTCATGTCGCGCTTGTCGACGGCCAGCTGGTAGCGGATGTCGAACGGGTGGCGCTTGATGCCGCTCTGGAACTGCTCGTAGCGGTCGTTGGCCAGGCGGATCGGCACGCCCGCGCCGTATAGGGCGGCGACGGCGGCGTAGAACACGAAGATGTTGTTGTCCTTGGAGCCGTAGCCGACGGTGTAGCCCGGGTGCATGTTCAGGTGCTTCAGGGCGAAGCGCGACGGCTTGATCATGTGCACGCATTCCTGCGCCACTTCGAACGGGCACTGGGTGGCCACGACGAAATGCAGGGTACCGGTGGCCGGGTCGTACCAGCCGTTGCCGTTGTCCGGCTCAAGCGCCGCAGGCTCGATCGACGGGGTTTTGTAGCGTTCGTCGAACAGCAGCCAGTCTTCGGGCGGCTGCTTGAGCTGCTCGTCGATGCGCTGGGCGTAGAACATGCCCTGCTCGGTGAGGGTGCCGTGCTGCTTGGGTTCGGCGGTCCATACCGGTTTGCGGGCGAGGATGGTGGGGAACAGCATGGTGTTCTTCAGGCTCGAGTATTCGTCCTCGTCGAACGGCGTCTTGCCGCCCACGCGCACGAAACGGAAGCTGCCGTAGGGGTCGCGCTGGTACAGCGGCGCTTGTGCGCCGTAGCGGATCGCCTTGTCGTTGAACTGCAGCTTGAGCTTGGCCTTGCGGAAGCGTTCGAAGTCGTTCCAGATCAGGATCGCCACCGGGTGGCCGATGAACATCGGCACCTGGCCGGGCGGCAGCAGCGGGTCTGGCGAATGGGCTTCGGGCCAGGCGATGCCGTCTTTCTTCAGGTCGTCGGCGGTGACGATGCGGTCGGGCTGCAGGTCGGCGCCGAGCAGCGACAGGTCATGGCCTGCGTAGATGCGGTCGGCCTTGGTGGCCTTGAGCAGCAGGGCGTGGCCTTGCTGCTGTGGCCAGCCGGGCATGTCCTTGGCGCGGATGTCGCGGGCGAAGACTTTGTTGCCGCAGACCTTGGACAGCGCGTCGTTACGGAAGCGTGCCTTGCCGTCGTGGTTCATCCACTTTTGCGGCGAGGTGGTGACCTTGTTTTCCATCAGGGCGGCGAAGGCCTGGCTGCCCAGCGGGGCCAGGGTCACGCCGACACCGGCGATCAGCCCGCCTTGCAGGAACGAGCGCCGGGAAATATCACGGTTGGACATGGTTGATCCTCTGGGCGGTCGGGCGCCGCCCATGCTTTGTTCTGGTGCTGTGAGACACGGAGGGCGCGCAATTTCACAAAATCTGACCTTTAAGTCAAGATACACGGCTTGTTACATCTGCTTAAGTCAAGCAGACAACTTGTCGCGGGCTGGGCTGCTGACAGGCTCGAATGCCATGGCTCACGTTTGGCGAAATTTTGCTGAGATGACTTGATGGCGTCGTGTGGAGGCTGGGCTCGGATGCGACCTGGCCAGATAAGGAAGTCGTCGGCGGGGTGGAGACTGCTTGGGAAGACCGATCAGCCCAACAGCGATCTGATCCCGGCGCGCAAACCCTGGGAAACAGGAAGCGTGGTGGCGCAGATACAGGAGATGGGCCGGCTGAGAAGAAGCTGGTTTTTTTGCTCAAGACGTTGATAAAAGCGAGCATGGCAGGGTTCAGTGCGAGCTACTTGCCCGCGATCTAAAAAAAAACAACGGCCAATTATAGATTCGTATCACTCATCGCCTGATAGTTAACACCGACAAACCTGAGCCCACTCTATTGGCGAAGATGCTGCAGACTGATTTACCGATGTGATCGAAAGGCTGGCTACGATCTGACCCTCCGGACCACGCACGTTGCGACACAATAAGGCGCTGACCTGTGTTTCGCAGCAATGATGAAGCCGGCATGGACCTATCGCAAACATACCGAGGCATCTGCTACTTCCCCGAGGGACCCTTCCCTCCAGCCTATTCTGAAAAATGTAGCCACTCAAGCACAACAATAGAAACTTTTATCTATCTTTCAAAAGCTAACAATACCCCACCGACAACAGGAAATCGACATGTCTAACGTAATGACTCTACAGGCCACAGGCGGGTTTCATATAAACCACAACATCAGCGAAACCGCATTTGACAGAATTAAAGAATGCACAAGCGAAAAAGAAGCGGCGCACATTAGCATCTGGCGAAAAATCGCTGATTTGTTTTGCGGGACCGACACAGAAAAAGCCTATCGCCTACTCTACCAGATCACTCACGCGACAGATCATTCAAGTGCACTGAATGCAAATAACAAACTGCAATCCCTATCCAGCGATCCGAGTGTTTTTAAAGTCATTCACAATCCAAGCTCAAGGACTATCACAATCAGAATTTCTGACACAGATGCTTTTACCACCCCGGCAACATACAGCACACTTGGCAACCAAAAAGAACCTCTCTCACCGGACATCGGAAAACCATTAGCGCAAGCCATTGAAAGCCCCCGCCTGAAAGAGGAGCTTAAATGTATATGCGAAAATCTCACCATTGCCCATGAAGCAAACAAAGCCCTCACCAGCTTCAATGATTCCAAGCAACAATTTACGAAAGAGGAGCTCTCTGCCGCAAACGCTTTCATCAGCGCCCAAACCGAAACCCTGGAAGCCTATTTCGCCAAAAATAGCGCTAACACCGAGTGTCGGCTGGCACAAGCCATCCTCGACGAAAGCAACTACCAGGGTTCACTATCCACCCTGCAGAAAGAATCATCTTCAATTCAACATGCAATTCTTAATCTCGAACAATCCATACAAGAAAAAAACAGGGCCAGAGATGATCTTTTAGCCAAAATAAAATATACCAATCTAGAGAAAAGCAATTGCGCCGACCCATCTAACTTTGACTATCTTCTCACCGCAACGCCTAACGGGAAGTTTTTATCCTCACTCTACGGAGTCGACGCGAACGCATCCAACAAGCAATTCATTTCCGCACTTGCCAGCACAAAAAATGAAGTGCTTACCCAACTCCTTGAAGACTATGACAAGGCACTAACTGCCGCAAATGAAGAGTCACACAAGGAAGCTGCAAACCTTGAAAGCATGAAGACAAAAAACACCGAAATCCAGACAGAAATCAGTGATATCGAAAACAATCTGGCAAAAGCAAAACTAACCATTTCTTCGTCAGGTCTGGACAAAACATACGTCAAATCCTTGATCGACAAAAAACACAGCGACAAAATCGCTCATTTAACTCTCGCTACCGAAAACAAAGAAACATGTGATAAACGCTACGAATCAGCCAGAAACACCGAAGCTACTCTTAGCAAAAACCTCACGACCACCCAAAGAGACGCCGCTTACCATCTGACGGAACTAGAAACTTACAAATCAGATGCGGCCGCAAAAAATAATGCCATCAGCACAGATAGCCTGCAGCGAAAACTTGATTTAACCAAAGACATGCTTGCCAGCATTTTTTATAAACACAACCCAGGCATCAGCACGCAATCACTCAACCTCCAAGAAATCAAAACAAAACTAGATACCACCGCCAATGGCAATGAAATCAGATTCGACATCTGCCTAGGTCATGAAAATCAATCTGGCCTGCACGAGTCTGCCAAAAATCACAACGAGGCTTTAGCGTACTTCTCATTCACCGTATCCCTAAGTAACTCCGGCGAAGTTGGTGTCGTTTCCGACCTTTACCATGGTACCGTTCTGCCTAGCGACGCCATCCCCCCAAACAGTATAAAAATTTAATTCAGCAACCCTGGCCATTTTCAGTCTGTCATGATTTTGGCTTGGTGTTCAGCCCCAGAGATACATGGTGCATCCTTTACGCCTCATGCGGGGGATGCATTTTGGAAGGGCTGAGCTTGCCCGGCACTTCATCCACGCAGGCATCCATGAGCGTTGCGATCCTGGGGCGCTTTTCGCGCAACTGATCGTAAGCGCTCCATAAACCCCACCTAACCAACGATGGGCAGCGCACTTAGCTGTGTATTTGAGGTGTGCAATTATTCCACGGCAGTAGCGCTTCGTACACGGCAGGCGTTCCAGTGCGTGGTGCAGCCACGCATAGGGTTCTTGGCCGTTGGCTTTGACCGTTTCTACCAAACTGTAAAGTTGTGCGCCGGCAGTCACCTTTGGGCATGTCACTGAACAACCAGTTCTTTCTCCCGATGACAAACGGGCGGATCGCACGCTTGGCGGCGTTGTTGTTGATCGGCAAGCAGCCGTGCTCGACGTAGCGTTCCAATTTGCTCCAGTTGCTGGCCAAGTAGCCGATGGCCTTGCCCAAGGCATTCTGCGTCGTGACCTGAGGTTGCGCTTTCTCTACCCAGTTTTTCAGCTGAGTCAGCAATGGCAGGCTGCGCTCCATGCGGGCAGCCTTACGATCTTCGTCGTCAGTCCTTCAAGTCGCGCTCGACGCCATAGAGCTTATTGATCAGGTTCAACGCGATGTCAGCGCGTCCTGTTTTGCCCTTGGGCTGTACTTTCTGCGCTTCGACGAACTTGCGCCGCGCATGCGCCCAGCAGCCCAACCGCTCCACGCCGTTCTGTGCGGCCAGTGCGTTGTAACCGGCGTAGTCGTCGATCATGACATAACCGCGATAGCCCTCCAGCAGATGCGTCGGCGCCTTCTGCGCCCGGCTGGTGGCGTAGTCGAAAAGGATCACCGGGCGATCAGGTGGGCCGCCGGTTTGTACCCACATCCAGGATTGGCTGCTGGGCTCACGACCAGGCTCTTTCAACAACTGCACACGGGTTTCATCACAGTGGATGATCCGACTGTTCAACAGGCTTTCGCGCTATACCGACGCTTCGTTTCGAGACACTTCAGCCGCTGGAGCTGCATTAAACGTCTTTAGCGCACTGAAATCGGCGACTTGGGACGGTCATCGCCGGGCATGTTCAAATAAATATCTCTGATGGTCCACCGCGCCAGCCGCGAGCGCCCCAGTCGCATTCATGGCAGCGGCAAAAATATTGCCTTCTCTAACCCAGCCCACTGACGAGCGTAGAAAAGCAGAGGTATTAGAAAGTTCCCCTAGTTCAACCAGCCTGGCATCATTGGTGTAGTCGCGCGCCTTCTTGTCAGACAGCCCTTCCTTGCCCCAGCTGGCCAAATTATTATTGACCCAATGGACCGCATTCGTAAAAGGTTGACGCCCCCATCTTGTTTCTTCAGCCAGGTACTCACGAACGCCTGTAGCCGGTTTAGGGTCGCCAACATTGTAGAAAAGCGAAGCGATAACTTCACTGTGAATTTTATCGAGCATTGTGCAACCTCCGAATAATCATCCGCATCTAAGCGCAATTGTGCAGCACCGATCGACCGTTACCTCGATCGCTTTCTTACCTGTTCACAGAGTTCTCTACCCCGAGTAATTAACAACAAGGCGCATTCAACCCAACCAGCACGGCATCACACTTGTCGGCAAATTCATCGAAAACATCCCGCAACGAATGATGTTTCAAGTCCTCTTCGCTCATTCTTCTCCAGATCACTAATCTCTCGCCCGCCGAGGTGACAGCGAACACGTACTGGCTGGCCACCTCATCGACAAGATTGAGCCTCATCAAACTCAACGCCAAGTCTGCCCGCACTTCACTCAACACCGAACTCATCACCAGATAATCCGTGGGGCACTCTGTCAGCCTGACACTGAACTTTCCATCCACACTGATAGCGAAGTCCAGGTCGCGGGCACTCCCCTCATAGCTCAAGCCGACATGCTCGTGCAGCCGCAACACCTCGGAATAAAATACGGACTTCATGCACATACCTCACATAATCACAGTACCCACTTGCACCTGCGCTCAGCTACCGCGTCCCTAACGTGTCAACATCGCATAACCTGTGGCGCAAACAAAGCGTGTTTTTGACTGAATGAGCCTCGTCTGGCGGAGCACACGTTATTCAAGCGTGCCGCGCGGTCTGGCACCATCATCAGGGGGCACATTTTTTAGGTCGCTCGAGCGCGAGCCAGAAGTTTCACTAACTTCTGGATAATTATCATTTCCCCCGTAATGCTGCTCCAGCCGTATTTAAGCCCTGCCGCGCGGCCAAAATGTAAAAGATACGACGCTAAACTAACCTTATCTCCCTTGGTGCTCCCTAGAAGTCAAGCCTCAGCCAGAACCCAGGCGGGATCAACCAAGCTCCAAAAGCGGCACCCCAACCAAGCGCGGCAAATTCGATAAAGCGGAGATGGGTTATTCGACGTTAGCGTTGCAGCGCCCATGAGGTCGAGCGCCGCCCGCGAAATCTGGCCATCTCATAACACTTCAGATCGGCCGCAGTACCACGATGCCGGGCACCTGTTGTAAAAATTCATTGAAGGGGTAGTCCACCACTTTCATGTTGCCGTGACGCGAGGACGCATTCCGAAATACAGGCCCCTGCGCCGTGCGCAGAAACACCCCGACATGCGAGACATCCAGGCCGGGCAACGCTGTATACACGCCGATGTAATCGCCCTCTTGCAGACGACTCAATGTTTCCTGCGTGATCGCAGTGCCAGGAAGATAACTAATCGCCCGGCTTACCGTGGGCAGTCCTTGAATGAACAATGTCCCGTCTGCCTTGGCATTGAGCTGCTTGACCGAAAGCCGCGTAACAGTGCCCATCTCTTGGGTAACATCGCGCGTGCGCGCCGCCTGCCCGTGCGCCCAATCGCTGAAGAAGTGATGCCGATGCGCGAAATCGACCTTGCCTTCGTCATAGCGGGTCTTCACCAGTTCCCGCACATAATCGGGATAATTGTCAGCCCGGCGCAGGGCCTCCACATTGTCGAGAGAAGTGAAACAATCCAGAGCACGCAGGTCTACCACCAACTGTTCCGGGGTGGTCGCCGAACCGACCAGCGTGCCTGCCTGGTAGGAAGTGCCGAGCAGAGCGGCAGACACGACACCCGCTGAAACCACCGGTTCACCCGTCGCCCGAACGGCCCGTGAACGGTTGAATATCCCATTCAACCTGGCTGCCGTGTACGCATCCACCACCGGTGACTCCGGCGCAGACTCGGCGTTCATGACACAACAACCTTGCATGACCGCAAAAGCGGTAATGGCCAATATTCTCCTCATTCCCACCTCCTGAAACCGATCGCTTTCAAATGACCAGCCCACGCACCCGCAGAGGGCGACGCTGGTGAATACTTTCGCCAGCGTGTTGACCTGACAAACCAGCGGGCCTGCGCTCCGCCATCAACGCTCGCGCGCTGGCCAGGGGCGATGCCATCGCATCGACCACGCACAGTGGAGCATCAGGCGCCGTAGCCTGCCTGAACTGCCCCAGCAACTCCTGGAGGAGTTGATGCTTGTAATCGTTTTCCTCAACAGCCTGCCGAGCTTCGGCCAGCACAACGAGCGTATCGGCGTGTTGTTCTTCCATCTGCATCACCCTGGCACACACATTTCATTTAACTGCGACGCACAGTGACAATCTATCGATGACAGACGCGTTTTTTTAGGGGCTGCATGAACTGCGTCTGCACGCGCCCCTATTGCGTTGAAACGAGGCTCGAAACGCTCTTGTAATCCAGCACACTCCGCCCCCCCTCTTTCACCTTGTCAGGTCTTCGCGCAGACACATTTCATACAGGTCCTACGGATAGTCATGTTGTTTACAGCTAGCGTCCTGGGAAATACGTTCTCTTTTGGCGAGTAGCCTGGGTGTTCGGCCAAGGCGCCGCGACGAGTCATAGCAGGGCTATGGGGAGCGCCAACGCCGGCCGGGCACCCAAGACCCCACCAAAAGTGAACAGCTTATTTCCGAGACAGGACACTAGTGCTACACACCTCTTTCGTGAGCGCGGCTTGCAACGCCTTTAGCTGTGTTTCGATGCTGACATCGACGCTACCGATTTCGCTTTCAAGCACACAGTCACCAAGCTGGGCCAGTGGGTTGGCCACCACATCGATGTGGCCCGTGCCGCCCTCCAGCCGCTCCAGGCCATCACGCACGGCGGCCACCTCTTGAGGATGGACATGCAAGGCCACCCTGGCGCCTTCCCCCAGCAAGGCAAGGCCATCCTGTGTCGCCTTGGCGATTCTTTCGCCCATCGGGTAGTCGGCGATCAGCTTGCGCACAGACTGCAACACCACCTGCGCCACGCGCTCTTCGAACTGCCGGCAGAACGATTGGCATTGCAACAAGGTCTGGTGAATCAGTTCGGCCCGCTCCGCGCTGGCCTCTTCCATACCGACCTGCCATCCCAGCCGCGATTGTTGCTCGTAAGCCTCGCGTGCCTCGATAGCGAGTGCTTGCGTTTGCTCTTGAGCCTGCACCAGCAGCTCGTCGACAGCAATTCGCTGCTGGTAGTCCTGGCTGCGCAGCAGCACCTGGCCGGGCTGGAGGTTGATCTGCCCAGGAATCAATCGAGTAAATGCAAACATGTCGGACTCGTGTGTCTGGCGATCTTGAGGCACAGGATCTGTGCCAGTGGACGTTGCTCGGCAGCCACCTCGAAGGGGGCCGCCACAGGCACTTGCGCGTGGCGTAACTGCAAACGCCTGGCAAAGCCCTGGTCTACTTCGCCAATCGCCTGCAACCAGAAGTCCAGGCCACAGGCAGGCAAATACTCATCAAGGTCGCCGGCAGGCAGCGCGCACTGCCAATCTTCCGGCCAGGTTCCGATGAGCAACGCGTGATGCTCCAGGCAATAGCGGTGCCCCTGCGCACCGATGGCTGCATGCACGCGCCGTAACGAACCTACGTCGACCAATTGACGAATGGCCCGGGCATGCAACATGGCGCCTAGCATGCCGAGTGTGCTCCGCAGTTGCTGCGCCGGAAACAAGGCCACCCCCCCTAGCCTTTGCGGCATTGTGTAGTCCAAGGGCAGTCCCATTTCACTCAGCAACCAGGCATTGACCCTGCCTTCGCACCGCCAGTCCGGCAATGCATGCGCCAAGACCTGCAAAGGGCTCGGCATCCACCCCGGATAAATGTAACGGGCCGGGCAGTAACGTAGCTGGTAGGCGGTCAATGGCTCCTCCATCAGCGCCCCCGTCGGTGGTACCAGAACTGTCCGAGATTGCTCGCCGCCAACAGCACCAGCAACGCGCCGAACATGGCCAGCAGCCGCAGGTACGAATCAGGCGCGACCTTGATGGACAGCAGCGATTCATAACGGGTTGGCGTCCCTGCTTGCCGCAGCTCCGCGGCAGGCACCAACGCCACACTGATGCGGTCGTAGTCCAAGCCTTCGATGCCATTGCTCACCAATTGCTTCATCTGCGGCACATAACGCTCCAGGTGCGCGTCCGCCGCGTGTTTGATGAACACCGCCGCCGAGGCTGGCGTGACCTTGCCGTTTAAGTTGTCGCGCTCCTGCGGCAGCACCACATGGACGCGCGCGACCAGCACCCCGTCAATTTTCGACAAAGTCTGCGACAGTTCCTGCGCCTTGGCGTAAGTCAAGCGCGCCCGCTCCTCCAGTGGCGAGGAGATCAGACTGTCCTTGGGGAAGATGTCCTGTAACGTCGAGAACCGCTCGCGCGGATAACCCTTGCGCTTCAGGGCATCGATCGCCTGGCCGATGGCCTGCTCTTCCACCAGGATCTTGACCTTGCCATCCTTGTCGGCGGCCTTGGCCGTCGAAATGCCTTCCGCGCTCAGCAACGCCAGCATCTCGTTGGCCTCCTGCTCGCTGAGCCCCTGGTACAACTCCACCTTGCAACCGCACAGCACTGCCGTGAGCAGCAACAGTGCACACCAACGCGTTTTTCTCACGGTCGACCTCACTGGGTTTTCATCAGTGTTTCGACGTTCTGGGTCAAACGCCCAACCGTCTTGGCAATCAGCTCCTGCTGCAAGTTAATCTGCGTCAGCGAGTACTGCAGTTGCATCAGTTCGGCGGGGCTGGCCTCGTCCGGCCCCGACAGCTTCGCCAGCAGTTGCTGCTTGGACTCGGAAATCCGCGAAGCCACCGCGCTGACCGAATGCAGCACGTCCACGGGTCCGCCCGCGCCGTTGCCGGCCAGGGCCTGCTCGAACTGACCAACCAATTGCTGGTCCGGCGCCTTGGGCTCGGCAGCGTCGAGCGTCTTGCTGGCGGCTTTCTCAATCGCGTCGATGTTCATGGTCATTGCTCCAAATCCAGAGTGGGGGAACTCGTTTTGATGTCGATCATTAGCGCGTTGCGAGGAACCAGATGCTTCAGTTCGGCACCGATCAGGTCGTTCAGGTAACCCCTGCTCCCTGTTTTGCCGAGCGCGCCCAGCACGTCGTACAACACAGCTTCCCGACGCTTGCTCAACGGGATGAGTTGCCGTAGGTAGTCCTGCATGGACTGGCGATCCTGCTCCAGTCCGTTGCGCGGCGTACCGAAGCGCTCCAGCAGCAAGTGCGCAACGCTTGCGGCCGAGTCGTCGCCGCCCGACTTTGCCGGCTCGATACGCAAGGCCTGCTCGAAGCGTTGTCGATCGGCGTTATCCACACCTGCCACATGGCTCAAACCCGGGGATGACGACAGCCCCGACACGGCCCCCACGCGGCTCACGCGTACACCGCCTGCCGAATACCTTCGGCGAAACGTTGCATGGCCGGATCGGTGCCGCGCGACATTGCCAGCAAGCGCCTCTCCAAGGCCGCGCCCAGCCCCAGGCGCAGCTCGCACAACGCCAGCCAGGGTGAAAGCGACGGCCAGCCGGCCGCGCTTCCCAATGCCAAGGCCTCGTCGCACTTGCCGCTGCCCATGAGGCTGCACAGGTGAATCAGGCTGGCCGCTTCGCCCTGCCCCTCGCAGTCGAGCCAGTCGGCGATCGCTCGTGCCTCGGCATGGTGATGGTGCTCGATGCCGATCAGGGCCAGTTGCGCCAGTTGATTGTTCAGCGAAATGTCCATGTCAGATCTTCTGCAGAATGCTTTGCATGATGTCTTTCATCGAACGGGTGACCGTCGAGTTGATGCTGTAGATCACCGACCATTTGTTGATCTTGTGCTGCATGTCGGCCAGCAACGCAGGGTCGTCGGCGCCCCCCTTGAGGTTCTCGATGGCCTTCTGCACGTCGTCGTTAGCTTTTTTCGCCTGGTCGACCAGCTGTTTGGCTACGTCGTCCAGCGTCTTGGCGTTGCCGTCGAAGAAGTTGATATCGCCTGCCATGTCATTTCACCTTAATCGTTTCAAGAATCGTGATGGCCGCATTCAGGGCCTGTGCGCGCAACGTCAGGTTGCGGTACTGCAGCGGCGTTGCCTGCCGGCGCAGGCGCAACTGACACTCGCGCTCGAGTTGCTCCACCTGTTTGGCCAAGGCCTGCTGGTCGCAGCCATTGGCCCATTGCTCCTGGAGTTCATTGATCACTGCCTGCGTCACCTTTGAGGTTGATAATGAATTGCTGCCCTTGCTTGCTCACCACGACCCGGTCGTTCTGGATATCGACTACCCGCACGCCCGTCGGGGTAACGCCTTCGATGGGGTAGCGCCGGTTGTCGGTGAGGATCACGTACGGCACCCGACCAATCGAGACCGCCCTGATGGGAAATTGCACGGTCGGTTTTTTCCTGGCCGCCGACGTGCTCTTCAACTGCAGGGCGGGCAGCGCGGGAAACTCCGCCGCGAATTGCACGGCAACCTGCTTGAACACATCCTGCTCACGCTCACCCAAGGCCCCGTCGAGCTCGAACCGATCGCCCTTGCGTACAGCGTTCAGCTGGTCGGCCAGGCCGGCGTCACCCAGCAACTGTTGCAGTCGCCTCAAAGGATCAGCCTCCGGCGTGGGCGGGTCTTCGACCCCCTGCAACCCCTGCACATCGCTCTTAAGCGTCTGCACGATCTGTTGCCAGCGGGCAGGGTCAGCGATGTCGGCACCCGACAGCCGCACCCACCCCACCCGGTCGGTGTCGACACTCACGCCTTTGTAGCCGAGCCTTGGCAGAATCGAGTCGACGTCCCGGCGAATATCCTCCTGAGCACGCACGTCCAGGCGAAACGGCACACCGCCGCCCTCCAGAAACTGTTGCAACTCGGAAAGCTGGCGGGTCGTCGGCAGGTAGCCGGTCAGCACCACCTCCCCCCCGGGCTGGGACTTGGCCAGCGCCACATTCACCAGACCTTGCTGCTGCAGATAGTCGCGTATGCCTTGGACAGGCTCGGGTAGCTGCACCGCCGGCGACACGTTGAGCCACGGCGCCAGCAGCATCGCTAGCGTAAACAGGCCGACACAACCGAGCCCCACAGCCCACCGCACCCAACCAGGCCGGTCTGTCTTGGCCGCCAGCGAGACCACGGCGACCTGGGTCTGCAAGCCTGGATCGAACTGCTCGGATTGCGCACAGAACATCCAGCGCAAGGCGCCACAGGCCTGCTGCGCAAACGCACGCAAGGGTTCCCCTGCCGCCACGGCTTCGCCGTCCTGGGTGGGCGGTTGGTCCTGCGCCCACTCCAGCAACCGGACTTGCTCCTCGCTGACCTCCAGCACCACGTGTTCGCCGACGATTCCGAGGTCCACCAGCACCAGATCGGCCACGGCCGGATCGCAACCGATCACCAGCCGCCCTGGTGCCAGGGTCACCTCCACGCCTTGGTTCAAACCATTGCAAAAGCGAATTTTCCAGGCCATGTCAGTGCTTCTTCGCCGCACGTACACATTGCGCCTTGCCTTCCACGCAAGGCCCCTCCGTCACCCGCCAGCCACTGCCGCCGCTGCTGGTGCCACAGGCACTCAGGGTGGAGTCCTTGCCTGCCAGGCCGAGCATCCGCTGCGCCTCACGGGCGGGGGCCAAAGCCTGGCATTGAGCGCTGTTGAGCAGTTTCTGCAGCGACAGGCTCTTGTTCGATAGTTCATCCACGGCAAGCAGCCCCTGCAGATTGCCTTGCGCACCCAACGCGACATCCTGTGGCAGGTTGTTGTCGATCAACCGCGGCTCGATCAGGAACAACCGCACCGCGCGCCGCGAAGAGTTGAACTTGAAACGGAACAATGCCCCCAGGTAAGGGATGTCGCCCAGCAACGGCACCTTGCGCACGCTCTCGTTCATTTCGTCACGATGGATGCCACCGATCAGCAGACTCTGCCCCAGGCCGACCCGAGCCACGGTGTCGATCACTGTGCGGCTGATCGTCGGAATACCGTCCGGCCCGCTGCTGTTGGGCTTCTGGTTGCCGTCCTCGATGTGCAGGCTGAGGCTGATCTCAGGTCGATCGCCCACTTTGATCACCCGTGGCGTCATTTTCAGCATCGTGCCGTAGGCGATCTTCTTCAGGTCGGCCACACGCTCACCGGACACCTTCACGTAGTATTCTTCGCTGTGATCGATGACTGCCGCGGTGTTCTCCTGCGTCAGCAGCGTCGGGCGCGAGCCAATCTGCGCCAGGCCCTGGCTCTGCAACAAGGTGATCTTGGCCATCAGGAAATTGAGCCCGCGACCATCGACCAGGCTACCGACGGCGCTGCCCTTGTCCGGCGTACCGCCGGTGGTGGTGATCTGCATCAGGCGGTTCTTGCCAAGCCCGATGCCCACCTGCCAGTCCACTCCCAGTTCGGAGAGGTTCTCCGCATTGATGTCGACAATCGACAGGCCCACCTCGATACGCGCGGATGGCCGGTCGAGCGCGGCGATCAGCCGGCGATACATCGGCATGCGCCCGGGGCTGTCACGCACGATGATCGCGTTCATCGACGGGTCGGCCTGGACCACGGCAGAGCGGGGCGCGGCCACGCCGCTGGCTGCCGCCTGCTGCCCGTTCACCGCGACCACATTGGCGTCGCTCAACACCCGGGACAGGATGGTCGCCACCCCCGGCGCCTGGATCGTGTCGTCGCGGTAGCGGATCTGCCGGTCCTCGGCGACGGCGTACTTGAGCGGGAAGATCTCGACATTCAGGTCCGTCGCCCCCTCGACCTGCAAGGTGTTCTGCTGCTGCAACGCCTGCAGGGTCTGGCTGACCATGTCCAGGTAACGTGGCGGCGCCGAAACGTACACCAACTGGCCGCCTGGGCCTGGGCGCCAGGGGAAACTCGGCTCCCAGTTGTCGCCGGCTTGCAGGGCCTGGCGCAACTGTGCCTCCTTGACCTGGCCCAACTGCACGAGGCGCGTCTGCATCTCGGTGGATTTGAACACGTACAGCACAGCGCCGTCGTAGTACCAGACCAGGTTGTACAGCGCGCCGACCAGTTTCAGGAACGCTTGTGGGTCTTGCAGGTCGAACGACGAATTGACCTGGTCGTCGACCTTGTCGCTGACCACCACCGAGCTGTGGTAGTTGGCCGCGAAATTGATCAGCACATCGCGCAGGCTTTCGCCATGGGCCACATAGCTATAGGGCTCCTCGGGCCAATCCAGTGGACGCGCCTGCACCGCGCCACACCCCATCCACCACGCGGCCAGCGCCACGCTGGCGAACTTCATGGCCGACATACCATTGCCCCCCCATGACGTCTGCGCGGGCTCATATCGAACAACGGCCGCAACGCCTCGAGAGCCTCTACCTGCGCATATAGCAGCCGCTCGAACCGTGGGTATTGCAGCCCCGCCAGCTCGACCCGCGCCTCGACGACCCACTGCCCTTGCGGGTCGACCACCACCGCCTGGGGCACACGACGCGCCCAGCCGGTCACCATTTCCAGCGCGCGTTGTGCGGCTGCCAGGCCCTCCTGCCCCTGAAGGTCGAGAGCACAAGGCAGGACGCTGCGCACGGTAAACTGCGTGCCTGTCGGCTCGAGGACCAGGTCATGGCCCTCGAGGAAGATGTGATAACAACCATGACTGTCGGCAGACGGTGGCTCGATCGCCAGACGCTGAGCCAGGCGGAGAAGTAACTGCTTCATATGTTTTTAACACCTATGTTCTGGCCGGCCGATTGCACGGCGCTAAAGGACCGTTTTGCGATCAGCGTTGCGTGGTCAGCCTTCGATGGCCGACCTGGCATGACTGGGGGTGCAGCCAAAATGACGTCGATAGGACTGGCTGAAATAGGATTGGCTGGAGAACCCGCTGTCGATGGCGATATCGACGATGCTGCGCTCACTGTTGAGCAACAACTGATGGGCGTGCATGAGGCGCCGCTCGCTGATCCAGGCCCGTGGTGAAGCGCCATAGACGCTGTGGAACAGGTCCTTGAAGGCGGTCAGGCTCATGCCGAAAACCCGGACCAGCTCCTCCAGCCGCCACTCCTCGAGAAAGTGCGCCTCCATGAACGCCTGCAGCCGCAGCACTTGATCGTTGGCCTGCTGGCGCAGCATCGCCATCAACTGCGGCCCCTGCGCACTCGACAGCAGCACCATCACCAATTCCTCGACCCGCAACAGCGCCAGCGTGGGCGGATGCTCGAACTCCATCAGCCATTTCAGGCCACGCACGCAATCGGCAGTCAGGCTGTTGCCAGGAAAGACCATGACCTCCCCCGTGACACCGGTGAAGCGTTCGATTTCGCTGAGCAATGCCCCGTAGCGAAGGGTGAAGTGCTGGAGAAAACGCGGCGTCAATGGCACCCATAACAGGTTGGCGCCGGCACTGAGGCTATTGACATACGTGCCACGACGAATGAACAGCAATTCACCGGGCTCGAGGCGCTGCTCGACGCCCGACTCGCGCACCAGCAAATCACCCTCCACCACGACATAGATGCGCTCTTCGCCACCAGTCATGAAGCCCGAGCCACGCACCATAATTTGATGCACCTCCAGGGATTCGTTCTCTCGCGTAGTAGCGTTCAACCACTTCATGACTGGTCCTCAATGCTAAGCACTTCCATGCGCGCTCATCACATACGCTGCATGCGTCCATACCGTGATTTACGTGGGCTATATCGAGGGAAAACGACTGGCTCGCAACCCTCCTATGGCGAGCAGATTATTACGACCTATCGGAATCTAACGACCGAAAAATCCTTGTTTCGCGATGCATAAATCTCTAATTGGTGTAGGAAAATACGACAAGAGACCAACCTAAACACAAGGTCATTCACAATCCGACAATGCCCAAGAAACACAGACGACTTCGCAAGACATAAAAAATCACGTCATCAATCAACAGCGCTCACTCGAGCAAACGCGAAGACTCCAGGCATTACCGATGCCGCTCAGAGCCATAGGGAGACGAGATGAAGGTAACAACCTCGGCTCGGAAGACAGACTGCCCAACCCGAACGTCAGTCATTGCATTTTTCATCCGCGGCTCAGCAACTGCCGCGACGTTCCAGTCCTCTTACAGCACGAATCATATGACCCGCGTTTGTACTACGCCAATGAAGACCCCAGCCAAGGCAATATTTGATGAATGGGTACTCATTGCGAATACCCGAGAGCGGGTCGATGTAGCCCAGACGCTCACGGGCCCTACCTACCATGTCTCCCAAATCCCTTGTGGGAGACGGCGATGGTTGATGTCCGGCAGCGTTTTCGCGATGCGATCGCAGCCTTAGAGAGGCTCAAGACCCACCAAACCACAACACAACTTAGCGACACAGGAATATAGCATCGTGACCAATCCCGTTAGCTACGGCGGTGGCAAAAGCCATATAACAAATTCCAACTTGCATGCGCTGCGCGCACTCACACTCGACAATGAGAACTTTAGCAAGCTGATGGTATCGAAGGAGAGCCGCGACCACCAGGCGATTGCCGCCGAGTCCGACATGTTCGAACTACTGGCCGTGGACAGAGCAACCAATTACACATGGAAGAACCGGTTTAGGCCGACCCCTTGGGTGCACTACCGTGTCGGTACGACACGAGCGGAACTCCTTCAAAACATCCATCAACGCTTGCTACCTCGCACCGCCACAGCGGATACCGCCATGTCTGGCACCAGCTCGCAGCCCATTGCTGAGAAGGTGCTCAAACCCGCGTTTGCGCCGTTGAAACAATGCCTGGAAAACTTCGAAGGCCATGCGTTGACGAACGAAATTCCCAAGCGATCGCTTTACATCGTCGACATCATTACGCGTGAACTTGAGCATATCTATAATTTAAAGAACGATACCGAGATCATGCGCTCCGCCTCCGCCCTCAGCAATTACATCGACTCGGTGCTCCATTCGACCGAACTCTCATGGATCGGGCTTGGCAACCTATACGCCAAAGAATGGAAGGAATATCAGGAGCACCCTGAGCGCATCCAGCAGCAGCCATCACCGGATGCAAAGCCAGCGCCACTGGACGGCAATACCCCCGCAGGCCAGATTAACCATGCACTAAAATCCACCGTGAGGCAGCTGAACCGGGCGCAGACTGAGATTGCGCTGAACATTGCGACCACGGAATGGGAGCGTGCCTTCCTGGAGATGAAGGCAACGGTTCAAGGGATTTTCCAAGAGGAGGTGCCGCAAAACGCACGTACGCCTGAATCTCCTTCACCCTACCTCGACGGCGAGTTGGGCCCGCAAAATACAGCGACTCTCAGCTTGAGAGAAATTTACGCACAACATAATACACACAAGGCGTTCTGGGATGACATTAACGAAGCCATTAACGCCATCGCCAGCGGCGATCGCAACATGTGGGCTGACAAGCTTTCAAACCAAGAGATAAAAAGAAACGAAAGACTGAGCGCCGATGATGATGGTGATTTTATAAATATCAGCAGCGACGGAGCAACGTCTTGCACGGACAGTCCCGTCGCAGACAATGCCAGAGAAGTAAACCAGATCAATAAAATAAACGCATGGCGAGCGGCCGCACTAAAACTCACAATCAAACATTGCGAAAGACTCTTCAACACACCAATAACCACACCCCAATCTCTGGAACAACTGAAAGATAGCAGGCTCTTCAGCGGCGGCTCCACCACCAAGGAGATAAATGACGCCTGCCTAGATACGAAGCAATGTACTGGCGACGCATTGAAAGCGGCTACCACAGGTATCGAAATCAGGCTGCTCACCTTGGCAACCAATGCCTTGAGCCATTTGATTCAGTACCTGCTACAGCAAGGGACGGATTATATGTCAACCCATAAGCTCGACATAAAAACCCACATCAAAACCCATTTGAATATCCTGAGCGACACCGAAACCGCACATCCCAAATTCGGCGACCTCAGGAAGGCTTACAGTACATTGAATAACCTGCTGGACAAGCCGCAAGGCCCTGCATTAACCAAAGAAGCACGTGATAAGGTTGTACAACCCCTTCTCTACCACCTCGATACCTACGGACCGTTCAACCACCCCCCTCCCGAGACCCTACTTGAACAAACCAATTACCTTCTAGGGCGTCCTTCCCGATTGCCCCAAGCTGTGGTTGAACATGTCGCTAGCGATACATGAACATTCCGCCCTTAAACTCAGGCCTTTCAGGGTGTTCAACGTTAGCATTGCCCACGTTGCAACGAATGTAGGAGCGGATTCATCCGCGACGCGCCGCACAGGCGGCGCCTGGCCTCATCGGCGCCACAAGGGTCGCGGCGGGCATCTGGTGGCCCTAGGCTTTGTACGAAAAGTGCCTGCGCGACGACCATGCTGAGTTGAAAACAGGCTGGTGCGCCAGCCCGGTCGGAATGCTCATTTACAACCCGTAAAGTCGAGCGCGACTCCGACCGTTCCTCGCCTGTTTTCGCCTTGCCTGATCGCCGCTCGGCTACTTTTCGTACAAACCCTGATGCGTTCATGCTCCCCGGCACCCAAAGACCTTGAAAAGGATGGACCTTAGCTAATGAAGAGCACGCCGCACATGCACGACAGCCTGGATCTCCAATCGCTGCTAGGTCACTGCACAGAAACGTTTGGCACATTGTTCGAAGCAGATACCCCCACCGTGGTCATGGCTGGCGGACAGGCGCCGATCATCACGTTATGTCGCAGCGGGACGCTCAGGCTCGACATTCCCCTTCTTCCTGCCGTCTCGCCCGCAGATGAGGCCGCGATCCTCGAGCGGGCTGCGAAGCTCAATGGCACAAGGGCGTTACTGCGCGCACAGATGTTCTTTTGCCTTTCGCCAAGCGGCTCGCTCTTGCTTTCCAGCCTGACGCGCCTGACCGCGCAGGACTGCCATCAGGTCATTGTGCAAAACCTCGAAAGGCTTTGTGCCGCCGTACAAGCTGCCCGTGCCTTCTTGCTCGGGCAGTCGGACCACCACTCATCGCCCGAACTGCGAACCATTCACCCGCAAAACCGGCGCGTGCTGCGCGGATAACCCCAAAGGCTCGAACATGCTCGACAACGAAATCATCCACTGCCTCGCCGAAATCACCGGGCTCACCACCCCGAGCTTGCCAGCCGTGCTGCATTATCGCGAGGCCAGCGGCCCAGAACTGGAAATCCATATCGAAGCTGATCACCAACTGATCACCCTCTGGTGCAAGCTGGCCTGTCCGGTGGGCGTCCCTGTCGCCGAAACGCTGCTACGGGTCAACTGCGCCTGGCGTGATCCTTCCGCCAGCTGGTTGTATTATGACGCCGATCGTGGAACACCGATTCTGGTCAGTGCCCTGCCCCGGGCCGATACCTACCCGGAGCGTTTTCGCGCCCAGGCGCCTTTGTTCTTCAGCGCCTGTAGCACGTTGCAGGATGTGCTGGCTCGTGCCGCGCACCATTGACCTGAGCGACCGCAGCCAGGGAGCCGGTCAACTCGACGCCTGAGAGGCAAGATGCCCGCGAGCACCGTCCATGTCTTCCAGGACACGCTCCATGGCCTGCTGCAATGCATCCCCTGCTGCCAGCAAGCGGTCATCGTCGTTCACTGTAGAGCAAGCCTCTTCAAGGCCCTCACACGCGGCGGTCAGTCCCTTGGCCCCAATGATCCTTGCGCTGCCCTTGACCTTGTGTGCCAGCTGCGACAGTGCCTCGGCGTCACGTTCGAGCAGCTGCTTGAGCAGCAGCTTCATGTCGGCGCAGGTGTTTTCCTCGAGGTCGTCAAGCAACCGAATGGCTGCCTGAGGCTGACCAAGCGTCAATTTAAGCAAGTTGCGAAAGTCGATCTCGCCACCGTTCGATAAGGCTGCGTCGGGTTCATTGCCCACCAATTCAGGCGCGACACCGGCCAGGCAGGCACTCAAGTCCCCCAATGCCACAGGCTTGAACAGGCAATCATCCATCCCGGCTTCACGGCACAGCACTTTCACCTCCGGCTGCGCATTCGCCGTGCAACCGATGATCAGGCAAGGGCTACGCCCGCTCGCGGCTTCATGGGCACGTATGGCACGGGCCAGTTCATAGCCACTGACGGAAGGCATGTTGCAATCGGTGATCACCACGTCATAGGTGTCGTTGTACCAATCGCGCAGCCCTTGAGCGCCGTCCACGGCGTCGCGTACCCGGTGCCCCAGGTACGACAACTGCTGGGAAAGCAGCAGTCGGTTGGCGGAGTAGTCATCGACCACCAGCACATTGAGGACATGCCCATGGGGCACCAGCTCCGGCTCCGGGGTCGATGACCTGCCACTGGCGTCAAGCAGCGGCACACGCAACACCACCTGCACCTGAGTGCCCCGGCCCAGTTCGCTGGAGAGGTAGAGCTGGCCATGCATCATCTCGGCAAGGGTCCGGCAGATGCTCAGGCCAAGGCCTGTGCCGGTGCGCGCCGAATGGCTGTTGTTGCTGGCCTGGGTGAACGGTGTGAACAGACGCTGCTGATCCTCGACACTGATACCGGCGCCGGTGTCCTCGACGCGCAGGCAGATCTCCAGCGCTTCCCCTTCGGCACAGGGGGACACGTGCAGGATCACCTTTACTTCACCGTAAGTGGTGAACTTGATGGCGTTGCTCAGCAAGTTGGTGAAGATCTGCTTGAAGCGCAACGGGTCGATCAGCACATCGCAATCGGCCGCCTCGTCCAGTTCGAGCTCCAGCGACAGACGCTTCTGCCGGGCCATGCCATCCATGATCCTGGCCACCGAGTTGATCTGCTCGATCAGGTTCGCGCGTACCGGCGAAAGGCTCAAGTGGCCAGACTCGATCCGGGCGATATCGAGGATATCGCCGATCAACTCCAGCAGGTCCTGCGCCGCGCCGGAGGCTACTTCCAGGCCAAGGCGATCAATCCTGCCCTGGTTGGCATTTTTCATGGCCAGCTCGAGCATGCCCAGGATGGCATTGATGGGGGTGCGGATCTCATGGCTCATGGTAGCGAGGAACGTGGTCTTGGCGCGGTTGGCGTTCTCGGCGCATTCCCGGGCCTCCTGCAGGCTTTCCAGCAGGTGGTGACGCTCGCTGACATCGATCCAGCCACCGATCATGCCGGTGACTTCGCCCTCGCTGCCACGGTACGGCAGGGTCCAGTGATAGATCGTCAGCTGCTCGCCACTGGCCAGGCGCAGGCTGCCATCCTGAATCCGTGGCTGGCCGTTGCGCATGACGTCGATATAGCTGTCGTGATAAAAGCGTGCGTCCTCGGGGTTGAAGAACTTGCCCTCCACCACGGTCTTGCCGATGACCTGCTCGCGACGCACGCCGAACACCTCGAGGTAAGCGGCATTGCACAGCACCATGCAGCCGTTGTAATCGCGTACGTAAATGGGGTGCGGCGTACCATCGATGAGCGTGCGCATGAACTCCACCTGGTCGAACAACGCGACCTCGGCTTTTTTCCGCGTGCTGATCAAGCGGCGCAGGTAGGCGTTCCAGCCCAGCGCGAACGCCAGCAGCAATGCCGCAGCGACCATGGCCTGGATAAGCACCACACGATGCCGCGACCAGTAGCTATCGTCGAGCACCACCGCGCTGCGCCAACGACTGGTCAGCTCGGCGGTTTCTTCCGGGGTGATGCTCAGCAACGCCTTGTTGAGGATCGACACCAGCTCCGGCGCCGACCTTGCCACCGCGAACGCGCGCTGCGCCGGCACCGTGCCCACGGTTCCGGTGATGCACAGTTTGTCGTTCTGTTTGTGGGTGATGAGATAGCGTGCGCTGAACAACGAAACCGAGGCAGCGTCAACCTTGCCCTGGCTGACCAGCTCCAGGGCCTCCTTGGGGTCGGCGACGGTGGTGATCCGTATCAACGGGTAATTGCCACTGACGTATGCGAGCAGCGCGCTGCCCTGCGGCAACGCGAGCATCTTGCCGTTCATGTCGTCGAGCGAGTTCAGCGCCAGGTTCGACTCGGAACGCACCAGCACATAGGGCATGCTCAGGTACGGCTGGCTGAAGACGAACGCCTGGCCGGGCAAGCTGCCAGGCGAGTCGGTGGCGACCATGTCCAGGTCGCCGCGGCTCAACGAGGCCATCAGCGATTCAGTACTGCCCCCCGGCGAAACATCGAACTTCAAGCCCGTGCGCAAGGTCACCTGCGCCAGCACATCGGCCGTATAGCCATACAATCGGCCCTTTTCGTCAAAGTAGGTCAGCGGCAGGTATACACCGTTGATGGCCACTTTCACCCGGGGATGGCTATCCAACCATTGTTGCTCGCTGGCACTGAAGTGCAGGCGGTTCAGCCCCGGGACATCGACCCGGACGGCATTCCAGCGGCGCAGGATATTGTTGCGTTCGGCATTGGGGATGACCGCCAGGGCCTGATCGACAATATCCAGCAGCCGGGTATTGTGCGCTTCGACGGCAAAGGCAATCCCCCCAGGCTCGAAGGGCGAGGTATTCAGTTCGAGGTTGTTGAGGTAGTTCTTGTTGATGAGATGGTTGGCACTGATGGCATTGCCCAGGTAACTGTCTGCCTGGCCGAACGCCACTGCGCTCAATGCATTCAACGAAGAAGGATAGAGTTGCACGTCGGCATCAGGGTAACCCTGGGCCACTTCCGCCTTGGGCAGGTAGTGGTAGAACATCGCCAGCTTCCTGCCCGGCCCGCCCTTGCCCTCGCCATCCTGGCGCCGGGTCACCAGCACCGGCTCGTCCTCGGCATAGGCGCTTGTCAGCAGCAGGCCGGGAATGGTCGCATCGTAACGGTTGGCCGTGCCCATCAAGTCGACGGCGCCACTTTTCAGCGCATGGACCAGCGCATCACGCGACTCGTAACGCTGCACAGCGATTGGCACTCCGAGCAACTGCCCGAGCAATGCGGCGTAGTCGGCAGTGATGCCCTCGAACCCCTGAGCGTTGGCCGTCACCTCGAACGGTTCGTTGTCGGGCCCCGAAACCCCTAGGCGTAAGCTGCCGTGGCCGGCCAACCATTGTCGATCCTGCTCATCGAGTTGCACTTGATAATTGTCGATGGTCGAGCGGCCATACAGTTTCATGGGCCTGGCGTCGGAGGCCACGGCACTGATATGAAACAGGTTGAACAGGCACAGCAAAGCAATCGTGAGATAGCGCATGGGCAAGGTGTTCACACCAGATCATTGCGCTTGGCGAACTCGGCCAAGTAGACGAGCGACTTGACATTGAGCTTTTCGATGATGCGTTTCTTGTAGGTGCTGACCGTCTTGTTGCTCACGTGCATCACCTCAGCGATTTCATTGTTGCTGAAACCGGTCGCCAACTTCTGCAGGATGCTCAGTTCCCGATCGGAGAGGCGTCTGATCAAATCCTGTTCCGAGGCTTCCATGTCGCTGCGTCGCACCGAGTTCGCGGCCAGGTTGGGGAAGAACGTATAGCCGGACATGATGGCGCGGATAGCCTTGACCAGCTCGTTGAGATCCTCGGCCTTCGAGACGTAACCCGCAGCGCCGGCCTTCATGCAGCGCATGGCGTAGCTGGCGACTGGCCGCGAGGTCAGCACCAGAATTTTTGCAGGCAGTTGCAGTTCGGCAATGCGGTTGAGCACTTCCAGTCCATCCATCTTGGGGATGGCGATATCCAACAGGATCAAGTCCGGCAGGTGTTGACGGGCCAATTGCAAGGCATCGACGCCGTTGTCGGTTTCACCGACGATATCGAACTGTTCCTGCTGCAGGAGCATGCGCGCGGCGCTGCGAATGAACGGGTGGTCATCAACGATAAGTACGGAATGCATCTAAATCCCTATGAAGTACGGCCCAGGCTGAAACGTGCGATGGCGCGAGCCCCGTCACCTTGCAGCGTATAGAAGTGTTAAAAAGCGCGAGTGGACTGTAGCGCCGGCCTGCGCGCAGCAGCTATCGGCGATCGTCGTTATTATTTATGGCAGGCACGAAATAGCGAGAACGCACAACACCGCTGCTCCCGAGGAAGCAGCGGTGTTGTGTGCTTGAAGAGTGTGCTCTCAACCCATTGAGGGTTCAGTAACAGGGCGCGGATGATAAATCAGCGTCAGCTTGCCCTCAAGCCAGAGTGGCAATATGACGCAGCCGCTATCTTGAGGCACCCCCGACGCGCTGGATTTCCTGCATCAGGTTACGCAGTGCTTGCGGTTGCTGGTAATCGACATGCCTGCCGATAAAACCTGCCATCGCTTTGAATGCTTGCGCATAACACGTTTTCGAATCCTCGCCGGGCTCAAACAGGCTCGCATCATGCAAGCTGGCCAAGTCAGGGATGCTGGCGATCAACGTGCCAGGGATCAACTCCTCGACGGATTTGGCACCAAACGCGCCGTTGCCGCCCAACCCTGAGAGTACCGCGGCCCTGTCCCCTTCGTTCCAGTCATGAGCGCACTCGATGGACAAAGGGTTCCCCTTGCCCCCGTTGACCGCCATGCTGTCGACAGGAAACTCGCCGAACACATCAATTGCCTTCGCCATTTTCTGGGCCAAGGCGCAACCTCGCTGATTCAGCACCCAAGTGCCCTCGCCCGAAGTTTCAAAGAACTGTGCCTTGAAGCTGGCGGATGTGTCAGGGGCTTGCGCGCACTCACCCAACAACTTGAGGAAGCGCGGGGCACGCTGCTCGATTTCTTCATGCGAGGGCCGCGCCACGCCCTTGAGCACATGGCGGCCGGTATCGGCCACCGAGGTGAAGCACGTCAATGCCAGGAGCGCCTTGGCCGCTTCTGGATCCTTGGCATTGTCGAGCAGATTGGCCAACGTACCTTCCTTGGCCATGCGTTCCACTACCGTACCCAGGAAAAAACCACCGTCTTCCAGCTTCATCAGGCTGAAGTAAGTACCCGCGGCGTTCACCGCAAGGGCAACTTTGTGCATGCAGGCACGTTCATCATCCGTCAGGCCATGGGCCAGCTCCGCCATCAGTGCGGCGGTGCCGACTTCGTTAGCTGCGGGATAGCGCAAGTTACCAACACCGACACCCGGCCGTCCTTCGATGATTTGCCCGTGATCGTGCAGGTAGGCGATGCCCTCCCCGAGGGACTTGTAAGGTGCTTTGCACAAGGCGCTCACGTCACTGGCCATTTCGCACGCGTGCCCCATCTGCTTGCCATTGTCCTTGGTTGCCCCGTGGTACGGCAGGCCCAGGCTGTTCAACATAGCGTCCAAGGGCCGGACGCCTTGGTCATCGGCCTGATTATTCTGGTCGAGCAACTTCTTGAACGCCCCCTCGGCCAATGCCATTTCACCCTGGGTGATCGAAGTGGCGATGTTTCCGAACAGATGCTTCACCGCAGCCGCGCGGTCATCCGCAAAACCGTCGTCGACGAACCGCACTGTGCTCAACAGGCGATCGGCCAATTGCTCGGGGCGCACAGGAAATGCTTGGCAAGCAAAGGCATTGGGGAACTTCTCTGCCAGCGCTTGAATCAACTGATCCGTGGATGCGTAGCCACCAAAGCCAAAACATTCCAGCTTTTTCAAGGGGTCGACAGCCGTCGACATTCCAACAGGGGTGCACGAATCAATCGCACCTACAGCACGTGAGTTAATAGCGCTGGTACTTACACTTGGCAGTGTCATGGGATTACCTTCAGACCAATAGAGTCAACAAAAAAATTCAACCAGGAGCCCTTACACCTGCCCGCAGTCGACGCGTTACTCTATGGTTGTAAAACAACCCAAACTTCAAACGCTCGTCGTGATTTTTTAGCCAGTCAGCGCATTCTAATATCGTTAATCCATTGCGCCATTCGTACAGTACGGATAACACACGCGCGGTATCAGCAGCAGTTTTCCAGGGTGACCTGGCCGCACAACTTTCATTACCTGCGCCTGCACGGCCCCTCCCTCCTGCCATGACAACTGCGCCTTGATCAAGCCGATGCCACTCCCCAACACACGGCTGTCCACGGTGAAGTCGTAGTACAGCGGCAACATGCTGGTCTGATAACGCTGCTGCCCGATCAATCGCTGCTGCCCACCGACCTGTGTATAGAGCTCCAGGTTCAGATAGCCTGCTCGTGTCAACGGTGGCTGAAGGTCGACGCGGCCATGCAGATCGGTGATTGCCATCGGTACGCCAACGCAACCACCCAGCGACAGGAGGGCCGCCAGGTTTAGATAAAGGGCTTTCATGATGTCGTTCCGCTATCCTGGACGGCGGCGCCTGAAGGCACCGCCGGGACAAGGGTTGAGTGCGTTATGCGCCGACGGCAATCGCTCGCTTGGTCTGGTTGGCCTGGGTGGTCAACTCATTGAGCAGTTGCCTGAGCTCCCTCATGAAATCCTCGGAGGCCTTGATCAGGTCGACGAATTTCTGCTTGTTGCCATCGTGGACGCCGGCTTCGATGTCGAACTCTTTGGAGTCGGCGCCGATGAAGGTTTGTTTGGTCTGGAAAGATGAACCCAACAACTTGTCCACTGTTCCAAGGAAAGCCTTGACCAGATCCACGGCACCTTCACGCTTCTTGCCGCTTTCGACCAGTCGATCAAGTGCCGTCTGGACTTCCTTCAAACGATGTTTGTCCACCCCGGCGAAGAACTCGTCGTCCGGCATGTCCGATCCAGCTGGAACCTGCCTGGCATTTTGCGAGGTGATATCCTCAACCCCTTGCGCGTTCTTTTGGCGATATTCATCCATCCCGGCAAAGAACTCATTGTCCGAAATATCCGGGTCAACCGATGCCGTGCTGGTATTTTGCAGGGCGTTGCCCTCAGCCTGCTGCGCGCTCTTCAGGCGATACTCGTCAAACCCAGCAAAGAACTCCTCGTTGGAGATATCCGGCTCAGGCGCGACGGCCTTGGACGTCGGGGGAGTGACCTCGACTGATTTCGGTACCGGATTGAGATCCTTAGGCGCCGCCAGCCTTTCCTGGATGTCGGCCAGATCACGGTCCAACAGCTTCTGCTGACCTCCCTGGCTCAACCCCTTGCCGAAATTGAACCCTGTCGATGCTGTTCCAGCCACGCCAGCGACACCTGAGATCACGGCGGTCGCGATCTGCCAGTTGCCGCTGTTGCGGGTTTCGTCAACCTGCGACTGCTTGGCGGCCAGCGCGGCCTTGGCCTCGGTAGACTTCTGCTTCTCGTAGGACTCCTTGATCTTCTTGCTGAGTTCAGCCAGCAGCAGAACCAGTTGCACATCGAGGTCGAGCTTGCTGACTGTCTGAGGGGAAACCTTGTTGCCTGGCGCGTTCGGCTGGTCCAGTGAAACCCCATTCGCACCCTTGTTCACAGCCTTCTTCCACTCGGCCGCTTGATACGGTACAGACCCCGACTCAGTGGCCTTGGAATTTTCCGGGCTATGGCGTACGCCATCAATCTGCGGGATGCTGGCATTTACATTCAATGTAGTCATGATCGGTCCTCAAGCAGTCTGCGGGAGACGCGCCAGGTTGTGTTGGCTCTGACCGCGGGCGGCCATCAACTTGCTCAGCGTTGCGAAAATGGCCTGGAAGGCTTCGAGCACCTGCTGCAGCACCTCGCCCATGCGCTCCAGCAACTCCTGCTGCGCCTGCAGCTCCATCCGCGACTGCTCGAGGTTGGCGCGCTTGAAGGTGGAATCGGCAGTGAGCGCGCCATTGACAGTCTGGGTAACGGTGTTACCGCCATTGACCGCCAAGTCGGCGACCGGCAGGGCATTCTTCAGGGTTTGCGCGATGCCGCTCGACGACGATGCGGCCCGGCTGCCCAACTGAGCGAGGCTCTTCAAGGCATTGCCCACCTTCTCGGCCATCTGCGCGATCTTTGGCGCAACCTTGGAGGCGAACTTGGCCAGCATGCCCGCGGCGCCACCGCCGAAGGTCACCACTGCGCTGGCAACGGCGACGATCACCTCCATAGCGGTCATCACCGGCCCCAGTACCGCCATGACTTCCTTACTGATCAGACCGGCCTTGGCGCACTCTTGCAGCGCGCAGGAAACCAAGCCCACCACCCCGCCGGCGATCATCAGCGCACCAGCGACAGCCCCCACGCCCGTGGCGACCATGATCGCACCCACCACCACGGCGAATGCCGCGCCAATCCAACCGAAGATACGTGCCGCCAGGCCAGACTTCTGCGCTTTGGTCCCGGCCTCGAGCGACTTCTGCAACTTGTCGTCGTTCTCTTTCATCTTCTCCTTGTTTTCCAGGGTCAGGCGGTTGATATCCTCGAGCTGCAGCTTCGACTGCAACTCCTTGAGCGACGCCAGCTTGGGGGCGAGCGCAGCGATGAAGTCCTCGGTCGACATGAACCCCTTCATCTCGCTCGCCCTGGGCACCAGCTTGCCGAAAACTTCGACCAGGTTGTTGACCACGGCCAGCACTTTCTTTTCGCCCCCCGGCGCAACACCGTCGTATTCGCCGGGCCTGTCCAGGCGCACCCCAGCCCATGGCTTCGGCCCGGTAGCGGCGCTCTCCTTGCTGACCACCAGCTCCTCTCGCTGCACAGGGCGGCGGCGGACCGTGGTACCCGCATCGACGTCGAGTGGCGGACGGTCGATGTTGCTCACACTTGAAACATCAGTCATTGCTCATTCCTCTTTTTGGCTTGCAATGTGTTCCAGCATCAGGTCCGCGCGCGCGCCAATCTCCGCCTGTTCAGGGCAAGCTTCGGCAAGCGCGCGGGCCGAATAGAAGCCGCTTTCGGCGGCGACCCAATCGCCCAGTTCGACGTGGCATTCGGCGGCATGGAAGGGAAACCGAGGCTCCTTGACATCCACCATCGCGCCGTAGGCGTAGCACTGGATGGCCAAGTCGTATTGCTTGAGCCCCTGGCGGCAGGCCCCCAGGCCCAGCCAGAACCGCGGGTCGTACTGGTTCAGTACACTCAAGCCTCTGAAAAAGGTCTCGGCCTCCTGCAGTTTTCCGGACTGGTAATAACCGTGGGCAAGGGCATAGAACTGATCCAGTTCCACATCACTGATGCCCTTTAACATCGCCAGGGTCCCGCCTTGGTTCATGAAGGCTTCGATGGCCGAGTCAATATCGTTTTGCGGGGTAGCGGTAGAGGGTGTCATGCACGAATCCTTAAACAGCCCGGAGAATTTCATTCAACAGGTCGAAGTACTTTTTAATGAAGGAATTCAAACTTTCCGTGGCTGTGTCGTAACGACCCGTCGCGTCCTTCAAGATGACGCTTTGTTGCGAGACCTTGTCATTGACCGAGCGCGCTCGGTCACCAACGGATTGGGAAAACGCCGCGACAGGGTTATTATCCTTGTCATAACTGTAAATCTCTTGGACAGCGACAGGGCTACTTTCCTTACGCGGACCTGGCACGTCATCCCGGGTTCTGCCCGATAGAAACCCACCAATAGTGATATACTCCGGCGGCCCTGCTACAAACGTATCCAGGCCGCTCAGCAATTTATATTCAGGACTACTTTTCCACGCTTCATCCGTGGCATACCCAAACAGCTTTCTATTATTAAGACCCCCGCTTCCCATATCCCCAGTCATGAAAATGCTTTTATTCGCAACTGCCGTATTGATCAGCGCCTGTATATAAGCAAAAATTTTCGACTCTGCCGCCAGGCTCTCCAGAAGCTCTTTAGTCTCCTTGCGCTTCCCATCGCTTTTCTTCATTGCCTCAAGGTAGGCGTCGATGACATCCTGATCCAAGCGCTTGCCCGTGACAGGTTCATCCTTCACCCCCTTGAAAAGAATACCCGGCGGAGCCGCTTGCATACCTAGCAGCAAGGACTTCAACGATATGATTCGCGAGGGATCGGCCCCGGCGTAGCCCGCCACCTGCCGCTCCCAGGCTTCCACCAGCGCGGTTTCACCGCCCTGCCCACGCCCGGACGAAACGATATCCGGCAACCGCTCGCATAGCGCCTTGATCTGCGCATCGCTCAATGGCCTTCCGGTATCATCCACAATGGTCAGGCCATGACGCCGAATCGACTTGCCGAGCTGCTCTGTGATGGAATAATGCGCATTAGCGCCCGATGAGCCGTCCTGCATCAGGACAGCATTAAGTTGCGTACGATCGACCGTTGCCATGTGACAGACTCCGCTGGGAAATGACGAGCACTGGGGAGCAGCCTAATCACCCTCGTGGTCGATCACCGTCAGCGGGCGGCGGTATTTTTTAGATTGCGCATTTCCTGCCACGAACGAACTCGCCCCACTTCCAACTCGAACCAGCCTGGACTGACTTCCACGGCACCGGCCCAATCCCGGTAGAAATAACCTAGGCGCTCTGCGCGAAGGGGGCTGCCTAGCAACATCTCGACATTGCCGTAAAGCGTATAATTCGCGCCATACTCTTCCCGTACTGCCCGCGCCAAGAGTGCCAACGCGCTGAATGAATTCCCCAGCCCGGCGCGCTTGTTCCCTCGACGAAACATGACAATCCACACACGCAACCCCTCACAGCGCCAGCACACTTCACATCCACCATAAGTGAACTGCCAACCCAGTTGAATAGACGTATCAAGCCAATAATAAGGTTGCACCGGATGGCCGTGCGCAGCCATCCACTCAGCGATTTCATCTGAATTCATCAGTCACCCATTGAATATTAAGTCAGGCGGCAATTTTGCATTGCCGCACCTCATTCAGCCGATCAGGGTGTTACTCGCCCGAGGGGTTGAATATTTATTTGCTGGGTCAGTTCCTGAAAGGACAACACTGGCAGGTTGTAGTAATCGCTCTCGATCAACTTGCGCACATAACGGCGTATATCCATCGATACCACCAGCACTGGCTTGGCCTGCATCTGGGCCAAATCACCTACTGTTTCCCTGACTTTGTGCAGGAACGCTTCGCTGACCTCAGGCTCCAGGGCGAGGTAAGCCCCCGCGCTGGTCTGACGGATGCCCGCGCGGATCTGTTCCTCGATTTCCTGGTCAAGCAGGTAGGCCGGCAGCACGTTGTTGCCACTGGCGTACTTGTAGCAAATGTAACGCTTGAGGTTGCCACGGATGTACTCGGTCAACTGCACCACATCCTTCTCTTTCTGCCCCCATTCGACCATTGCCTCGAGAATCGAACGCAGGTTGCGAATGGAGATGTCCTCGCCAACCAGGCGCTGGAGGATCTCGGTGATCCGCTGCAACGGCAAGATCCTCTGCACCTCCTTCACCAGCTCGGCAAAGCCCTGCTCCATCTGCTCGAGCACATAGCGCGTTTCCTGGATGCCGATGAAGTCACCGGCATACTCGCGCAACACCTGCGTGAGGTGCCAACTGAGCACTTGGTCCATGGCCAGGAAACTGCACCCGGCGTGCCGCAGGCGCTCCTTGTGCTGCTCGCCCACCCACAAGGTCGGCTGCCCGGGCAGGATCGCCTCGCCCTCCTCGAACGCCACCCCCATCAGCTCCAGCTGGCTGGCCTTCTCCTGCACCAGCCATTGATCAGGGCGCAAGCGCCCGCGCGCCACGGGCACTTCTTGCAGCTGGATCAGGTATTCACCGGGCTGCAGCGCTTCGTTGAACCTCAGGTGGATACCCGGGAACGGCACACCATAATCCATGTACAGCGCCCGCCGGACCCTGACCAGCTCGTCGTTCAACGACAACGCTTCGAGCGCTTTCTGCAACCCCGCATCCACATCGATCAGCAGCGGCACGGTCATGGCGAACTCAGCCTTGTCGGCGCCCTTGCCACCTGGCATCGCCTTGGGCTTGACCGTCGGCGCGCCGGCACCTTGCGCCAGCAAAGTGGGGAGGTCCTGCGGCCCGGATGCGCCCCCCTGCTTGCTGGCGCGCAGCGCCCAGAACCCGCCACCACCGACCACCGCCGCCAACAGCAGGAACACCGCAACCGGGAAGCCGGGGATCAGGCTCAGCAATACCAGCAGCGCGCCGCCCAGCAGCAACGCCTTGGGTTGCGCCATGACCTGCGCACCGATGTCGGCACCCAGGTCCAGGGCGCTGTCCGACGAACCACGGGTCACGATGATGCCCGCCGTGATCGCGATCAGCAGCGCGGGGACCTGGGCGACCATGCCGTCGCCGATGGTGAGGATCGAATAGAGATGCGCCGCCTCACCGGCGCTCAGGCCTTTCTGCATCACGCCGATGGTGATACCGGCCAGGATGTTGACCACGATGATGATCAGGCTGGCGATGGCATCGCCCTTGACGAACTTCATCGCGCCATCCATCGCGCCGAACATCTGGCTCTCCTTCTCGATGGTCGCCCGCCGGTCACGGGCCTCGTTGACATCGATGACATTGGCTCGCAGGTCGCCGTCGATACTCATCTGCTTGCCCGGCATGGCATCCAGGGAAAAGCGCGCGCTCACCTCAGCCACACGCTCGGCCCCCTTGGTGATGACCAGGAATTGCACGATGGTGATGATCAGGAACAGGATGCAGCCCACCACCAGGTTGCCGCCGGCGACGAAGCTGCCAAAGGTATGGACGATCTCGCCGGCATCGGCCTCCAGCAGGATCATCCGCGTGGTGCTGACCGAAATCGCCAGGCGGAACAAGGTCGTCACCAGCAGCACGGCCGGGAACACCGAGAACTGCAACGGGGTGTTGACATAGATCGAGATCATCATCAGCACCACCGAGATGGTGATATTCAGGCCGATCAACACATCCAGCAACAGCGGCGGCAGCGGCAAGACCATCATCAACAGCACCGCCAGCAGCATTGCCGCCAGCATGACGTCCTTGCGCGTGCCGATCCTTACCAGCAGTTCAGACAACTTGTTCATCGACACCCTTCTGCTTCAGGTAATGGTCGTAGGTGTCCCGCGCTGCCGCCAATTGCCCATTCAACTGATGCGCTCGGCTCTGGCAGAACCACAGCGTCGCGGCACGCTCACCCAGGCTGCGCAAGTGCGCGCACTGCGCCAGGGCCGCTACACCCTCGCCGGCCTCCAGCAGCGCAACCAGCAGCATACGGCGGGCCTCGACATGTTCGGGGCGTGCCTGCAATTGCAGCTCCAACAGGTCGATCGCACGCGCTGCCTGCCCACACTGCAATGCCAGCCAGGCGAGCAGCAGCAAGAGATCCTGCTGCCTTGCATTGAGCTTCATGAATTCATACCTCGATCAATAATTGGACGAGCATCTGCAACTGGCGCTCGTCGTCTTCGCGCTCACCGAGCCAGCGGGCCGCGGGATGGTCGCACTCGCGCATCGCGTTCCTGAGTTCGTCTCGCGCGCGGCGGTAAGCCTGCGGGCTCAGCAACTCGGCGAAGGCGCCCGTGGAAGGCCGGGCATAGGCAGCCAGCGCCTGCTGCGACTGGTTGGCGGGATAGAGCCTGGGGATCTGCGCCGCGACCTGTTCACCGCAGGGCGTGAGCGGTATGCGCAGCGACCAGTCGACAACGTCGGGCCCCTCGCCGCCGCGATCAGCAGGCAGCAACTCAGCCGCCCATCCACTTGCCCGGATCATCGGCCCTGCACCTGTGCACGGGCAGCGAGCAGCGTTGCGTAGGCCTGTTGCAGGGTGGGTAGTGACACCCGCTGCTCATCCAGCGTGATGAACAGCAACAGCTCGACTTCCCCCACCCAGCCGCAACGCAGCGGCAACGACGGCGCAACCCGGCTGCAGATCAACCTTAGCGCCCGCTCGACCATCGCCGGGGCATCAAAATGCGGGACTTCGAGCACCAGCCAGAGTGTCAGTTGCCTGTCATGCCTTTCCAGTTGCAGCAGGCCCGTTTCTTCGAAATGCAAGCTGACCAATGCCCGCTGCGCAAGCGGCAGATCCAGTTCAAAACCCTGGCAAAACTGCACCAGCGCCTCTTCACACCAATCCATGACTCACCCTCATAACCCCAGTCGCTGGTCTTCTTCCTCGTCGACGGCGCGATCGAGCACCTGCTGGCAGACCTCCAGCAGTTGCTCGCGCTGATCGTCATCGACGAATACATAGAGTGGTAACAGGCGGAGCAATCGCTTGAGCTCGCGGTAGTAATGAATGCGCTGCACGACATCCTCAAGGCCCATCGCATCGGCCAGGCGCTGCATGTCGTGCGGCCCGACCCAACGTTTCTCGATCAGGGCCACCAGATCACCTGTCAGTTCCGTGGCACCGTAGGTCATCGCCCCTCCCCTTGCGCGAAGAGCCGGGCAACCGGCTCCTGGATGCCCTTCAGAATCAGACGGGTCAGCGCCACGCCCGCCATGGCACGCAGGTAGCGGACGTTATCGGCCGCGCGCGACATCTGAGCGCCCGGAACATGGAAGGCGCCCAGCTCCGCGGCGAACTCCTTCATTACGTAACCTGTCGCAACGCCCAGCGGCACATCGGGATACTTTCCGCGAATGTATTGGAACACCTCGCGAATGTTCAGGATGAGCCTCGATGCACCGGGAACACCTTGCTCCCCCAGTTTTCTCAGCCCCTTCAGATCCGACTCGACGCCATCGACCGCCTGGTTAAGGCGCAGCCCCAACCTGACGGCATTGTCATCTTCCTGGTCGGGCAGCCGCCATCCGGGCCGATCCACCGCATCGGCAACCTGACCGGCGACCCGGTCCGAAGCCGCCCTCAGTTGCGCAAGGTCAGCCGGCTTCGTGAACTCCTCGCGCGCCCGGGCAAGCATGGCCTCCAGGGAGTGGACGTTCTCGACAGGCCTGGTCTGCTGTTCCTTCTTGCGCTGCGCTTGCAGCTCCGCCTCCCTGGCACGATCAAGCTTCTGCACTTCGTGGGTACGTGCAATCTGTACAGCATGCCCACCGGCAAGACTGCCAGCCCTGTCCGCGACCGAACCGAAACCGGTCTTCAGCTCGACCCCTCGCCCCTTGACCGGAGCGTCACCCCATGCAGGCATCGTTGACGGCGCACCTGGACGCCCACTCTCCACTATCGACGTAGCCATCACCGACCTCCCAAACCCATCGAAAGCCCGATTCTGCCTGTGGATGCGCCCAGCCACTGTCAGGCACGGCCGTGAGTTTTTAGTTTGATCGCCACATTGCTGAAACATAAAAAAATACGTCGCTCACTGGCAGCCTGCGCCCCGCCCACCTCTTAAAGTCATTGCAAATCAAGGCAAGAGCGTTTCCATGACCGCTGTACTCGTCGACCCCCTCCCGCGCATGGCCCAGGCCATCGAACAGGCCCAGTTGATCCAGGTGCGCGGCCGCGTCACCCAGGTGACGGGCACTGTCATCAAGGCCGTGGTGCCTGGCGCGCGCATCGGCGAGCTGTGTCGACTGCGCAATGCCCATGACAGCCTGGACATGATTGCCGAGGTTGTCGGCCTGCAGCAGCACCAGGCTATGCTGGTGCCGCTTGGCGAAATGATCGGTATCTGCGCCACCACCGAAGTGATCGCCACCGGCCAGACCCATCGCGTCGCTGTGGGGGAGCACCTGCTCGGCGCGGTTCTCGATGGTCTAGGCCGGCCGCTCGACAACCGCGGCGTGGCCGAGCCGGCCGCGTTCTATCCCGTGCACCAGGATGCCCCGCCGCCCTTGAGCCGACGCATGATCGAACGCGTACTTCCCCTGGGCGTGCGTTGCATCGATGGCCTTCTGGCATGCGGCGAAGGCCAGCGCATGGGCGTGTTCGCCGCCGCCGGCGGGGGCAAGAGCACCCTGCTGGCCAGCCTGATGCGCAACGCCGAAGCCGATGTGGTGGTGCTCGGCCTGATTGGCGAGCGCGGCCGCGAAGTGCGCGAGTTCATCGAGCACGACCTGGGCGAGGAAGGCATGCGCCATGCGGTGCTGGTCATCGCCACCTCCGACCGGCCCGCCATGGAGCGCGCCAAGGCCGCCTTCGTGGCGACCACCATCGCCGAATACTTCCGCGACCAGGGCAAACGCGTGCTGCTGCTGATGGACTCCGTCACCCGTTTCGCCAGGGCACAGCGCGAGATTGGCCTGGCCGCTGGCGAACCACCGACTCGCCGAGGCTTCCCACCGTCGGTGTTCGCCCAACTGCCGCGCCTGATGGAGCGCGCCGGGCAGTCCGACAAGGGCTCGATCACCGCGCTGTACACCGTGTTGGTGGAAGGCGACGACATGAACGAGCCGGTCGCCGAAGAGACCCGCTCAATCCTGGACGGCCACATCATCCTGTCCCAGGCCCTGGGCGCCGCCAACCACTACCCGGCGATCGACGTGCTGGCCTCGGTCAGCCGGGTCATGAACCAGATCGTGTCGGCCGAGCAGCGCCAGGCGGCCGGCCAGGCGCGCGAATGGCTGGCCAAATACAAGGAGGTAGAACTGTTGTTGAAGATCGGTGAATACCAGACCGGGCAGGACCCGGTCACCGACATGGCCATCGCCAAGCGCGATGCGCTCAATGCCTGGCTGCGCCAGGGCACCCACGAAGTCTCCAGCCTGGACGACAGCCTCGACCAACTGGTGGAACTGACGCGATGCCACTGACGACGTTGGTGCGCGTCAAGCACATCAGGCTGGACAAGGCCGAACGTGAGGCCCGGGTGCAGCTGGAGTGTCTCCAGCGCGCCGAGCAGGCCCATCACCAGAGCGTCGAGGCGGTGAACGATTATCGCGATTGGCGCCTGAATGAGGAGGCGTTGCTGTACCTGCGTCACCAGGACTCGCTGGTGAGTCGCAAGCTGCTGGAGCAATGGCAACGGCAAGTGGCCGTGATGCGTGAAAAGGAAACGGGGCTTGAGCAAGCAGTCGATGAGCATCGACGCACGCTTCAGAAGCAGCAGGCAATAGTGCGCCAATGCCAGGAGCAGTTGAAGAACGCCCAACAGCAAGCGGAAAAGTTCAACCAGTTGCAACAGGAAGCCTTTGCCCTCCAGCGGCTGGCCGACGAAACCAAGGAAGCAGCGGAACTCGACGAGTTCCGCTATTGCACGAGCGAAACCTGATGAAGATACCGACACTCGAGCGCGACGGCGCATCCGCGCCTGTCAGCGCACGCAGGCATTGCGAGCCTGCGGTCCAGGCCCAGTTCGAAAACAGCCTCGGCCACACCGAGGGGCCGCGGCGCAATGCCCATGGCCGCGGGGCAGATGAACCGACAGGTCCAGCACACCGCAAGAACGGCAGGCACCCTGGGCACGAACCCCGCCAGGCCCCTCAGCCTGCCGAGGCGGGCGCGCCCGACTTGTCGGGCTTGCTGCCCGCTCTGTTCACCAAGCCTGGAGTGACCGGTAATCAAGCGTCTGCCACGAACGCCAACCGTACTGTGCGATTACCCTCCACATCCGTGTCGGGCCGCTCACAATCGCAAGCAGGGCCGACAGTGCCAAGCGACGAATACAGCCCGGCCTCGAGCCGAGTGTCCGAGGCTATTGAACGCCTCGAGCCAAGCGAGAACCGGGCACCGGCCGAGGCGCTGCACGCGCCCGCCGGATGGCTGCCAGCGCGGTTTTCCCCAAGTCACATTGACTCGCAGGCAAAGCAGGCCACATCGAGCGATGAGCATCGCCCGAGCGACCGACGCGCACCTCACGACGCCGCGGTTTTCGCCAATGCACGCCTCGAAGCTAAATCCGCGACGCCCATACGTGAGCACCCATCAATGCCGGCCTGGGACTTGCGCAAACAGAGAGGCAAGCACCTCGAGCCGACCTTGGCACCCCCGCGTCCTGACCAGCGCTCACCACAGTCACGGCAAGAACCGAACCCTACCTTGCCAGCCACCGCCCAGGCGGCGATACCAGCAGCAAAGAGTGGCCACCCTGCCGAGCCGCCGCACCACTCGCCCGATGCCCCTCTCGGGCCCAACAAGCCTGAGCCTGTCGCCCCGCCCCTCCGGCCGCCAGGCCAGGCGACTGTCCAGGATCACGATCCTCGATCGAAGGGTATGGGCCATCTGGACAACCCAATGCGCCGTTCGCCTGCGCCACTGACGCCCCATGAAAAGGTGGAGCCCTCGCAAGCCCTCCCACCCGCCACACCCGGAGACCGCCTGTTGGCGACGCTTCAACCCCGCAGACACCGGCGGTACTTGCGCCGCGCGACCTCGAGCACCTGTGCACGGTCTTGCAGGCGCACCTGTACAGCGCCCCGGCACGCTCCGCGGGCGGCACCCTGCTGCGCGTCACCTTGCCCAGCATGGGCGCGGTCGAAATCCATCTGAGCAAGGTGCATGGCAGCTTGCAGATCGACATCCAATCATCGCCGGGCAACCTGCAGGCTCTGCAGCTGGCCCGTGGCGAACTGCTTGAGCGCCTGCACAGGCTGGACCCACAGCTGCAGGTCAGTCTGACCTACGGCGGCAACCCGGATCAGCAGCAAGGCTCCCGGCAACGTCGCACTATCCATGACGAATGGGAGCCCGACCAATGACCACCTTGAACCTGCCGAACGCCTCCCCGGCACTACTTGCCTTGCAGCGCCGGCTGAGCCGCTGCCGTACCCGCTATCCACTGGAGGCAGGGGTGGCGTGCCTGGCTGCGTGCCCGATACCCGAAACGCTCGACTGCAGGGTCAACCTGCATTGGCGGGGGCTTGCCTTGCAAGCGCGTTGCAACCGTGCGCTGTTGGCCAGCTGGCTGGCACCGGATCTTCAGGAGGCAGCCTTCGCCAACCTGCCGCTTGCGTTGCAATTGACCTTGCTGCAACGGCACGCCGCCCTGCTACCTGGCCTCACTGTCGAAGATATCGGCGCCACTGCGCTGGAGCCTGTCGGGCATGGCCTGCGTCTGACGCTCGGCGAAGACCTGCGTGAATTGCCGTTGTGGATCCTGGGCGATCTGGACGCGTTGCTCGAAAACCTGCCAGCCAGGCCCCTGCAAGAGTGCCTGCCACTCCCGCTGCAACTTTCGCTGCAATGGCCAGCCGTGACATTGCCGCTGCCGTCGTTGCGCACCTTGGCGCTCGGCGACGTGCTGCTGTTGCCGAGCGGACTGCACGACACCGAACAGGTGACTGGCCATGTTCAAGGCCGCGCCTGGGCCACCCTCCTTTTGCACGACAACCAATTCGAGATCATTACGATGCTGGACACCCTCCCCGACGAACCCACCTGTGACATCACCGACCTGGAGCAACTGCCGGTACAGGTCAACTTCGAAATCGGCCGCCAGACCCTCGACCTGCACACCCTGGCCACGCTCCAACCTGGCTCGCTGATCGACTTGGCGACGCCCCTGGATGGCGAGGTGCGGATCCTGGTCAACCAGCGCTGCATCGGCACCGGCGAACTGGTCGAGATCCAGGACCGCTTCGGTGTACGCGTGCAGCGCCTGCTGTCGGACGCACCGGCATGATCCAACTGCCCGACGAACTCAGCCTGATCCTCGGCCTGACCTTGCTGGCGCTGCTGCCCTTCCTGGCCGTGATGAGCACCTCGTTCATCAAGATGACCGTGGTGTTCTCGCTGCTGCGCAACGCCCTGGGCGTGCAACAGATCCCACCGAACATGGCCATGTACGGTTTGTCGATCATCCTGAGCATCTATGTCATGGCGCCTTGCGGGTTCGCCACCTACGACTACCTGCGCAGCCACGAGGTGAAACTGAGCGACGCCGATTCGGTGGAGCAGTTCCTCGCCGAAGGCATGGCCCCCTACCGCGACTTCCTCAAGCGGCAGGTCGACAGCCGCGAGCAGACCTTCTTCATCGACGGCACGCGCAAGCTCTGGCCCCAGGCCATCGCCGAGCGGGTCGACAACGACAGCCTGTTGATCCTGCTGCCCGCTTTCACCGTGAGCGAACTGACCCGCGCATTCGAAATCGGCTTCCTGATCTACCTGCCCTTCATCGCCATCGACCTGATCGTGTCCAACATCCTGCTGGCGATGGGCATGATGATGGTGTCGCCGATGACCATCTCGCTGCCGTTCAAGCTGCTCCTGTTCGTGTTGCTCGACGGCTGGGCGCGGCTGACCCATGGGCTGTTGCTCAGCTATGGAATGTAAACATGCATAACGCCGACGTACTCCACATGACCGGCCAATCGCTCTGGCTGGTGCTGATCCTGTCCATGCCCACCGTACTGGTCGCCGCGGCCGTCGGTACGTTGGTGTCGCTGGTGCAAGCCCTGACCCAGATCCAGGAGCAGACCCTGGGCTTCGTCGCCAAGTTGCTCGCAGTGGTGGTGACCCTGTTCATCACCGCGGGCTGGATGGGCAACGAGCTGTATAGCTACGCGGACCTGGTGCTGACCCGGATTCCGGGTATCCGATGAGCGTCCAGGACTTGCAGCACCTGATGCTGACCTACAGCCTGATCCTGCCTCGGCTGTTCAGCTGCTTCGTGGTCCTGCCGTTGCTTGGCAAGCAGAACCTGGGTGGCGGGTTGGTGCGCAACGGTGTGGCCTGCTCGCTGGCCTTGTACATTTACCCCATGGTCGCTGACACCTTGCCGGCAGATATCGACGGCCTGCAGCTGGCCGTGCTGATCGGCAAGGAAGTGGTGCTGGGCTTGCTGATCGGTTTCATCGCCAGCGTGCCGTTCTGGGCCATCGAGGCCACCGGCTTTCTCATCGACAACCAGCGCGGCGCCACCATGGCTTCGACCCTGAACCCGATGCTGGGCAGCCAGACCAGCCCCACCGGCCTGCTCCTGACCCAAACCCTGACTACCCTGTTCTTCAGCGGAGGAGCCTTCCTGACCCTGCTGGGTGCTTTGTTCCAAAGTTATGTGAGCTGGCCTGTCGGCACGTTCTTTCCGCATATCGGCAGCCAGTGGGTGGACTTCTTCTTTGGCCAGTTCTCGCAGTTGCTCCGCCTGTGCGTGTTGTGGGCCGCGCCCCTGGTCATCGCCATGTTCCTGGCTGAGTTCGGGCTGGCACTGATCAGCCGTTTCGCTCCTTCTCTGAATGTGTTCATCCTGGCGATGCCGATCAAGAGCCTGGTGGCCAGTCTCCTGCTGGTGGTGTATGTGAACATTCTCATGGGCCTGGCCCACGACAGCGTGCAAAAGACTCTCGACCCAGTGTCGCTGCTACGGCCAGTGATAGAGGCCCCATGAGCGAAAAGAATCAGCCGCCTACGCCAAAGAAGCTGCGTGACGCCCGAAAGAAAGGCCAGGTGGTCAAGAGCAAGGAGGTACCCTCCACACTGCTCATCCTCAGCCTGGTCGGTGTGATCATGGGCTGCTCCGACTATTACATGGCCCATTTCGCCAGCCTGATGCTGCTGCCCGAAAGTTTCATCCACCTGCCCTTTCGCCAGGCCCTGAGCCTGACAGTGGAAAGCTTGCTGCGCGAGTCGGCGCTCCTGTGCCTGCCGCTGCTGGCATTGGCCAGCCTGGCCGCGATCATCAGCCATCTGATGCAGACGGGCTTTCTCTTCACTACCGAGTCGATCAAGCCGGATATCAAGAAGATCAACCCTGTCGAAGGTGCGAAGAAGATCTTCTCGGTCAAGAGCCTGATCGAATTTCTCAAGTCGGCGCTGAAGGTGGGGCTGTTGACGGTGCTGGTCTGGATCACCCTGCGCAACGACCTGAGAACCCTGCTTCTGCTTCCCTACGCCGAACTGGCCAGTATCGGCGTGGTGGCGGGCTTGCTGCTGAAGAGCCTGTTGCTGATGTGCGCCGTGGGCTTTGTGCTGATTTGTGTCGCCGACTATGGCGTGGAGCGCTACCAGTTGCGTAAGCAGTTGCGCATGAGCAAGGACGAGATCAAGCGCGAACACAAGGAGATGGAAGGCAGCCCGGAAATCAAGGGCCAGCGTCGCAGGCTGCACCGCGAGCTGCAGAACGGCTCGATGCGCGCGGATGTGAAGCGCTCATCGGTGATCGTCACCAACCCCACCCATATCGCGGTAGGCATTCGCTACGAAGCGGGCGAGACCCCGCTGCCGCTGGTGACCTTGATGTTTACCGATGCCATGGCATTGCGCATCCGCAAGATCGCCGAAGAGGAAGGCGTGCCTGTGCTCGAGCGTGTTCCATTGGCACGTGCCCTGTATCAGGACGCGTTGGTGGACCAGTACATCCCTCGGGAGTTGATCGAGCCGACGGCCGAAGTGTTGCGTTGGTTGTACCAGCAAGGGCAGAAGAACCGCGCATAGGTGCACCGCCAGGGAGCCAACGGCAGGCATTGATTTTTGGCTGTCACGCCAGTGCATACCTTCTGCAGGCACTAGGTTCTGTATGAAAACCTTTGAAACCTCGCCGAAACCTCT
>NZ_JARPQB010000025.1 GCF_029478665.1 Pseudomonas entomophila
TCAAGTGGGGGGGCAGGTGGGGTGGGTGCTGGCAACGGAAAGTTCAGGGGCAAGGTCGAGGCTGCTACTCATTCCGGCGGCTCCTGATGCGTTTGACTGCGATGAGCGGGCGCTGGCGCACGGGCTCGCCATCTCGTCGGTGCAGGCGTTGGCATCACTGGGTTCTGGGCGCGGCGGTCGCGGTTCGGGGCGACGCTGCGGATTCTTGTGTATTTATGTTTTGTCTTGTTTGTATACAAAACACGAGCACACAAAAGCCAGTTTCATGCCATATGGAATCCAACTTTTAGTTTGCCATTACTTTGAATCTCTTGAATTGTTTTATAACTAGCTGAAATATAGAAATTATAAATTGACCGAATGAACAGTTTTTATTTTTTGAAAGTCTTTTAGTTGATCGAGTGGTCAGATTTATGGGCGCAGAGTGTGTAACCTAATGGGGCATGGATTGGAAAAAGTGCACACAAAAATGGCACCTAAGGTGACATTTGTGTGTACAAGGCGATTTGACGAGGACTCTGTAGGAGCGGCTTTAGCCGCGATCACCCGCGTAGCGGGTGCCAGACACCCTGTTGCCTGCATCGCGGCTAAAGCCGCTCCTACAGGTTCGCGCCGGTCGTGCGGCGCCTCATTCCATCGGCGGCAGGCGCCGTTTCACCGGGGTCTTCTTGATGATCGCGGTATTGGTTTCGGCCAGCACGTTGAGGCGGTCGAGGAGGGTATCCAGCTGCTCCATCGAGCGCACATGCAAGCGGGCAATGAAGCAATCCTCGCCGGTGACCTTGTCGCACTCGGTGAACTCGGGGATGGCCACGATCTGCCGCTCCACCTCCTGCAACTGCCCGGGTAGCGGACGGATGTGCACGATGGCCTGTAGCTGGTAACCGAAACTGCGAGGGTCGACTTCCACGGTGTAGCCGCGCAGCACGCCGCGCTCTTCCAGGCGGCGCAAGCGCTCGCTGACGCTGGGCGCGGACAACCCGCTGATCTGCGCCAAGGCCTTCAGCGAGCGGCGCGAGTCCTGCATCAGGGCGTTGATCAGCAGTTGGTCGATTGCGTCGGTCATGGTTACCTCGTTAGGTGATTTTCATTATTTGCCTTGATAGTAAAGGTGATGTCTGGATGACACCTTCGCTATCCGCTGGATGGCAGCCGGTGATCCTCCGCATACTGTGCCCATCGTCGACAGGAGGTGTGAGATGGACAATTCGCTGCGCCGCGGCGCCCTGGAAATGGTCGCCGCCATGCTGATCTCCGGGACCATCGGCTGGTTCGTGCTGGTGTCCGGGCTACCAGTGCTGGAAGTGGTGTTCTGGCGTTGCGTGTTCGGTGCCGGCACCTTGCTGCTGATCTGCGCGGCCATGGGTTTTCTCAAGCCCGGTGTGCTGACCCGCGCAACCTTTCTGCTGGCGGTGGCCAGCGGGGTGGCCATCGTCGGCAACTGGGTGCTGTTGTTCGCCTCCTACTCGCGGGCCTCCATCGCTATCGGTACGGCGGTGTACAACGTCCAGCCATTCTTGCTGGTGGGGCTGGCGGCGCTGTTCCTCGGCGAGAAGATCACCCTGCCCAAGCTGACCTGGCTGAGTGTGGCCTTCCTCGGCATGCTGGCCATCGTCAGTGCCCATGGCGCCGGGCAGGGTAGCGGTGGCGAGTACCTGCTGGGTATCGCCCTGGCCCTGGGCGCGGCGTTCCTGTATGCCGTGGCGGCGCTGATCATCAAGCGCCTGACCGGCACGCCACCGCACTTGATCGCCTTGGTCCAGGTGAGCACCGGTGTATTGTTGCTGGCGCCCTGGGTGAAGCTTGGCGGGCTGCCGGGTGAACTGCCGGGACTGGGAAGCCTGGTGACGCTGGGGATCGTGCACACCGGTTTGATGTACGTGTTGTTGTATAGCGCCATCCAGCGGTTGCCCACGGCACTGACCGGTGCGCTGTCGTTCATCTACCCGATCGCGGCGATCCTGGTCGACTGGGTTGCCTTCGGCCATCGCCTGGCGCCGCTGCAATGGCTGGGCGTGGCGCTGATCCTGCTGGCGGCAGCGGGCATGCAGCAGGGCTGGTGGTTCCGCTCGTTCACGGGGGCGGCGCAGCAACGGTGAAGGTCAGATGCGGCGCAAGCGGTTAGAATGCCGCTTTTGCCCAACCAAAGCCGAACATGACGCCAGCCATTGCCACCCTTGAGCAGCACCTGCTCGCCGCCCTCGATCCCGCTCCCCAGGAGACCCGTCGCCTGTTCCATGGCCGTGGCCGTTGCTGGCCGGGGCTGGAACAGATCACCGTCGACTGGCTGGATGGCGTGCTGCTGGTGGCGCTGTTCCGCGAGCCGCCCGAGGGCCAGCTGGCTGAGCTGGAGGAAATGCTCAAGGCGCTGGCGCAACGCCCGCAGTGGACAGGCCAGGCCATTCTCCTGCAGCACCGTTACCTGCCCGACAGCCCCGGCCAATGGCTGCTGGGCGAGCCCTGCCAACAGCGCGAGGTGGTCGAGGATGGGCTTACATACCTGCTCAACCTCGGCGTGCGGCAGAACAACGGCCTGTTCCTCGACATGCGTTATGGCCGTCGCTGGGTGCGCGAGCAGGCGGCGGGCAAGCGGGTGCTCAACCTGTTCGCCTACACCTGTGGTTTCTCCGTGGCGGCGATTGCCGGCGGCGCCGAGCAGGTGGTCAACCTGGACATGGCCAAGTCGGCGTTGTCCCGTGGCCGCGACAACCACAGGCTCAACGGCCATGACGCCTCGCGGGTCGCCTACCTGGGGCATGAGCTGTTCAAGTCGTGGGGCAAGGTGCGCAAATTCGGGCCGTACGACCTGATCATCATCGACCCGCCGACCTTCCAGCGCGGCAGCTTCGTGCTGACCCAGGACTACGGCAAGATCCTGCGACGGTTGCCGGAGTTGTTGAGCGAGGGCGGGACGGTGCTGGCCTGTGTCAACGACCCGGGGATCGGGCCGCAGTTCCTGATCGATGGCATGGCCGAGCAGGCGCCGGGGTTGGCGTTCGTCGAGCGGTTGGAGAATCCGCCGGAGTTTCCGGATGCCGACCCCGAGGGTGGGTTGAAGGCATTGGTGTTCCGTTCACAGGCCTGAAATGCAGTTCGCCAGCGAGCTGGCTCCTACAGGGTGTTGCGCAATCCGTAGGGGCCAGCTTGCTGGCGAAGGCGTTTACTTGTTGGTGTAGATCTGGTCGAACACGCCACCGTCGTTGAAGTGGGTCTTCTGCACGGTGCGCCAGTCACCGAAGGTTTTCTCCACCGACAGGAAGTCGACTTTCGGGAAGCGGTCGGTGTACTTGGCCAGCACGGTGGCGTCACGTGGGCGCAGGTAGTTGTTGGCGGCGATTTCCTGGGCCTCCGGCGACCACAGGTACTTCAGGTATTCCTCGGCCACGGCCTGGGTGCCTTTTTTCGCCACCACCTTGTCGACCACGCTCACCGGCGGCTCGGCTTCGGCCGACACGCTGGGGTAGATCACTTCGAACTGGTCGCGGCCGAACTCGCGGGCGATCATCTCGGCTTCGTTCTCGAAGGTCACCAGCACGTCGCCGATCTGGTTGGTCATGAAGGTGGTGGTGGCGGCGCGGCCGCCAGTGTCCAGCACCGGCGCCTGCTTGAACAGCTTGCCGACGAAGTCGCGGGCCTTGCTTTCGTCACCGCCCTGCTTGAGCACGTAGCCCCAGGCCGAGAGGTAGGTGTAGCGGCCGTTACCCGAGGTCTTGGGGTTGGGCACGATCACCTGCACGCCGTCCTTGAGCAGGTCGGGCCAGTCCTTCAGCGCCTTGGGGTTGCCCTTGCGCACGATGAACACGGTGGCCGAGGTGAACGGCGCGCTGTTGTTCGGCAGGCGGGTCACCCAGTTGTCCGGCACCAGCTTGCCGTTGTCGGCCAGGGCGTTGATGTCGGTGGCCATGTTCATGGTGATCACGTCGGCCGGCAGGCCATCGATCACTGCGCGCGCCTGCTTGCTCGAGCCGCCGAAGGACATCTGCAGATTGACCTTCTCGTTGTGCTCTTTTTCCCAGTGCTTCTGGAACGCCGGGTTGTAGTCCTTGTAGAAGTCGCGCATCACATCGTAGGAGACGTTGAGCAGGGTGGGGGCGGCCTGGGCGAGGTTGCCCAGGGCCAGGCCCGCGGCGAGCAGCGAGGCGCTGAAAAGTTTTTTCACTGGGGCATTCCTTGTTCTGGTTCAAAGGGTTGGCGATTTGCCAGCGACTATAACGGGTGGCTTTGCGCGGGTTAAAGAACAAAACGGTCTTTGGTTATGTCGTTGTCAGCGCTGGCCCTGTCGCGGCTGAAGCCGCTCCTACACATTTGTGCAGAACCTGTAGGAGCGGCTTCAGCCGCGATGGCGTCAGCACCGTCACCTTCACTGCTTGGGGAACAACGCATTGCCACACCGCGAACAGAACGCCGCGCCATGCTCATGGTGATGCTTGGCGCATGTCGGGCAGTCGTGCTGCAGCTGTTCGCCGCGCAGGGCATTGGCCAGTTCGGCGGTAAAGATGCCGGTCGGCACCGCAATGATCGAATAACCGGTGATCATCACCAGCGACGACAGCACCTGCCCCAGCGGCGTCTTCGGCACGATATCGCCAAAGCCCACGGTGGTCAGGGTGACGATCGCCCAGTAGATGCCCTTGGGGATACTGGTGAAGCCATGCTCCGGCCCTTCGATCACATACATCAGCGTGCCGAACACGGTGACCAGGGTCGACACACTGACCAGGAACACGATGATCTTCTGCTTGCTGCCCTGCAGCGCCGCCAGCAGGTAATGCGCCTGCTTCAGGTAGGGGCTGAGCTTGAGCACGCGGAAGATCCGCAGCATGCGGATCACTCGGATCATCAGCAGGTACTGGGCGTCGCTGTAGTACAAGGCGATGATGCCCGGCACGATCGCCAGCAGGTCGACCAGCCCATAGAAGCTGAAGGCGTAGCGCAGCGGCTTGGGCGAGCAGTACAGGCGGGTGATGTACTCGGCAAGGAAGATCGCCGTGAAGCCCCACTCGATGGCGGCCAGCAGCCCGGCGTAGTTCTGGTGCACGTCGTCGATGCTGTCGAGGATCACCGTGACCAGGCTGGCCAGGATGATCAGCAGAAGCATCTTGTCGAAGCGTCTTCCAGCGACCGTGTCGGTCTGGAAGACGATGACGTAGAGCCGCTCGCGCAGGCTCGAAGGGTTGTCCATGGGCGCGTTCCATTATGCGAATGGGCAGAGCCTAGGGGCTGTGTTTCAGCTGTGCAAGCGAGGCGCGTTGCGGCGCTGGTTGAGGTGCAGCAGGTGGTTGCCCAGGTGCATCAACCAACAGGCGGTCACGAACGGCGCGGTCAGCCCGGCGATCGGCAGCAAGCTGAACAGCGCTTGCAGCAGGAGCGCGCAGGCGATCGCCAGCAGGGTCACCCAAGGTTTCTCGCCCTGGCGGCTGAAGGCCAGCGCGGCCAGGGCCGCATTGAAGCCGTACAGGCCCAGCCAGGCGCCCTGTGCTTCACCGGCCAGCAGCGCGACGCCACCGCCGATCGCCGAGCCGATCACCGCCCAGGTGGCGGCATACGGGTTGGCGAAGTACATGCCAATGACGATCAGCAGGCCGGCCATGGGCTTGTCCAGCAGGAAGATCTGGCCCACGCCACGCAACAGGGCATACACCGGGTCGGCCTCGACATAGCCGTTGGCCGAGGGTGTCGCCATCAGCAGGGTGGCCCAACCCAGCAGCACGAAGGGCGCGGTGTAGGCGACCAGCAGCTTGCCGCCGCGCTTGCGCCATTGGTGGGTGAGCATGCTCGACAGGCCGCCGGCGGCGATGATCAGTGGCGGCAGGATCGCCGACCAGGGCAACACGGCGCTGATCAGCAGGCCGATCAGCACGCCGTTGTAGCAGTACAGCCCGGCCTGGCGGTCGGCACGGTCGTAGCCACGGCGCTGGGCGGTGAGCAGGCCGGCGAGGGCGCCGAGCAGGGCGCCGCCGACCAGGTCGGGGGCGGTCAGCAGGATGGCCAGCAGGCAGCACAGGCCGCACAACGGGTTGCGCAGCAGCAGCACCTGGCTGAAGCCGTTGAGCAGCGCCGTGGCCCAGTCGGGGCACGGGTTGACGAAATTCTTGGTGTACATGGGCAGTCGATGAAGTTGATGGGGAAGCGGTGGGCCTCTTCGGGCCTCGGTTTTCCGCAAGTTCGGTGCATCGGGAGGGCTTTGCCCTCCTTTCGCGGCACAAGGCCGCTCCTACAAGGGATCGCGGTCTCCTGTAGGAGCGGCCTTGTGCCGCGAAAGGGGCGCAGAGCGCCCCCGGCGATCTCAGACCAGCGTCTCGATCCGCAGCGTATTAGTCGAGCCCGGCTTGCCGAAAGGCACACCGGCGGTGATCAGCAGGGTGTCGCCGCGGCTGGCCATGCCTTGTGCCTGGGCGATTTCCAATGCGGTGGAGACCACCTCGTCAACCTGGCGCAGGCGGTCGTTGACTACCGAATGCACACCCCAGGTCACGCTCAGGCGACGTGCGGTGTTCAGGTTTGGCGTCAGGTTGAGGATCGGCGCCCGTGGCCGCTCGCGGGCGGCGCGCAGGGTCGAGGCCCCCGACTCGCTGTAGTTGACCAGCACCGCCACCGGCAGGATGCCGCTGATACGACGGATCGCGCAGCTGATGGCGTCGGACACGGTCGCCTCGGCCTTGGGCCGGCCGACGTCGAGCTGGGCCTGGTAGTCCGGGCCGTTCTCCACCTGGCGGATGATCTTGCTCATCATCTGCACCGCTTCCAGCGGGTAGTCGCCCGAAGCCGTTTCGGCCGACAGCATCACCGCGTCCGCGCCTTCGGCCACGGCGTTGGCCACGTCGGTGACCTCGGCGCGGGTCGGGGCCGGGGAGAAACGCATCGATTCGAGCATCTGGGTGGCCACCACCACGGGTTTGCCCAGCTGGCGGCAGGTGCCGATGATGCGCTTCTGGATCTGCGGCACGCTTTCGGCCGGCACTTCCACGCCCAGGTCGCCACGGGCGACCATGATCGCGTCGGACAGCTCGGCGATGGCTTGCAGTTGCTCGACCGCCGAGGGCTTCTCGATCTTGGCCATCAGGTAGGCACGGTCACCGATCAGTTGGCGGGCCTCGAGGATATCTTCGGGGCGCTGCACGAACGACAGGGCTACCCAGTCAACGCCCAGTTCCAGGCCGAAGGCCAGGTCGCGGCGGTCTTTCTCGGTGAGCGGGGAGAGGTCCAGCACCGCCTGGGGCACGTTGACCCCCTTGCGGTCGGACAGTTCGCCCCCCGCCAGCACTTCGGTGTCGATGGCGTCGCTGTGCTTGGCGGTCACCCGCAGGCGCAGCTTGCCGTCGTCCAGCAGCAGGTCCATGCCGGGTTCCAGCGCGGCGATGATTTCCGGGTGCGGCAGGTTGACCCGGCGGCTGTCGCCCGGGGTCTTGTCCAGGTCCAGGCGCAGGGCCTGGCCGCGTTGCAGCTGCACCTTGCCTTCGGCGAAGCGGCCGACCCGCAGTTTCGGGCCCTGCAGGTCCATGAGGATGCCCAGCGGGTAGTTGAGCTGCTGCTCGACTTCGCGGATCCACTGGTAGCGCAGGGCGTGGTCGGCGTGTTCGCCGTGGCTGAAGTTGAGGCGGAAGATGTTCACCCCGGCTTCGACCAGCTGGCGGATGTCATCGATGCCTTTGATCGCAGGCCCGAGGGTGGCGAGGATTTTGACTTTTTTATCAGGCGTCATGATTGCGGGGTCTCGAGGATCAGGATGGCGCGGAAGTCGTTGACGTTGGTGCGGGTCGGCTCGGTGACGATCAGCGCCTCGAGCGCCTCGAAGTAGCCGTAGCCGTTGTTGTTGTCCAGCTCGTCGCTGGCCGACAGGCCCAGGGCCTCGGCGCGGGCGTAGCTGGCCGGGGTCATGAAGGCGCCGGCGTTGTCTTCCGAGCCATCGATGCCGTCGGTATCGCCGGCCAGGGCATACACGCCCGGCAGGCCCTTGAGGCTTTCGGTGAGGCTGAGCAGGAACTCGGCGTTGCGCCCGCCACGGCCGTTGCCGCGCACAGTGACGGTGGTCTCGCCACCGGACAGGATCACGCAGGGCGCCTTCAGCGGCTGGCCGTGCAGGACGATCTGCCGGGCGATGCCGGCGTGCACCTTCGCCACCTCGCGGGACTCGCCTTCCAGGTCGCCGAGGATCAGCGGGCTGAAGCCGGCCTGGCGGGCTTTCACCGCGGCGGCCTCCAGCGACTGCTGGGGCTTGGCGATGAGCTGGAAGTGGCTGCGGGCGAGGGCAGGGTCGTCGGCCTTGACGGTTTCGGAGACCGGGTTGTTCAGCCAGTCGATGACCGCTTTCGGCGCTTCGATGTTGTAGCGCTTGAGGATCGCCAGGGCCTCGGCCGAAGTGCTCGGGTCGGCCACGGTGGGGCCGGAGGCGATGACGGTGGCGAGGTCGCCGGGCACATCGGAAATCGCATAGGTGTAGACCGTGGCCGGCCAGCAGGCCTTGGCCAGGCGGCCGCCCTTGATCGCCGAGAGGTGCTTGCGCACGCAGTTCATCTCGCCAATGGTGGCGCCAGACTTGAGCAGGGCCTTGTTGATCTGCTGCTTGTCGGCCAGGGTCAGGCCTTCGGCGGGCAGCGCCAGCAGCGCGGAGCCACCGCCGGAGAGCAGGAAGATGACGCGGTCGTCTTCGCTCAGGTTGCTGACCAGTGCCAGCACGCGCTTGGCCACGGCGAGGCCTGCGGCATCGGGGACCGGGTGGGCGGCTTCGACCACCTCGATCTTCTGGCAGCTGGCGCCATGGCCGTAGCGGGTGACCACCAGGCCGGAGACTTCGCCTTGCCAGCATTTCTCGACCACTTCGGCCATGGCGGCGGCGGCCTTGCCGGCGCCGATGACGATGACCCGGCCGCTGCGGTCGGCGGGCAGGCAGGGTTCCAGGACCTGGCGGGGGTGGGCGGCGGCGATGGCTGTGTCGAACAGTTCGCGCAGGAGTTCTTGTGGATCGACCGACATGGCAGGCTCCCAAAATTCTTGTTGTTTTGCAGAATCGAAAACGCCCCTGGAACTGCCTCCGTGCAGGCCGAACCAGGGGCGGGTGTTGCTCGGTGCCACCTCATGGACCTGTGGTTGCAGGTTCATCGGTGTTGGCCGCATCGCGGATGAATCCGCTCCTACAGGCCGTTCATTTTGATCGGATCAACCTGTAGGAGCGGATTCATCCGCGAAGGGCCGGTACAGGTTTACTTGTCGTCGCGGATCGAGAAGTTGGCCATGTGCTCCAGGCCCTTGATCAGCGCCGAGTGGTCCCAGTTGCCGCCACCCAGCGCCACGCAGGTGCTGAACACTTGCTGGGCGTTGGAGGTGTTGGGCAGGTTGATGCCCAGCTCCTTGGCACCCTGCAGGGCCAGGTTCAGGTCCTTCTGGTGCAGGTTGATGCGGAAGCCCGGGTCGAAGGTGCCCTTGATCATACGCTCGGCGTGCACTTCGAGGATCTTCGACGAGGCGAAGCCGCCCATCAGCGCTTCACGCACCTTGGCCGGGTCGGCGCCGTTCTTGGCGGCGAACAGCAGGGCTTCGCCGACGGCCTGGATGTTCAGGGCGACGATGATCTGGTTGGCGACCTTGGCGGTCTGGCCATCGCCGTTGCCACCGACGCGGGTGATGTTCTTGCCCATGGCTTCGAACAGCGGCAGGGCACGCTCGAAGGCTTTCGGGCAGCCACCGACCATGATGCTCAGGGTCGCGGCCTTGGCACCGACTTCGCCACCGGACACCGGTGCGTCCAGGTAGGCGGCGCCGGTGGCCTTGATCTTCTCGGCGAAGGCCTTGGTGGCAGTCGGGGAGATCGAGCTCATGTCGATCACTACCTTGTTCGGGCCGACGCCCTCGACGACACCGTTCTCACCGAACAGGACGCTTTCGACCTGCGGGGTGTCCGGCACCATGACGATGATGAATTCAGCTTCCTGGGCCACTTCCTTCGGGTTGGCCAGGGCGACGGCGCCAGCGGCGATCAGGTCGGCCGGGGCGGCGTCGTGGTGGGTGGAAACGAAGATGCTGTGACCTGCTTTTTGCAGGTTCTGGGCCATGGGCTTGCCCATGATGCCGGTGCCGAGGAAACCGATTTTAGCCATGAGAGTTCTGCCTCTTTGTATTTGTATGAACAGGCGACCTGGCCCCTGTAGGAGCGGCCTTGTGTCGCGAAAGGGGCGCGCAGAGGCCCCACGATCTCAATCACGTCGGAAGATTGTCGGGGCTGCTGCGCAGCCCTTTCGCGGCGCAAGGCCGCTCCTACAAGGGTCCTGCGTGTGCCTCAAATTGCGTTGTGCGTCTTCAACCAGCCCAGGCCGGCTTCAGTGGTGGTCTTGGGCTTGTATTCCGCGCCCACCCAGCCCTGGTAGCCGATGCGGTCCAGGTGCTCGAACAGGAAGCGGTAGTTGATCTCGCCGGTGCCCGGCTCGTGGCGGCCCGGGTTGTCGGCCAGCTGCACGTGGTTGATCAGCTTCAGGTTGGATTCCAGGGTGCGGGCCAGGTCACCTTCCATGATCTGCATGTGGTAGATGTCGTACTGCAGGAACAGGTTGTCGCTGCCCACCTCGGCCTGGATTTCCAGGGCCTGTTTCGTGGTGTTCAGGTAGAAGCCGGGGATGTCGCGGGTGTTGATCATTTCCATGACCAGGCGGATCCCGGCGGCCTTGAGCTTGTCGGCGGCGTAGCGCAGGTTGTCGACGAAGGTCTTGCGCACGGTGGCGCAGTCCAGGCCTTCGGGACGGATGCCGGCCAGGGCGTTGACCTGGGTGTTGCCCAGCACCTTGGCGTACTCGATGGCCTTGTCGACGCCGGCGCGGAACTCTTCGACGCGATCCGGGTGGCAGGTGATGCCGCGCTCACCTTTCGACCAGTCGCCCGCAGGCAGGTTGAACAGCACTTGCGTCAGGCCGTGGGCATCGAGCTGCTGCTTGATTTCGGTGGCGCTGAAATCGTACGGGAAGAGGTATTCGACACCGCTGAAGCCAGCGTCGGCGGCGGCCTTGAAGCGGGCCAGGAAGTCCTGTTCGGTGAACAGCATGGACAGGTTGGCGGCGAAGCGAGGCATAGGTCGTCTCCTTGCGTTGAAGACCCCCGCGCAAGGCGCGGGGGCGTCAGGCGATCAGTCCAGCAGCGAGATGGCGGTTGGCGCGTCGTTACCCACCAGGGCGAGGTCTTCGAACTCGTTGACCGCGTTGATCTCGGTGCCCATGGAAATGTTGGTCACGCGCTCGAGAATCACTTCGACCACCACCGGTACGCGGAACTCCTCGGCCATCTTCTGCGCCTTGAGCAGGGCAGGGGCGATGTCGGCCGGTTCGAACACGCGGAGGGCCTTGCAGCCCAGGCCCTCGACCACGGCGACGTGGTCGACACCGTAGGTGGCGGCGTCGGTAGCGTTGATGTTCTCGAAGGCCAGTTGTACACAGTAATCCATGTCGAAGCCACGCTGGGCCTGGCGGATCAGGCCGAGGTAGGCGTTGTTCACCAGCACGTGGACATACGGCAGGTTGAACTGCGCGCCCACCGCCAGCTCTTCGATCATGAACTGGAAGTCGTAGTCACCCGACAGCGCGACCACCTTGCGCTTCGGATCGGCCTTGACCACGCCCAGCGCGGCCGGGATGGTCCAGCCCAGCGGGCCGGCCTGGCCGCAGTTGATCCAGTGGCGTGGCTTGTACACGTGCAGGAACTGCGCGCCGGCGATCTGCGACAGGCCGATGGTGCTGACGTAGCAGGTGTCCTTGCCGAACACCTGGTTCATCTCTTCGTACACGCGCTGCGGCTTGACCGGCACGTTGTCGAAGTGGGTCTTGCGCTGCAGGGTGGCCTTGCGCTGCTGGCAGTCTTCCAGCCAGGCCTTGCGGCACTTGAGCTTGCCGGCGGCTTTCCACTCGCGGGCCACTTCGAGGAATACGTCCAGCGCCTTGCCGGCATCGGAAACGATACCCAGGTCGGGGGTGAACACGCGGCCGATCTGGGTCGGTTCGATGTCCACGTGCACGAACTTGCGGCCTTCGGTGTAGACGTCGACGGAGCCGGTGTGACGGTTGGCCCAGCGGTTGCCGATACCGAACACCAGGTCCGACTTGAGCAGGGTGGCGTTGCCGTAGCGGTGCGAGGTTTGCAGGCCGACCATGCCGACCATCAGTTCGTGATCGTCCGGGATGGTGCCCCAGCCCATCAGGGTCGGGATCACCGGCACGCCGGTCAGTTCGGCGAATTCGACCAGCTTGTCGCTGGCGTCGGCGTTGATGATGCCGCCACCGGCCACCAGCAATGGGCGCTCGGCGTCATTGAGCAGGGCCAGGGCTTTTTCGGCCTGCACGCGGGTGGCGGACGGCTTGTGCACCGGCAGCGGTTCGTAGGCGTCGATGTCGAATTCGATCTCGGCCATCTGCACGTCGAACGGCAGGTCGATCAGCACCGGGCCTGGGCGGCCGGTGCGCATTTCGTAGAAGGCCTTCTGGAAGGCGTAGGGCACCTGGCCTGGTTCCAGGACGGTGGTGGCCCACTTGGTGACCGGCTTGACGATGCTGGTGATGTCGACGGCCTGGAAGTCTTCCTTGTGCAGGCGCGCACGCGGCGCCTGGCCGGTGATGCAGAGGATCGGGATGGAATCGGCGGAGGCGCTGTACAGGCCGGTGACCATGTCGGTGCCGGCAGGGCCGGAGGTGCCGATGCACACACCGATATTGCCCGGGTTGGCGCGGGTGTAGCCCTCGGCCATGTGCGAGGCGCCTTCGACGTGGCGAGCGAGGACGTGATCGATGCCACCGACTTTCTTCAGGGCCGAGTACAGCGGGTTGATGGCAGCCCCTGGAATGCCGAACGCGGTATCTACACCTTCACGGCGCATGACCAGAACGGCTGCATCGATTGCTCTCATTTTGCTCATGGGTTGTGCCTCATCGATTTTGTAATTGTATACAACTTGCGTTGCGGCAGAGTGTATTCATGCTCGGCGCAAAAGGTCAATCCATTTTCGTCGGCGGGTTTGACTCACCGGTCATGCCCGATAAAGGCGGCATTTCGTCGCAGTCATCATCATTGCGCCAAAAAATTGTATACAAAGCGTGCCTTTGTTGTGTTCTATGCTGTCTATCGGTTTTCAACTGCCCCTCAGGGCTCTCACAACAAGAAGAGGACCTTTCCATGAACGCATTGACCCTGAAAGTCGCCGTTGGCGTGGTGAATGCCGCGCTGGCCGCAGGCCGCAAGATCAACGCCGCGCCGTTGACGGTGGCGGTGCTGGACGCTGGCGGGCACCTGCTGGCGTTGCAACGGGAGGACGGCGCCAGCCTGCTGAGGCCGGAAGTCGCCATCGGCAAGGCCTGGGGCGCGGTGGCCCTGGGCAAGGGTTCACGCCTGCTGGCGCTGGACTCGCAGCAGCGGCCGGCGTTCTACGCCGCGCTGAACGGATTGGGCGAGCGGCCGGTGGTGCCGGTGCCGGGCGGGGTGCTGATTCGTGATCAGGACGGCAAGGTGCTGGGGGCGGTGGGGATCAGCGGGGATACGTCGGATATCGACGAGCAGTGCGCGATCAATGCGATCGAGGAAGTGGGGCTGACGGCGGATGCCGGGGTGGCGGCTTAAGGTTCAAGGTGTCGGGGCCGCTTTGCGGCCCATTCGCGGCACAAGGCCGCTCCTACAAGAGGGTCGCGGTTTTCTGTAGGAGCGGCCTTGTGCCGCGAAAGGGCTGCAAAGCAGCCCCGCCGGATCAATCAGGCGGCCTCGGGCTCGCAGCCTTTCAACACCAGGCGGATGATGGTTTCCGCCGCTGCGTCGTAATCACTGTCGGCCAGCTTCGCCTTGCCGGTGACCACGGCGATCTGCCAGTCGAAATCGGCGTATGTTTGCGTCGCCGCCCAGATACTGAACATCAGGTGGTGCGGGTCGACATTGGCGATCTGCCCACGCTCGATCCAGCGCTGGATGCACTCGATGTTGTGCCGGGCCTGCTCGTTGAGCTGCTCGACCTGGCTGGGCGAGAGGTGCGGCGCGCCGTGCATGATCTCGCTGGCGAACACTTTCGAGGCGTGGGGCAGGTCGCGGGAGATGCGGATCTTCGAGCGAATATACGAACTCAGCACTTCTTTCGGATCACCGTCGGCGTTGAACGGCGTCGAGGCCTGCATGATCGGCGCGATGATGCTCTCGAGCACCTCGCGGTAGAGGTTTTCCTTCGACTTGAAGTAGTAGTACACGTTCGGCTTGGGCAGGCCGGCCTTGGCCGCGATATCGCTGGTCTTGGTGGCGGCGAAGCCCTTGTCGGCGAATTCTTCACTGGCCGCGCGCAGGATCAGTTCCTTGTTGCGCTCGCGAATGGTGCTCATTGTCGGGGATCTTCCTCGTGTCTGGCCGCCCTCCAAGAGGGATCGCGCATGGTAGCACCGCCCCGGACAGGCGCTCAAGGCAGCGACTTTGCGCTAGAATCCCGGCCTTTCACCCCACTGGATACAGGCAAACATGGCAGGAAGCAGTCTACTGGTACTGATCGACGATATCGCCACGGTACTGGACGATGTCTCGGTAATGACCAAGGTCGCGGCAAAGAAGACCGCGGGGGTGCTGGGCGACGACCTGGCGCTCAATGCCCAGCAGGTCACCGGCGTGCGCGCCGACCGGGAAATTCCGGTGGTCTGGGCGGTGGCCAAGGGCTCGCTGGTGAACAAGGCGATCCTGGTGCCGGCGGCGCTGCTGATCAGTGCCTTTATCCCCTGGGCGGTCATTCCCCTGCTGATGGTCGGTGGCGCCTACCTGTGCTTCGAAGGTTTCGAGAAGCTGGCGCACAAGTTCCTGCACAGCAAGGAAGAGGACGAGGCGCAGCACGAGGCGCGCAAGGAGGCCCTGGCCGACGCCAATGTCGACCTGGTGGCGTATGAGAAGAGCAAGATCAAGGGCGCGGTGCGCACTGACTTCATTCTTTCCGCCGAGATCATCGCCATTACCCTGGGCATCGTGGCCGACGCGCCATTGAGCCAGCAGATCGTCGTGCTGTCGGGCATCGCCGTCGTCATGACCATCGGTGTCTATGGCCTGGTGGGCGGTATCGTCAAGCTCGACGACCTTGGGTTGTGGATGACCCGGAAATCCTCGGGCCTGGTCCGCGCCATCGGTGGCGGCATCCTGCGCGCCGCGCCCTACATGATGAAGGGCCTGTCGGTGGTCGGTACCGCCGCCATGTTCCTGGTCGGTGGCGGCATCCTGGTGCATGGCATCGCGCCGTTGCACCATGCCATCGAGGCGTTTGCCGATGGGCGTGGTGGCGCGCTGACCGGGGCCCTGCTTAATGGTGTGGCCGGCGTGGTGGCCGGAGGCGTGGTGCTGGCAGTGGTCGCTGTGCTGGGCAAGCTGTGGCGGGTCGTGCGACCTGCTCGCTGAGGCGGGTAGAGCGGTTCGCCGGCAAGCCGGCTCCTACGAGGATTGTGCAACTCCTGTAGGAGCCGGCTTGCCGGCGAACCGCCCTTGAATCAAGCCCTCAAGGGCTGACAGCAACACCTTTCTCTTCTGGCTTCCACGCCAGCAAACCCTGACTGAACCCGTAAGCGGCGCTCTGGTAATAAGCGATCGCCCGGCGAATCAGCGGGTTGTCCTCATTCACGTTGGTCTCGCGGCTGTTGCCCAGCGCATCTTCATGCACGCGCAAGCCGCCACGTGGGCTGAGGATCGCCAGGTCCTTGCCGTCGAACAGCCCCAGGTGCTGGTAGTTGCCGATCAACACCCGTGGTGGCAACACGTCGTCACGCAGCAGGTCGCGACCGAAGAACGTCGAGGTGTAGCTCAGGTTGAGCAGGCCGAGCAGAGTGGGTGCCAGGTCGATCTGGCTGGCCAGCTTGGGGTTTTCCTGCGGCGCGATCATTTTCGGTGCGTAGATCCACAGCGGAATCTGGTAGTTGTTGACCGGCAGGTCTTCCTTGCCGGCACTGCCTGCGGTGTGGTCGGCGACAAACACGAACAGGGTGTTGTCGAACCAAGGCTTTTCTTTAGCCTGGCGCAGGAATTGGGCGATGGCGTAGTCGGTGTATTTCACCGCGCCCTCGCGCCCATCGCCCGAAGGGATGTCGATACGACCGTCGGGGTAGGTATACGGGCGGTGGTTGGAGGTGGTCATCAGTTGCAGGAAGAACGGCTTCTGCGCGGCGTGGTCGGTATCGGCCAGCTTGATCGCCTGGCGATACAAATCCTCGTCAGCCATGCCCCAGGCATTCTTGAAGCTGATTTCGCTCTCGTCGACGCTGCTCTGGTCGACGATGCGGTAGCCGTTGCCGCTGAAGAAAGCGTTCATGTTGTCGAAGTAGCCGCGCCCGCCATAGACGTACACCGCGTCATAGCCGACCGCCGTCAACTGTTGGCCCAGGCTGGCATAGCCGCTTTCGCGGCCGATGCGCTTGACGATCGAGCGGCCGGGGGTGGGCGGGATCGACAGGGTGATGGCTTCCAGGCCGCGGTCGGTGCGGGTGCCGGTGGCATAGAAGTTGTTGAAGTACAGGCTCTGGGTGCGCAGTGCATCGAGGTTGGGCGTGAGGTTTTCCGGGTGGCCGTTGCTGCCCATGTACTTGGCGCTGAAGCTCTCGATGGTCACCAGGATGATGTTTGGTTTGCGCAATTCACCGCTGGCGCTGATGTGGCGGCGGATGTCCTGGGCCTCGCGGGCCTCGAAGCGGGCATTGGCGGCGGCCAGTTCCTGGTGCATCTGCGTACCCACCGCGTCCGCGCCAAGGCTGGCGTAGAACTGGGTGTAGTCCAGTTCGTTGTTGCGGAAGGCGGCGAAGAACTGGTACGGGCCGTTGCTGGCCAGTTCGCGCTGGTAGGCGTTACCGCCCTGGCCGCGGGGGAACTGCTGGTCGATCACCAGCACCGCCATCATGCTCAAGCCCGCCAGCACGCAGAGGCCCACCAGGCGCTGGCGGCCGGTGATCGCCGGGGCGGCGAGGGCACGGCTCAGCGGCCTGCGCAGCAGCAGGGTGAGCAGCAGCGCCACTACCGCCAGGCTGCCCAGCAGCGTGGGCAGGGGATAGGACTCGCGAATGTTGTCCAGGACTTCCTTGGAGTACACCAGGTAGTCCACGGCGATGAAGTTGAAGCGCACGCCGAACTCGTCCCAGAACAGCCACTCGGCCACCGCGACGAACAGCATGAGGAACAGGCTTGCCGCCAGCGCGCCTTGTAGCAGCCAGCGGTGGGTACGGGTGCGCCACAGGGGTGTCGGGCACAGAGCCAGGTACAACCCCAGCGGGAGCGCGGCATAGATCAGGAAGCTCAGGTCATACAGCGCGCCGCTGAAGAACACCGACAGGTAGCTGCCGCTGAACTCGTCGGCATGGGCCGCCAGCAGGACCACACGGGTCAACAGGAAGATGCCGAACCAGGTCGAGCAGAGTAACAGCAGGAAACGCCAGGGGGCGGCGAGCGGGGTACGCATGAAGTTGGCCTATGTCCATATGGGGTGCAGGAAGACAAGCAGACTAACCGGCCAGTTGCAAAAAAAATGTCAAAAATATGCAAGTCGAGTATGGATATCGACTTTAATGGTGCGGACTTTTTAAGTGCGATCCGTATCGAGGAGGTCATCATGTTCGGTCAAGTTCTGACCTACGACGTTTATCATCTTGCGTTGTATCTGCTCACGGCGCTGGCCTGGGGGCTGCTGGGCATGCGTTTTCTGCTTCGCGACACGACTGCCACGGGGCTGCTCAAGTGCTGCGCGATGTTTGGGGTAGCCGTGGCGATCAAGGCGGTGATGCTGGTGCTCGATATCTGGCGAGTGCTGGAACACCATCAGGTGGAGAGGCTGTTGATGGTGTTGGGCGGGTTGTTGCCTGGTGCATTGCTGTTGATCTGGAAGACAAGTTCTACGCTAAGTAGGAAGTTTCCTATTTAGTTGTAGGTTGAATCTTACAATTTTGAAAGAAACAGCGCCTTTCCGAAAGGCGCTGTTTCGTTTCACGATCAGAAGTGAACTTTGACCAGCAAGCTCGCGGTGTTCTGGTCGGTGGTGAAACCGTCGCTGTCCTTGATGCCGTACTTGTTCTTCCAGTAGTCGTACTCGATACCCACGTACAGCTGCTTCTCACCCAGGTGCAGGGCCTTGCCCAGGTCGTACTTGATCTGCGGGTTGAAGTGCAGGTTGGCCTGGTAGGTGCCGCGACGGTTCTCGTCGTTGTCCACCACCCAGTCCATGAAGCCGTCGATCAGCACGTCGGACGAACCCACGGGGATGGTGTAGGACCAGACCGGGGTGATCTGCCAGACATTGTCGCCCGGGCGGCTGCCGTCGGTGGTGCGCTGGTAGAAGTTCAGCTGGAAGTAGTCGAAGCCCGGGATGGCCAGGTCGAAGCCAGGGCCGATCAGGTAGGACTCGGTGTCACCCTCGCCGAACTCGTAGGTCATCGCCAGCAAAACGTCCTTCACCGGGCCGAACTCGAGCTTCTGGTCGAAGATCTTGCCGAACGACAGGCGCGGGCTGATCTCGCCGTAGTAGGTGTTGGGGCCGTTGTTGGCGTCCTTCTTGCCTTGGTAGAAGATCTTGTCGACGAAGATGAAGTTGTCGCCATACTTCCACGCGTCGGCGTGCTCGAAGGTGAAGGTCTGCTGGGTCTCGGGGTTGACCTTGAAGTTCTTGCCCCACAGGTAGGTCAGGCTGTTGTTCTGCCATTGCAGCAGGTCACCGGCTTGGCTGGCGCCGCAGGCCAGCAGGCCACCGGCGAGGATCAGGCTATTGATGGTACGCATTGCGTGTGTCGCTCCCTTGATTTGGATCTGTTGTCAGCGCTCGGGCGCTGTTCTTGTCTTTTGGGTCAGCTTTTTTCGATTGGCCACAGCTGTTTGGCAAGAGCTGCGCCAACTTTTCCGCGTTGGGCACAACCATCCTGCTCGACGTCTTTCTGAACGGATGAAAAGGGTGTCTCAGGCTGGCAACACGTTGGCCAACCGCCCGAATTCATTGACTGAGCGGTCAGTAAACGCAGGCAGGATCCGTCCTGCCCTGATCGAGGGGGCGCGCAGATTACTGGCTTGCGCGCCGCACCTCAAGTGCTCCGTCCTGGAGCACTGTGCTGCAAAGTTGGGCATTTGGTCAGGTTATCAGAAGTGCACCTTGATCAGTGCACTGGCGACGCTCTGATTGCTGTCCAGGTTGCCGCGGCTGTCGATGCCGTACTTGTCCTTCCAGTAGCTGTACTCGAAGCCCACATAGAGTTGCTTGGCGCCCAGGTTCAGGGCCTTGCCCAGGTCGTACTTGACCTGTGGGTTGAAGTGCAGGTTGGCGTGGTAGGTGCCGCGGCGGGTCTGGTCGTTGTCGGTCACCCAATCCATGTAGCCGTCGATCAGGATGTCCGACCGGCCCACGGGAAGGGTGTACGACCAGCCGGGGGTGATCTGCCAGACGTTGTCGCCCGGGCGGCTGCCCTCGGTGTTGCGTACATAGAAGTTCAGGGTGAAGTAGTTGAAGCCGGGGATGTCCAGGTCGAAGCCGGGGCCGATCAGGTAGGCCTCGTTGTCGCCTTCGCCACGCTCGTAGGTCATGGCCAGCAGCACGTCCTTGATCGGGCCGAAGGCCAGTTTGCGTTCGAAGATCTTGCCGAACGACAGGCGCGGGCTGAACTCGCCGTAGTAGGTGGTGACGCCTTTGCCGGGGTCGGCCTTGCCGTTGTAGAAGATCTTGTCGACGAACAGGAAGGTGTCGCCGTACTTCCACTTGTTGGCATGCTCGAAGGTGACGGTCTGCTGGATGTCAGGGTTGATCTTGAAATCCTTGCCGTACAGGTAGGTCAGGCTTTCGCCGTGCCATTGCAGCCATTCGCCGGCGTGGGCGGGGAGGGTGGCCAGCAGGCTGCTGCCCAGCAGAACGGACGTGGTGATGCGCTTCATGTTGTGGTTCCCGGACTTATTGTTTTTGTTTGGGGCTTTTTCGGCGCGCAGGCGCCCCGGGCGGCCCATTCCGGCGGGCCGACGGTAAAACGGTTGCAGCGTGTCGGAAGTGGGGCGGCACGTGAGTGCCGCCCCGGTCACTCAATGCGGGTGACAGGCCTCGTTGTGCGCGGCGCGCTCGGCGCCACCGAGGATGTTGAACAGCAGGTTCAGCACCAGGGCGCTGAGGGTGGCCATGGCGATGCCACTGTGGGTGATGGGTTCCATCCACTGCGGCATCTGCGCGAAGAATTCCGGACGGACCACGGGGATCAGGCCGAAGCCGACGCTGACGGCGACCAGCAGCTGGTTGCGACGGTCGGAGATGTCCGCCTCCTGGAGGATCTTGATCCCGGTGGCGGTGACCATGCCGAACATGGCGATGGACGCGCCGCCCAGTACCGCAGGCGGGATCGAGGCGATCAGGAAGGCCGCCTTGGGCAGCAGGCTGAGCAGGATCAGCAGCGCGCCGGCCATCACCGTGACGTAGCGGCAGCGAACCCCGGTCATCTGCACCAGGCCAATGTTCTGGGCGAACGAGGAGTGGGTGAAGGTGTTGAAGAAGCCGGCGATGAACGACGCGCCGGCGTCGCACAGCAGGCCGCGACGCAGCATCCCAGGTGTTACTTCACGGTCGGTCACCTTGCCCAGTGCGAGGAACATGCCGGTGGACTCGACAAAGATGATCACCACCACCAGGCACATCGACAGGATCGGCGCCAGGCTGAAGGTCGGCATGCCAAAGTGCAGCGGGGTGACCACCTGCAACCACGGCGCCTCGCTCAGGCCCGACAGGTCGACCATGCCGATGGAACCGGCGAGCACATAGCCCAGGCCCATGCCCACCAGTACCGACACATTGACCCAGAAACCGCGCATGAAACGGTTGATCAGCAGGATCACCGCCAGCACCAGGCCGGCCACCATCAGGTAGATCGGCGCGCCGAAGGCCTGCGCTTCATGGCCGCCACCGGCCCAGTTGACCGCCACCGGGAACAGCGACAAGCCAATGGAGGTGATGACCGTGCCGGTCACCAGCGGCGGGAAGAAACGCACGACCTTGGACATGAACGGCGCGATCAGCATGCCGAAGAAGCCGGCTGCGATGGTCGCGCCGAAGATCCCCTGCAGACCGACACCTGGCATGCCGGCCATGGCCACCATGCTGCCGACCGCCGCGAAGCTGGCGCCCATCATGACCGGCATGCGGATGCCCACGGGGCCGATGCCGAAGGATTGGATGATGGTGGCAACGCCGGCGACCAGCAGGTCGGCGTTGATCAGGAAGGCGACTTCTTCGCGGGACAGGCCCGCCGCCTGGCCGATGATCAGGGGGACCGCGATGGCGCCACCGTACATCAGCAGAACGTGTTGCAAACCCACCAGGATCAGCTGGAACAAGGGCAGGGGCTGTCGCGGCGGCGCAACGGGGATGTGCGCCTTGCGTGACTCGGACATGCAGCACCTCGAGTTTTGTTTTTATTCTCGGATCCAAGCGCCCGATACCACGCGGCAGGTCCCCGGGTGATATCGAACGCTCGATGCTTGCTTGTTGCTTGGAGCTTGAAACAGAGGCCGGGGTTGCCGGCCTCATCGCGGCACAAGGCCGCTCCTACAGTTTGAAACAGGGTGTCGCGATCAGTTGACCCGCGCGCCAGCGGCGATCCAGTCGCCGACCAGCTTGCGTTCTTCAACGGTCATCTGGGTGATGTTGCCCAGCGGCATGATCTGGCTGGCGACAGCCTGCGCCTGGATGCGCGCGGCCTGGGCCTGGATCTGCTGCGGGGTGTCGAACATCACGCCGGCCGGGGCGGCGCTGAACAGTGGGCTGGTCGGTTTGGCCGAGTGGCACACGGTGCAGCGTTCCTGAATGACGTCGTGGATCTTGTCGAAGCTGCCGGTGGCCGCTTGGGCCGTGGCCTGGGCGGGTTGCGCGGCAGGTGCCTCGGCAGGCTTGGCGGCTTCCTCGGCGCGCAGTTCGGCAGCGGTCTTGCCACCCACGGCGGTAGCCGGCAGCGGTTGGTACTCGACCTTCGCGGCGGCTTGTTCAGGGGCGGTCGGTAGCGGCTTCGGGCCGGTCACGTAGGCCAGGCAGATCATCGCCAGGGCGCCGACAGGCAGGGTCCAGGCGTACTTGTTGCTGTCGTGGCGGGTGTTGAAGTAGTGGCGGATCAGCACCGCGGCCACCGCGATCCCGGCCAGGATCAGCCAGTTGTACTGGCTGCCGTAGGTGCTCGGGAAGTGGTTGCTGATCATGATGAACAGCACTGGCAGGGTGAAGTAGTTGTTGTGGCGCGAACGCAGCAGGCCCTTGGCCGGCAGTACCGGGTCCGGGGTCTGGTTGTTCTCGATGGCCGCCACCAGCTGGCGCTGGGCCGGCATGATGATGCGGAACACGTTACCCACCATGATGGTGCCGATGATCGCGCCGGTGTGCAGGTACGCGCCGCGGCCGCTGAACACCAGGCTGAAACCCCAGCACGCGGCGATGATCAGCACGAACAGCACGCCACCCAGCAGGGCTGGTTTCTTGCCCAGGGGCGAGTCGCAGAGGAAGTCGTAGACGAACCAGCCGGCGATCAGCGAACCGATACCGATGGCCACGCCTTCGGCACCGCTCAGGGTGCTGCCGGGTGCCAGCAGGTACAGGGCCGGATTCCAGTAGAACACCACGCACAGCAGGGCGATGCCGGACATCCAGGTGAAGTAGGCTTCCCATTTGAACCAGTGCAGGTTCTCGGGCATTTTCGGGGGCGCCAGCTTGTATTTTTCCAGGTGGTAGATGCCGCCACCGTGGATGGCCCAAAGGTCACCCGACAACCCATCGCGCGGGTTGCTTCGGTTCAGGTGGTTCTCCAGCCAGACGAAGTAGAACGATGCACCGATCCAGGCGACGCCGGTGATCATGTGAACCCAGCGAATGCTCAGGTTCAGCCATTCGTGAAGGTGTGCTTCCACAGTATTTACCTCTCGCCGGTCACCCCATCGATGACCGACCCTTTCTTATTGGTGGGGATTGAGGATCAACATCTGTTCCTCGGGGAAGTAATGCTCATCGCAGTTGTTGCCGGAACCACTGCGATCAACCACCAGGAAATCATCCCGCTTTTCGATCGTCAGCACCGGGTGGTGCCAGACGCCGCGATGGTAATTGATGCCCTGCCTGCCATTACTGCGGAAGGCTCGGACCAAGCCTGATACAGGTGCATCGCCAACGGGCGCGACCACGATCAGAAAGGGGTTGCCGAGCAGCGGGATGAAAGCCTGGCTGCCCAGCGCATGGCGTTCCAGCATGCGCACGGTCAATGGCATCTCCAGTGCGTCGGCGCGGAAGATGCTGATGATCGCCTTGTCTTCAGGCTCGGCGGTCTCGACCGTGGCGAGCTTGTGGAAGCGCATGGTCGAGCCGTTGTTGATCATGAAGTGGTCGCTGCCATCGGTTTCGATCACGTCACCGAACGGGGCGAAGGCTTCTTTGGTCAGGGGCTCGATCATCAGGGTGCGCATGCGGTTATCTCTTCTATGTTCGTTGTTCTTGAAATAGGGTGGGCCGTCTTGCCTCGGCAGGCCCTGGGTGTCAGGCACTCGGGCCAGGCCGGGCGACAACCCTCAAAGCTGCAGCAGGCGGAACAGGGCAATCAGGTTGATCTGCGCCAGGGCTTCCTTGAATTCGGCATCCTTGTCGTTGTGGATGCGCTTTTCGAAGGCGGCGAGGATCTGGTGCCGGTTGCTGCCCTTGACCGCCATGATGAACGGGAACTGGAACTTGGCCTTGTAGGCATCGTTCAGTTCGGTGAAACGGGCGAACTCTTCGGCGGTGCACTGGTGGATGCCGGCACCGGCTTGCTCATTGGTGCTCGACTCGGTCAGCTCGCCCTGGATGGCGGCCTTGCCGGCGAGGTCCGGGTGCGCGTTGATCAGTGCCAGCTGGTCCGCCTGGCTGGCGCTGAGCAGGATGTCGCTCATGCGCTGGTGCAGCGCCTCGATCTCGTCCAGCTCGGCCAGTTGCCCCAGGTCATGGGCTTTTTCGGCGACCCACGGCGAGTGCTCGTAGATGTCGGCGAAGGCCTCGACGAAGGCGGCGCGGTCCAGGGTGGAGGGCTTGAGGGTGTTGAAGGCGGTCATCAGGCGTTCTCTTTCTTGTACGGATGGGTGGCGTGCCAGTGGCGGGCGATATCCACGCGACGGGCGAACCAGACCTGCTCGTGGCTCTTGGCGTAATCGACGAAGCGCTTGAGCGCGGCCAGGCGCGCCGGGCGGCCGACCAGGCGGCAGTGCAGGCCGATCGACAGCATTTTCGGGGCGTCGGCACCTTCGGCGTAGAGCACGTCGAAGGCGTCTTTGAGGTATTGGTAGAACTGCTCGCCGCAGTTGAAGCCCTGTACCTGGGTGAAGCGCATGTCGTTGGTGTCCAGGGTGTAGGGGATCACCAGGTGCGGCTTGCCGGTCGGGTTGTTCGGTTCCCAGTAGGGCAGGTCGTCGTCGTAGGTGTCGCTGTCGTAGAGGAAGCCGCCTTCCTCCATCACCAGGCGTCGAGTGTTCGGGCCGGTACGGCCGGTGTACCAGCCCAGCGGGCGTTCGCCGGTGATCTCGGTGAGGACCCGGATGGCTTCGAGCATGTGCTCGCGCTCCTGCGCCTCGTCCATGTTCTGGTAGTCGATCCAGCGGTAGCCGTGGCTGCAGATCTCGTGGCCGGCCTGGGCCATGGCACGGATCACGTCGGGGTGGCGCTGGGCGGCCATGGCCACGGCGAAGATGGTCAGCGGCACGCCGCTGTCCTTGAACAGCTTGAGCAGGCGCCAGACGCCGGCGCGGCTGCCATATTCGTAGAGCGACTCCATGCTCATGTTGCGCTGGCCCTGGAGCGGCTGGGCGGCGACCATTTCGGAAAGGAAGGCTTCGGATTCCTTGTCGCCGTGCAGGATGTTGCGCTCGCCACCTTCTTCGTAGTTGAGCACGAAGGACAACGCAATGCGGGCATTCCCCGGCCATTGCGGATGAGGTGGGTTGTTGCCGTAACCGATCAGGTCGCGAGGGTAGTCAGCGCTCACTGCAGTCTTCCTTCTTGTACGTTAATGCGGGTGGTGGGCGGGCCGCGTCGGGATGTCGCACCACCGGATGGGCTGATTGTATACAACTTCTCAATTCTTTTGTAAGCCTGTTTTTCCGCATTTCTTCCCATTTGTCGCCTTGGAATGGCTTGCAAGAAACTTGCCCGATTGGTCAGTTAATGACAGTGGCGTCTGTACCTGGCCTGAGTTTGCGAATGGTGGGCTTTATATAAGAGGGTGGGTGCAGGAAGGTGGGCGGTCAGGCAGGATGGCTCAAAAAATTGTGTACAATTTATCGCTAAACTGTCTTAATGGCGCCATTCCCGCACACCGTTGGCCTTGCTGCCCGGTAAGTGCCGTGTATTTTTTGCCCACGCATACGACAAGAGGCGACTAGCAAATGGGACGTTTGACCACACACGTACTGGATGCCGCTCACGGCTGCCCGGGCAGTTCGATCAAGGTCGAGCTGTACCGTGTCGAAGGCCAGCAACTGGAGCTGGTGAACTCCGCCCTGACCAACAGCGATGGCCGCGTCGACGCGCCGCTGCTGCAGGGTGACGATTATCGTACCGGCGTGTACCAGCTGCAGTTCAGTGCTGGCGACTACTACCGGGCGCGCGGAGTGAAGCTGCCGGATACCGCGTTCCTCGATGTCGTCGTGCTGCGTTTTGGCATTGACCAGAACCAGGAGCACTACCACGTGCCGCTGTTGATCTCGCCGTACAGTTACTCGACCTATCGTGGAAGCTAGTTGGTCGCTAGATGAATCTTCGTAGGTCCTTGCCCGCTCTCACACTGGCGGGCTTTTTTTTGCCTGTACTTTTCCCTTTTTGCCATCGCCTTCAAGGTCTTCGACGGAGGATCGCGTATTGGCATGCAGGCGCTTGTCGTTAGCCTTGCAGTGTTCTCGAGATCGAGCGCCGCCCGCGCGGCGCTTCGCCGGCAAAGCCGGCTCCTACCGTTTGTTTCGGGCCAGTCATGCCTGTGCCAGAGGCAGTGCCCGCCTTGGTGCCTGTCTCCAGTCATGCGGGGCGGCTGCAGTGCCAGCCGATGAACCGCGTCGTACCCACAAGGCGGTCCCCGGTACTCTCCCAGACAAAAATGGCCCGAAATAAACGGTAGGAGCCGGCTTTGCCGGCGAAGCGCCGCGCGGGCGGCGCTCGATCTCAAGAGCGCTGCTACTCTCCCGACGAACACTTTGAAAGCGCCGCGCTTCACCAGAAACCGCTCCCGGGTACCCAGCGCCCTACAATCCAAGTAAAGTGCCGCCCCCGCCGTACCTGCAGAAGGATCCGAAGCCATGACCACCCCCCTAGACATCGCCGTTGTCGGCGCCACTGGCGCCGTCGGTGAAACCCTCGTGCAGATCCTTGAGGAACTGGCATTCCCGGTGGCCACCCTGCACCTGCTGGCCAGCATGGAATCGGCCGGCAGCAACGTCATGTTCGCCGGCAAGAAACTGCGGGTGCGCGAAGTGGACAGTTTCGATTTCACCCAGGTGAAACTGGTGTTCTTCGCCGCCAGCCCGGCCGTTAGCCGCAGCTTCGCGCCAAAGGCGCAAGCTGCCGGTTGCGCTGTCATCGATCTGTCGGGTGCCCTGGACGGTGCGCAGGCCGTGGTTCCCGAAGCGAATGGCGAGCGGGTGGCGGACCTGGCGCTGCCTGCGCTGATCACCAGCCCCAGCTCGGGTGCCGTGGCCCTGGCTGTGGCGTTGGCACCGCTGAAGGCGCTGCTGGATATCGAGCGGGTGCAGGTCAACGCTTGCCTGGCCGTGTCGGCGCAGGGCCGGGAGGCGGTCAGCGAACTGGCGCGCCAGACTGCCGAACTGCTTAACGCACGACCATTGGAGCCACGTTTCTTCGACCGCCAGGTCGCATTCAACGTGTTGCCGCAGGTGGGGGCGCCGGACGATCAGGGCCACACGGCTGTCGAGCGACGCCTGGTCACGGAGCTGCGCCAACTGCTGGACATGCCGCAACTGAAGATTTCCGTGACCTGCATTCAAGTCCCGGTGTTTTTCGGCGATAGCTTCAGTGTGGCGGTGCAGAGCCGTCGTCCGGTCGACCTGGACGCAGTTAATGCGGCGCTGGAGACGGCCGACGGCCTCGAACTGGTCGAGCCAGGCGATTATCCGACCCCGGTGGGTGACGCAGTGGGCCAGGACGTGGTCTATGTTGGTCGTGTACGCCGTGGCATCGATGAGGATGAGCAGCTCAACCTCTGGCTGACCACCGACAATGTGCGCAAGGGCGCGGCGCTGAACGCCGTGCAGGTGGCGCAATTGTTGATTAAACACATGGCGTAAAAGATACTGCGAGCAATTTTGTCCTACACCGCGACTGGGTTTTCGGGACCGTTCATACAAGGGAAGAGTTCATGCTTCGAATTCGCAAACTGGTTCTGGCCATCGCGGCAGCCTCGGCGCTGTCGTCCGGCGTGGCGAATGCCCTGGGGTTGGGGGAGCTGACCCTCAAGTCGGCGCAGAACCAGCCGCTGGATGCCGAGATCGAACTGCTCGATGTGCGCGACCTTACCGCCGCGGAAATGGCGCCCAGCCTGGCCTCGCCGGAAGATTTCGCCAAGGCCGGGGTGCCGCTGCCGGCCTACCTCGAAGACCTCACCTTCACGCCGGTACTGACTCCCAACGGCAAGAGTGTACTGCGAGTCACCTCGAGCAAGCCGCTGCCGGAGCCTGTGGTCAAGTTCCTGGTCCAGGTCATGTGGCCGCAGGGGCGCTTGCTGCGCGACTACAGCGTGCTGCTCGACCAGGCGCAGGCCCAGGGTAGCCAGCCAACCCAGGCCAACATCAACCCGGCCGTGAGCGCGGGTAGCTACACCACCAAGCGCCGCGACACGCTCTGGCAGATCGCCGCGCGCAACACCCATGGCGGTTCGGTCCAGCAGACCATGCTGGCGATCCAGGCGTTGAACCCCGACGCTTTCATTGGCAACAACATCAACCAGCTCAAGATCGGTCAGGTCCTGCGCCTGCCCGACCAGCAGCAGATCCAGAACATTCCCCGGCCCGAGGCCAACCGCGAAGTCGCCGAGCAGTACGCCGCCTGGCGCGAAGGGCGGCGCCTGGGGCCGCGTGCCCGCCAGCTGGATGCCACCCGTCGTGGCGAGGCTGGCGCGGCGCCCGCGCGTATCGCCCAGGGCGATAACCTGCGTCTGGTCTCCCCGGGCGGCAAGGGTGCCGCTGGTGACGCCAAGGCGATCAACGACAAGCTGGCCGTTGCCCAGGAAAGCCTCGACACCAGCCGTCGCGATAACGACGAGCTGAAGAGCCGGATGGTCGACCTGCAGAGCCAGCTGGACAAGCTGCAGCGTCTGATCCAGCTGAAGAACGACCAGTTGGCACGCCTCGAGGCGCAGGGCGCGGCGCAGCCTGAAGCACCCGCCGCCTTGCCCGGCGAGCCAGCCCCGGCCCCGGCCCAGCCGGCGGTGAACGCCCAGTTGACCCCTGCCGAGCCTGTAGTCGCCCCGGCACCTGCCGCGGTCGATACCGCGCCGGCGCCAGAGCCCGCCACCGAGGCCCCTGTCGCAGAAGAGCCAGGCATGCTCGAGCAGTTGCTGGGCAACCCGCTGTTGCTGGGGCTGGTTGCCGGTTCCGCGTTCCTGGCCCTGCTGCTGTTGCTGCTGCTCCTGGCGCGCAAGCGCAAGGCCCAGCAGGAAGCCGAGAAGCACCTGCGCATGGCCCGGGCGCTGTCCGAGGAGGGCGAGCGTGGCCCGGACCTGGACCTGCCGCCAAGCAGTTTCGAAGGGCTGGACGTTTCGGCGCCCAGCGTCACCCTGTCGCCTGCCGTCGTGGCCGCCTCGGCCGCTGCCGCCACCGCTGCGGAGAAACCGCTGCCGGTGGTCGCCGCCGAGCCGGTCCAGGATCCGCGTGCCGCGTTGTTCGCCGAGGTCGATGAAAGCATCGCCCGTGGCCGCCTCAACCATGCCGCCGATCTGCTCGAGGCTGCCGTGGCGTCCGAGCCGCAGCGCAGCGACCTGCGCCTGAAATTGATGGAAGTCTATGCCCGCCAGGGTGACCAGACCGCGTTCGCCGATCAGGAGCGCAAGCTGGCGCCCGGCGACGCCAGCCAGGCCGAGGTCGCCTCGCTCAAGGAGCGTTACCCCGGCATGCTCGGGGTTGCGGCCGTGGCCGCAGGCGCCGCTGGCGCGGCAGCCCTGGCCGCGGAGCTGGACGAGCAATATGTCCAGGAACTGCTGCAGGATCAGGAACCGGCAGCGCCCGTGGCGGAGGTCGAGCCAGAGCCGCTGGTTGAGCCGGCTTCGGAGCCTGAGCCCGCTGCGTCGCTCGAGCCCGAGTTGGAATCCGAACTGTCCCAGGCGCCCGAACAGGATGATCTTGATAGCGCCTTCGACCTGAGCCTGGGCGACGACCTGCCGGTCGACGAGCCGCTCGACCTGCCGGTGCTTGACGACACCGCCCCGCTGGAGGCCATGCTCGAGCCTGAGGCGGCGCCGGTCGCCGAGACCGATGCCGACGATGACTTCGAGGTGTTGCTGGCACAGGCGCAGGCTCAGCCGGAGCCGCAGAGCGTCGACGACCTCGCCGAATTCGACCTCGACGTCGGCGAGCCTGCTGCCCCGGCCAGCACCGAGGAAGCACCGGTGGACGTGGCGGCCGAACTCGCGGCCTTCGATGCGATTCCGGAATTCGACCCGATCTCCGAGCTGGAACTGCCGGACGACTTCGACCTGTCGCTGTCCCTGGACGACGACTCGCCGGCGGCGAAGAATTTCGCTTCGGAGCTGGATGACGTCAACGCCGAGCTCGACAAGCTGTCGCAGAACCTCGAGTCGCCGTCGCTGGAGCCGCAGTTCACTGCCGAGGACGCCGCCCAGGAGCCCGAGCCGCTGGATGACCTGGACTTCGACTTCTTCTCTGGTGCCGACGAAGTGGCCACCAAGCTCGACCTGGCCCGCGCCTACATCGACATGGGTGACCACCAGGGCGCCCGCGACATCCTCGACGAGGTGGTCAAGGATGGCGATGACAGCCAGCGCCAGGAAGCCAACGAGATGCTCTCGCGCCTGGTCTGACGGTTGCCTCGTCGCCCGTAGGCGCCGGCTTGCCGGCGAAAGGGGTCGGTCAGGTGTCGCGTTCCACCCGTAACGGCAGCCCACCCGGGCTGCCGTTGCCTTTATAATCCCGCCACTTTGTCTTACTCCACAGGTTTCAAGCGCTTGGACATCATCGACAACGCCGCCGCCGAATCGGCGGCCGAAGGCTACACTCGCATCGCCCTGGGCGTGGAATACAAGGGCTCGCGCTATCGCGGCTGGCAGCGCCAGGCCAGCGGCGTGCCCAGTGTCCAGCAGGCCCTGGAGCAGGCGCTGTCGACGGTGGCCAACGAACCGATCACGGTGGTGTGCGCAGGGCGTACCGACGCTGGCGTGCACGGTTGCGGGCAAATCGTGCATTTCGACACCCGCGCGGTGCGCGACGAGCGCGCCTGGACCCTGGGCACCAACTTCAATCTCCCCCACGACATCAGCGTGGTCTGGTCCGCGCCCATGCCGGCGCATTTCCATGCCCGCTTCAAGGCCACGGCGCGGCGCTACCGCTATGTGATCTACAACGATCCGATCCGCCCGGCGCATCTGGCTGAAGAAGTGACCTGGAACCACCGGCCACTGGATGTGGCACGCATGGCCGAGGCCGCGCAGTATTTGCTCGGCACCCACGATTTCAGCGCCTTCCGCGCCAGCCAGTGCCAGGCCAAGTCGCCGATCAAGCATATCCACCACCTGCGCGTCACTCGCCATGGCCGGATGATCGTGCTGGATGTGCGCGCCACCGCCTTCCTGCATCACATGGTGCGCAACATCGCCGGCGTGCTGATGACCATCGGTGCCGGCGAGCGGCCGGTGGAGTGGGCTCGCGAGGTGCTGGAGGGGCGAAACCGTCGCGAAGGCGGGGTGACGGCCCACCCGTACGGCCTGTACCTGGTCCAGGTGGAATACCCACAAGAGTACGCGTTGCCGCAGCGTTACATCGGCCCACACTTTCTTACCGGCTACGAGGCCCTGGCAGACTGACGGGCCAAAGGTCTTTTGGTAACATCGGGCCTTTCACCGATCACTCAAGGTTCGCCCTCCATGAGCAACGTGCGCAGCAAGATCTGCGGGATTACCCGCTTAGAGGACGCCCTGGCGGCTGTCGAGGCCGGTGCCGATGCCATCGGCTTCGTCTTCTATGCCAAGAGCCCGCGCGCGGTGGATGTGCGCCAGGCCCGGGCAATCATCTCGCAGCTGCCACCGTTCGTGACCACCGTGGGCTTGTTCGTCAATGCCAGCCGTTGCGAGCTCAACGAGATCCTCGAAGTGGTTCCGCTGGACCTGCTACAGTTCCACGGCGATGAAACCCCGGCCGACTGCGAGGGGTATCACCGCCCCTGGATCAAGGCCCTGCGCGTGCGACCCGGTGACGATCTGCAGGCCGCCTGCAAGCACTACGCCGCTGCCAGCGGCATCCTGCTGGACGCCTATGTGCCGGGTGTGCCGGGAGGAACCGGAGAGTCCTTCGACTGGTCTTTGATTCCGCGGCACCTGAGCAAACCGATCATCCTTGCAGGTGGCCTGTCGGCCGACAATGTCGCCGAGGCCATCCGCCAGGTGCGCCCGTATGCGGTGGATGTCAGTGGCGGTGTCGAGCAGCAAAAGGGCATTAAGGACGCCGCGAAGATCGACGCCTTCATGCGTGCTGTGCGGCAGGCGTGAGGGCGGATGTGACGGCTGGCCGCGCGCCATCGTCCATAGCTTTCGCAGCCCGATGCTGCCAGGCCATGAGGCCGGCCCAGGCATCGGCGTAAAAATTGGAGATGGGGCGGTGCGTGGCGAACCCAAGGCCGGCCTATCGTCGTTTCACAGCAGAATTTGAGCTCAAGGGCAGGGGTGGGGCCGGCAAGTCCAGGCCCGCCGCCCGCCGATACTGGAGAGAGAAAGCATGAGCAACTGGTTGGTAGACAAACTGATCCCTTCGATCATGCGTTCCGAGGTGAAGAAGAGCTCGGTGCCCGAAGGCCTGTGGCACAAGTGCCCGTCCTGCGAAGCCGTGCTGTACCGCCCGGAGCTGGAAAAGACCCTCGACGTCTGCCCCAAGTGCAACCACCACATGCGCATCGGCGCACGTGCGCGTATCGACATCTTCCTCGACAAGGACGGTCGCTCTGAACTGGGCGCCGACCTGGAGCCAGTCGACCGCCTGAAGTTCCGTGACGGCAAGAAGTACAAGGACCGCCTGACCGCCGCCCAGAAGCAGACCGGCGAGAAAGACGCGCTGATCTCCATGAGCGGCAACCTGATGGGCCTGCCGGTCGTGGTCAGCGCCTTCGAGTTCTCCTTCATGGGCGGCTCGATGGGCGCCATCGTCGGTGAGCGCTTCGTGCGCGCCGCCAACTACGCCCTGGAAAACCGTTGCCCGATGATCTGCTTCTCCGCCTCTGGCGGTGCGCGCATGCAGGAAGCACTGATCTCGCTGATGCAGATGGCCAAGACCTCGGCCGTGCTGGCGCGCCTGCGCGAAGAAGGCATTCCGTTCATCTCGGTGCTGACCGACCCGGTCTACGGCGGTGTTTCCGCCAGCCTGGCGATGCTCGGCGACGTGATCGTCGGTGAGCCCAAGGCGCTGATCGGCTTCGCCGGCCCGCGCGTGATCGAGCAGACCGTGCGCGAGAAACTGCCGGAAGGCTTCCAGCGCAGCGAGTTCCTGCTGGAGCACGGCGCCATCGACCTGATCATCTCCCGCGATGAGCTGCGTCCGCGCCTGGCTCGCCTGTTGGCGCAGATGACCGGCCAGCCCACGCCGGAAGCAGCCAAAGAAGTCGCTGCGGTCGCGTGATGAACCAGCGCTCCCTGGGCGACTGGCTCGCCTACCTCGAACAGTTGCACCCTTCGGCCATCGACATGGGGCTGGAGCGCTCGCAGCAGGTGTTGGCGCGCTTGGGCCTGGGCAGGCTGGCGCCTCGCGTGGCGACGGTCACCGGCACCAATGGCAAGGGTTCCACCTGCGCCTTCGTGGCTACGCTGCTGCGCGCCCAGGGGCTCAAGGTGGGGGTGTACAGCTCGCCACATCTGCTGCGCTACAACGAGCGCGTGCTCATCGACGGTGTCGAGGCCGGCGATGAGCAGTTGTGCGAAGCCTTCACCGCTGTCGAGGCGGCGCGTGGCGATATTTCCCTGACCTATTTCGAGATGGGCACCCTCGCGGCGTTCTGGCTGTTCAAGCAGTCCGAGCTGGATGCCGTGGTGCTCGAAGTCGGCCTGGGTGGCCGGCTGGATGCGGTCAACCTGGTGGATGCCGACGTTTCGCTGGTCACCAGCATCGGTGTCGATCATGCCGACTACCTGGGTGATACCCGTGAGTCGGTCGCCTTCGAAAAGGCCGGCATTTTCCGTCAGGGCAAGCCTGCCTTATGCGGTGATCTCGACCCGCCGCAACCCTTGCTCGACAAGGTGCGTGAGCTGGCCTGCCCGTTCTTCCTGAGGGGGCGTGATTTCGACCTGGCCAGCAGCGACAGCCACTGGCAGTGGCGAGGCAGCAGGCTGGACGGCTCCGTCGTCGAGCTGCGCGATCTGCCGCTGCTCGACCTGCCCATGGAAAACGCGGCGCTCGCCTTGCAGGCCTTCCTCTTCATGGATGCGCACTGGGATGAGGCGCGGGTGCGCCAGGCGTTGCTGGATACCCACATTACCGGGCGTCTCGACAGGCGAGCGTTGCACTTCGCCGGCAAGCGTGTAGAGCTGTTGCTGGATGTCGGCCATAACCCGCATGCTGCCGAGTACCTGGCGCGCCGCCTGGCGACGCGGCCGCTCAAAGGTCGGCGCCTGGCGGTGTTTGGCTTGCTTGCCGACAAGGACCTGGACGGCGTGCTTGCGCCGTTGCGTGGGCTGGTCGATGAATGGGCGGTCGCTCCGCTGGCCACTCCCCGCAGCCGTCCGGCTGCGGAACTGGCCGGCGCCTTGACGAACCTCGGTGCGCCAGTGAAGTCTTACGCCAGCGTCGATGCTGCCCTGGAGGGGCAGTGCGCCCAGGCGACGGCGGATGATCAGATCCTGCTGTTCGGTTCGTTTTTCTGCGTCGGCGAGGCCCTGGCCTGGCTCGAGCGGCAGGCCCTCGAGGATGGAGTAGATGGCAGTGCTGGATAAAGGGATGAAGCAGCGCATGGTGGGTGCGCTGGTGCTGGTGGCGCTGGCGGTGATCTTCCTGCCGATGTTGTTCACCCGTGAGGACGAGATGCGCCAGGTGCGTGTCGAGGCGCCGGAGGCGCCGGCCATGCCAAGCCTGCCCCAGGTGCAGGTCGAGCCTGTGGCGGTGCCGGAGCCGCAACCGTTGCCGGACCCAGGCGAGCAACCGCCTGTGGTGGTCAATGAGTCCACGGCGCCGGGGACTGCGCCAAGCCAGCCGATTGCGCCCGCGCCCGCCGTGCAGGCCAGTTCTGCCCCAGGTGCAGTGCAGGTCGAGCCTGTGGCGGTGCCGGAGCCGCAACCGTTGCCGGACCCAGGCGAGCAACCGCCTGTGGTGGTCAATGAGTCCACGGCGCCGGTGACTGCGCCAAGCCAGCCGATTGCGCCCGCGCCCGCCGTGCAGCCAGTTCAGCCCAAGCCGCAGACACCTGTGCCGACCCCCGCGGCGCCGAAGGTCGAGTCCCGTCCGGCGCCGGCACCTACAGTGGCGCCTGCCGCACCGGTAGCCAAGCCTGCCGCGCCATCGAAGATCGATGCCAACGGCCTGCCGGTAAGCTGGTCGATCCAGCTGGCCAGCCTGTCGAATCGGGCAGGGGCTGAAAACCTGCAGAAGACCCTTCGCAGCCAGGGCTACAACGCCTACATCCGTTCGGCGGATGGCATGAACCGGGTATTCGTCGGGCCGTTGATCGAGCGTGCCGAGGCCGAGCGCCTGCGCGATGTGATCAATCGCCAGCAAAACCTCAAGGGCATCGTGGTGCGCTTCCAGCCAGAGCGAGGTTAGCCGCTGTCGCGGGGTAACCCATTGATCTGATGCGACCTCTGTAGGAGCGGCTTTAGCCGCGATCACCCGCGCAGCGGGTGCCTGGCACCGCGCTGTCTGCTTCGCGGCTAAAGCCGCTCCTACAGAGAATGCTGCATTTTCAAGCCTGCAAAGCTGTCCCCGGAGTCAGCCCGCAGCCCTTCAAACTCCTGACATTCCGCTTACCCCCAAGCCCTTCGCTCTGGTAAAATGCGCCGCCTCAAACGTCGGCAGGCAGCACCGTGGCATTTACCTGGGTTGATTGGGCGATCATCGCGATCGTCGCCATTTCCTCACTGATCAGTCTCAAGCGCGGCTTCGTCAAGGAGGCCTTGTCCCTGCTCATCTGGATTGTCGCCGGCGCGGTGGCCTGGATGTTCGGCGGCTCGCTCTCGCAGTATCTGGAAAGCTACATCCAGACCCCCTCCGCGCGGGTCATTGCCGGCTGTGCCATTCTTTTCGTCGCCACGCTGCTGGTCGGGGCGATGCTCAACTTCCTCATCGGCGAGCTGATTCGCGTGACCGGTTTGTCCGGCACCGATCGCTTCCTCGGCATGGCCTTTGGCGCCGCGCGCGGGGGCTTGCTGGTGGTGGTGGCCGTCGGGCTGCTCAGCCTGGGGCCGGTGCAACAGGATCCGTGGTGGCAGGAATCACGCCTGATACCACAATTTCTATTGGTAGCCGACTGGTCGAAGAACCTCATACTCGGGTTTGGCGGCCAGTGGATGTCCAGTGGGGTCAGCGCACCCGTTGACCTTCCGTTCAAGGAGCAGCTGCTCGGGCCGAGCAAGCCCTGAGCGCTCTTCACTCAAGTTTCATCAAAGTAGGGGTTGCGTCGCATGTGTGGCATCGTCGGTATCGTCGGTAAGTCGAACGTCAATCAGGCGCTGTATGACGCGCTTACGGTCCTCCAGCACCGCGGCCAGGACGCTGCCGGTATCGTGACCAGCCATGACGGCCGGTTGTTCCTGCGCAAGGATAACGGCCTGGTGCGCGACGTCTTCCAGCAGCGCCACATGCAGCGCCTGGTCGGCAGCATCGGCATCGGCCACGTGCGTTACCCGACCGCCGGTAGCTCCACCTCGGCCGAGGCCCAGCCGTTCTACGTCAACTCGCCCTATGGCATCACCCTGGCGCATAACGGCAACCTGACCAACGTCGAGCAGTTGGCCAAGGAGATCTACGAGTCCGACCTGCGCCACGTCAACACCAACTCCGACTCCGAAGTGCTGCTGAACGTGTTCGCCCACGAGCTGGCCGTGCGCGGCAAGCTGCAACCGACCGAAGACGACGTGTTCGCCGCGGTCTCCCACGTGCACAGCCGTTGTGTGGGTGGTTATGCCGTGGTCGCGATGATCACCGGCTATGGCATCGTCGGCTTCCGCGACCCCAACGGCATCCGCCCGGTGGTCTTCGGCCAGCGTCACACCGACGAAGGCGTCGAGTACATGATCGCCTCCGAAAGCGTCGCCCTGGACGTGCTCGGCTTCACCCTGATCCGTGACCTGGCGCCGGGCGAAGCGGTGTACATCACCGAAGAAGGCCAGATGTTCACCAAACAGTGCGCCGAGAACCCGAAGCTTCAGCCGTGCATCTTCGAGCATGTGTACCTGGCTCGCCCGGACTCGATCATCGACGGCGTTTCGGTGTACAAGGCGCGCCTGCGCATGGGCGAAAAGCTGGCCGAGAAGATCCAGCGCGAACGCCCGGAGCATGACATCGACGTGGTCATCCCGATCCCCGACACCAGCCGCACCGCCGCACTGGAGCTGGCCAACCACCTGGGCGTCAAGTTCCGCGAAGGCTTCGTCAAGAACCGCTACATCGGCCGCACCTTCATCATGCCCGGCCAGGCCGCGCGCAAGAAATCGGTACGCCAGAAGCTCAACGCCATCGAGCTGGAATTCCGCGGCAAGAACGTGATGCTGGTGGACGACTCGATCGTGCGCGGCACCACCTGCAAGCAGATCATCCAGATGGCCCGTGAAGCCGGCGCCAAGAACGTCTACTTCTGCTCCGCGGCACCCGCGGTGCGCTACCCCAACGTCTACGGCATCGACATGCCGAGCGCTCACGAACTGATCGCCCACAACCGTACCACCGAACAGGTGGCCGAGTTGATCGGCGCCGACTGGCTGATCTATCAGGACCTGCCGGACCTGATCGAATCGGTCGGTGGCGGCAAGATCAAGATCGAGCACTTCGATTGCGCGGTGTTCAACGGTGAGTACGTCACCGGCGACATCGACGAAGCCTACCTCGATCGCATCGAGCAGGCCCGTAACGACCTGGCCAAGGTGAAGACCCAGGCCGTCAGCGCGATCATCGACCTCTACAACAACTGATTTGGGAGCGACGGCATGACCGAACAATGGGATGCCGGTCGACTGGACAGTGACCTCGAGGGTGTCGGTTTCGACACCCTGGCGGTGCGCGCCGGTCAGAACCGCACGCCGGAGGGCGAGCACAGCGAAGCGCTGTTCCTGACCTCCAGCTATGTCTTCCGCACGGCTGCCGATGCCGCTGCGCGCTTTGCCGGCGAGACGCCGGGCAACGTCTATTCGCGCTACACCAACCCAACCGTGCGCGCCTTCGAGGAGCGCCTGGCTGCGATGGAGGGGGCCGAGCAGGCCGTGGCCACCTCCACTGGCATGTCGGCGCTGCTCGCCGTGGTGATGTCGCTGTGCAGTGCCGGTGACCATGTGCTGGTGTCGCAAAGTGTATTCGGCTCGACCATCAGCCTGTTCGAGAAGTACTTCAAGCGTTTCGGTGTGCAGGTGGACTATGTGCCGCTGGCCGACCTGAACGGCTGGGAGCAGGCCATCAAGACCAACACCAAGCTGCTGGTCGTCGAGTCGCCGTCCAACCCGCTGGCCGAGCTGGTGGATATCCCGGCACTGGCTGAAATTGCCCATGCCCGTGGCGCCATGCTGGTGGTGGATAACTGCTTCAGCACCCCGGCGCTGCAACAGCCGCTCAAGCTCGGCGCCGATATCGTGTTCCACTCGGCGACCAAGTTCATCGACGGCCAGGGCCGTTGCATGGGCGGTGTGGTGGCAGGGCGCAGCGAGCAGATGAAGGAAGTGGTGGGTTTCCTGCGCACCGCTGGCCCGACCCTGAGCCCGTTCAATGCCTGGATCTTCACCAAGGGCCTGGAAACCCTCAAGCTGCGCATGCGTGCGCATTGCGAGAGTGCCCAGGCGCTGGCTGAGTGGCTGGAGCGCCAGGACGGTGTGGAGAAGGTTCATTACGCGGGCTTGCCAAGCCATCCGCAGCACGAGCTGGCCAAGCGCCAGATGAGTGGCTTCGGTGCGGTGGTCAGCTTCGAGGTCAAGGGGGGCAAGGAGGGCGCCTGGCGCGTGATCGACGCCACTCGGGTCATCTCGATCACCACCAACCTGGGTGACAGCAAGACCACCATCGCCCACCCCGCGACAACTTCCCACGGTCGCCTGACGCCGCAGGAGCGTGAAGCGGCGGGGATCCGTGACAGCCTGATCCGTGTCGCTGTCGGCCTGGAAGACCTGGCCGACCTGCAAGCGGACCTGGCACGCGGCCTGGCGGCGCTGTGATCGACTGGAAGGCTGGCGAACCCGACCATAATGGTCGGGTGGCCCTGGTGACTGGTGCCGCGCGCGGCATTGGCCTGGGCATCGCCGCCTGGCTGATCTGTGAAGGCTGGCAGGTGGTGCTCAGCGACCTGGACCGCCAGCGTGGCGCCAAGGTTGCCAAGGCGCTGGGCGACAACGCCTGGTTCATCTGCATGGATGTGGCCGACGAAGCCCAGGTCAGTGCCGGGGTTTCCGAAGTGCTGGGGCAATTTGGCCGGCTCGACGCGCTGGTCAGCAACGCGGCCATCGCCAACCCGCATAACCAGACGCTGGAAAGCCTGTCGCTGGCCCAGTGGAACCGTGTGCTGGCGGTCAACCTCAATGGTCCGATGCTGCTGGCCAAGCACTGTGCGCCTTACCTGCGTGCCCACGGCGGCGCCATCGTCAACCTGACCTCCACCCGGGCCCGGCAATCCGAGCCGGACACCGAGGCTTATGCGGCCAGCAAGGGTGGCCTGATGGCCTTGACCCATGCCCTGGCCATGAGCCTGGGGCCGGAGATTCGCGTCAATGCCGTCAGCCCGGGCTGGATCGATGCTCGTGACCCATCGCAGCGACGGGCGGAACCGTTGAGCGAAGCCGACCACGCCCAGCATCCGGCAGGCAGGGTAGGGACGGTGGAGGATGTCGCGGCGTTGGTGGCGTGGTTGCTGTCGCGTCAGGCGGGGTTCGTCACTGGCCAGGAGTTCGTGGTCGATGGTGGCATGACCCGCAAGATGATCTACACCTAGCCGGTGTGTTTGATACCAATGAAAGGGACCGTGAGGTCCCTTTCTTGTTTTCACTGTGTAGCCCTGTTCGCCGGCAAGCCGGCTCCTACGCATATGCGCCGTAAGATTCGTAGGAGCCGGCTTGCCGGCGAACAGGGTCATGGGGGCGTCTGTATCGGTAAACCGTTTTTTTACCTTTTTTGAAAAAAACTTCAATGGGGGTATTGACTTAGCATCGGTACCTGCGTAAATTTCGCGGCCTCAGCGAAGCAAACGCAACAAGCAACATCGCGGGGGTGATTAGCTCAGCCGGGAGAGCATCTGCCTTACAAGCAGAGGGTCGGCGGTTCGATCCCGTCATCACCCACCACTTCCTGAGAACGTTTCTAGTCCAGAGTGCTTTGCAAAAAGTACGCTGGCAGAGAGAAACAGGACGCAAGTCCAGCTATGCGCGGCGGTAGTTCAGTCGGTTAGAATACCGGCCTGTCACGCCGGGGGTCGCGGGTTCGAGTCCCGTCCGCCGCGCCATTTTTCTCCAGATGGGTGTTCGCACCGGTCTGAGGCCGCAAGGCCAGATCCCAGTTTCAATCAGGCGCAAGCCTGAACGATACGCAGCGGTAGTTCAGTCGGTTAGAATACCGGCCTGTCACGCCGGGGGTCGCGGGTTCGAGTCCCGTCCGCTGCGCCATCTTCGCGTCGAGTCCCTAGAACAGCTCGAAGCAAAACGGAAAGAGGCAATGCTCTTTTTTCGTTCCTGGTTTTCGCGCCATGAGCGCTTGAAAGCCTGGATCCCAGTTTCAATCGGGTGCAAGCCCGAATGATACGCAGCGGTAGTTCAGTCGGTTAGAATACCGGCCTGTCACGCCGGGGGTCGCGGGTTCGAGTCCCGTCCGCTGCGCCATCTTCGCCTCGAGGTCCTTTGAACACCTCGAGGCAACGAGAAAGCGACCTTAGGGTCGCTTTTTTCGTTTCTGCCTCATGAGAGGCTGCGGGTCATCAAATACACCCAACTGACACACTCTTCACCGATCAATGGTTTCAGCAGGTGAGCGATGTGATGCACAATACGCCCCATTCGTTTCTTCCCGGAATTGGCAATGTCTAGATCAACCGTCTATGGCGCGCTCGGGCTGGCCCTTGTGCTGGCGGGCGTTTCCGGCTGCTCCTCGAAAAAAGCCGCTGTCTACGAGCATGAGAACTTCGATGACTCCGGCACCTTTTCGCGCAGCTTCCCGGTCAGTGAGGCAAGTACCTGCGAAGCTGCCAGGCGCGCGCTGCTCAGCCAGGGCTACATCATCACCAGCAGTGATGCCAACCAGGTAGCCGGCAACAAGAGCTTCCAGCAGAACGCCGAAAACCACATGCAGATCAGCTTCAACATCACCTGCGTGCCCGACATGGGCGACAAGCAGCGTTCGACCATGTTCGCCAACGCCCTGCAGGACCGCTATACCCTGAAGAAATCCAACACCTCCGCCAGCCTGGGTGTGGGTGTGCTGGGCTCGGTGTCGATGCCGATCGGCTCCACCGATGACTCGATGGTCAAGGTCGCCAGCGAAACGGTGACCGCGTCGCAGTTCTACGACCGCTACTTTGCGTTGGTGGAAAGCTACTTGCCCAAACCCAAGGCTGCGAAGAAGGCCGAGGCCGCGGTCGAGCCGGCCAAGGTGGAAAAACCAGCTGCCGAGCTGGGCTTGCCGGAGCCAGCGCCGACTGCGCTGGCGCCCGCAGCGGCACCTGAGCCGGCAGCACCTGCCCAGCCGGCTGCGCCAGCGACAGCCAGCGAAACCCCGGTGACCCCCGTGGCGGACAGCCAAGGCTCCCAGCCGGTCGCGCCACCGGTGGAGGCTGCTCCTATCCAGGTGCAGCAAGCACCGGGCGCCGAACAGGCGCCAGCACCGTTGTGACAGTGGTCATGCACTGATACAGCTTGCGTGGGTAATGTTCCGGGCGCCTGCTACGTTTACTTGTCACGGGGATGTAACCATTCCTTCATTTGGCCGGCCTAGATTGACGGCAGACCCGCGAATGATGAGTGAAGAGGAAGCAGGCTGATGGACGACTACCAGGAAGAACTTCTCGAACTCCAGGCATACGAACTGGATACTCCTGAGCCGGTGGACGACGCCACGGAGCTCTAGCCCACCTGCCGCTGAAGGCGGCGAAACTCTCCCGGTGTCAGGCCCGTCCAGCGCTTGAACGCGCGCTGGAAGGCCTCCGCCGAAGCAAACCCCAACAGATAGGCGATTTCGCCAAAGGCCAGCTCCGTGTCGCGGATGTAGGTCTCGGCCAGGTCCTGGCGTGTGTCATTGAGCAGGTTGCGAAAGCGCGTGCCTTCCTCGGCCAACTTGCGCCGCAAGGTCCAGGTGGGCAGTTGCAGGTGTCGCGCCACTTCCTCCAGGTCTGGTTCGCGTCCACCGTTGAGCAAAGGGCCCAGCAGGTGGGTGATGCGCTCGCCCAGGCTGCGTACCCGGGTGCGCAGGGCCAGTTCCGCTTCGCACAGTTGCAACAGGTGCTGCCAGGTGCTCGGGCAATGGTGCGGGTTGGCCAGGGCAAGCGTGGCCTGGCCCAGGCGCAACTGATTGGCCGGGGCGCCGAACACTACCGTGCCACTGCACAAGCTTTGGTATTGCGCGGCGTAAGTGGGCGACTCGAATTCGATCTCCAGCCGCTCGGCCTGCACCGGGCGCTGTGCAAGGGCACTTAATTGCGCCAGCCAGCCGGCCAGCAACGAGTCGACCACGAAGCGGTTGTAGGTGTTGTAGGGGCTGATGGAATAGAAGCGCAGCCAGGCGCCCTGATTGTCTTCATGAAAGCTCGACTGGCCACGGTAGTTGGCGGCATACAGCGGCTCGAAGCGCAGCAGCGTGCGGGCGGCTTCGCCGAGGGTGGGGGCCTGGGCGGCGGTCACTCCCGCGAGCCCGGCCTGGGCCAGCTGGCTCAGGCGGCCCATGCGCAGGCCCAGTGCCGGTTCGCCGCTGATCGTGATGGCGGCATGGCCCAGATGCATGTAGCGCGGGATCGACAATCGCGCGCCTGGTTCGGCCAGGCGCTGGGTATCGAGCCCATAGCGCAGCAGGAGGGGCTGTGGATCATGGCCGAGTTGCGTCAGTGCCTGAGCCAGCGGTTGGACGAACCCTACCGACAGCTCACCCAGGCGCACGCGGGGACGAGGCATGTTGTCACAACCACAGGTTCAGCAGGCGCGCACCCTGGCTGGCGCTGCCCGCCCAGAGGATGCCGGCCTGGTTGGCGAAGCCCTGACCATCGGCACTGAGCTCCCAGAACTGGCCGCGCAGGAACACGCTCATGCTGGTGATGCCATTGCTGGCGGCTTGGGTCAGTTGATGCCACGCGGCCTGTTCGCTGACCTGGCCGCGCTGCAGCGGCAACTGCGCCGCCGCAGGCTGGTGGCGGTTGCCACGCCAGGGGGCTTGCCACTGTTGCTGGCCACTGAGGAAAACCGGGTTGGCGATCAGTTGCACCGACTGTTCGGCCAGTTGCTGGTGGTTGGCAGGGTACCAGCTGTCGCTGCCCACCAGCACGCCCAGGCGGCCGGCGGGGGTCTGCACGACGTGCAGCGGATGCTGGCGACCATCATGGATATAGCGTCGGGTTTCGCTATCAGGGTACTGCTGGTGCTGTGGTTGCCCCAGCACGCCGCCATCGCTGCCGAAGACCACGCTGGTGTTGAACAATGGGCCGTCCCCCGTGCGCAAACGGCCGTTTTCGACATAGGGGGCAGGGAGAACGATCGAGCCGGCCACCAGGGTGACGCCGAATTCCCGCGCCAGGCCGCCGAACAGTTGTTGGTAGTCGTTGGCCATCTGCGCCGCCTTCATGCGCAGGTGTGCATCGCCGCGGCGGTCGTTGCCGCTGGCTGAGAGCAGCGCCAGGCCGTAGCGCAGCGGGTTGCTCAGCTCGAGCCATTGCCAGGCTTCGCGGCGGTGGGTGACCTGGTACAGCTCGTTCTTTTCGCCTCGTGCCCAGAGCCAGGTGCCGATGTGCTCAGGCAGTACCACCACGGTCCGTGCATTGACCAGCCCCTTGTCACGGGCCTGGTCCAGGTAGGCGGACAGTTTGCGGTGCAGGCGCTCGAGGTTCTGGTAGTCGCTCGGGTACAACAGGGGCTCGACACCCAGCAGGTTGCCCTGGTCCCCGGGCGCGCCCTGGTCGAGCGCCAGTTCGATGCGCAGGTCGGAAAGGTAGTGGCCTTCCGGACGCTGCGAGGTCCAGAAGCCGTAGCCGAACAGCGTGGCGATGACGACCAGTGCCAGGGCGCTGGCAAGCAGTTTTCCCATGGAGCGGTTCTGCGCAATGAGGAATGAGGTGCCCTAGGGTAAGCCTGCTGTGCAGCAGGATCAATAAGTTGTCAGTTTCGATCATTGAGCGCGTTCAAACGCCTGTTTAATGTCGGCCTCAGACAAACGACGGGCCCCGCCGGACTGGAAGAGGCGCCCGCATTCCGTGATCACGCCAACTGTGGAGCCCCTCCATGGCAAACGCCCGTTACCCGCACCTGCTGGCCCCCCTCGACCTGGGGTTCACCACTTTGCGCAACCGCACCCTGATGGGTTCGATGCACACCGGCCTGGAGGAACGCCCTGGCGGCTTCGAGCGCATGGCGGCGTATTTCGCCGAGCGTGCCCGCGGTGGTGTCGGCCTGATGGTCACAGGGGGGATCGCGCCGAACGATGAAGGCGGCGTTTACTCCGGCGCGGCCAAGCTCAGTACCGAGGAAGAGTCTGACAAGCACCGTATCGTCACCGAGGCGGTGCATGCGGTCGGTGGCAAGATCTGCCTGCAGATCCTCCACGCCGGGCGTTATGCCTACAGCCCGAAACAGGTGGCGCCGAGCGCCATCCAGGCGCCGATCAACCCGTTCAAGCCCAAGGAACTGGACGAGGAGGGCATCGAGAAGCAGATCCGTGACTTCGTCACCTGCGCCAGCCTTGCCCAGCGTGCCGGCTACGACGGCGTCGAGATCATGGGCTCGGAAGGCTACTTCATCAACCAGTTCCTCGCCGCCCACACCAACCACCGCACCGACCGCTGGGGCGGCAGCTACGAGAACCGCATGCGCCTGGCGGTGGAGATCGTGCGCCGGGTGCGCGAAGCGGTGGGGCCGAACTTCATCATCATCTTCCGCCTGTCCATGCTCGACCTGGTCGAGGGTGGTAGCACCTGGGACGAGATCGTGGTGCTGGCCAAGGCCATCGAGCAGGCCGGCGCGACACTGATCAACACCGGTATCGGCTGGCATGAGGCGCGCATCCCGACCATCGCCACCAAGGTGCCGCGGGCGGCGTTCAGCAAGGTCACCGCCAAGCTGCGTGGCGCGGTGAAGATCCCGCTGATCACCACCAACCGCATCAACACGCCGGAAGTGGCCGAGGCGGTGCTGGCCGAGGGCGATGCCGACATGGTGTCCATGGCGCGGCCGTTCCTGGCCGACCCGGACTTCGTCAACAAGGCGGCCGAAGGCCGCGCCGATGAGATCAATACCTGCATCGGCTGCAACCAGGCCTGCCTGGACCACACCTTCGGTGGCAAGCTGACCAGTTGCCTGGTCAACCCGCGTGCCTGCCATGAAACCGAGCTCAACTATGTGCCGGTGCGCGCCGTGAAGCGTATCGCCGTGGTCGGCGCCGGCCCGGCGGGCCTGGCGGCTGCCACGGTGGCCGCCGAGCGCGGTCATGAGGTGACCCTGTTCGACGCGGGCAGCGAGATCGGCGGGCAGTTCAACGTGGCCAAGCGTGTGCCGGGCAAGGAAGAGTTCTTCGAGACCCTGCGCTACTTCCGCAACAAGGTGAAGAGCACCGGTGTCGACCTGCGCCTGAACACCCGGGTCGACGTGGCTGCGCTGGTGGCGGGTGAATACGACGAGATCATCCTGGCCACCGGCATCGCCCCGCGCACCCCGGCGATCCCGGGCATCGACAACGCCAAGGTGCTCAGCTACCTGGACGTGCTGCTGGAGCGCAAGCCGGTGGGTGAGCGGGTGGCGGTGATCGGTGCCGGCGGCATCGGCTTCGATGTGTCCGAGTACCTCGTGCACAAGGGCGTGGCCACCAGCCAGGACCGCGAGGCGTTCTGGAAGGAGTGGGGTATAGATACGCAGCTGGAGGCCCGTGGTGGCGTCGCTGGCATCAAGCCTGAGCCCCATGCCCCGGCGCGCCAGGTGTACCTGCTGCAGCGCAAGAAGTCGAAGGTGGGTGACGGCCTGGGCAAGACCACCGGCTGGATCCACCGTACCGGCCTGAAGAACAAGCACGTGCAGATGCTCAACAGCGTCGAGTACCTGAGCGTGGACGATGCCGGGCTGCATGTGCGCATCAATGAAGGCGAGCCGCAGTTGCTGGCGGTGGACAACATTGTCGTCTGCGCCGGCCAGGAGCCGCTGCGCGAGCTGCAGGAAGGGCTGGTGGCGGCCGGGCAGTCGGTGCACCTGATCGGCGGCGCCGACGTGGCGGCCGAGCTGGATGCCAAGCGGGCGATCAACCAGGGTTCGCGGTTGGCCGCTGAGTTGTGATCAGCAAACCGTAATCCTTTGATAGGGCAAAACCTCTGTAGGAGCGGCTTCAGCCGCGATCACCCGCAAAGCGGGTGCCAGGCACCGTGTTGCCTGCATCGCGGCTAAAGCCGCTCCTACAGAGCCTGTGTCATCCTTTTCGGGGCACCTGATAGACTCGCGCCATGCCCGAGTTCTCCCTTCCCCAAGCCCCTTTGCAGCGCCTCGACCTGCCCTGGCTCCAGCACGCCCAGGTCGAGCTCGCCGTCCTGCGCCTGGACCTGATCGACCCGCTGATCAGCGGCAACAAATGGTTCAAGCTGCGCCACCACCTGGCTGAAGCCCGTGAGGCTGGAGCACCCGGCTTGATCAGCCTGGGCGGCAACCATTCCAATCACCTCCATGCCCTGGCAGCGGCCGGCAAGCGTTTCGGCTTCGCCACCGTCGGCCTGCTACGTGGGCATCCGCAGCAGACGCCGACAGTAACGGACCTGCGGGCACTGGGCATGGAGCTGCACTGGCTGGGTTTCGGAGGCTACCGCGCCCGTCATGAGCCCGGTTTCTGGCAGCCCTGGCAAGCCCGCTATCCGGGCTGGCATTGCATTCCCGAAGGCGGTGGCGGGCTGGCGGGCGCTCAGGGTTGCGGGCTGATCGTCGAGCAGTGCAAGGCACAATTGGCCACGCTGGGCTGGACGGACTACGACGCCTGGTGGCTGGCGGCCGGTACCGGCACCACCCTGGCGGGCCTGGTGCTGGCGGAGGCCGGCGGGCATGAGGTCCACGGCGCTCTTGCGGTGCCACTGGATCATGGGGTGCCTGAGACCGTCATGGCATTGGCTGGCCGCGAGGGCTATCTGTTGCATGAGGCTTGCCGGGGCGGTTTTGCGCGTCTCGATGACGCGCTGCTGGCATTCATCGACGAAACCGAAAGTCTGGCCGGCATGCCATTGGAAGCCCTCTACACCGGCAAGGCACTATTGGCCCTGCGTGACCAGGTCGAGGCCGGGCGTTTTCGCCCGGGCACCCGCCTGGTCTTCCTGCACACCGGTGGCCTGCAGGGGCGCCGGGGTTACTTGTAGGGCAGCATGCGCAGCAGCGTGTTGTCGCGCCGCACGTAGTGGTGGTACAGCCCTGCCACGGCATGCAGCCCGATCAGCCAGTAGCCCCAGCTGCCGATGCGTTCGTGCCAACCCTTGATGAACTTGGCCAGGTCCGGATCAGGCGCGACGATGGCCGGCAGATCCAGGCCATAAAAGGGGATCGGTTTGTCAGCGGCGCTGAGGATCGCCCAGCCGGCCAGCGGCAGGCCGATCATCATCAGGTACAGCAGCAGGTGCACCAGGTGCGACAGGCCGGTCTGCCAGGCCGGTGGCCTGGGCACGATCGGTGGCGTGGGGCGCGACAGGCGCACGGCCAGGCGCAGCCAGACCAGCACGAACACGGTCAGGCCAAGCATGAAGTGCAGGTCTTTCATCAGGTCGCGCTCGGCGCTGCCCTTGGGGAACAGGCCGCGCAACTCGATGCAGGCGTACACGGCGGCCAGTAGCACCAGCATCAGCCAGTGCAGGGCGATCGACAGCCGCGCGTAGTGGGCCGCGGGGGTGGATGAAACCATGGTGGGTCCTCGTCTTCAGGTCGGAAAGGGCGCTCTTGCTGGCGCCTGTTTCCCACTCTAATCGCTGGGATGAAAATTTGTTTGCTTCAGATCTATCCAGCGTGGCCGACACAGCGGGCTGGGTGGTGGCTTTGGGCCTGCACCCGATTTCCATCGCACAAGGATCCTGTGTCAATGAAACACCTCATCTCCACCCCTCGGGTCGCGCTGTTCGGCGCCCTGTCCCTGCTGCTCGCCGGCTGCGAGCAAGCCCCGGCGGTCAAGACGCCACCGATTGCCGCCCTGACCATTCCGCTGTGCGTGAACGACGAATGCGCGGTACTGGACCAGAACGGCGCCTTCCGTGTCGCGCCGGGCAGCGAGTTCACCCAGCTCTACACCCAGCCCTTCAGCAACGCCTTCATCTTCGGTCGTGGCGATTACTGGCACCTGGCCAGTGGCGACGGCAAGCAGGTGATCCGCGCCGACCTCACCGATTCGCTGTACACCCTGACCCCGGGCCTGTTCGGCTATGACCACAATGGCAAGGTCGGGGTGATGGACGAGCAGGGCAAGGACGTCCAGCCGGCCATCTTCGACACCGTCTATGTCGGCGGCGACAACGATTTCATCGTCTACGAGATCGGCGAACTGCGTGGCATCCTCACGCCCCAGGGCGAGAAAGTCAGCGAGGCGGTGTTCGACTCGATGTATGTGCGCGAGGACTTCGCCAAGCGCGGCAACTGGGTGCTGGCCGAGCGCCAGGGCGAGAACTGGGGCTACAACCTGCAGACCAAGGTGCTGCGCAAGCTCGACTTCGACACCATCGTCAGCGCGGCCGACGGTCACCTGGTGGTTTCCCGCGAGGGCGCTGCCGGCAAGGGCCTGGCGGACGCCGCCGGCAACCTGGTGATCCCGCTCGAGAAGGGCTGGCTGGGTACGCCGGGCGGTGGCTTGGTGGCCTTCCGCGACAGCTACGACAAACCGTGCGGTTACCTGGACTACCAGGGCAAGGTGGTGATCGAGGCGCAGTACCAGAGCTGCGAGACCTTCGGCAAGGTGGGCGGCATGGTGCAGTTGCCGCGCACCGAGGACGACCGTGGCAAGGCCGGCATGATCGGCCATGACGGCAAATGGCTGATCCAGCCCGAGTACGATTCGATCGGCGACGCCGGCATGGGCCAGCTCGGCATGAGTGGCCATCGCCCGGGCTTCAACCATATCGGCAAGTTGCAGAACATGTTCCTGGCCACCTACGGGACCATCGACCTGGACCAGGGCAAGGTGGTGTTCCAGCCCACCTACCAGCAGATCGGCCTGGTCGCGCCCAATCGCTATGCCTTCTCCGAGCTGAAATCGCCGAAGAAGACCGTGATGTTCATGGGGATGCCGAACGAGACCGCCACCGTGGGCCTGATGGACGAGAAGGGCAAGGTGCTGGTCAAGCCGGAGCAGTTCGTGTCGTTCAAGCTGCTTGCTGACGGCCATCACCTGCTGGCGGCCGAGGGCAGCAAGTCGGATGCCGTGCGCGCGCTCTACGATCTGGATGGCAAGTTGCTGGTGCCCGCCAAATGGCAGGACGTGGTGGTCGACGAAGCGCGTGGCGCGATCTTCGCCTATCGGGTCGAGGGCAATGGCGACGACGCGGTGCGCACGCTGCGCGCCCTGTATCGCCTGGATGGCAGCGTGGTGTTCGACACCAACCGCCTGCCTTGCGGCGCGGAGCAGGTGGTCGACGGCAAGGGCCAGGTGCTGTGGCCGAAGGATGCCCAGGCCCATTGCCCGGCGCCTGAGCCGGTAGCCGAAGCGTCCTGATGCGTGAACGCCCCGCCGTCAGCAAGGCGGCGGGGCTGTTTCAGCGTGGGGGGAGGTCAGGCCAGCCATCGGCCACCAGGAACATCCGTTCGACCTCTTCCCAGTGCCCCTGCGCCTGCTGCTCCAGTCGGGTCAGCAGGTGTGCATGGGCATCGGGCTCCAGCCCTTCGCGCCAGGCAGCGAAGCGTTCCGTGCTCCAGCATGCCGATGTTTCAATTCGCGCCGGCGCCAGCCATGCCTGGCGGGACAGGGGCTGCCAGCAACTGTTGTCGGCGACGTTCCATTCGCCATGGCGCATCCAGCCACCGCGCAGGTGGCCGGGATTGGCCCCGCTCGGCTCTTGTGTTCGTCCCGTGTGTGGGTAGAACAGATAACCGCCAAGCCAGAGGTGAGCCTGCACCTGGTCCAGGCCCAGCCCGGCCAGCACGGCGTGACTCTGTGGCCCGCTCGACATGGGTAACTGATGTTGCGTCAGGTGTGCCAGCTTTCTTCCCAGTCGATCATGGCAACCCGGGCCAAGCCATTGGTCCGGATCGCTGCCATCACCGCTGGGTGGCCCCAGGTAGAGTTTGATCGCCAGCTCCAGGTGATGAGCGCCTTCACGGTCGCGCAGCACGATGTCCAGCTCGCCCAGGGTTCGCCCGCCATCGCGGATCGCCAGGTTGGCCGCCAGCAGCTCGACGCCCGGGGCCTGGAGCAGGGCAAACTGCCACAACGCCTCGTAGTAGAGCCCCAGGCGTCGGCTGGTCAGGCGCGACAGCCAGTCCAGCAGCACCGTGGGGTCATGATCGAGCGCGCGCAGCCAGTCGGCCAGTTGTCCAGGGTCGTCGGCCCAGGCGCTGGCGCTCAGCGGGTGGCGTTGCGGGGCGCAGGCGTCGTCCAGCAGCGGCGGCGACAGGACCGCCCACGCCAGGTCGCGCACGGCAGGCTGGCGCAGCTGGCGGAGCACGGGCTGCAGATCGGCGAAGGGCATCATCCTGCGAGCATAGCCGGTTTGCCGCTGGCCGGTCCTTTCGCCCATAATCGCGGCATTGTCACCCCGCCGCAGAGCCTCGCAGGAGCACCATGGAGCAATTTCGCAATATCGGTATCATCGGACGCCTTGGCAGCTCCCAGGTGCTCGACACCATCCGCCGACTGAAAAAATTCCTCCTCGAGCGCCACCTGCACGTGATCCTCGAGGACACCATCGCCGAAGTGCTGCCCGGCCATGGCTTGCAGACCTCCACCCGCAAGCTGCTGGGCGAGGTGTGCGACCTGGTCATCGTGGTCGGTGGCGATGGCAGCCTGCTGGGTGCCGCCCGGGCCTTGGCCCGGCACAACATCCCGGTGCTGGGGATCAACCGCGGCAACCTGGGTTTTCTCACCGACATCCGCCCCGACGAGCTGGAAGAGAAGGTCGCCGAGGTGCTCGACGGTCACTACCTGGTCGAGAACCGTTTCCTGCTGCAAGCCGAAGTGCGCCGCCACAACGAGGCCATCGGCCAGGGCGACGCGCTCAACGACGTGGTGCTGCACCCCGGCAAGTCGACGCGGATGATCGAGTTCGAGATCTACATCGACGGCCAGTTCGTCTGCAGCCAGAAGGCCGACGGCCTGATCGTCGCCACCCCCACTGGCTCCACCGCCTACGCGCTGTCCGCCGGTGGCCCGATCATGCACCCCAAGCTCGATGCCATCGTCATCGTGCCCATGTACCCGCACACGCTGTCGGGCCGGCCGATCGTGGTGGACGGCAATAGCGAGCTGAAGATCGTGGTGTCGAAGGACCTGCAGATCTACCCGCAGGTCTCCTGTGACGGCCAGAACCACTTCACCTGCGCCCCCGGCGACACCATCACGGTGAGCAAGAAACCGCAGAAACTGCGCCTGATCCATCCGCTGGACCACAATTACTACGAGGTCTGCCGCACCAAGCTCGGCTGGGGCAGCCGCCTGGGAGGCAGGGACGACTGATGCTCGATCCGGCGCGCAGTTTCGATATCATCGGCGACGTGCACGGTTGTGCGCTCACCCTCGAACGCCTGCTCGATGCGCTCGGCTACAAGCGGGTGGGCGGGGTCTGGCGCCATCCGCGGCGCCAGGCGCTGTTCCTCGGCGACATCGTCGACCGCGGCCCGCGTATCCGTGAGGCGCTGCACATCGTCCACGACATGGTCGAGGCCGGCCAGGCCTTCTGCATCATGGGCAACCATGAATACAACGCCCTGGGCTGGGTCACCCCGGCGCTGCCCGGCAGCGGCAAGGCGTTCGTCCGCGAGCACACGCCGCGCCATGCGCGCCTGATCGATGAAACCCTCACCCAGTTCGCCCAGCACCCCGGCGACTGGCACGACTTCATCCAGTGGTTCTACGAGCTGCCGCTGTTCGTCGACGCCGGCCGGTTCCGCCTGGTGCACGCCTGCTGGGACCACCAGCTGATCGAGCCGCTGCGCCAGCAGTATCACGACGGGCGTATCGACGAGCATTTCGTCCAGGCTTCGGCGGTGGCAGGCAGTTTCGCCGCCACGGTGTGCAACCGCCTGCTGCGCGGCACCGACATGCGCCTGCCGGATGGCCTGACGCTCACCGGTGGCGATGGTCTGACCCGCGCCTTCTTCCGCACCAAGTTCTGGGAAGAAGACCCGCAAACCTACGGTGACATCGTGTTCCAGCCCGATGCGCTGCCGGACGAGGTGGCCCGCACGCCGCTCAGCCACAGCCAGAAGAATGCCCTGCTGCGCTATGCCGAAGACGAGCCGTTGCTGTTCGTCGGCCATTACTGGCGCAGCGGCCGGCCGGCGCCGATTCGTGCCAACCTGGCCTGCCTCGACTACAGCGCGGTGCTGTACGGCAAGCTGGCGGCCTACCGGCTGGATGACGAAACCCGCATCGACCCGCACAAGTTCGTCTGGGTCGATGTCGAACGCCCGCAGGCCAGTCAATGAACGTTATCGAAGTACTGCGCCTGCCGCTGACGGTCGACCTCGGCGGCTTCGTCGCCCTGCTGCGTCGCCTGCAAGTGCCGCACCGGGTGGTGGAGGAGGGCGAGGAGCAAGTGCTCTGGGCGCCCCCCGCCATGGCCGACGACGTGCGCCAGCTGTACCAGCGCTTCCCCGACGGCAACGCCGATGTGGAACTCCCCGTGGCAACCGACTTGCCGGCAGACACCCCCACGGTGCCCTCCCTCAAGGAGCAGGCCCGTGCCTGCAAGGTCACCGCCACGGTCCTGTTCCTGAGCCTGGTGGTGGCCGGCCTGACCAGCCTGGGCGACAACCTCACGACCATCGCCTGGTTCACTTTCCTGCCATTCCAGGTGCAGGGGGACTACATCTACTTCACCTCATTGCCCCAGGCGCTTGCCGAAGGCCAGTGGTGGCGCCTGGTGTCGCCGATGCTGCTGCACTTCGGCGTGCTGCACCTGGCGATGAACGGCCTGTGGTACTGGGAGCTGGGTAAGCGCATCGAATTGCGCCAAGGGCCGTGGATGCTGCTGATGCTGACCCTGCTGTTCAGCCTGGTGTCCAACCTGGCCCAGCACTTCAGCAGCGGCCCAAGTCTGTTTGGTGGCCTGTCCGGCGTACTCTATGGCTTGCTCGGGCATGTCTGGCTGTACCAGTGGCTGGCGCCCAATCCGCAGTTCAGCCTGCCCAAGGGCGTGCTGGTGATGATGCTGGTCTGGCTGCTGATCTGCCTGAGCGGCGTGGTCGGCCAGCTCGGCTTTGGCCAGATTGCCAACGCCGCCCATGTTGGCGGGTTGCTCATCGGATGCCTGACCGGGCTCTTGGGTGGATGGCTCGCCAGGCGTAGACTGTCGGCCTGACTGAGGAGACCCCATGTCCACATTCGCGCAAATGATCGAAAACATCACCCCCGAGATCTACGAGAGCCTGAAAACGGCCGTGGAAATCGGCAAATGGTCCGACGGCCGCAAACTGACGGCTGAACAGAAAGAGTTGTCGCTGCAGGCGGTGATCGCCTGGGAGATGAAGAACCTTCCCGAAGAGCAGCGCACCGGCTACATGGGCCCGCAGGAATGCGCCTCGAAGTCCGCGCCAATCGCCAACATCCTGTTCAAGTCGGACTCGGTACATTGATCGAACTCGCTCGTGGCTCTTTGAGCAAGATGGCGGTGCGCCTGGAAGCACCGGTCGTTCAATACAGTTTCCGCCTGGATGACACCGAGGTGCCGGTCAACCCGTTGATCGGTCAGTCGATCCGCCTGGAATACCTCGGCGCCATTCACTGCACCCATTGCGGCAAGCGCACCAAGACCAGCTTCAGCCAGGGCTACTGTTATCCGTGCATGACCAAGCTGGCCCAGTGCGACGTGTGCATCATGGCCCCGGAGCGCTGCCACTACGACGCCGGCACCTGCCGCGAGCCGTCGTGGGGCGAGCAGTTCTGCATGACCGACCATGTGGTGTACCTGGCCAACTCGTCGGGTATCAAGGTCGGCATCACCCGCGCCACCCAGTTGCCCACCCGCTGGCTCGACCAGGGCGCCAGCCAGGCGCTGCCGATCATGCGCGTGGCCACCCGCCAGCAATCCGGGCTGGTCGAGGATGTGCTGCGCAGCCAGGTGCCGGACCGCACCAACTGGCGCGCGCTGCTCAAGGGCGACGCCGAAGTGCTCGACCTGCCCGTCATCCGCGAACAGATCTTCGACGCCTGCGCCGACGGTATCCGTGGCCTGCAGGAGCGTTTCGGGTTGCAGGCCATCCAGCCGCTGCCCGACGCCGAGGTGGTGCAGATGCGCTACCCGGTCGAGGCCTACCCGAAAAAGATCGTCAGCTTCAACCTCGACAAGGACCCGGTCGTGGAGGGTACGCTGCTGGGCATCAAGGGCCAGTACCTGATCTTCGATACCGGCGTGATCAACATTCGCAAGTACACGGCCTATCAACTGGCCGTGCTCCAGTAAAGGATCGTCACCATGCGCACTGAACAACCGCAAGTGATCTACCTCAAGGACTATCAGGCTCCCGAGTACCTGATCGACGAGACCCACCTGACCTTCGAGCTGTTCGAGGACCACACCCTGGTTCATGCGCAGCTGGTCATGCGCCGCAACCCCGAGCGCGGCGCCGGCCTGCCGCCGCTGGTACTCGACGGTCAGCAGTTGGAGCTGCTGCGGGCGTCGCTGGATGATGTCGAGCTGAACGCGGGCGACTACCAGCTCAGCGACGACAACCTGACCGTGCAGCCGAAAACCGAGCACTTCACCCTCGACACCAGCGTGAAGATCCATCCGGAGAGCAACACCGCGCTGGAAGGCCTGTACAAGTCCGGCAAGATGTTCTGCACCCAGTGCGAGGCCGAGGGCTTCCGCAAGATCACCTACTACCTCGACCGCCCGGACGTGATGAGCACCTTCACCACCACGGTGATCGCCGAGCAGCATCGCTACCCGGTGCTGCTGTCGAACGGCAACCCGGTGGGTGACGGCCCGGCTGAAGACGGCCGCCACTGGGCGACCTGGGAAGACCCGTTCAAGAAGCCGGCCTACCTGTTCGCCCTGGTGGCGGGTGACCTATGGTGCGTCGAGGACACGTTTACCCGTCAGTCTGGCCGTGATGTGGCGCTGCGCATCTATGTCGAGCCGGAAAACCTCGACAAGTGCGACCACGCCATGGTCAGCCTGAAGAAGTCCATGCGCTGGGACGAGGAAGTCTATGGTCGCGAGTACGACCTGGATATCTTCATGATCGTCGCGGTCAACGACTTCAACATGGGCGCCATGGAAAACAAGGGCCTGAACATCTTCAACTCCAGTTGCGTGCTGGCCCGCGCCGAAACCGCCACCGACGCCGCCCACCAGCGGGTCGAGGGCGTGGTCGCCCACGAGTACTTCCACAACTGGTCGGGCAACCGCGTGACCTGCCGCGACTGGTTCCAGCTGTCGCTCAAGGAAGGCTTCACGGTGTACCGCGACGCCGAGTTCAGCGCTGACATGAACTCGCGCACGGTCAAGCGCATCGAGGACGTCGCCTACCTGCGCACCCACCAGTTCGCCGAGGATGCTGGCCCCATGGCCCACCCGGTGCGCCCGGACAGCTTCATCGAGATCTCCAACTTCTACACCCTGACCGTGTACGAGAAGGGCGCGGAAGTGGTGGGCATGGTCCACACCCTGCTGGGCGCCGAAGGTTTCCGCAAGGGCAGCGACCTGTACTTCGAGCGCCACGATGGCCAGGCGGTGACCACCGACGACTTCATCAAGGCCATGGAAGACGCCAACGGCGTCGACCTCACCCAGTTCAAGCGCTGGTACAGCCAGGCCGGCACGCCGCGCCTGGAGGTCAGCGAGCAGTTTGACGCCGCCGCGCAGACCTACAGCCTGACCTTCCGCCAGAGCTGCCCAGCGACCCCGGACAAGGTCGAGAAGCTGCCGTTCGTGATCCCGGTGGCCCTGGGCCTGCTGGACGCCCGGGGCAATGACCTGCCGCTGCGCATGGCCGGTGAAGCGCAGGCCGTCGGCACTTCGCGCGTGTTGTCGGTGACCGAGGCCGAGCAGACCTTCACCTTCGAAGGCATCACTGCCAAGCCGCTGCCATCGCTGCTGCGCGGGTTCAGCGCGCCGGTCAAGCTGAGCTTCCCGTACGACCGCGACCAGTTGATGTTCCTGATGCAGCACGACAGCGACGGCTTCAACCGCTGGGAAGCGGGGCAGCAGTTGTCGGTGCAGGTGTTGCAGGAACTGATCGGCCAGCACCAGCGGGGTGAAGCGCTCAAGCTCGACCCGCGCCTGATCACCGCCCTGGGCACCGTGCTGGGCAACGAAGCGCTGGACCCAGCCATGGTCGCCGAGATGCTCTCGCTGCCGGGCGAGGCTTATCTCACCGAGATCAGCCAGGTGGCCGATGTCGATGCGATCCACGCCGCCCGCGAATTCGCCCGCCAGCAGATCGCCGAGCAGCTGTTCGATGCCCTGTGGCTGCGCTACCAGGACAACCGCGAGGCCTCGCGCAAGACCCCGTACGTGGCCTCGGCCGAGCACTTCGCCCGCCGCAGCCTGCAGAACATCGCCCTGTCGTACCTGATGCTGGGTGGCAAGCCGCAGGTGCTGGAAGCGACCCTGGAGCAGTTCGAGCAGTGCGACAACATGACCGAGCGCCTGACCGCGCTGGCGGTGCTGGTCAATTCGCCGTTCGAAGCCGAGCGGGGCAAGGCGCTGGAAGCCTTCGCCGAGCACTTCAAGGACAACCCGCTGGTCATGGACCAATGGTTCAGCGTGCAGGCGGCCAGCGCGCTGCCAGGCGGGCTGGCGCGGGTCAAGGCGCTGATGCAGCACCCGGCCTTCACCTTGAAGAACCCGAACAAGGTGCGGGCACTGGTCGGCGCCTTCGCCGGGCAGAACCTGGTCAACTTCCACGCCGTCGATGGTTCGGGGTACGGCTTCCTGGCGGACCTGGTGATTGAACTCAATGCGCTCAACCCGCAGATTGCTTCGCGTCAACTGGCGCCGCTGACTCGCTGGCGCAAGTACGACGACAAGCGCCAGGCGCTGATGAAGGGCGAGCTGGAGCGGATTCTCGCGTCCGGGGCGCTGTCCAGCGATGTGTATGAAGTGGTGAGCAAGAGCCTGGCGTAAGCCTGGTCGACATTGGGGCTGCTGCGCAGCCCTTTCGCGGCACAAGGCCGCTCCTACAGGGGACCGCGATCTTCTGTAGGAGCGGCCTTGTGCCGCGAAAGGGCCGCAAGGCGGCCCCGGTTTTTTGTGGTTAACAAAACATAACGTCCCGCTCGTTGTGTTCTGTCGGACAATCCCGATAGCATGGCCCGAAGCTATTCCAGGGCTCTGGAACAGGGTTTTCGCAGTACCTGGCAATAGATTGACCCACCACAAGAACACAACAGGGGGCAGTCATGAGAGAGCGGACAACGGTTCGCCACACGCTGGCAGCCAGCGCGATGCTGGCACTGGCGCTGGGTATCGGGGCAGGCAACGCCCTGGCGGCGGTGGCCGCCGAGCAATACTCGACCGAGTCGCCCAAGGCCAGCCAGAGCCTGCTGATCGGCGCCACCCATGCAGGCAAGCGTCTGGTGGTGGTCGGTGACCGCGGCCATATCCTGTTCTCCGACGACCAGGGCAAGACCTGGACGCAAGCCCGGGTGCCCACCCGGCAACTGCTTACCGCGGTGTTCTTCCTCGACGACAAGCGCGGCTGGGCCGTCGGCCATGATGCGCAAATTCTTGCCAGCAGCGATGGCGGCGCGACCTGGAGCAAACAGTTCGAAGACCTCTCCCGCGAAGCCCCCTTGCTCGACGTTCGCTTCCTCGACCCGCAGCACGGCTTCGCTGTCGGCGCCTATGGCGCCCTGCTGGAAACCCTCGACGGTGGCCTGCACTGGCAGGACGTCGCCGAACGCCTGGACAACCCCGACCAACTGCACCTCAACGCCATCACCACGGTGAAGGACGCCGGCCTGTTCATCGTTGGCGAGCAGGGCAGCATGTTCCGCTCCAGCGACAACGGCCAGGTCTGGTCGAAGGTCGAAGGCCCCTACCAGGGCTCGCTGTTTGGTGTGATCGGCACCGCACAACCCAACACGCTTCTGGCCTACGGCCTGCGCGGCAACCTGTTCCGTTCGACCGATTTCGGCGACACCTGGCAACCGATCGAACTGCAGGCCGAACGCGGCCCGCTCGAATTCGGCCTGGCAAGCGCTACGCTTCTCGATGACGGCAGCCTGGTGCTGGTCGGCAATGGCGGCAGCGTGCTGCGCAGCCATGACGACGGGCAAACGTTCAGTGTGCGCAACCGCACCGATCGCATCGCCCTGGCCGGGGTCAGCGGCCTGGCCGGCGGTGGCCTGCTGCTGGTCGGGCAGGGCGGCGTGCACCTGGCCTCGGCCGATGGCACCGGGGAGGTGCGTCCATGACTAGCCGGGAGAGCTTCGACATGCACCAGCAGCACCACAAGGACAAGGCCACGCTGCTCGAGCGCCTGATCTTCAACAACCGCCCCGTGGTCATCGCCCTCTGTGTACTGGTGAGCATCTTCCTGTTCTGGCAGGCCACGCAGATTCGCCCCTCCACCAGCTTCGAGAAGATGATCCCGCTGCAGCACCCGTTCATCGAACAGATGCTCGAGCACCGCAACGACCTGGCCAACCTCGGCAACACCGTGCGGGTGTCGGTGGAGGCGGTCAACGGCGACATCTTCGACAAGGACTACATGGAGACGCTGCGCCAGATCCACGACGAGGTGTTCTACATTCCCGGCGTCGACCGTGCTGCCCTCAAGTCGCTGTGGAGCCCCAGCGTGCGCTGGAGCGAGGTCACCGAAGAGGGCTTCTCCGGCGGCGAGGTCATCCCCAACACCTACAACGGCTCGCAGGACAGCCTCGACACCCTGCGCGACAACGTGCTCAAGTCGGGCCAGGTCGGGCGCCTGGTGGCCAACAACTTCAAGTCGAGCATCGTCGACATCCCGCTGCTGGAAAGCTTCCCCGACCCGCAAGACCCGGGCAGGCAGGTCAAGCTCGACTACCAGCAGTTCTCCCATCAGCTGGAAGAAAAGATCCGCGACAAGTTCCAGGCGCAGAACCCGAACGTGAAGATCCACATCGTCGGCTTCGCGAAAAAGGTCGGCGACCTGATCGACGGCCTGGTGATGGTGGCGATGTTCTTCGGCGTCGCGCTGGTGATCACCTGGGCGCTGCTGTACTGGTTCACCTGGTGCATCCGCAGCACCATCGCCGTGCTCATCACCACCCTGGTGGCGGTGGTCTGGCAGCTGGGGCTGATGCATGCGGTGGGCTTCGGGCTCGACCCGTACTCGATGCTGGTGCCATTCCTGATCTTCGCCATCGGCATCTCCCACGGGGTGCAGAAGATCAACGGCATCGCCCTGCAATCGAGTGACGCCGACAACGCCCTGACCGCCGCGCGGCGCACCTTCCGCCAGCTGTTCCTGCCGGGGATGATCGCCATCCTCGCCGACGCCGTCGGCTTCATCACCCTGTTGATCATCGACATCGGGGTGATCCGCGAGCTGGCCATCGGCGCCTCGATCGGCGTGGCGGTGATCGTCTTTACCAACCTCATTCTCCTGCCGGTGGCGATCAGCTATGTCGGCATCAGCCAGAAGGCCATCGCCCGCAGTAAGAAGGACGCCACCCGCGAGCATCCGTTCTGGCGCCTGCTGGCCAATTTCGCCAGCCCGAAAGTGGCGCCGGTGTCCGTGGTGTTGGCCCTGCTGGCCTTCGCCGGTGGCCTCTGGTACAGCCAGAACCTGAAGATCGGCGATCTCGACCAGGGCGCGCCGGAGCTGCGCCCGGACTCGCGCTACAACCAGGACAACAGCTTCATCATCAGCAACTATTCCACCAGTTCCGATGTGCTGGTGATCATGGTCAAGACCCCGGCCGAGCAGTGCTCGATCCACTCGACCATGGCACCGATCGACGAGTTGATGTGGACCATGGACAACACCCCCGGGGTGCAGTCGACCATCTCCCTGGTGACCGTGTCGAAGCAGGTCATCAAGGGCATGAACGAGGGCAGCCTGAAATGGGAGACGCTGTCGCGCAACCCGGACATCCTCAACAACTCCATCGCCCGCGCCGATGGCCTGTACAACGCCGACTGCTCGCTGGCGCCGGTGCTGGTGTTCCTCAACGACCACAAGGCCGAAACGCTGGAGCGGGTCACCGCGGCCGCCAAGACCTTTGCCGACAGCCACAACAAGGAAGGGCTGCAGTTCCTCCTGGCGGCGGGTAACGCCGGCATCGAGGCGGCCACCAACGAGGTGATCAAGTCGGCCGAGCTGACCATTCTCATCCTCGTCTACATCTGCGTGGCGGTGATGTGCATGATCACCTTCCGCTCCTTCGCCGCGACCTTGTGCATCGTCCTGCCGCTGGTGCTGACCTCGGTGCTGGGCAACGCGCTGATGGCGTTCATGGGCATCGGCGTCAAGGTCGCCACCTTGCCGGTGGTGGCGCTGGGCGTGGGCATCGGCGTGGACTACGGCATCTACATCTACAGCCGCCTGGAGAGCTTCCTGCGCGCCGGCCTGCCGTTGCAGGAGGCCTACTACGAGACCTTGCGCTCCACCGGCAAGGCGGTACTGTTCACCGGTCTGTGCCTGGCAATCGGCGTGTGCACCTGGATCTTCTCGGCCATCAAGTTCCAGGCCGACATGGGCCTGATGCTGACCTTCATGCTGCTGTGGAACATGTTCGGCGCCCTGTGGCTGCTGCCGGCGCTGGCGCGGTTCCTGATCAAGCCAGGCAAGCTGGCGGGCAAGGAGGGCGGGTCGATCTTCGCCCACTGATGTCGTGGCCAGTTCGCCGGCAAGCCGGCTCCTACGGGTCATTGTAGGAGCCGGCTTGTCGACGAACCCGGCTATAATGGCCACCTTTTGCTCCCCAGGTGCCCTCATGACCCTCGCCACTGCCCTCGAATCCTGCGACATGCTCCTGATCGACGGCCTGCACGCCTTCGACTTCACCTTCGACGAAACCGGCCTGACCATCGAATGCATGGACGGTCGCCAGTTGCGCCGCTGGGCCTTCACCCCCGACCAGATCGCTGCCGCCACGGGCTCGGGCGATGACTGGAGCCTGAGCAGTGCCGACGGCGAGCATCGTCTAGTCTGTATGAGTGCATTCCGCGCCCCGGATGAAGAAGACGATGAACAGGAAATGGACACGCCTGCTGACCGCTAGCCTGATGACCCTGATGATCGACGCCCATGCAGCGACTTTGCTGGTGGGCAGCTATACCGATGGCGGCAGCCAGGGCATCTATCGCTACGACTTCGATGAGCGCGCTGGCCAGATCGCCGCTCAGCCACGGCAAGTGGTCAAGAGCGTCAGCCCCTCATGGCTGGTGCTGTCAGCCGACCAGCGCCTGCTGTTCGCGGTCAACGAAACGCTGCAGGGCCATGTCAGCAGCTTCTCGTTGGGCAGGAAAGGCGAGATCAAGCCGCTGAACCAGGTGCCCAGCCAGGGCGACGAGCCGACCCACGCCAGCCTCAGTCACGACCAGCGCTACCTGTTCGTCGCCAATTACGCCGTCGCCCCAGACCCGGGTGGCAGCCTGGTGGTCATTCCGGTGGCCAGGGATGGCAAGCTCAAGCCAGTGGTGCAGCAGGCGCGGCACGCGCCGAGCAAGGTAAACCTCGAACGTCAGGCGGGGGGCCATGTGCATGCGCTTGTGCCGTCACCCGATGGGCGTCACCTCTATGCCTGCGACCTGGGCGCAGACAAGGTATTCATCTATCGCTACGACGGCGCCAGCCCCGAGCATCCACTGAGCCCGGCGATCCCGGCCTCGGTCAGCCTGCCGCCCGGCAGCGGGCCTCGACACCTGCTGTTCGACGCCAAGGGCCGGCATGCCTACCTGACCCTGGAAATGAGTGCCGAAGTGGTGGTGTTCGATGTACAGGACGGCGCCCTGGTCGAGCGCCAGCGCCTGGCGCTGACCGAAAGCAAGGATGTTGCGGCGAAGGCCGCTGGCGGCCTGCACCTCTCTGCCGATGACCGTTTTCTCTATGTGAGCAACCGCGGTACTGCCAATGAGATCGTGGTATTTGCCGTGGGCAAGGACGATGGCCAGCTCAGTGTGCTGCAGCATCGTTCGGTGGAGGGTGACCACCCCCGGGAGTTCGCCCTGGACCCCAGTGGCAACTACCTGTTGGTGGCCAATCAGAAGAGCGACCAGATCGTCGTCATTCATCGCGATCCGCGTAGCGGCAAGCTCGGAGACACCGTGCAGAAGTTCGCCCAACCAGCACCCTCGGACCTCAAATTCCTGTAGGAGCGGCTTCAGCCGCGAAGCAACCGACGCGGTGTCAGGCACCGGCTTCGCCGGTGTTCGCGGCTAAAGCCGTTCCTACAGAGGCCGCCAGCGCTGCACCTTCCAATTATCGATTGCCGTGATATTCGCTACTGCCGCAATGAATTTCTGTGGGCGGGCCCATCGGCGTAAGTTTTGACCCAAGGCCCCGACGGGCCACTGTCAAACCACCCGATGTCGAGGTCCGCCCCCATGAACTTCAATCTCTTCCCGGTCATTGCCGCCTCCGCCATTTCCGCTTCCGTCGTGCTGCCAGCCCACGCCCAGTTGGAGTCGAGTGGCAAGGCGTCGAGCACCCACAGCTACACCCAGAAATACCTGCAGCAGAGCGCGCACTTCCACGCCGCCCTGAGCAAGCACTCCAATTGAGTGTGTAAAGGCATTGGTAATGGCACAAAGCCATGTGATTTAATTTGACGCTATATTTTTGACTCGCCAAAGGGGCAGATCATGATGTGGCGTATCACGGCGGTAGTGCTGTTGTTGATGTCCGCGCCAATCTTGGCGCTTTGAGCAGCAAGCTTTATCACTTGGCCATAACGGCCTTGAACAGGTCTGACGCCAACCAGCCCTGCAACCAGCTCCGCAGCCGCGGATAAGCCGCCTCGGCGAACCACTCGGGTTCGACCCCGGCAAACTGGCGCATCAGGGGCAACAGGGCGGCATCGGCCAGGCTCGGGTGGTCGGCGAGCAGGTAGGGGCGGCCATCGAGCAGGCCCTCCAGCTCCGCCAGCCACGGTTCGGCCTGCTGGCGGTAATGCGCCCGCGTGTGCTCGGGGTAGCGCTCGGCATACTTGTACAGATTCACCTGCGCCTTGAACGTGCTGTCGTTGCGTGCAATCAGCGTATCGGCCTGGCGCGCCGCCGCAGGATCGGCCTGCAGGCGCCAGTCCTCGGGGTCATGCCGGTCGAGTGCCCAGCGCATGATGTCCAGGCTTTCCTCCAGCACGCCATCCCCGGTGTCGAGCACCGGCACCGTGCCCTTGGGCGACAACGCCAGCAGTTCGGCCGGCTTCTCTTTCATCTTCACTTCCCGAACCTGCACGTCGCACCCGGCATAGCGCAGGGCCAGGCGCGCGCGCATGGCCCAGGGGCAGCGGCGGAACGAGTAGAGAATCACCCGCACACCTCCACGTCGCTCAGGCCGTTGCCCTGGCGGCGCACCTGGATCTGCACCGGGATGCGCTCGTGCATTTCCTGCACGTGGGAGATCACCGCCACCTTGCGCCCCTGGGCCTGCAGGCCGTCGAGGGTGTCCATGGCCAGTTGCAGCGACTCGGGGTCGAGGCTGCCGAAGCCTTCGTCGATGAACAGCGACTCGATACGCAGGGTGCTCGAGGCCATCGACGCCAGGCCCAGGGCCAGGGCGAGCGAGACCAGGAAGGTTTCGCCGCCCGACAGCGAGTGCACCGAGCGCAGTTCGTCGCCCATTTCGGTGTCCAGTACCAGCAGGCCCAGGGCGCTGCCGCCGCGCTTGAGGCGATAACGTTTCGCCAGTTGGCGCAGCTGGCTGTTGGCGTGGTGCAGCAGCAGGTCGAGGTTGTAGCCCTGGGCGATCTTGCGGAACACATCGCCGGAGGCCGAGCCGATCAGTGCGTTCAGGCGTGCCCAGCGTTGCCAGTGGCGATAGGCCTGGTCGATCTGCTCGGAAAGCGTCTGGTGCGCTTGTTGTCGGCGTTGGTCGTCGGCCTGCCGGGCACGCAGTTCGGCGCAGTGTTGTTCCTGGGCCGCCAGTTGCTGCTGGAGCTCGGCGAACGTCTGCTCCAGCGTTTCAACCGGCATGTCGGCCTGCGCTTGGGTGGCGTGCTGCTGCAGGCGTTGTTCACGTTCCTGCAACAGCACGCGGCCTTGCTCGATGGCTCTTTCCGTGGCTTGCAAGCGCTGGCGCAGCTCGCCCAGTTGAGCGTCGTCGATGGCCAGCAGGCGATCAAGGCCTGCGTCGTCGAGCTCGGGGTGCTCGCTGCGCCATTGGGCGATTTCACCCTGCAGCTGCTGGTGCTCTTGCTCCAGTGCTTGCTGGCGCTGGTGGTTGGCCTTCAATTCACCGGTCAGTTCCAGGGCTTCGGTGCGCAGCGCCTGGAGGCGCTGCGCAGTATCTGCTTCGACGGCACGGGCCTGCTCCAGCTGCGTGTCCATGTGCTGCTGCCAGGCTTCGGCAGTGGGTTGCTCGCCAAGCAGCTCGCCCAGCGTGGTGCGTGCCTGTTGGTGCTGTCCGCCCAAGGCGGTGAGCTTGTGTTGCAGCTGTTGCAGGCTGTGCTGACGGTTCTGCTGCTGATCGCGCAGCTTGTCCAGCTGGCCCTGACGGCCTTGCTGTTCTTCCTGTTCGTCCTTGCGTTGGTCGAGCTGTTGCCGGCGCAGGGCGATCTGCTGGTCCAGGCCGAGGAAGGCATTGGCCGGGTCGTCGCGCAGGGCCTGGAGGATGTCCTGGGGCAGCACGCTGGCGAGATCGTTCAGCCCTTGCTCGAGCTGCTGCTCGTCGGTGGCCAGGGCCTGGTGCTGCTGTTCGAGGTGGCGCTGCGCTTGCTGCTGGGCGTCACTGGCGGCCTGCAACTGCTGGTTGAGGCGCGCCGCGTCCTTTTGCAGGGCGAGCAATGCGCCCTGGCGTTTCTCGTCGCGGCTGATCTCTTCGTCCAGGCGCCGCAACTGGCCATCGAGCCAGGCGCTGCGGGCCTTGTCATCCTGCGGGGCGAGGGCGGGCCACAGGGCGTGGGCCTGGACCTGCTCGACCACGGGTTGCAGTTGTTCGGCGAACTGTACCTGTTGCTGCTGGTAGTCCTTGAGCTGGGCGTTGACCACGCCCAGCTGGGTGCGCAGTTCCACCAGCGTGGCGCCCAGCTGTTCAACGCGCTTCTGCGCGGCGTCCTCTTCGGCCTGGTCATGGCGGCCAAGGCTGTGCAACAGGGCTTCGGGCTGATGGAACGGGTGCTCGGCGCTGCCACACACCGGGCAGGGCTCGCCATCGCGCAATTGCGCGCGCAGTTCCTCGACGCTGGTGTTGCGTGCCAGGCGCTGGCGCTCCAGCAACTGGCGGGTGAGGGTCAGGGCCTGTTCGGCCGCTTCCAGTTCGGCCTTGGCGGCGGTGCCTTCGGTGATCAGTTGCTGGCGCTGCTGCATGGCTTGCTGCTGGCGTTCACGCAGCGCTGCGATGCCCTGGCGCAGTTCCAGCTCGCGACCGTGCAGGCGTGCGACTTCCTCAACGGTGCGTTGTTGCTTGCGGTTTTCCTGGAGCATGCCGCCGAGCAAGTCGATCTGCTCGGCCAGGGCCTGGGGCTCGGCCCCGGCTTCATGGAACAACAGTTCGAACGCATCGCGCTGGGTTTGCAACTGGGCGTTGGCCTGGCTGGCCAGCGCTTGCAGGCCGGGCAATTCTTCACGGCCCTGGGCCAGGCGTCCGCCGATCAGCATCACCTGCTTCAACTGCGGCAGGTAGGCCTGCCAGGCGTCGGCGAGGCTGCCCAGGTGTTGGCTTGCGGCCAGGGCGGCGTCGATCTGCGCCAGTTGTTGCTGGCTGCGCAACTGATGCTCTTCAAGCTGTTGCAGCTGTTGCTGGCTTTCACCTGCGGCTTGTTCGGCGTGCTGACACGCATCACCTTGCTCGGCCAGTTCATTGTCGAGACGAGCCACGTCGCCTTGGACGGTGAAGGCCTGGCGCAGGCGCGGAGCGTTCTCGCTGTGCTGGGCCTGGTGCTGGGCCAGGGCCTGGCGTGCTGCTTCCAGTGCCTGCTCAAGTTCGCTGGCGCGGGCTTGCAGTGTATTTTGCTGGTGCTGCTGCTGATCGATCTCCGTCAGCAGGGGCGTCAGTTGCGCGGCGAGGGTCTGCTGGCGATGGAACTGGTGGCGCTGTGGGGCCAGGCGCTCCAGCCGTTGCAGGTCCAGGCGCTGCTCGGCCAGCTGCTGCCAGTCGTGTTCGGCGGCTAGCAGCGCGTCGCCGGCCTCGGAGTGCTGGGCCTGCAAGCGGCGCTGCTCGTCGAGCCAGGTACGTTGTTGTTCCAGTTGACGCTGGCGTGCCTGGTCAGCCTTGAACTGTTGCAGCGATTGCTCCAGCTGCTGGTCGAGGGCGGCGCGGGCTTCACCTTCCATCGGCAGCAGGTGCTCGGCCTGCTTCTTCAGGTCGTTATGCACTTCGCCGGATTCCCGGGCCTTGCTGAATGCGCGTTGGCCGAGGCGGGTGTAGATCGCAGTGTTGGTGAGCTTTTCCAGCAGCTCGCTGCGTTCCTTGTCATCTGCTTTGAGGAACGCGCCGAACTCGCTCTGGGCCAGCATCACCGCACGGGTGAACTGTTCGAAGTTCAGGCCCAGGCGCGCTTCGACCAGTTGCTTGTATTCGTTCTTGCCGCTGCCCAGCAGCTGTTCGCTGTCCAGGTCATAGAGGCTCTGGCGGCTGTTCTGCAGCTTGCCATTGGCTTTCTCGCGGGCGCGGTTGGTTTCCCAGCGGGCGCGGTAGCGGCAGCCATCGATGCCAACGAAGTCCACCTCGGCGAAACCGCTGCCGGCGCCGCGACGCAGCAGATTGCGCGGATCGGAGGTGGGAATTTCGCCGTCGGCGTCGGGCACCTTGGCTTCCCGGGCGATGTCATTGAGCCGAGGCACGGTGCCGAACAGCGCCAGGCACAGGGCGTCGAGCAGGGTGCTCTTGCCGGCGCCGGTAGGGCCGGTGATGGCGAACAGCCCGGCACTGGCCAGGGGTTCGGCGGTGAAGTCGATTTCGACCGGGCCGGCCAGCGAGGCCAGGTTCTTCAGGCGGATGGCGAGAATCTTCATGGCTGCTCCTCCTCGTGCAGGACGTCTTGCAGCAGTTCGGCGAAATCGGCCAGGGCCTGTTCGTCGGCGGTGCTGCCGTAGGCCTGCTCCCAGGCGCGGCCGAACAGGTCTTGCGGGGTCATCTGGGCCAGTTCGACGAAGGCTTGCTCGTCATCTTCATCACGGCCGCTGCCGGCGTATTCGGCGCTGATGCGCACCAGGCGCACGGCCTTGCCCTGCAGGGCGCCTTCGATCTGCTGGCGCAGGTCCGGTTGCGGCTCATCCAGACGCACGCGCACCTCCAGCCAGGGCTGGCGGTTAGGGTCTTCGAGCAGGTCGATCACCGGCAGCTCGGCCAATTGTTCCAGCAGTTCACTCAAGGGTGCCGGGCCGACCCGGCGCAGCGCCACGGCGCGTGGCACTGGCCGCGCCTCGACGCTGACCAGTTCGCTGCCGTCCAGCTCCACTTCGAGCACCTGGTGTGGGTAGTTGATCTCGGCGAACGACAGCGGGATCGGCGCGCCGCTGTAGCGGATGCGCTCCTCGCGATTGACCTTCTGCGGCTTGTGCAGGTGGCCGAGGGCGACATAGCTGATGGCCTTGTCGAACAGGCGCGCCGGCAGGGCTTCGGCGTTGCCGATGATCAGGCTGCGTTCGGAGTCTTCCGAGATGCTGCCGCCGGCCATGTGCGCGTGGCTGATGGCGACCAGCGCCTGGTCCTTCTTGCGTTTAACCTGCGCGGCGGCGATCAGTTGCTCGTGCACCTGGGTGATGCCTTGCAGGTAATCGTCGCCCAGCGCGGGGCCGGTGACTTCGGCGGGGCGCAGGAAGGGCAGGGCCAGGCACCAGGCGCCGACCTTGCCGCGGGCGTTGGTCAGCGGGATCAGCAGGCGTTCGGTGTCCAGTTGGCCTTCGTCGAGCCAGTGCACCCGGCCCAGGGCGTGGGTGCGCAAGCGCCGCATCAGGGGCGCCGGCAGTTCGATGCGCGAGCCGGAGTCGTGGTTGCCGGCGATCATCACGATATCCAGCTTGGGCTGTTGCTCGTGGGCCTGGACGATGAAGTCGTACAGCCGTTCCTGGGCTTTGACCGGCGGGTTGACGGTGTCGAAGATGTCGCCGGCGATCAGCAGCGCGTCGGGCTGGCGCAGGCGCAGTTGGCCAAGCAGCCAGTCGAGGAAACAGGCGTGTTCGAAGTCGCGTTCCTGGCCGTGCAGGCTCTGGCCCAGGTGCCAGTCGGAGGTGTGAAACAGACGCATGGGTGACCTGTTGGGTGAGCGGCGGGGGGCTTTGAAATGAGGCGGTATGGTAACTCATTGGCGGGCGAGGTCGCTGCCGTGATGTGCCTGCCGAGAACCTTGCAGCGCTCTTGAGATCGAGCGCCGCCCGCGCGGCGCATCGCGGATGAATCCGCTCCTACAGCTATTGCAACGTGCCGCACCTTTGGACCCTCCCAGGCATGATTGGCCTGAAACAATCGTGTAGGAGCGGATTCATCCGCGATGCGCCGTGCGGGTGGCGCGCGATCTCGACATCCCTGCAAGGCAATCGCCCAGCACCTGGTTGCCCCTGCACGGTCGCCAGCCGGTCGATGCCGGGGCCTACTTGGGATACAACGGCGGCAAGCTGCCCGACTCCGCCGAAGGCACCAGCACCTGCTCGGCGGGCGGGATGGTCCCGATCGCCCGCCACAGTTCATCCCCGTGCCAGTATTGGCCGCTCTCGCTGTACAACGCCCCGTTCAAGCCATCCAGCGCATCCGACAACGGCACGAACCGCGCCGCCATCTCGGCCAGGGTCTCCGGCTGCTGGCGCGCCCAGGCGTCCAGGGCCTGGCGCGTGGCCTGGGGGTCGTTGGCCTGGCAGGCGCGCTTGAGGTCGTCGAGCAGGGTGCGCGGGCTGGGGCCGGTTTGCGTCGCGCGCAGCACCGCCGGTTGCGAGCGGGCTCGCCACCACAGGGCAAAGCCGAGCAGGGTGGTCAGGGCCAGGACCAGCGTGGCCAGCTGCCACGGCCAGAGCAGGGCCATGCGGCCACTACTGTCGCTGGCCGGTGTGTCGGCACTCAGTGCCGGGTTGTCCTGGACCTCCAGGGTGCGTGCCGGCAGGCTGCTGTGTTCCAGGTGGTCCTCGCGGGTATTCCACCAGGTCACTTCCAGCGCTGGCAGGGCGAGCTGGCCACTGTGGGTCGGCACCAGGGCCTCGCGCTCCTCGCGATTGGCGACCATGCCGCGTTCGTCGATTTCGTTGCGCAGCAGCGGCTGGTCCGGGTAGCGGCGCAGGCCGACGGTCTCGGTGGCGGGCAGCGGTGGCAGCTGGGTGCTCGACAGCCCCTCGGCGCGCAGGGTGATGTTGCGGGTCAGTGAATCGCCAATCTGTGTGGGTTGGCTGGCCGGGTCTGGGTTCCAGTGCTCTTCCAGGGTCAGGCTGCGCGCCGGTAGCCAGGGGCGGTCGCTTGGGTAGCTGCCGGGGATCGGCTTGACCGTCAGGCGCATTGGTAGCGAGCTGACCTGGACCTGGCGCCCCACCCGCGGCGTACCGGCCGGCTGCTCGCCGTTGTCGGCCGCGGTGGCGGTGAAGCTCAGTGGCGGGATCTCGACGATGCCGCTTTGCTGCGGGTAGATCGCATAGCGGGTCTCGATGACGCCGTGGCGCAGGCCGTTGATTTCTTTCTCGTAGGTGCGCGACTCGCCCAGCGGGTCGACCTTGGCGTTGTCCAGCTGCAACGGGCTGAGGCTGCTGTCGTCGTACAGCGCCACCGAATGGTAGATGCGCAGGGTGAGCACGGCCTGGGCCTGGACGTAGACGGTGTCGCTGTCCAGGGTCGCTTCGACGAATACCTGCGAGGCCACGTCCGGGCGCTGACTGTCGGCCTGCTGCACTTGCAGGTCGATGGGCTGGCTGTACGACTGCCCCAGTTGCAGTTCAGGAATGCGCAGGCTGCCGCTGCGTCTTGGCAGCAGGGTGATGATCCAGCGCGTGCTGGCGCGGGTCTCGCCGTCGAGGCTGTGCAGGCTGTTGAGCTGGCGGGTGCCGCGCACCTCGAAGTCGGCGTCCAGGGCGTGCAGGTCGGGTTTGCCGAACTGGGTGACGTCCTGGCTTTCGAGGGTCAGCTCGAAGGTTTCGCCGGCTTCCAGGCGCGTGCGATCGACGCTGGCTTGCAGCATGGGGGCGGCCTGGGCCAGGAGGCTCCAGAGCAGGCTTGCGAGAAGGACGCCGAAGCGACTCATCGTGTGGTTTCCTGATGCAATTGCTGTTCGTACCAGAATTTGCGCCGCAGCAGCTCCGCCGGGTTGTCGGGGATCTCTCGCAGCCATTGCTCCAGGGCCTGGCGCTGTTCGGCATCGAGGCTGCTGGACTGCGGCCGTTGGGGCGGCTGCGTGATGCTGTCGTCGTCGCCACCGGCTGTGGCGGGGGGCGCCTGGGTGTTGCTGTTGTTCTCACCGGACTGCTGGGCCTGCTCGTCGCTGCCCGGCGTGCCCTGGGCCGGGTTGCTGGTGGAACTGCTGTTGCCTTCGCTGTCGGCGTCCGGGGTGCCTTGTTCATCGGCGTTGGCCGGTTGTTCCTCGGCTTTGGCTTGTTGTTGCTGCACCAGTTGCTGGACCAGCGCCTGGTTATCCAGGGCTGGCTTGAAGTCGGGCTGGCGTTCGAGCGCCTGTTCGTAGGCGTCCAGCGCCGCTTCCAGTTCACCGGCGCGGGCGAGGGCATTGCCTCGATTGTAGTGGGCGGCGGCCGTGTTGCCCTGGGCGAACGCGGCGGCGGCGCCCTCGAAGTCACCCGCCTGGTACAGGGCCATGCCGCGCCATTGCGAATCCTCGAAGTGACGAGCGGCCTCGGCGGGTTGCTGGCGCTGCAGCAGGCGCTGGCCTTGTTGGTCGGGGCGCAGCCACAGGTCGTTGAACTCGAACGCCTGGCTCGGTTGCGGCAAGGCCAGCAACAGCGGCAGGCAGAACAGCCAGCCGCGGCGGCCGGCGCAGGCGGCGAGCAGCAACAGTGGCAGGAGCAGCCAAAAGCCCTGGTCGGCCCAGCTGTCCAGTTGCACGGTCTGGCCGTCGTTGCGCAGCAGCCGTGGGTTGTCGAACAGACCCAGGCCGCGCAGGTCGAGGTCGTCGATGCGCGCGTGGCGATAGCGCCCGCCGGTGCCGTTGATGAAACCCTTGAGCGAGGCGCTGTCCAGGCGCGGCAGGAGGATGCCGCCCTGGTCATCCTTGAGGTATTCGCCGTTGGCCTGGCGTACCGGCGCACCCTCGGCGCTGCCCACGCCGAGCATCAGCAGGCTCGGGCCTTGACGCCCGAGCACCTGGAGGATGCCTTCGCGCTCGGGGTTGCTCAGGGAGGAACCAACCAGCAGCAGGCGGCCCTGGCCCAGGCCGCTCTGGGCCAGCAGCGCCAGGCCTTTCTGCACGGCCAGGTCAGCGCGCTGGCCTGGCTGCGGCATGATCGACGGGTCGATCGCCTCCAGCAGGTTGCGCGTGGTGCCCAGGTCGTCGGACAGCGGCACCAGGGTGTGGGCGGAGCCGGCGTAGACGATCAGCGCGGTCTGGCTGTCCTGGCGGTGCTCGAGCAGGTCGAGGATCTTGCGCCGGGCCTGCTCCAGGCGGTTGGGCGCGCTGTCTTCGGCGAGCATCTGTGGGGTCAGCTCGAGCAGGATCACCAGTGGGTCGGCCGGGCGCTGGCGGGTTTCCTCAAGGCGCTGCCAGCTCGGCCCGAGCAGGGCCAGCACGATCAGCAGCCAGGCCAGGCCCAGGGCGATCCACGGCAGCTTGCTGGTGCTGCCGCTGCCGCTGCCGCCCCCGAGCAACACGGCGTGAAACTGCGGCGGCAGGATCATCTGCCAGCGCCCGGCGCGCTTGCGCCGGTGCCAGAGCTTGAACAGCAGCCAGCCGAGCAGCGGGATCACCAGCAACCAGAGCGGGCGTAGCCATTGCGGCCAGAGGTCGATCATCGCCGCCTCCTCAGGCGCAGGCGCTTTAGGCGCTGGCGCCATTCCGGGTGGGGTTGCAGGAAGCTGGGTTTGCGCAACTGGCGCAGCAGCAGGTTGTCGGGCCATTGCACCGCTACCACCAGCAGCACGCTGAGCAGCAATGCCAGCCCCAGTGGCCAGGCATACAGCTCGGTGGCGGTGCGCGCCTGGGTGGGTTGCTGGGCCACCGGTTCCAATTGGTCGAGGGTGTCGCCGATGGCGTTGAGCTCGGCGCCGTCATGGGCGCGGAAGTAGGCGCCGTGGGTGATGCCGGCGATCTCCTTGAGCGAGGCTTCGTCCAGGTCCAGGCTCGGGTTCAGGCCGAGCAGGCCGGGGGTGCCGCTGGCTTCCGGGTTGGCGCCGATGCCGATGGCGTAGATGCGCACGCCTTCCTGGGCGGCCAGGCGCGCAGCGGTCAGCGGGTGGATCTGCCCGCCGTTGTTGGCGCCATCGGTGATCAGGATCAGCACTCGGCTCTGCGCCGGGCGCAGGCGCAGGCGCTTGACCGCCAGGCCAATGGCGTCGCCGATGGCAGTGTTCTTGCCGGCGATGCCGATCTGCGCCTCGTCGAGGAAGGTGCGCACGGTGCGCCGGTCGAAGGTCAGCGGCGCCTGCAGGTAGGCCTGGCTGCCGAACAGGATCAGCCCGACCCGGTCGCCCTGGCGGTCCTGCAGGAAGTCGCCCATCAGCGCCTTGACCAGGTCCAGGCGGCTGATCTCGTCGCCCTGCCACTGCATGTCGGGGAAGTCCATGGAGCCGGACACGTCCACCGCCACCAGCAGGTCGCGGCCGCTGGCCGACACCGGCACCGGGTCGCCCAGCCATTGCGGGCGGGCGGCGGCCAGCAGCAGGAGCAACCAGATCAGCACGAACGGCGCCTGCTGGCGCCAGGTCGGCAGGTTCAGGCGCGCGCGGCGCCCGGCCAGGCCTTCGAGCTCGTCGAGGAAGCCCACCTTGAGCACCGGTTCGCCGCTGTCGGCGGCCGGCAGCAGCAGGCGCATCAGCCAGGGCAGCGGCAGCAGCGCGAAGATCCACGGCCAGGCCAGTTCAAACATGCTTGCGGATCCAGGTTTCGACCGCCTGGGCGAGCCCGGCGATGGCTTTGTCGTCGAGCTTGCACTCGGGTTTGTAGGCGCCTTCGACCAGCACCATCCAGCGGGTCAGGCCGGCGGCCGGGCAGCGGTTGTCGAGAAACGCCAGCCACTGGCGGCCGTTCAGCGTATGGCTGTTGGCGCCGGGGTAGTGGGTGCGGCACAGGCGCTTGAGCAGGGCGTTGATCTGCTGCAGCCAGGCGCCGGCCGGGGCACCGTCGTAGGGGCGCGGCAGGCGCGCCAGCTCGGCGAGGGCTTCGACGCGCAGCGGGTCCAGCGGTTGCTCGGCGCGCACCACCTTGCGTTTGCCCGGGCGCCAGCGGCGCAGGCGCCATGCTCCCCAGGCCAGCAATGGCAGCAGGGCGAGCAGCAACCACCAGCCGGGCGCCGGGGGCCAGAAGCCGACGGCGGGCGGGGCGACCAGCGGTTGCAACTGATCCAGCGGGTTCATTTGGTGTTCCCCGGGCGCTGGGCGTTCAGGTACTCGCGCAGTTGCTCGATCATCTCGCTCTGCGTGCTCAGCGGCATCAGCACCACGCGAAGCTTCTGCGCCAGTAGCTCCCAGCGCTCGATACGCGCCTCTGCCTGCTGACGGTAGGCCTGGCGCAGGTTGGCGTCCAGGGTGTCGAGCTCCAGCTGTGCACTGCGCTGGGCGAAACGCAGCAGGCCGGCGGCGGGCAGGGCGTGGTCGAGCGGGTCGCTGACCGGCATCAGCAGCACGTCGCAGTGGCGCGACAGCATCGCCAGGTGCTGCTCGACGCTGGCGCTCAGGGCGCGCTCGTCGCAGATGACGATGGCCAGGCTGCCCGGGCGCAGCACCTCGCGCGCCCGGCGCAGGGCCAGGCCGAGGCTGTCAGGGTGCGGCAGCGCTTCGGTATGCAGTGCCTGGTTGACCTTGGCCAGGCGGTTGAGCAGCTGCAGCAGGCTCTGCTTGCTGCGTCGCGGCTTGACCTCATGGTGCTCGTTGTCGCCGAACACCAGCCCGCCGATGCGGTCGTTGTGGCCCAGCGCGGCCCAGCCGAACAGTGCCGCGGCCTGGGCCGCGAGCACCGATTTGAACAATAGCCCCGAGCCGAAGAACAGCCGCTGGCTCTGTTCGACCATGATGAAGATCGGCCGCTCGCGCTCTTCGTGGAACAGCTTGGTGTGGGGCTCTTGAGTGCGTGCGGTGACGCGCCAGTCGATGTTGCGCACATCGTCGCCGGCCTGGTAGACCCGCACCTGGTCGAAGTCCACCCCGCGCCCGCGCAGCTTGGAGTGGTGCAGGCCCACCAGCGGGCTGCGCTGGCCGGGGCGCGAGAACAGCTGGATCTCGCGCACGCGGTGACGCATGTCGATCAGCTCGGACAGGCCGATGCGGATGCCGTGCTCGGCCAGGTGCGTGGTGGGCATGTCGGTCAGGCGACGGCCACGACGTCGAGGATGCGCTGGACCACCCGGTCCTGGTCGACCCCTGCGGCTTCGGCCTCGAACGAGAGGATGATGCGGTGGCGCAGCACGTCGAACAGCACCGCCTGGATATCCTCCGGGCTGACGAAGTCGCGCCCGGCCAGCCAGGCGTGGGCGCGCGCGCAGCGGTCCAGGGCAATCGAGCCGCGTGGGCTGGCGCCGTAGGCGATCCAGTCGGCCAGCTCGCTGTCGAACTTGGCCGGGGTGCGGGTGGCCATTACCAGTTGCACCAGGTACTCCTCCACGGCATCGGCCATGTACAGGCCGAGGATCTCTTTGCGCGCGGCGAAGATCGCCTGCTGGCTGACCCGGCGCTCGGGCTTCACCTCGCCACCCAGGGCCTCGCCCCGGGCCTGCAGCAGGATACGCCGCTCCACCGCGGCGTCGGGGAAGCCGATCTTCACGTGCATGAGGAAGCGGTCGAGCTGGGCCTCGGGCAGCGGGTAGGTGCCTTCCTGTTCGATCGGGTTCTGCGTGGCCATCACCAGGAACAGCGGCGACAGTTCGTAGGTGCTGCGCCCGACGCTGACCTGGCGCTCGGCCATGGCTTCGAGCAACGCCGATTGCACCTTGGCCGGTGCGCGGTTGATTTCGTCGGCCAGCACCAGGTTGTGGAAGATCGGCCCCTGCTGGAATACGAAGCTGCCGGTTTCCGGGCGGTAGATCTCGGTGCCGGTGATGTCGGCGGGCAGCAGGTCGGGGGTGAACTGGATGCGATGGAACTGCGCCTCGATGCCTTCGGCGAGCTCCTTGATGGCCTTGGTCTTGGCCAGGCCCGGGGCGCCTTCGACCAGCATGTGGCCGTCGGCCAGGAGCACGATCAGCAGGCGCTCGACCAGTTTCTCCTGGCCGAGGATCTGGGAAGAGAGAAAGGTGCGCAGCGCGATCAGCGCCTCACGGTGTTCCATCGTCGACGGTTCCTGGGAATGAGCCGGCGCAAACGGGTGGAAGCGACTGCCGGGCAAGGGCTGATACTTTAATCCATCCGGGGGGGTGGGGACCAATGGAGGTTTGCAAAAATCGTGTAAAGCAGGGGCTGGCGGGTGTTCGGCGAGAGCCTTGCTGCGCCCTTGGGATCAAGCGCCGCCCGTGCGGCGCATTGCGGATGAATCCGCTCCTACAGGGGGCGCGCCGGGCTCTGTAGGAGCCAGCTTTGCTGGCGAACCGGGTCCGACGCGGGACCGTGGTGTGGCCTTCGCCAGCAAGGCTGGCTCCTACGGGGTGCGGGGTTTCTGTAACGGGGGCTCAGTTCTTCGACTTCGAATGCCGCCACCCTTGGTCAAAGCATGCGAACACCACTACCAGCACGCCGGCCACCGCCAGGATCAATGCCACGCCATCGGTGGAATGGGTCGCCGACCCCGCCACCAGCGCCAGCCCACCCAGCGGTGCCAGGCCGCCGGCCACGGCGGTGCCGACCTCACGCCCGGTACCAAAGCCGGACGAACGCGTCTGGGTCGGGAACTGCCGGCTGAGGAACGATCCCTGCGGGGCGAACATCATCGGCGCCAGGATCCCGGTGCCCACGGCGATGGCCAGGTAGATCATCATCGGCTCGCCGGTCGACAGCAGTCGCAGGAACGGGAACGCGAACAGCGCCGACAGCACCCCGCCCAGCATCAGCACGGTCTTGCTGCTCCACTTGTCGCACAGCCAGCCGAAGAACGGCACGGCGAAGATCGCCACCAGGCTGGCCAGGGTCACCGACAGCGAGGTGACATGGGCCTCGACGCCCTTGAACTGGGTCAGGTACGCCAACGAGAAGGTCTTGAAGATGTAGCTCAGGGCGTTGTAGCCCACGGCCACGAAGAACACCACGGCCAGGCCCTTGACGTCGTTCTTGAACAGCAGCTTGAGCGGCGACACCTGCGGCTTGTCGTCGGCCTTGTCCAACTGCTTGAAGTCCGGGGTCTCGGGAATGCTCTTGCGCACCCACAACCCCACGGCCACCAGGACGATGCTGGCGATGAACGGGATGCGCCAGCCACCGGCGAGCAGGAACTCGTTGCCGTTCATGGTCAGCAGGTACACGGTCAGCGACGACAGCAGCAGGCCCAGGTTCAGCCCCAGCGCCGGCCAGGCGCCCTGGCTGCCGCGCTTGCCTTCGCTGGCGTGCTCGTAGGAGGTCACCGCCGCGCCGGACAGCTCGGCGCCGGCGCCCAGGCCCTGGATGATGCGGATGACCACCAGCAGGATCGGCGCCCAGATACCAATGGTGGCGTAGCCCGGGATCAGCCCGATCAGCGCGGTGCACACCCCCATCATGCAGAAGGTGATCACCAGCACCTGCTTGCGCCCGAAGCGGTCGCCCAGGTAGCCGAACAGCACGCCGCCGAAGGGGCGGGCGATGAAGCCGATGGCGAAGGTGGAGAACGCCAGCAGCGAGGCCACCGCCGGGTTGCTCGGGTCGAAGAAGATCTTCGAGAAGACGATCGCCGCCATGGTGGCGTAGAGGTAGAAGTCGTACCACTCCAGCATCGAGCCGAAGATGGTCGCCGCCGCCACCTTGCGCAGGCGCTTGCGTTGTTGTTCGGGCGTTTCGGTCGCGGCCAGGGCCGCCTCGTGTACCGACATCGAAGGTTTCCTTATTGTCTTTGTAGTTGTGGGTGCAGCGGATGTTCAGCGGGCCTTGAGGATCTTCTCGGCGATCATCTGGCCGATGGGGATGGCCGAGGTGGCGGCCGGCGACGGGGCGTTGCAGACGTGGACCATGCGCGGGGTCTCGGCGAACAGGAAGTCGTGCACCAGGGAGCCGTCGCGCATCACTGCCTGGGCGCGGATGCCGGCCTCATAGGGCAGCAGGTCCTCGACCTCGAGCGACGGGCAGTACTTGCGGCATTGCTCCAGGTAGCCGCGCTTGAACAGCGAGTTCTTCATCTCGGTGGTGCCGGAGCCCAGGTTGTTCCAGAGGGTTTTCCAGAAGCCGGGGAAGCGCGCGTACTCGGCGACATCGCGCCAGTTCACCGAGAACTTGCGGTAGTTCTCCCGGCCGAAACCCAGTACTGCGTTGGGGCCGACGGTGACGCTGCCGTCGATCATCCGTGTCAGGTGCACGCCGAGGAACGGCAGTTCGGGGTCGGGGATCGGGTAGATCAGGTGGTTGACGATCTGGTTCTTGCTCGCCGGCAGGCGGTAGTACTCGCCGCGGAAGGGGATGATCTGGTGGTCGATCCTGACCCCGGCCAGGCGCGCCAGGCGGTCGGACTGCAAGCCGGCGCAGGCCACCAGCTGGCGGGCGCGCCAGGTGTGGCTGTCGCTGGTGACGGTGACATGGTCGGCGTGCTCCTGGATGGCGCGCACCGTGGTGGACAGGCGCAGCTCGCCACCGGCCTGCTGGATCACCTTGGCCATGGCGTCGCACACCTGCGTGTAGTCGACGATGCCGGTGGCATCGAGGAACAGCGCACCCTTGCCGACGATGTTCGGCTCCCGCTCGCGCAGCGTGCCGGCATCCAGGCGCTCGACCTTCAGGCCGTTCTGCTGCGAGCGTTCATACAGCGCCTGCATGCGCTGCACTTCCAGGTCGTTGGAGGCCACCAGCAGCTTGCCGCACACCTCGAAGGCGATGCCATGCTCGCTGCAGAAGTCCTTGGTGGCCTGGGCGCCGCGCTTGCACAGGTCGGCCTTGAGGCTGCCGGGGGCATAGTAGATGCCGGCGTGGATCACGCCGCTGTTGTGGCCGGTCTGGTGGCGGCCGAGGCTGGCCTCTTTCTCAAGGAGCAGCAGCGAGGCGCCGGGGCGCTGTTCGAGCAGGGCCATGGCAGTGGCGAGGCCGACGATGCCGCCGCCGATGATGCAGTAGTCGTAGGTCATGCAGGGTTACCTTGGTGTTCTTGTCGGTGGATCTGCTTATCAGGTTGTCAGACTAACTAGTGCGCGTGAAAACCTCGCCAGGTCGCGATGAGGTTCTCCGGGGTCAGTCGAGGGCGGGGAGGTCGAGTTTCAGGCGTTTGGCCGAGGCGCGCAGGTGGGCTTCGGCGCAGGCTGCCGCTGCCTGCCGGTCGCCGTCGGCGATGGCCAGGTACAGGGCCCGGTGCTCGCGCAGGGCGTCGGCCGAACCCCCTACCGCTGGGGTGGCGGAGTTTTCCCAGGCGGTACGGCGCGCGGCGGCCAGCTGGCCGCCGAGGAAGTCGTGGAAGGCGACGAAGTAGTCGTTCTTGCTGGCTTCGGCGATGGCGCGGTGGAAGGCCACGTCGGCGGCCGAGGCGCTGGCGAAGTCGCTGCGCGGGTCTTCCATGGTCTCCAGGGCGGCGGCCATGCGCTTGAGGTCACCGTCATCGCGGCGGCGGGCGGCGATGGCGGCGGCCTGGGTCTCGATCCACAGGCGCATTTCGAACATCTGCACCAGGTCCGGCGTGCGCCCCTGGCTGCCGGGGAAGCGGAACACGGTGCCACTGGGCGTCTGCGAGATGTACGAGCCGAGCCCGCGGCGGGCGATCAGCACGCCATCGGCCTTGAGCTGCGCCACCGCTTCACGCACCACCGAGCGGCTGACGTTCAGCTGTTCGGCCAGTTGCTGTTCGGTGGGCAGGCGCGATTCGGCGGCCAGGCGGCCGGCATCGATTTCGCCGCGGATGGCGCTGACGACCCGTTCGACGAGAGTGTCGGGGCGCTGAAGCTCGAGCATGGACAGTGGTTTCTTGTTGGTCAGGTTGTCAGACAATGCCTGTGCCGGTGTTTGTCTGTCAATGTTCTGGTGAGCTGCACGCTGTTTGTAGGAGCGGCCTTGTGCCGCGAAAGGGCCGCAGCGCGGCCCCAGGATCTCGGCATTTACCCACATATTGTTGGGGCTGCTTCGCAGCCCTTTCGCGGCACAAGGCCGCTCCTACACAGGCGATGTATTGGTTCAGAGCTCGGACACGAACGTCCCGGTCCCGTCGAGGATATTGCGCAAGGTCAGCGCCACTTCCTCCAGGTCGCTGCCGGCAGACGTGAGGATGATTTCCAGCGACTCATCCCCCTTCAGCGCATCACGGTCCCCCGGCGCCACCTCGATCAGCAACCGTTCGGCGCTCAGGGTCACCTTCAACCCATCCAGCGTCGAAGGCTCGTCGTCCAGGGTGAGGTCGACGGTGTCCTCGTCCGGGTAACGGGTCAGCAGGAACATCTGGCCCTTGTCGCTGTGGCAGCACAGGGTCGCCATGTTGTCTTCCTCGTCATCGCAGGGGGTGGCGAAGAGCAGGGCGGTTTTCAGTTGCATGGGCGGCTCGGGTCAATGGAAATGAACGGGAATTCTGACAGCCTTGACCGTCGCGATAAACGTAAAGTTACCGCCCCTTGACCGAATATGTCGCAGCGCTGCAAGCCGCGGTGACCGTTCAGTCGTTAAGCTCCCCAGTCGGTGGACATGACGCTCATGTCCAACGCCTGGTTTTACCGTCCGGCTTGCCGCGGGTTGGCTATCGTTGATCCGTACGTGGCGGACGCATGCGACGCTTCACCTATAACAAAGCCCAAGCGGAGTACCACAGATGGCGTTTTTCACCGCAGCCAGCAAAGCCGACTTCCAGCATCAACTGCAGGTGGCCCTGGCGCAGCACATCAGCGAGCAGTCCCTGCCACAAGTGGCGCTGTTCGCCGAACAGTTCTTCGGCATCATCTCTCTGGACGAACTTACCCAGCGCAGGCTGTCGGACCTGGCCGGCTGCACGCTGTCCGCCTGGCGCATCATCGAGCGCTTCGACCCCCAGCACCCGCAGGTGCGGGTCTACAACCCTGATTACGAACGCCACGGCTGGCAGTCCACGCACACCGTGGTCGAGGTGCTGCACCACGACCTGCCATTCCTGGTCGACTCGGTGCGCACCGAACTCAACCGCCGCGGCTACAGCATCCACACGCTACAGACCACCGTGCTCAGCGTGCGCCGTGGCGCCAAGGGCGAACTGGTCGAGCTGCTGCCCAAGGGCACCTCGGGCGAAGGCGTCAGCCATGAGTCGCTGATGTACCTGGAAATCGACCGCTGCGCCAACGCCGCCGAGCTCACCACGCTCACAAAAGAGCTGGAGCAGGTGCTGGCCGAGGTGCGCGGCGTGGTCGCCGACTTCGAGCCGATGAAGGCCAAGATCCGCGAATTGCTCGAGCTGGTCGAGCAGAACGCCTTCGGCCCGGCGCAGAACGACAAGGCCGAGGTGAAGAGCTTCCTGTCGTGGTTGCTGGACAACCATTTCACCTTCCTCGGCTATGAAGAATTCACCGTCGCCTCCGACGCCACCGGCGGCCACCTGGTTTACGACGAGGGCTCGTTCCTCGGCCTGACGCGCCTGCTGCGGGCCGGTCTGGGCGCCGATGACCTGCGCATCGAGGAATACGCCGTCGCCTACCTGCGCGAGCCACGCCTGCTGTCGTTCGCCAAGGCCTCGCAACCGAGCCGCGTGCATCGCCCGGCCTACCCGGACTACGTGTCGATCCGCCAGATCGACAAAGACGGCAACGTTGTCAAGGAGTGCCGTTTCATGGGCCTGTACACCTCGTCGGTGTACGGCGAGAGCGTGCACACCATCCCCTACATCCGTGGCAAGGTCGCCGAAGTCGAGCGCCGCTCGCACTTCGACCCGAAAGCCCACCTGGGCAAGGAACTGGCCCAGGTACTCGAGGTGCTGCCGCGCGACGACCTGTTCCAGACCCCGGTCGACGAACTGTTCAGCACCGCGATGTCGATCGTGCAGATCCAGGAGCGCAACAAGATCCGCGTGTTCCTGCGCAAGGACCCGTACGGCCGCTTCTGCTACTGCCTGGCCTATGTGCCGCGCGAGATCTACTCCACCGAAGTGCGGCAGAAGATCCAGCAGGTGCTGATGGAGCGCCTGAAGGCCACCGACTGCGAGTTCTGGACCTTCTTCTCCGAGTCGGTGCTGGCCCGCGTGCAACTGATCCTGCGCGTCGACCCGAAGAACCGCATCGACATCGACCTGCAGCAGCTGGAAAACGAAGTGATCCAGGCCTGCCGCTCGTGGCAGGACGACTTCTCCACGCTGGTGGTGGAGAACTTCGGCGAAGCCCACGGCACCAACATCCTCGCCGACTTCCCCAAAGGCTTCCCGGCCGGCTACCGCGAGCGCTTCGCCGCGCATTCGGCGGTGGTCGACATGCAGCACGTGCTCAACCTGTCGGAAACCAAGCCGCTGGCCATGAGCTTCTACCAGCCGCTCACGCAGCTGGGCGAGCGCCAGTTGCACTGCAAGCTGTACCACGCCGACACGCCGCTGGCGCTGTCGGACGTGTTGCCGATCCTGGAAAACCTCGGCCTGCGCGTGCTCGGTGAGTTCCCGTACCGCCTGCGCCACGCCAGCGGCCGCGAGTTCTGGATCCACGACTTCGCCTTCACCTACAGCGAAGGCCTGAACCTCGACATCCAGCAGCTCAACGACACCTTCCAGGACGCCTTCGTCCATATCGTCAAGGGCGACGCCGAGAACGACGCCTTCAACCGCCTGGTGCTCACCGCCGGCCTGCCATGGCGCGACGTGGCGCTGCTGCGCGCCTACGCCCGCTACCTCAAGCAGATCCGCCTGGGCTTCGACCTGGGCTACATCGCCAGCACCCTGAACAACCACACCGACATCGCCCGCGAACTGACCCGGTTGTTCAAGACCCGCTTCTACCTGGCGCGCAAGCTGACCCAGGATGACCTGGACGACAAGCAGCAGCGCCTGGAGCAGGCGATCCTCACGGCCCTGGACGAGGTCCAGGTGCTCAACGAGGACCGCATCCTGCGCCGCTACCTGGACCTGATCAAGGCGACGTTGCGCACCAACTTCTACCAGCCGGACGCCAACGGCCAGAACAAGTCCTACTTCAGCTTCAAGTTCAACCCGAAACTGATCCCCGAACTGCCGAAGCCGGTGCCCAAGTTCGAGATCTTCGTCTATTCGCCACGGGTCGAGGGCGTGCACCTGCGCTTCGGCAATGTCGCCCGCGGCGGCCTGCGCTGGTCGGACCGCGAAGAGGACTTCCGCACCGAAGTGCTCGGCCTGGTCAAGGCCCAGCAGGTGAAGAACTCGGTGATCGTGCCGGTGGGCGCCAAGGGCGGCTTCCTGCCGCGCCGCCTGCCGTTGGGCGGCAGCCGCGACGAGATCGCCGCCGAAGGCGTGGCGTGCTACCGCATCTTCATCTCCGGCCTGCTCGACATCACCGACAACCTCAAGGACGGTGGCGTGGTGCCGCCATTGAACGTTGTCCGTCACGATGACGACGACCCGTACCTGGTGGTGGCGGCGGACAAAGGCACCGCGACCTTCTCCGACATCGCCAACGGCATCGCCATCGACTACGGCTTCTGGCTGGGCGACGCCTTCGCCTCGGGCGGCTCGGCCGGTTACGACCACAAGAAGATGGGCATCACCGCCCGTGGCGCCTGGGTGGGCGTGCAGCGCCACTTCCGCGAGCGCGGCATCAACGTGCAGGAAGACCCGATCACCGTGGTCGGTGTCGGCGACATGGCCGGCGACGTGTTCGGCAACGGCCTGCTGATGTCCGACAAGCTGCAACTGGTGGCGGCGTTCAACCACCTGCACATCTTCATCGACCCGAACCCGGACCCGGCCACCAGCTTCGTCGAGCGCAAGCGCCTGTTCGACCTGCCGCGCTCGGCTTGGAGCGACTACGACACCAGCATCATGTCCGAAGGCGGCGGGATCTTCCCGCGCAGCGCCAAGAGCATCGCCATCAGCCCGCAGATGAAGGAACGCTTCGCCATCGAAGCCGACCGCCTGACGCCGACCGAGCTGCTGCACGCGCTGCTGCAGGCGCCGGTCGACCTGCTGTGGAACGGCGGTATCGGCACCTACGTCAAGGCCAGCAGCGAAAGCCACGCCGATGTCGGCGACAAGGCCAACGACGCCCTGCGCGTCAATGGCAACGAGCTGCGCTGCAAGGTGGTGGGCGAGGGCGGCAACCTGGGCATGACCCAGCTCGGCCGTGTCGAGTTCGGCCTGAACGGCGGCGCCACCAACACCGACTTCATCGACAACGCCGGTGGCGTGGACTGCTCCGACCACGAGGTCAACATCAAGATCCTGCTCAACGAGGTTGTGCAGGGTGGCGACATGACCGAGAAGCAGCGCAACCAGCTGCTGGGCAGCATGACCGACGAAGTGGCCGGCCTGGTGCTGGGCAACAACTACAAGCAGACGCAAGCGCTGTCGCTGGCGGCCCGCCGTGCCCGCGAACGGATCGCCGAGTACAAGCGCCTGATGGCTGATCTCGAGGCCCGCGGCAAGCTGGACCGCGCCATCGAGTTCCTGCCCACCGAGGAGCAGCTGGCCGAGCGCCTGGCCGCCGGCCAGGGCCTGACCCGCGCCGAGCTGTCGGTGCTGATCTCGTACAGCAAGATCGACCTCAAGGAGCAGTTGCTCAAGTCGCTGGTGCCGGACGACGACTATCTCACCCGTGACATGGAGACGGCCTTCCCGCCGTCGCTGGTGAGCAAGTTCGCCGATTCGATGCGCCGTCACCGCCTGAAGCGCGAGATCGTCAGCACCCAGATCGCCAACGACCTGGTCAACAACATGGGCATCACCTTCGTGCAGCGCCTGAAGGAGTCCACCGGCATGAGCCCGGCGAACGTTGCCGGCGCCTATGTGATCGTGCGCGACATCTTCCACCTGCCGCACTGGTTCCGCCAGATCGAGGCGCTGGACTACCAGGTCCCGGCCGAGATCCAGTTGACGCTGATGGACGAACTGATGCGCCTGGGCCGTCGCGCCACCCGTTGGTTCCTGCGCAGCCGCCGCAACGAGCAGGACGCGGGTCGTGACGTCGCCCACTTCGGGCCGGTGCTCGCGCAGCTGGGGCTCAAGCTCGATGAACTGCTGGAAGGGCCGACCCGCGAGCGCTGGATGGTCCGCTACCAGGGCTTCGTCGAAGCCGGCGTGCCGGAGCTGCTGGCGCGCATGGTCGCGGGTACCACCCACTTGTACACCCTGCTGCCGATCATCGAGGCCTCGGACGTCACCGGCCACGACCCGGCACAGGTGGCCAAGGCGTTCTTCGCCGTGGGCAGTTCGCTGGACCTGACCTGGTACCTGCAGGAAATCAGCAACCTGCCGGTGGACAACAACTGGCAGGCCCTGGCCCGCGAGGCGTTCCGCGACGATATCGACCTGCAGCAGCGGGCGATCACCATCTCCGTGTTGCAGATGGCCGACGCGCCGGACGACATGGACGCCCGCGTCGCGCTGTGGTGCGAGCAGCACCGGGTGATGGTCGAGCGCTGGCGGGCCATGCTCGATGACCTGCGCAACGCCACCGGCACCGACTATGCGATGTACGCGGTGGCCAACCGCGAGCTGGTCGACCTGGCGATGAGCGGGCAGGCGGTGGTGATTCCGTCCTGAGCCTTGCGTTGAAGTGAAAAAAGAAGCCCCGGCAGCGATGCCGGGGCTTTTTATTTGGAGTTGCACAATTTGTGTAGGAGCGGCCTTGTGCCGCGAAAGGGCTGCACAGCAGCCCCAGGATCTCGCCTTTGGCGCGGGAATTGCCGGGGCCGCGTTGCGGCCCTTTCGCGGCACAAGGCCGCTCCTACAGGGGGGCGGTGTGTTATTTGAATCTGCGTTCCACGCCTTTCTCCACGAGGATCTTCGCCGAAATCTCTTCCACCGAGAAATGCGTGGAGTTGATGTTGGGGATGTTCTCCTTGCGGAACAGGTTCTCCACCTCGCGCACCTCGAACTCGCACTGGGCGAAGCTCGAATAGCGGCTGTTGGGCTTGCGCTCGTGGCGGATGGCGGTCAGGCGGTCGGGGTCGATGGTCAGGCCGAACAGCTTGCTGTGGTGCTTCTTCAGCACCGCCGGCAGCTGCAGGCGCTCCATGTCGTCCTCGGTCAACGGGTAGTTGGCGGCGCGGATACCAAACTGCATGGCCATGTACAGGCAGGTCGGGGTCTTGCCGCAACGCGACACGCCCACCAGGATCAGGTCGGCCTTGTCGTAGTAGTGGGTGCGCGCGCCGTCGTCGTTGTCGAGGGCGAAGTTGACCGCCTCGATGCGCTCCATGTAGTTCGAGTTGCCGCCGATCGAGTGGGATTTGCCCACGGAATAAGACGAATGGGCGGTCAATTCCTGCTCGAGCGGGGATAAAAACGTCGAGAAGATGTCGATCATGAAGCCATTGGATGTGGCCATGACCTCACGGATGTCCTGGTTGACGATGGTGTCGAAGATGATCGGACGCACCCCGTCGCGCTCGGCAGCGGCATTGATCTGCTGGACCATGGCGCGAGCCTTGTCCAGCGTATCGATGTAGGGGCGCGTGAATTTGTTGAACGGAATGCTCTCGAATTGTGCGAGCAGGCTCTGGCCCAGCGTTTCTGCGGTGATGCCGGTACCGTCGGAGATGAAGAACGCAGTTCGTTTCATTTGCACCTGGGGCCTTAAGCTGCCGAATATTTCTGGATATGATAGGTTCGGTTTGCCGAACAGGGTCGTTTGGCATTCTCACTTATTTTCCAGGTCCAGGCCACAAGCGTCCCGGCCCAGTCGCAAAACCGGCAGGCGGGCGCCCTTGAGCTTTTCCAATACAGTTAGTGGAGAGATCACCTTGGTAGAGTACGTAGTTTCCCTCGATAAGCTCGGCGTCCATGATGTGGAGCATGTGGGGGGCAAGAACGCATCCCTCGGCGAGATGATCAGCAACCTCGCCGGTGCCGGCGTGTCGGTGCCGGGCGGCTTTGCCACTACGGCCCAGGCGTACCGCGACTTTCTCGAGCAGAGTGGCCTGAACGACCGCATCCATGCGGCGCTCGACGCCCTGGATGTGGACGACATCAACGCCCTGGCCAAGACCGGCGCGCAGATCCGCCAGTGGGTGATGGAAGCCGAATTCCCGGCGCGCCTGGATTCGGAAATCCGTACGGCCTTCGCGCAGATGTCCAAGGGCAACGACAACATGGCCGTGGCCGTGCGTTCCTCGGCCACCGCCGAAGACCTGCCGGACGCTTCCTTTGCCGGCCAGCAGGAGACCTTCCTCAATATCCGCGGCGTCGACAACGTGATCCGCGCCGCCAAGGAAGTATTCGCCTCGTTGTTCAACGACCGCGCCATCGCCTACCGCGTGCACCAGGGCTTCGACCACAAGCTGGTCGCCCTGTCCGCTGGCGTGCAGCGCATGGTCCGCTCCGAAACCGGCACCGCCGGTGTGATGTTCACCCTCGATACCGAATCGGGCTTCCGCGACGTGGTGTTCATCACCGGCGCCTACGGCCTGGGTGAAACCGTCGTGCAGGGCGCGGTCAACCCTGACGAATTCTATGTCCACAAGCAGACGCTGCAGGCCGGTCGCCCGGCTATCCTGCGCCGCAACCTGGGCAGCAAGGCGATCAAGATGGTCTACGGCGACGAAGCCAAGGCCGGCCGTTCGGTCAAGACCGTCGAAGTCGACCGTGCCGATCGCGCGCGCTTCTGCCTGAGCGACGCCGAAGTCAACGAACTGGCCAAGCAGGCCATGATCATCGAGCAGCACTACCAGCGCCCGATGGACATCGAGTGGGCCAAGGACGGTGACGACGGCAAACTGTACATCGTCCAGGCCCGCCCCGAGACCGTGAAGAGCCGCTCCAGCGCCAATGTCATGGAGCGCTACCTGCTGAAAGAGAAGGGCACCGTGCTGGTCGAAGGCCGGGCCATCGGCCAGCGCATCGGCGCCGGCAAGGTCCGCGTCATCCACGACGTCTCGGAAATGGACAAGGTCCAGCCGGGCGACGTGCTGGTCTCGGACATGACCGACCCGGACTGGGAACCGGTGATGAAACGCGCCAGCGCCATCGTCACCAACCGCGGCGGCCGCACCTGCCACGCGGCGATCATCGCGCGTGAACTGGGCATCCCGGCGGTCGTCGGTTGCGGCAACGCCACCCAGGTGCTGAAAGATGGCCAGGGTGTCACCGTCTCCTGCGCCGAAGGCGACACCGGCTTCATCTTCGAAGGCGAGCTGGGCTTCGACATCAAGCAGAACTCGGTGGATGCCATGCCCGAGCTGCCGTTCAAGATCATGATGAACGTCGGCAACCCGGACCGCGCCTTCGACTTCGCCCAGCTGCCCAACGCTGGTGTCGGCCTGGCACGCCTGGAGTTCATCATCAACCGCATGATCGGCGTGCACCCCAAGGCGCTGCTCAACTACGCCGGCCTGCCGCCTGAGCTGAAGGACAGCGTCGACAAGCGCATCGCCGGCTACGACGATCCGGTTGGCTTCTATGTCGAGAAACTGGTCGAGGGCATCAGCACCCTGGCTGCGGCCTTCTACCCGAAAAAGGTCATCGTGCGCCTGTCGGACTTCAAGTCCAACGAGTACGCCAACCTGATCGGCGGCAAGCTGTACGAGCCGGAAGAAGAGAACCCGATGCTGGGCTTCCGTGGCGCCTCGCGCTACATCAGCGAATCGTTCCGTGACTGCTTCGAACTCGAGTGCCGCGCGCTCAAGCGCGTGCGTAACGACATGGGCCTGACCAACGTCGAGATCATGGTGCCGTTCGTGCGCACCCTGGGCGAGGCCAGCCAGGTCGTCGACCTGCTCGCCGAGAACGGCCTGGCCCGCGGCGACAACGGTCTGCGCGTGATCATGATGTGCGAGCTGCCGTCCAACGCGCTGCTGGCCGACGAGTTCCTCGAATACTTCGACGGCTTCTCCATCGGCTCCAACGACCTCACTCAGCTGACGCTGGGCCTGGACCGCGACTCCGGTATCATCGCCCACCTGTTCGACGAGCGTAACCCGGCCGTGAAGAAGCTGCTGGCCAACGCCATTCAGGCGTGCAACAAGGCCGGCAAGTACATCGGCATTTGCGGCCAGGGCCCGTCGGACCACCCTGACCTCGCCAAATGGCTGATGGAGCAGGGTATCGAGAGCGTGTCGCTGAACCCGGACTCGGTGCTCGAAACCTGGTTCTTCCTGGCCGAAGGCCAGGGCGCGGCCTGATGTGATCGGCGGGAGCGCTGCTGCGTTCCCGCTTCGGACCTTGTAGGAGCGGGCTTGCCCCGCGATAGCGCCAGTGCGGACGCCTTGGTCGTCTGGTCTGGCCCGATCGCGGGTCAAGCCCGCTCCTGCATTTCGTTTCCCTTGTATGTTTGTGAACCCATGCAAAGCAGCAGCACCCTTTTCCCCGTCGCGTTGCTCAGTGCCGAGCGCCGCGGCGACCTCAGCGAAGACGTCTATCGGATCAAGGCCGGCAACAGCCCGGACCCGAGCGTCGAGCTGGCAGTCACCCGTCTGGGGCTGGCTGATCAACGGCGCGCCCAGGGCGTGCCGGTCATTCTGCTGCACGGCAGCTTTTCCAACCGACGGTTCTGGTTCTCGCCCAAGGGCATCGGCCTGGGCGCCTTCCTCGCGCGCGCGGGTTTCGATGTGTGGGTTCCGGAAATGCGTGGCCACGGCTTGTCGCCACGCAACCGTGACTGGCGCCACAACCGGGTGGCGGACTACGCCCGCTACGACTTGCCGGTGATCGGCGCGTTCGTTCGCGAGCAGACCGGGCAGGCGCCGCACTGGGTCGGGCACTCGCTGGGTGGTACCACCCTGGCCGCGGCTCTGGGTAGTGGATACCTGGAGGCCGGGCTGGTGGCCAGCGCAGCGTTGTTCGGTACTCAGGTCAGCCGGATCTACTGGCCTTTGAAAGTACCTCCGGTGGAGTGGGGCGCGCGTCTGCTGATCAAGCGTTTCTCGCAGATTTCCGGCTCGCGCCTCAAGCGCGGTCCGGAAGACGAGCCCATCGGCCTGGCCCTGGAAAGCCTGCACTGGAATGGCCTGTTCGGGCGCTTTGGTGACAAGGAACAGGACTGGTGGGCGGGGCTGGCGGACGTCGAGGTGCCGCTGCTGGCAGTAGCCGGCGCGGCGGACTTCCAGGACCCGGTGTGGGCCTGCCGCAAGCTGTTCGAGCAGTTCGGCGGCGACAGCAAGCAGTTCCTGCGCCTGGGGCGCGAGGAGGGCTTCGAGGCCTTCGGGCATGTCGACATGCTGGTCAGCAAGGCGGCGCAGGCACAGGTGTGGCCACTGGTGGAGCGCTGGTTGAGGGATCCGCTGGTAGCGGTGCATGCCTCGACGGTGGCAGTGGAACCTGTAGCGGTCAGCTAGCCGCTTGCGCCTGTGCTGAACGCTGCGCGGTACCTGTAGGAGCCGGCCTTGCCGGCGAATGGGCCAGAGCAGTCAACACAAGGCAGTTGCTCCCCTGCCTGGCCCGGCTTTGCCGGGCATCGCCAGCAAGGCTGGTTCCTACAGGTTCCGGTACTGCGGTAGGTGCGGGCTCGCCCGCGAAGAGGCCGGTACCGGCTGCAGCAAACTGACTGACCGGTCCCGGATGACTGCCATGCCATCCAAGGTGTAGCCTTGAGGCCACCTTCGCTTTCGTTGTGACTGACAGGAGTTTCCCATGCAGCATTACGTAACGCCCGACCTGTGCGACGCCTACCCGGACCTGGTCCAGGTGCTCGAACCCATGTTCAGCAACTTCGGTGGCCGCGATTCGTTCGGTGGCCAGATCGTCACCATCAAATGCTTCGAGGACAACTCGCTGGTCAAGGAGCAAGTCGATCTCGACGGCAAGGGCAAGGTCCTGGTGGTCGATGGCGGCGGTTCGCTGCGCCGCGCGTTGCTGGGCGACATGCTCGCCGAGAAGGCCGCGAAGAACGGCTGGGAAGGCCTGGTGATCTACGGCTGCGTGCGTGACGTTGATGTGCTGGTACAGACCGATGTCGGCGTGCAGGCCCTGGCCAGCCACCCGATGAAGACCGACAAGCGCGGCATCGGTGACCTCAACGTCGCGGTCACGTTTGCCGGCGTGACCTTCCGTCCGGGCGAGTATGTGTACGCCGACAACAATGGCGTGATCGTCTCGCCAAGCCCGCTGAAGATGCCGGAGTGACGCGCCGCGGGCGCTGATGGAGCTTTGATGTTCGAGGAAGACAACGCGCAGTGGGGCCTGGTGCATGCCCTGGTGCTCGATGGCAAGGGTGGCGCGCGTTCGATCGCGCGGACCGAGCTGGACGATCTGCAGTTGGATGCCCATGAGAGCCTGTGGCTGCATTGGGATCGCAGCCACCCGCAGACCCGCACCTGGCTGCTGCAGGACAGTGGCCTGAGCGAGTTCGCCTGCGACCTGCTGCTGGAAGAAAACACCCGTCCACGCCTGCTGCAACTGGCCAACGAGCAGATGCTGCTGTTCCTGCGCGGTGTCAACCTCAACCCGGGCGCGGAGCCTGAGGACATGGTGTCGGTGCGCATCTTCGCCGAGGCGCGCCGGGTCATCTCGTTGCGCCTGCGCCCTTTGCGCGCCAGTGACGAAATGCTGCAACAGCTGGACGAGGGCAGGGGGCCGAAATCGGCCTCCGAACTGCTCCTGCTGATGGGCGAACTGCTCACGGAAAAGGTCCAGGCACTGGTCAGCGACCTGTCGGAAGCCGTCGATTTCGAGGAAGAGAAGGTGGAATCCGACGAACGGTATGCGCCGGAGCAGGGCAGCCTGCAGCAGATCCGCCGTCGCGCCGCCGGCCTGCGCCGCTTTCTTGCCCCGCAACGGGATATCTACGCCCAGTTGTCGCGCAACAAGTGCAGCTGGTTCGCCGACCCCGACGCGGACTACTGGAACGAGCTGAACAACAGTCTGATCCGCTACCTGGAAGAGCTGGAGCTGGCCCGCGAGCGCGCCGCCCTGGTGCTGGAGAGCGAGGACCGGCGGCGCAGCGAGCGGATGAACCGGACCATGTACCGCTTCGGCATCATCACCTGCATCTTCCTGCCCATGAGCTTCGTCACCGGGCTGCTGGGCATCAACGTCGGCGGTATTCCGGGTTCCGGCAGCCCCTACGGCTTCCTGTTCGCCAGCCTGATCGTGCTGGGGTTGGCGGTGGGGCAGTGGCTGTTGTTCCGGCGGCTGAGGTGGGTGTGATGCGTTTCAACGCGGGGCAAGGCGAGTGTAAATCTCATTTTGAAACATCCGTCCCACATTCATGTGTGACCCATCGGGCGGCGCCCTCGTCTTTGACTCACATTGCGCGAGGTGCCCATGCACGATCCGTTTGAAGAATCCCTGCGCGACCTGCTCAAGGCGTCGCCGTCCGGCCAGGACCGTGACGACGCCGCCTGCCTGGGTCGCGTGCTCAAGACCGCCAACCGCCAGGTCGGCGCGGGCGATCTGTTCAGCCTGCTTGGCCGTTGGAGCCAGGCGCTGCTGATCGCCGTGAACAATGGCTCGGCGCATGTCGCGCCGGTCCGTCGCAACTCTACCCGCAACGCTGCCGCTGGCAGGCACGCAGATAAGGCCGATTGAATATGGAACTCGATCTCTGGACCCAGAGCCTGGTCACCGCCATGACCGCCCTTTGGACCAAGGTGGCGAACTTCATCCCCAACCTGTTCGGCGCACTGGTCGTGGTGCTGCTTGGTTTCGTCGTGGCCAAACTGCTCGACACCTTGCTCTCCAAGGTGCTCGCCAAGTTTGGCCTTGACCGCCTGATGAGCGGCACCGGGCTGACCAAGATGCTGGCCCGGGTCGGCATCCAGGTGCCGATCTCGACACTGATCGGCAAGATCGTCTACTGGTTCGTGTTGCTGATCTTCCTGGTCTCGGCCGCAGAATCGCTTGGGCTCGAGCGGGTCTCGGCCACCCTCGACATGCTCGCCCTGTACCTGCCCAAAGTGTTCGGCGCGGCGCTGGTGCTGCTGGCCGGCGTGCTGCTGGCGCAACTGGCCAATGGCCTGGTGCGCGGCGCCGCCGAGGGTATCGGCCTGGAGTACGCCGCAGGCGTCGGGCGTATCGTCCAGGGCCTGGTGATCATCATCAGCATCTCGGTGGCCATCAGCCAGCTCGAGGTCAAGACCGACCTGCTGAACCACGTGATCGTCATCGGTTTGATTACCGTTGGTCTGGCAGTTGCACTGGCGATGGGCCTGGGCAGCCGTGAAATCGCCGGGCAGATCCTGGCCGGAATCTATGTGCGTGAGCTGTATCAAGTAGGCCAGCAGGTGCGTATTGGCGAGGTCGAAGGGCATATCGAGGAGATCGGCACGGTCAAGACGACGCTGCTCACTGATGATGGCGAATTAGTGTCGTTTTCCAATCGCGTGCTGCTTGAGCAGCGCGTGAATAGCCGCTAACCGCACAAAAGCTGTTAATGTATGCCGCCGCGAAATCGGCCCAAGGGGGCCGAGCGGCGACATTGACCTGACTGTCGGCCAGATCCGTTTTGAATAAAGTTCATTCGCCGCCCATGCGCTATGACCCCCGAGAGCTCACCGACGAGGAGTTGGTGGCGCGTTCGCATGAGGAGCTGTTTCACGTTACCCGCGCCTATGAGGAACTCATGCGGCGCTACCAGCGGACGCTGTTCAACGTCTGCGCGCGCTACCTGGGGAACGATCGGGATGCCGACGATGTCTGTCAGGAGGTGATGTTGAAGGTGCTGTACGGGCTGAAGAACTTCGAGGGCAAATCGAAGTTCAAGACCTGGCTCTACAGCATCACCTACAACGAATGCATCACCCAGTACCGCAAGGAGCGGCGCAAGCGAAGGCTGATGGATGCCCTGAGCCTGGACCCTGTCGAAGAGGCGTCCGAGGACACGGCACCGAAGCCTGAAGAAAAGGGCGGGCTGGATAAATGGCTGGTGCATGTGAACCCGATCGACCGGGAAATCCTGGTGCTGCGATTTGTCGCAGAGCTGGAATTCCAGGAGATCGCGGACATCATGCACATGGGCCTGAGCGCCACGAAAATGCGCTACAAGCGCGCGCTCGACAAGCTTAGAGAGAAATTTGCAGGCCTGGCTGAAACTTAGTCGGTTGCAAATACCTCTAACCAACCGGCAAGTTCTGCTAGACTAGCCGTCGAGTTGTCCCCCGGATGTTGGTGGGACTGCTTAACTATCACCAGATGGGGATTTAACGGATGAAATTGAAAAACACCTTGGGCTTGGCCATTGGTACTCTCGTAGCCGCTACTTCGCTCGGTGCTCTGGCACAAGGCCAAGGCGCGGTCGAAATCGAAGGCAACGTCACCAAGCAGTTCTACGATAGCGAGCGCAACTTCAAGAACGACGGCACCAACCCTGGTGTTCGCCTCGGTTACTTCCTGACCGACGACGTCTCCCTTGACCTGGGCTACAACGAGACTCACAACGCTCGTGGCGAAGTCTTCAACAAAGACATCAAAGGCTCGAAAACCAAGCTGGACGCCACCTACCACTTCGGTACCGTCGGCGATGCCCTGCGTCCGTACGTTTCCGCTGGTTTCGCTCACGAGAGCCTGGGCCAGGCCACTCGTGGCGGCCGTGACCACTCCACCTTCGCCAACGTTGGCGCTGGCGCCAAGTGGTACATCACCGACATGTTCTTCGCCCGTGCCGGCGTCGAAGCCATGTACAACATCGACAACGGCAACACCGAGTGGGGTCCGACCGTTGGTCTGGGTCTGAACTTCGGTGGCAGCGGTGGCCAGAAAGCCGCTCCTGCGCCGGCTCCAGTTGCCGAAGTCTGCTCCGACAGCGACAACGACGGCGTCTGCGACAACGTCGACAAGTGCCCAGACACCCCAGCCAACGTTACCGTTGACGCTGATGGCTGCCCGGCTGTTGCCGAAGTCGTTCGCGTTGAGCTGGACGTCAAGTTCGACTTCGACAAGTCGGTCGTCAAGCCAAACAGCTACGGCGACATCAAGAACCTGGCTGACTTCATGAAGCAGTACCCACAGACCACCACCACCGTGGAAGGTCACACTGACTCCGTCGGCCCAGACGCTTACAACCAGAAGCTGTCCGAGCGTCGTGCCAACGCTGTCAAGCAGGTCCTGACCCAGCAGTACGGCGTAGAATCGAGCCGTGTTAGCTCGGTTGGCTACGGTGAGACCCGTCCGGTCGCCGACAACGCCACCGATGCTGGCCGCGCCGTCAACCGTCGCGTAGAAGCTCAGGTAGAAGCCCAGGCCAAGTAATTGGTTTGATGCTTCACGAAAAACCCGGCCTCGGCCGGGTTTTTCTTTGCCTGGCGTTCAAGGGCGCCAGATCGCTCGGCCCTTCTACGCTGTCGCACGGGAAACGGGGTTATCTGTAGGAGCGGCTTCAGCCGCGAAGCAGGCAACGCGGTTTCTGGTACCCGCTTCGCGGGTGATCGCGGCTAAAGCCGCTCCTACAGGTGTTATGTGTTGCGCCAAATCAATGGGCTATGGGAGCTCATCCCTTGAGCAGGGCGAGCAGTAGTACCAGGTTGAATAGCAGGGAAAGTAGCGCCACCGTTCGCCACACTTTAAGTGGCTCACGCTCCAGCAGCGGGCGTGGTCGGTCGGGCAGTTCCTGTCGATCCCCGCGCTCAAGCAGCAACAACCACTGTTCAGCCGTCTCGAAGCGGTGTGCCGGATTGGCCGCCACCGCCTGTTCCAGATTGCGCTGCAACCACTCAGGCAAGTCGGGGCGATAACGGGCGGCACTGACTGGAGCGCCGAAACGCGGCCGCTGGAAGGCTTCGATCTCACCGTAGGGATAGTGCCCAGTCAGCAAGTGGTACAACGTCACAGCCACTGCATAGAGGTCCTGGCGTGGGCTGGGTGGCTGGCCATCGAAGGCTTCCGGAGCGATGTACGACGGCGTGCCGGGCAAGGTGTGGGGCAAGTCCTCGGACAGGCCCTGGCAGTAGGCCAGGCCGAAGTCCAGCACACGCAACTGACCGTCGCTGCCCAGATGCAGGTTTTCCGGCTTGATGTCGCGATGCAGCAGATTGCGCCGATGCAGTATGCCGACCGCCTGCAACAGCTGGCGAGCGACCTCCAGCCACTGTGGCAGGGGCAATGGGCCGTGGCTGGCGAGCAGGGAGGCGAGGGTGGTACCTGGATACTCGCGCATCAGGTAGTACAGGTGTTGGCGCTGGCTGGCCGGGTGCGTCTCGGGGAAGTGCCGGCCGGCGACCCGGCGCAGGAACCACTCTTCCAGCAGCAGGCTCTGGGTCGCCTTGAGCGCCACCTCGCGGGTCTCGGGCAGCGTCTTGAGCAACCAGGCCTGGCCGTGGTCATCCCGCACACGATAGAGCAGTGACTGACGGCTTTGGCTGAGCATTCCTTCGACCGTCCAGCCATCGACCATCTGCCCGCTGCGCAAGGCGCCTGGCAGGGGCCATTGTTGCGACTGCGCCAGTGTATCGGCGAGGTTGGCCGAGCCCAGCGCATCGACGCGGACCAACAAGGCGCTGGCGTTGTCCTGGCTACCGCAAAGATGAGCGCAGGCCACCAATGTATCGGCGGCTTCCTGCAGATCTGGCTGTTCACGCAGGATCGCCTGGATATGCGTGTCTCCCAGACTGGCCCAGACGCCATCGCTGAGCAGCAGGAAGCACTCGCCTTCATGCAGATCACCCTCCAGGTAGTCCACCAGCAAGTGCTGATCCAGCCCCAGGGCGCGCTTGAGCACGTGCTGCATGCCCGGCTGATCCCAGACATGGTCCTCGCTCAGGCATTGCAGGCGGTCGCCATGCCAGCGGTACAGGCGGCAATCGCCGACATGGGCGAGGGTGAAGCGTCGCCCGCGCAATACCAGGGCGCTGAGGGTGGTCAGCAGGGGTTGGCCATTGCCTTGGGCGCGTAGCCAGCGGTTCTGTGCCAGCAGCAGGCGATCCAGGGCCTGGGGCACGCTCCAGGTGGCGGGCGTGGCGTAGTAGTCCAGCGCCAGTGCCTGGAGGCTGGCCCGCGCCGCCAGGCCGCCGTCGGCGCACTGGCTGACGCCGTCGGCGAGGGCGAACAGGTAGCCCTTGCTGGCGGCCAGCTCCGGCGCGGGGGTGACCAGGCGCAGGGCGTCCTGGTTTTCCGCCCGCGGCCCGGTGGCGCTGGCCTGGGCGAAACTCAGGCGCAGGCTCATACCCGTGCCGCGGTGACCGCCGCCGAGCCCCAGGTGGTGCGCCAGCGCAGCTTGACGCCATGCAGGCCGAACCAGGCCAGCACGCCGAGGCTGGCGAACAACCACAAGCCCAGCTGGTAGTCGCCGGTATGCTGCTTGATGGCACCCAATCCGGCCGCGAGGAGGAAGCCGCCGATACCACCGGCCATGCCGATCAGCCCGGTCATCACCCCGATCTCCTGGCGGAAGCGTTGCGGCACCAGTTGGAACACTGCGCCATTGCCGGCGCCCAACCCCAGCATGGCGCTGACGAACAGTGCCAGCGCGGCGGCCGCGCTGGGCAGGTTGAAGCCGACCGCGGCAATGCACACGGCCGCCACGCCGTACATGCCCAGCAAGGTGCGGATGCCGCCGAAGCGATCGGCCAGGGCCCCGCCCAGCGGGCGCATCAGGCTGCCGGCGAACACGCAGGCGGCGGTGTAGTAGCCAGCGGTGACCGGGCTCAGGGCGTACTGGTCGCTGAAGTAGCCGGGCAGGGCGCTGGCCAGGCCGATGAAGCCGCCGAAGGTGACGCTGTAGAAGAACATGAACCACCAGCTGTCGCGGTCGCCCAGGGCCTTGAGGTAGTCGGCCATGGCCTTCGGCTTGGGTCGCTCTGGGGCATTGCGCGCCAGCAGGGCGAACAGCGCCAGGGTCAGCAGCAGCGGCAGCAGGGCAAAGCCGAAGACATTGTTCCAGCCAAAGCCAGCCGCCAGGGCGGGCGCCAGCAGGGCGGCGAACACCGTGCCAGAGTTACCGGCGCCGGCGATGCCCATGGCTTTGCCCTGGTGCTGCGGTGGATACCACTGCGAGGCCAGTGGCAAGGAAACAGCGAACGAGGCTCCGGCGAAGCCGAGGAACACGCCGAGCAACAGTGCCTGCTCATAGCTGTGCACGCCCAGGTGCCAGGCGCAGGCCAGGGCGACGATCACCACCACCTGGCCGATGAGGCCGGCGGTCTTCGGTGACAGGCGGTCGACCAGCAGGCCCATGGCGAAGCGCAGCAGCGCGCCGGCCAGGATCGGCGTGGCCACCATCAGGCCCCGTTGCTGGGCGCTGAGTTGCAGGTCGGCGGCGATTTGCACCGCCAGGGGGCCGAGCAGGTACCAGACCATGAAACTCAGGTCGAAGTAGAGGAAGGCGGCAAACAGGGTGGGCAGATGCCCGGATTTCCAGAAGCTCGTATTCATCGAACACCTCGTTGGACGCACAACACAGGGGCGGAAACGCAAAGACGCCGCTGCCCGGTCCACGGTTGTGGAGAGGGGAGCGACGTCTTTGTCGGGGGTTTGGGGGCAACCGCCGTTGGCTACCTGGCCTGTAGTTCAGCAAGAGCCGGGCCAAGTTCTCGTAGGAGCCAGCCTTGCTGGCGAATGGCGTTGCCTGCTTCGCCAGCAAGGCTGGCTCCTGCAGAGGCGTTGGTGTTCAGCCGAGCATTTCGGACAGGGCGATGATCTGTTCCGCCACCTGGATCAGCTTCTGCTGGCGGCTCATGGCCTGGCGGCGCATCAGGGTGTAGGCCTGCTCTTCGTTGCAGTCCTTCATCTTCATCAGCAGCCCCTTGGCCTGCTCGATGCGCTTGCGTTCAGCCAGCTGCTGGTCGCGGGCCTGCAGTTGGGCGCGCAATGCCTGGTCGCTCTCGAAACGCGCCATGGCTACATCGAGGATGGGTTGCAGGCGTGCCGCGTGGATGCCTTCGATGATGTAGGCGCTGACTCCGGCCTGGATCGCCTGGCGCATCACCCCGGGATCGTGCTCGTCGGTGAACAGCACGATGGGCCGTGGGTGGTCGCGGCTGACCAGCACCATCTGCTCCAGTACATCCCGGCCGGGTGACTCGGTATCGATCAGCACCACGTCCGGGCGCACCGTTTCGACGCAGCCGGGCAGGTCGATGGTCAGGCCGCCGGCCTCGATCACCTCGAAGCCCGCCTCGCTCAACGCGGCCTTCAGGCGGCCAACCTTCTTTTCGGTGTCGTCGATCAGCAGGATGCGCAACATGATCGTCCCTCAGCGTCCGACGCGCGCGCCGGGCGCCGCGTCCAGGGCGTGCAGGCTGAAGCTGCGCGCGTAACCATGGGGGTCGCTGCCGTCCCAGCGGCCGCCGTCGATCAGCTGGCTGCTGCGCATCGGTAGCTCGGCGCAGGGTACGTGCAAGGCTTCGGCGGCCTCACGGTACAAGGCCAGTTGCTGGACCTGGCGTGCCACCGCGAGGTAATCCGGGTCTTCACGCAGGATGCCCCAGCGGCGGAACTGGGTCATGAACCACATGCCGTCGGAGAGGTAGGGCAGGTTGGCGCGCCCCTGGTCGAACAGGCGCAGTGCGTGGCGGTCCTGCCAGCGGTTGCCCAGGCCATCCTGGTAATCGCCAAGCAGGCGCGGTTCGATGCTGCTCACCGGGATGCCCAGGTAGCTGTCGCCACTGAGCAACTGCGCGGCGCCACGGCGATTCTCGAGGTTCTGCTCGATGAACCGGCTGGCGGCGAGGAGCGCCTTGATCAGTGCCCGGGTGCTGTTGGGGTATTGCTCGACGAAGCTGCGGGCGCAGGCCAGCACCTTCTCCGGGTGGTCCGGCCACACCGCCTGGCTGGTGGCCAGGGTGAAGCCCTGGCCTTTGGCGATGGCGTCGGCCGACCAGGGCTCGCCGGCACAGAAGCCGTCGATGCGCCCGGCCTGCAAGTGGGCGACCATCTGCGCGGGGGGCACCACCACGCTGTCGACGTCGCGCAGCGGGTGGATGCCCTGGCTGGCCAGCCAGTAGTACAGCCACATGGCATGAGTGCCAGTGGGGAAGGTCTGGGCGAAGGTCAGCCGTGCGCCATGCTGGTGCACCAACCGGGCCAGTGCCTCCGGGCTGGTCACGCCCTTGCGCTGCAGTGCCGGGGAGAGGTTGATGGCCTGGGCGTTCTGGTTCAGGCCCATGAGCACCGCCATGTCCCTGGCCGGGCCGCCGCCCACGCCCAGCTGCACGGCATAGACCAGCCCATACAGGCAGTGGGCGGCGTCCAGCTCGCCCCGGGTCAGCTTGTCGCGCAGGCCGGCCCATGAGGCCTGGCGGTGCAGGTTGAGGGTCAGGCCCTGCTGCTGGGCGAAGCCCTGGGTGGCGGCCACGATCACCGAGGCGCAGTCGGTCAGGGCCATGAAACCGATGTCCAGGCAGGTCTTCTCGGGGGCATCGCTGCCGTTGACCCAGGCCAGGGGCATTCTCGGGGGGGCTGTATTCACGGGGATCCTCGGGGGTTTCGGCGCAACTGCATGGGGCAGAATAAGCAACCCATGTGCCAGGGCCCTGTCGCCACGGCGGCGCGCTGGCTATAATCGCCCCCTCACACACCGCGAGTCCGCCCGCCCATGTATACCCTGGCCCGCCAGCTGCTGTTCAAGCTTTCCCCGGAAACCTCCCACGACCTCTCGCTGGACCTGATCGGCGCCGGTGGCCGCCTTGGGCTCAATGGCCTGCTGTGCAAGCAGCCAGCAGCGTTGCCGGTGAGTGTCATGGGCTTGAACTTCGCCAACCCGGTCGGCTTGGCCGCGGGCCTGGACAAGAACGGCGCGGCCATCGATGGCTTCGCGCAGTTGGGTTTCGGTTTCGTCGAGATCGGTACCGTGACGCCGCGCCCGCAACCGGGCAACCCCAAGCCGCGCCTGTTCCGTATTCCCGAGGCCACCGCGATCATCAACCGCATGGGCTTCAACAACCTGGGTGTCGACAACCTGCTGGCGCGGGTGCGGGCCTCGAAGTACAGCGGCGTGCTGGGTATCAACATCGGCAAGAACTTCGACACCCCGGTCGAGCGCGCCCAGGATGACTACCTGATCTGCCTGGAGAAGGTCTACAACGACGCCAGCTACATCACCGTCAACGTCAGCTCGCCCAACACGCCGGGCCTGCGCAGCCTGCAGTTCGGCGACTCGCTCAAGCAACTGCTCGATGCCCTGGCCGAGCGTCGGGAGCAACTGGCGGTGAGCAACGGCAAGCGCGTGCCGCTGGCGATCAAGATCGCCCCGGACATGAGCGACGAGGAAACCGCCCTGGTGGCGGCGGCGCTGATGGCGTCGGGGATGGACGCGGTGATCGCCACCAACACCACCCTTGGCCGCGAAGGTGTCGAGGGTCTGCCGTTCGGTGGCGAGGCGGGTGGGCTTTCGGGGGCGCCGGTGCTGGAGAAGAGCACGCACACGGTGAAGGTGCTGGCGGGCGAACTGGGTGGCAAGCTGCCGATCATTGCCGCCGGTGGTATCACCGAGGGCCGTCATGCGGCTGAGAAGATCGCCGCGGGTGCGAGCCTGGTGCAGATCTATTCGGGCTTCATCTACAAGGGGCCTGCGCTGATTCGCGAGGCGGTGGACGCGATTGCCGCGATGCCGAGGTGAGCCCATCGCGGATGAATCCGCAAATACAGGGGCGTGCGTCGTTCCCGGTAGGAGCGGATTCATCCGCGAAGCAGCCGGCACCGATTCAAGGCCATAAAAAAGGGCCCCTCAAAAGGGGCCCCTGGGCCGCAGCCCGCCGCCCGGATAGGGCGCGCATGGGTAACTCGAATTCAGTGTCCTCGTTCAGCCAACGGCGTGATTTTCGTTGAGTCTATGAATGCCAGCGGTACCGGTCATGCCGTCCCAATTGTCGCCGCGACCTTCGCGCCAGCCGTTGATCCAGGCCTGGCGAACGGATGGCAGGTTGAAGGGGCAAAGTTCGCGGGATTTGCCGGTGACCCCATACTGGTAGCCACGTGAATATGCTCTTTCCAACGGATCACGCTTAAGTCTTCTCATAGGGTGTTGCCCTCACTTGTTGACTGTAATGTCCCGTCGGCCTCTCCGAGGCCGGGCAGAATCGTTCTGCCGGTGTGCGCCCGCTGCCGGCGTGGCGGGCTGAAAGTGCCGTCCCGTTGCGAGACGACCTAAGGCCAGTTCTAACGAATGCAGGTCACAGTGTGAATGATCGATTTGTCATAAGGACGTAACGTTTTTGAGGGTGAGGGGATAAGTAAATAAATGCGACTGAACCTTGTTTGCCGTTGAGCCCGCTATGATCAGGGTTTAACGAACATTGGCGTCAATTGGCCAGCGTTGCTGGAGGATGAGCGTCATACTTGTTGATGCGACGAAGGGTCGCCCCTTGCGCCCACCGTCCTGGAATTTTTCATTCTGCCTGACGATCAAAGCTGCTTTCGCCAATGGCGCGGCGGCGATGTGTCGGGCGGCCCGGTCTTGCGGTGGGTCCGCAAGGCCACCCGGGCGCCTGCTGGAAGGCGTGCGGGCAAACAGCGGCAGGTCGCGCGTCGGCCTGTCATCTACCTAGCCAAAGGCTCTGGAATACTCATGTCGGACCGTTTCGAACTCTACCTCACCTGCCCCAAGGGCCTCGAAGGCCTGCTCGCCGAAGAGGCCAACCACCTGGGCCTGACCGAAGTGCGTGAACACACTTCGGCCATCCGCGGCTCGGCCGACATGGAAACCGCCTACCGCCTGTGCCTCTGGTCGCGCCTGGCCAACCGGGTGCTGCTGGTGCTCAAGCGTTTCTCGATGAAGAACGCCGACGACCTGTACGATGGCGTGCATGCCGTCGACTGGGCCGAACACCTGGAAGCCGATGGCACCCTGGCGGTGGAATTCAGCGGCCACGGCTCGGGCATCGACAACACCCACTTCGGCGCCCTGAAAGTGAAGGACGCCATCGTCGACAAGCTGCGCAACCGCGAGGGCCTGCGTCCGTCGGTGGACAAGCTCGACCCCGACCTGCGCGTGCACCTGCGCCTGGACCGTGGCGAGGCGATCCTGTCCCTCGACCTGTCCGGCCACAGCTTGCACCAGCGCGGCTACCGCTTGCAGCAAGGCGCCGCGCCACTGAAGGAAAACCTGGCGGCGGCGGTGCTGATCCGTGCCGGCTGGCCACGTATCGCCGCCGAAGGCGGCGCCCTGGCCGACCCGATGTGCGGCGTGGGCACCTTCCTGGTCGAGGCGGCGATGATCGCCGCCGATATCGCGCCCAACCTCAAGCGCGAGCGCTGGGGCTTCAGCGCCTGGCTTGGCCATGTGCCGGCGCTGTGGCGCAAGCTGCACGACGAGGCCCAGGCCCGTGCCCAGGCCGGCCTGGCCAAGCCACCACTGTGGATTCGCGGCTACGAGGCCGACCCACGCCTGATCCAGCCGGGGCGCAACAACGTCGAGCGCGCAGGCCTGGGTGACTGGGTGAAGATCTACCAGGGCGAGGTGGCCAGTTTCGAGCCGCGCCCTGACCAGAACCAGAAGGGCCTGGTGATCAGCAACCCACCCTACGGCGAGCGTCTGGGTGACGAAGCCAGCCTGCTGTACCTCTACCAGAACCTGGGCGAGCGTCTGCGCCAGGCCTGCATGGGCTGGGAGGCCGCGGTGTTCACCGGCGCGCCCGAGCTGGGCAAGCGCATGGGCATCCGCAGCCACAAGCAGTACGCATTCTGGAACGGCGCGTTGCCGTGCAAGCTGCTGCTGTTCAAGGTGCAGCCTGACCAGTTCGTCACGGGTGAACGTCGCCAGGCCGCAGTTGAAGAGGGCGAGCCCCGTCGCCAGGCCCCGGTGGCCAGCGAACCGGCACGCCTGTCCGAGGGTGCGCAGATGTTCGCCAATCGCCTGCAGAAGAACTTCAAGCAGCTGGGCAAGTGGGCCCGTCGCGAGCAGGTCGATTGCTATCGCGTCTACGATGCCGACATGCCCGAGTACGCCCTGGCGGTGGACCTGTACCAGGACTGGGTACACGTCCAGGAATACGCCGCGCCCCGTTCGGTCGATCCGGACAAGGCCCAGGTACGTCTGCTCGATGCCCTGGCGGCAATCCCCCAGGCACTGGGCATCGACCCGCAGCGCGTGGTGCTCAAGCGTCGCGAACGCCAGAGCGGCACCCGCCAGTACGAGCGCCAGGCCACCGAAGGCCGCTTCCAGGAAGTGACCGAGGGCGGCGTCAAGCTGCTGGTCAACCTCACCGACTACCTGGACACCGGCCTGTTCCTCGACCATCGCCCGATGCGCATGCGCATCCAGCGCGAGGCCGCCGGCAAACGCTTCCTCAACCTGTTCTGCTATACCGCCACGGCCAGCGTGCACGCGGCCAAGGGCGGTGCGCGCAGCACCACCAGCGTCGACCTGTCCAAGACCTACCTGGACTGGGCCCGTCGCAACCTGTCGCTCAATGGTTTCTCCGAGCGCAACCGCCTGGAACAGAGTGACGTGATGGCCTGGCTGCAGAATGCCCAGGACAGCTTCGACCTGATCTTCATCGACCCGCCGACCTTCTCCAACTCCAAGCGCATGGAAGGTGTGTTCGATGTGCAGCGCGACCACGTGGAACTGCTTGACCTGGCCATGGCGCGCCTGGCCCCCGGCGGGGTGTTGTATTTCTCCAACAACTTCCGCAAGTTCCAGCTCGATGAGCACCTGAGCGCGCGGTATGCCGTGGAGGAGATCAGCGCCCAGACCCTGGACCCGGACTTCGCCCGCAACAACCGCATCCACCGGGCCTGGCAACTGCGCCTGCGCTGAGTCGCGGGACTGCTGGCATGGCCTCTTGCTATTAGCTATAAAGTAGTAGGAGTGGGACCATTCGCAGGACGCTGACGTTGACGAGAGTTATCCATGTCGAACCCAAGCGTGCCTGCGAAGCTGCCCGGCCGGCTCGGCGCCGAGCTGTCCGCCTGGGGCGTGGCCCTGGCGGCGCTGGCCGTCGGCTGTCTGCTTACGGCTGCGCTGGCCACCGCCACCCATGCCTTCTACAAGCAGCAGTTGCGCCAGCGCTTCGAGCTGCTGGCCAGCGAGCGCCATAGCCGCATCGCCGAACGTTTCGAGGAGCAGGAGCGGCGCCTGGATGGGTTGCGCCGTTTCGTCGGCTACTCCCGCGAAATCACCCCCCGCGAATTTGACGGCTATGCCGGGCCGCTGCTGCACCGCACCCAGGCCTACTCCTGGGCGCCACGGGTGGCGGCCGACCAGCGTGAAGCGTTCGAGCAGCGTGCCGGTGCCTTGCTGGTGCGACCCTATCGCATCCGTGACCGGGATGCCCTGGGGGGCTGGCAGGATGCTCCGCCGCGCGCGTTCTACTACCCCGTGCTGTATACCCAGGCCGCGAGCCAGCAGGATCAACCCTATGGCTTCGACCTGCGCGGCCAGCCCCAGCGCGAGGCCACCCTGGCCCGGGCCTCTCGCCCGGGAAGCATGGCGGTGTCCGCGCCGCTGGACATGCTCAACGTGGAACCTGCCTATACCCGTGGCCTGCTGATGGTCGCGCCGGTGTTCAACGATGTGGCGCCGCAGGATGGCCCGCCCGGCGGCTATGTCATGGCCTTGCTGAGCCTGCACCAGTTGATCGCCGAAAGCCTGCCGACGGCCGTTGATGACAGCCTGGTGGTACGCATCCTCGACCTGTCGACCGAAGACAGTCATGAAGTGCTGTTCGACTCGGGCAACAGGCCCGCGCAGATCGGGCTGGCCAGCAGCTTCCTGTTGCGCCTGGCCGATCATCGGTACCAGCTCGATATCCGGCCGAGCCTGGGCTTTCTGCTTGCCAACCGTTCCTCTGCCGTCCTGGTGGTCAGCCTGTTGGGTGGCTTGCTCAGCGTGTTGCTGGCGACGTTGTTGTTCAGCCTGTTCAGCCAGCGTCAACGTGCCCTCGGGTTGGTCGCCCGGCGCACCGCCGAGCTGCGGGTCAGCGAACAGTCGCTCAGGGAAACCCACAACCAGCTGCGCAGTGTGCTGGATGCCGCGACCCAGGTCGCGATCATCGCCACCAGCCTGCGCGGGGTGATCGGCACCTTCAATGCCGGTGCCGAGCGCATGTTGGGTTACTCGGCGGATGAGGCGCTGGGGCACCTCACCCTCGAGGACCTGGTCCAGCCTGAGGAACTGCATCGCCGCGCCCACGCCTTGAGCGTGCGCTATGGCCGCGAGGTGGGCGCGGGCCAGGCGATGTTCGCCGAAACCGTGCAGGAAGCGGGAGGCGAGCCGGTCGAATGGACGCTGGTGCGCAAGGATGGCAGTCATTTGCTGGCCAACATGCTGGTGACTGCCGTGCTCGACGAACAGGGGCTGTGGGTCGGTTACCTGGCGATCTGCATCGATGTCACCGAGCGGCGGCGGGTCCATGAGGCATTGGCAGCCCGTGACCGGCTGCTGGAAAAGCTCAGTGCCGAGGTGCCGGGAGGGATCTATCAATATCGCCTGGATGCCGACGGCCACTCGTGTTTCCCCTACGCCAGCGCGGGGTTGCAGGACATCTACGAGGTCGACCTGGCCGAGTTGCGCCGCGACGCCAGCGCCGTGTTCGAGCGTATTCACCCCGACGATCTGGAGCAGGTGCGGCGCTCGGTGCTGTATTCGGCCGAGCACCTCACACCCTGGCGCGAAGAGTACCGGGTGTGCCTGCCACGGGCGGGGTTGCGCTGGGTCCGGGGGGAAGCGACGCCGGAGATCGGTGACCATGGCTGCACGTTGTGGCATGGCTACCTGACGGATATTTCCGACCTCAAGCGGGTGGAGGAGGAGCTGCGCGCGCTGTCTATCACTGATTCTCTTACCGGGATCCATAACCGGCGCTATTTCCAGGAGCGCCTGCGCATCGAGCTGGACCGTGCCCAGCGGGATGGGCAGGGACTGGCGGTGATCATGCTCGACATCGACCACTTCAAGCGGATCAACGATCAGTTCGGGCATGCGATGGGCGATCGGGTGTTGCGTAGCCTGTGCCAGCGGATCGGCCAGCGGTTGCGGCGTACCGATGTGTTTTGCCGGCTGGGTGGCGAGGAGTTCATGGTGCTGTGCCCAGGGAACAACGCCGAACAGGCGCGGTTGCTGGCGCTGGAGTTGTGGCAGGGGGTGCGAAACGCGCCAATAGAGGGGGTAGGGC